>NZ_JBZCNB010000001.1:0-980602 GCF_058269075.1 Arthrobacter sp. TJ-270 | reverse complement strand
AAGGCCACCACGTTCCATGATGATCCGGACATGATCGCGAAGGTCTCCCGGGGCCTGGGCGAGGCTATGGTCGGTATCAACGTCGAGGAGATCCCGCAGCCGCACCGCCTCGCCGAACGCGGCTGGTAAAACAGTGGATATCACGTCATGCGTTGACAGCCTATGGGCGCCAGATTAGCGTACTCATATATCAGTTGTCGCATAAGCGTTATACCCGCATTCTGGAATCGTTGCACAGGTGCCGAACTGCGCTCGACCGACCATCTACCATCCCCTGAGTCCCTGCGTCTCTGGAAAGGAACCAACTCATGGTTCATAAAGTCCAAGCTGTCATCGCCAAGGAAAAAAACGCTCCGGTCACACTGGAGACGATCCTGGTGCCGGATCCGGGTCCGGGAGAGGCGCTGGTGGACATCCTCACCTGCGGGGTGTGCCACACCGACCTGCACTACCTGCAGGGGGGCATCTCTGACGACTTTCCTTTCCTGCTGGGTCACGAGGCCACAGGCGTGGTCAGCGCCGTCGGTCCGGACGTCACCGAGGTGGCTCCCGGCGACCGCGTCATCCTGAACTGGCGTGCCGTCTGCGGTCAGTGCCGTGCATGTGCAAAGGGCCAGCCCCAGTACTGCTTCAACACGCACAACGCCACGCAGAAGATGACCCTCGAGGACGGCACGGAGCTTTCTCCGGCGCTGGGTATCGGCGCCTTCGCGGAGAAGACCCTGGTTGCTGCCGGGCAGTGCACCAAGGTGGACGAGGAAGTCGATCCCGCCGCCGTCGGGCTGCTGGGCTGCGGTGTCATGGCAGGCATCGGCGCGGCCATCAACACCGGTGAGGTCAAGCGCGGTGAATCCGTGGCCGTGATCGGCTGCGGCGGCGTGGGTATCGCCGCGATCGCCGGCGCAAAGCTGGCCGGGGCCACCACGATCATTGCCGTGGACATCGACGCCAACAAGATCGAGATGGCGAAGGAGCTGGGAGCAACCCATGGCGTGGACTCCCGGGCCGAAGATCCGATCGAGGCAATCCGGGCACTGACCGGAGGCAACGGCGCGGACGTGGTGATCGACGCCGTCGGCCGTCCTGAGACCTACAAGCAGGCGTTCTACGCCCGCGACCTCGCCGGTCGCGTGGTGCTGGTAGGTGTCCCGACGCCGGATATGAAGCTGGAACTGCCGCTGCTCGATGTCTTCGGCCGGGGCGGTTCGCTGAAGTCGTCCTGGTACGGGGACTGCCTGCCCTCGCGTGACTTCCCCATGCTCGTCAGCCACTACAAGCAGGGCAACCTGGACCTGGACGCGTTCGTCACGGAACGCATCGGCATCGACCAGGTGGATGAGGCCTTTGCCAAGATGCACGAAGGTAAAGTTCTCCGCTCCGTCGTCGAGATCGATCGGTCGGTGGTCTCCTGATGAGCCTGCGTATCGAGAAGCTGGTCACGTCGGGCACGTTTTCCCTCGACGGCGGCACCTGGGACGTGGACAACAACGTCTGGCTCGTGGGTAACGACGACGAATGCGTCATCATCGACTGCCCGCACGACGCCGCCGCCATCATCAACCAGGTTGGCAGCCGTAAAGTCCTGGCCATCCTGCTGACCCACGCGCACAACGACCACATCGGCGCAGCCCGCGAAGTTGCCGAAGCGGTCAAGGCACCCCTCTATCTGCACCCCGAGGATCACGTGCTGTGGGAGCAGGTCTACACGGACCTACAGCCGGATAATGAGCTGAATGACGGCGACGTTTTTCGGATTGCGGGTGGGGAATTGCGAGCGCTGCACACGCCCGGCCATTCGCCCGGCTCCACGTGCTTCTATCTGGAGAGCAAAGGAACGGTCTTCACGGGCGACACGCTGTTCAACGGCGGTCCGGGTGCAACAGGGCGGTCCTACAGCGATTACCCGACCATCGTGGCCTCAATCCAGGAGAAACTCCTCACGCTGCCCGAAGACACCGTGGTTCACACGGGTCACGGTGATGACACGACCATCGCGGCTGAGCGACTGACGCTGGCTGCGGCTGAGAAGGGGTAACTCACGTGAGCCCTGAGCCGCTGCCAGGGTCAGGTCAGGAGAACGCGAACAGGGGCGGAAACACAACGACGACGACGGCGGCCCACGCGCCGTAGACCGGCAGGTACCGTGTCTGCCAGTTTTCGAGCTGCGCAAACGGGCGCCGTCTGCGCAGGAAGCTGACTGTCAGCCATGCCGCCCGGATCAGATGCACAAGCAGGAGAACGTTCAGCCCGAGCGCAGCAATCTTGTTGGCGCTGAAGCCGAACTCGGCGATCCGGGTGAGCATTGCAGTCAGCATCACCGCGTCGACCGCAATCGCCGCCACGACCAGAACGAGTTGCAACCCATCGAACAGGTTGGGACGGGCGAGAGAGTCCCGCGCGGAGATCGAGTACAGCAGCAGGCTCAGCACGAGCACGAGGATCGCGTCCATGAGGATGAGCAGTTCACGGTCGACGTCCACCAGGCCGCCCGACGCAGCAATCACTCCCAGCAGGGCCAGCAGCATCACAATGGTCAGCGGGGTGAAGATGCGCGTGAGGACGGGGGCGATGTTCTCGACGACGTTCTGCTTGGCCTCGACGAGCCAGGTTGCCACCACCAGTGCCCCCGGCACAGCGAACGGCAGGATCCATTCGCCGAGGATCGGCTCGAAGTCGGTGCCGATGAGCGCGAAGGCGCCGATTGTGAGGCCGATCAGCACGCCGCCGCCGAGGGCAATCAGCGTGTAGTAGATCGCGAACTCGCCCGTGAAGCGGACAAAGTCCATGCGGCGGCTGTCGGACCGCCACCGGCCGCCGACATACGCAAGCCCCGCCAGCAGCCACAGGACCACCGGGGCATGGAGAACCGCGAGTAGCTCCGTGGAACCGCCGGGAGAGAACGGATACAGGTTGAGTACCGCGGCGAGGGCTACGAAGGGGATCAGCAGCGCCGCGCCGACATAGGGGGTGAGCTGACGCTTCCAGGCGAAGTAGCCGGCCAGGAACGGGAACACGAGCAGACCAAGGTTTCGCGCGAACACGTTTTCGTTCTCGATGAGCGAGAGACCCACCTTCACTGCGATGCCCGCACCCACAGCCAGGGCGAGGACCACGGCCAGTTCGCGCCAGGGCGGGGTGGCGTCGTCGTCGTTTGTTGATTCGGGGAGTAGCACAAGCTGCTTCCACAGCCGGTCGGAGTGTTCGCGGGCGAACTCGCGGGACACGGCATCGAGATTGCCGAGGCGCTTGATGGCGACGAGGAACGCTTCCTCGTCGTCGAGGCCTGTGGCCTGCCGTTCGGCGATCTGTTCGCGGAGGTGGTCTTCGAGCTCGTCGACGTCGGCGGGGGAGATCGCCTGGCTGCGTTGAACGTAGCTGCGCCAGCGGTCGATCTGCGCCTCGAGCTCAGCGTGCATCGCCATCATGCCCACCCCTCGGTCACTGCGGGTGGTCTCGGCGCAGTGTTCCACACCTGCCGCAGCGCGTCGGCGACGACGGTCCACTGCTGCTGGCGTTCGGCGAGGGCTTCCCGCCCGGTCTGTGTGATGGCGTAATGCTTACGACGGCGACCGGCCTCCGAGGTGCCCCACGATGAGTCCACGTAACCGAGCCGTTCGAGCCGGTGCAGCAGCGGGTAGAGCATTCCGTCGGTCCATTGCATGCTGCCGCCGGAGAGCTCGCCGACGCGTTTGAGGATGGCATAACCGTAAAGGTCGCCCTCCGCCAGGATGCCCAGAACGAGCGGGGTGGCGGAGGCCGCCACAAGGTCTTTATCAATGCGCACTGGATCTCCAGATACCTAGAGGTGTTAGGTAAGCAAAGCATAGCAGCGCTAGGTATGTTGCCACCGCGTGTGCAGGCCTACCGTGGAAGCCCAGACTGATTCGAGGGGTGCGTCATGGCAGAGCTTCGCATTGAGCAGTGGTGGATACTTCTGGACACCAGGCACAAGGAATGGTTCCGCGAGAATCTGCGGGCGCCGGAGGTTGACCCGGGTGCCGCGAACGCCGTGCGTGAGGCGGGCGGGCCGGACCTGAGCGGGTCCACGCTTGATCCGCGGGACTGGGACTTCATCGAGATCCAGTCGGAGTTCGTGGACTGAGACCTCCGCTTACCGCATCACCAGGCCGCCGTCGACAGATTGGCACATCAGGTGATGAAACTGGACCAGCCGCTCGCCAAGAACAGGACAGCCTGCGCGCTCGCCGCGCTCCGCGTGCCTAGCCCCGGGGACGCAATCGTACTGTGGGCATCACCGGCGCCGGCAGCGGAGCAGGCTGCCCCTCCGGGTAAGGGCCGAAGCGAGGGTAGGGGGCACCGTCGTCGTAGTGGTCGTCAGCGGGTGCGCCGAACCGTTCCGCGCCGATTTCGGCCTGCCAGGCAGCACGGTAGGCGACCACCTCGTCATGGGTACGCCCGATGAAGTTCCACCACATGACAATCTGCTCGCCCAGGGGCTCGCCTCCGATCAGGATGAGCCGGGCCGGTTGTTCTCCGGCCTCCAGCATCAGGGAGCGCTGCTCGGGCGGGAGGTAGGCCAGGTGGTTTCCCGGAACCTCTGAGCCGTTGAGGGTGAGGTCGCAGCTGTCCAGCAGTACGCCGTGCTCGAACTTCGGGTCCAGGTTCAGTTCCAACCGGGCTGCGGCCTCCAAATTGACTTCGGCGGCCAGCAGCGGCGGTGTGTAGGTCTCGACCGGTGACGTGGACCCCGCCAGGGATCCGAGGAACACCCGGAGCAGCGTTCCCTCGCCTGTGACCGGCTCGGGTTCGTAGTGTTCGAATGTCGCCGGCATGTGGCGGGTTGCGTCGGGCAGTGCGTACCAGAGCTGTACGCCGTGCAGGAGAGAGGTGTCGGGTGTGGAGAATTCCTGATGGGAGATTCCGCGCCCGGCGATCATCAGGTTGACCTCTCCGGGGCGCACCAGCGCGTGGGCGCCGGAGGAATCGTGATGGCTGATCCCCCCGGTGAAGAGCAGGCTCACAGTGGCCAGTCCGGTGTGAGGGTGCCGGGGCACGCTCATTCCGCCGGACTCCGACACCGGGTCCGGGCCGTAATGGTCCAGAAAACACCATGAGCCGATCATGCTGCGCTGCCGCTGCGGCAGGGTCCGGCGCACGGTCATTGCCCGCGGCCCTCCCAGCGGCACGTCGCGGGGGGCCAGCAGCTCAGCAGCAACCGGGGTTGGGTTTCCCGCACAGAGCATTTCCTGCGGGTGCGCGTCCAGATTGGTCATCACAATCCTCTGCTGCGGTGGCGGGTAGGTTCAGAGTGGCCTGCAAGAAATCTAGCAGGGTCGGCCCTGGCGGCCTCTAGAACGTGACCCCGCAGCGGAGCGCAACGTTTGCGTACGACGTCGCTTCGCCCGTTCGGATGATGAGCCGCGCTTGAGTGAGCAGTTCCTTCAGCTCCTCGTGACTTACCGAGTCGGGGGAGAGGCCCTCGGCCCGCACGGTGTCCTCCACAACGGTCCCGGATGCTTCCGCTGCGATGACCGAACCTTCAACCTCGAGGTCGGCCAGCACCGCGCGGAGCACCTCCGCGAATGCCGGCGTCCCCTTCACCAGGGCGAGGTCGACGACGGCGGCAGAATCTGGCAGCGGCATGCCGCAGTCCGTGATCATCACCAGATGCCCGTGACCCAGAGTGCTGAGCCGGGCGCTGATGGGGCCGTTCAGTATTCCGTTCTTCTTCAAGCTTCGGCTCCTTGCGGGGTCGGTGCCTCGGGGAGCGCATCGGTCAGCGACGGGTAGGAAGGCTGCGCACCCTCGGCACCGACGGCGAACGCGCCGACCCGAACAGCGACACGAACGGCGTCGGGCAGCGCGTCTCCGACAACCAGCCGGGCAGCCAGCGCTCCCACAAAGGCGTCCCCGGCGCCGGTGGTATCCACCACCGCTGCCGACGGCGCGGGCACCTCGAGGACACCGGCAGTATCCGACAGCAGCGCGCCCGCACCGCCCAGCGTCATGACAACGGACTGGAAGCCGCACTCGGTAAGCGCCCTGGCTGTCTCGGCGTGATCGGAGGGTGCCGGAGCGCCGGTGAGCTGCGCCAGTACCAGCGCCCCCTCGTGCTCATTGACCACCAGCGGGTCTGCGCGTAGCAGCGTCTCACGGTCCAGCTCGATCACGGGTGCAAGGTTGATCAGCACCCGCGTATGACCGCCCGAAAGCGCAGCCCCAACCGCCGCAGCAACCGAGGCGGCAGGGATCTCGCCCTGCAGGACCAGCACCCCGGCGTCGGCAATCCGATCTGCGGCGGAGGCGACCATCGAAGGCGTGACTTCGCCGTTCGCGCCGGGGATGACGACGATAGTGTTCTCGCCGGCGTCGTCGACCTCCACAATGGCGACGCCGGTAGTGGTCCCTACGCGCTGCACGGCGTCAGTATTGACGCCGGCCGCATGCAGACCGGAAAGTGCGACGTCGGTGTAGGAGTCTTGACCGACCGCACCGATCATCGTGGTTGGGGCTCCCAGCTTCGCCGCAGCTACGGCCTGGTTGGCGCCCTTGCCGCCGGGCATCACTGTCATGGTCCGTCCCAGCAGGGTCTCGCCCGGCTGGGGGTGGCGTTCCAGTGTTACTACGAGGTCGGCGTTGATGGACCCTACAACGACGACGCCCGGCGACTGAGTGCTCATTCGGTGAATTCACCAACGTTCTCCGAGTTCACGGTGGTGACCGGAACAGGGATGGTTTCTTCGACGGTCTCACCGGCAAGGACCTGCTGGAGGACCTCGACGGAGCGCTTGCCGAGCTCGGCCGGCTGCTGCGCGATGGTGGCCGTCATGGTGCCTTCCTGGATGGCGGCGAGGCCGTCCTCGGTGCCGTCGAAGCCGACAACCTTCACCTCGGACCCGGCTTTGTCGCCGAGAGCCTGGATGGCGCCGAGGGCCATTTCGTCGTTCTCGGCGAAGATGCCGGTAACGTCGGGGTTGGCCTGCAGCAGGTTGGTGGCAACGTTGAGGGCTTCAGCGCGGTCGAAGTTGGCGGTCTGCATGGCTACCACCTCGATGTTCGGGTACGCGGCAATGCCCTCTTCGAAGCCTGCGCCGCGGTCCCGGCTGGCGGAGGTGCCGGCAACGCCCTGCAGGACGATGACCTTGCCCTCTTCACCCATGGCCTTGGCGAGCTCATCCGCTGCCTGCTTGCCACCGGCGACGTTGTCGCTGGAAACGAGGGAGGCCACCTCGGCGCCGTTGACTGCGCGGTCGACGGCGACGACCGGGATGTCTCCCTGGACCAGCGGTGCAACTGCGGCCGCAGCGGCGTCGGAGTCAACCGGGTTGATGATGACGCCGTCGGTTCCGCTGGTTGCAGCGGTGGCCAGCTGGTTGGTCTGGGTCGCGGAGTCGTTCTGCGCGTCGACCACCTCAAGTTCAATGCCCGCCTCTTCCGCGGCGGCTTCGGCACCGTCGCGCAGTTCAACGAAGAACGGGTTGTTCAGGGTGGATAGGGCGAGGGTGGCCGACGTCGATCCTTCGGCTCCCTCTTCGCCGCCGCGGTTGCACGCGGTGGCGGAGAAAGCGAGTGCCAGCGACATGGTGAGTACTGCTGCCTTGCGGGGGGAAGTGAACTTCATTGTTGGTTCCTTTTCTGTGTTTTCCGTGTGAGGACGGTTTTCGGACGGGAAGTCTTTAGTGCGGGGTGTTCTTGCGGCGCAGGGAGTCGATTCCGACGGCCACGGCAATCACCAGGCCGATGACCACCTGCTGCCAGAAGGAGGAGACGTTGAGGAGGTTGAGGCCGTTGCGGATCACCACGAGCACCAGCGCGCCTACCAGCGTGCCGCTGATGCGCCCGATACCGCCCGCGAGCGAAGCGCCACCGATGACGACGGCGGCAATCGCGTCGAGCTCGTAGCCCGCGGCCGCTTGTGGCTGGGCGGAATCGAGGCGCCCGGAGAGCAGGAGCCCGGCGAGCCCGGCGAAGAGCCCGGAGAGCGCGAACACGGTGACGAGGACCTTGCGGACGGGAACACCGGAGAGGCGCGCCGCTTCCTTGTTTCCGCCGACCGCGTACATGTAGCGGCCCATGACGGTGAAGTTGAGGATGAAGGCTGCAACGAGGCCCGCAACGACGAGGACGATGATTGGCATGGGGATGACGCCGAGATCGCCGCCGAGGAAGGATACGGCGGGCGCGGTGCTGATGGGCCGGCCGTCGGAGATGACCAGGGTGAGTCCGCGGGCGATGCTGAGCATGGCGAGCGTGGCGATGAAGGAGGGGAGCCTGCCATAGGCGACGGCGAAACCGCTGACCGCGCCGGCGAGCGCACCGATAGCAAGCCCGCCGATCAGCGCGATCCAGCCGGGCATGGAGCCCTGCGAGAACATCCATGCCGAACCCATGGCCGAGAGTGCTGCGACTGAACCGACCGAGAGGTCGATGCCGGCGGCCACGATGACGAAGGTCAGCCCGAACGCGAGGACCGCGATGACGGAGGCCTGGATGCCGATGTTCAGCAGGTTGGGCCCGGTGAGAAAGTCCGGCGTCGCAATGAACAGCGCCAGTCCGAGGACGAAGAGTCCCACCAGTGCGCCGTTGTCGGCCAGGAACCTGCCCACCCGTGAGCCGCCGTCGCGCGTTTTCTTCGGCGCCGCCGCGGTTGCAACCTTATTCATGACCGTCCTCCATCAGCTTGTCTTCAAGATCGCGCTGTACATCGCGCACCGCCAGCGACATCACGGCGTCCTGCGTGGCGTCGTCGGCGCTCAATTCACCGGAAATATGTCCACCGCTCATCACCAGCACGCGGTCGCTCATGCCGAGCACCTCGGGCAGTTCGCTCGACACCATGACGACGGCGCCGCCTGCTGCGGTGATTGCGTTCATCAGTTCGTAGATTTCGACCTTGGCGCCGACGTCGACGCCGCGGGTAGGCTCATCCAGCAGCAGGACGTTGGAACCCGCCACGATCCAGCGGGCGAAGACCGCCTTCTGCTGGTTGCCGCCCGAGAGCGAGCCGACCACCTGGTCGAGGTTGTGCATGCGGATGCGCAACTTGTCCGAGACGTCCTGTGCGCGCTTGCGCTGACCCGTGCGGTCCACGAGTCCGGATTTCGCCGTCGCTGCGAGCGTTGCGTAGCCGATGTTCTCGTTGACCGGTGCGCCGAGCACCAGCCCGTGTGCCTTCCGGTCTTCCGGGACGTGCCCGACGCCGGCACGAATGGCCGCGCCGATGCTGGACTTGGGCAGTTCCTTGCCGCGCACGCGGACGGACCCGCTGATGTAGGGGTCGACACCCGCGACAGCACGGATCACCTCGGTGCGTCCGGCGCCGACCAGCCCAGCAAGCCCCACGATCTCACCGGCCCGCACGGTGAAGGAAACGTTGTTCACCAGGCCCTTGGTGGAGAGGCCTTCCACTTCGAGGAGTGTGTCGGCCGGGCCGTCGTACTCACGGCGACGGGGGAACTGCTGTTCGATGGAGCGTCCGACCATGAGTCGGACAAGTTCATCCTCGTGCGTGTCCGCGGGAACCTCGGCGACGAATTCGCCGTCGCGCAGCACCGACACGGAGTCGCCGATTGCGGCGATTTCGTCCAGGTGGTGCGAGATGAAGGCCATGCCCACGCCGCGCTGGCGAAGGTCCTCCACAACCGAGAACAGGGCGGAAATTTCGCGTTTGGTGAGTGCCGCCGTCGGTTCGTCAAGAATGAGCATGCGGGCGTTCAGGCTGAGCGCCTTCGCGATCTCGACCAGCTGCTGGCGGGCGATGCCGAGTTCGCTGACCTTGTGGTCCACATCGATGTCCAGTCCGATCATGCCGAGCGCTTCCCGGGCGATCTCGCGCATTTTCCGTCGGTCCACCAGCCCAAAGCGGCGGGGAAAGCGTCCCATGCAGATGTTCTCGGCGACGGTCATTGAACCCACGAGGTTGAGTTCCTGGTGAATGGTGGCAATACCCAGGGCTTCGGAGGCGTTGGTGTCGGGGAGGCGGACTTCCTTGCCGTCGACGAGGATTCGGCCGCCATCAGGCTGGTACACGCCGGCCATCATCTTGATGAGCGTGGACTTGCCGGCGCCGTTCTCTCCGAGGAGCACCTGTACTTTGCCGGGGTAGACGCTGACGGTCACCCCCTTGATTACTGTCACGGGTCCGAAGGATTTGGTGACGTTTTCCAGCGTCAGGATGGGATTGTCGGTCCCTGAGTTATCGCTCACGATGAATGCCTCCTGGAAGGGTCGTGGTGGAACCGCGGACAATGAGGCGGCTGGGGAGTATCACGGAATCCGGGGTTTCACCGGCGATGACCTGCGTAAGGAGGTCCACGGCGAGACGGCCCATGGCGTCGACGTCGTGGGCGATCACGGTGAGAGCCGGGTTGATGAGGGTGAAGGCTTCGATGTCGTCGTAGGCAACGAATGCCAGGTCAGTGCCGATGGCCAGACCGCGTTCGTTGCAGACACCGATGGCACCGATGCTCATGAGGCTGTCGGCGGCGAGCAGGGCGGTAGGCGGCTGGGGGAGTTCCAGCAGGTGGCGGGCACCTGCTGCACCGCTGGCTGACTGGAAGTCGCCGAAGAAGATGAGGCCGGCGTCGTCGTCTGCGTTGGTGTCCGCGAGTGCGTCCTGGTAAGCGGCGAGGCGTTCGCGCCCGGTCGAGGTGGACTGGGGGCCTGCGATGTAACCGATGCGGCGGTGGCCCAGGTTGGTCAGGTGACGGACTGCTTCCTGGATGCCGGTGGTGTTGTCCGGCGTCACGCTCGGAACGGCGGTGCCGGGGATGACACGGTCAACGAACACGGTGGGAACGCCGCTGTCGAGGACCGCCTGAAGATCAGCAATGTCTCCCTGCGGGGCTGCAATGAGGCCGTCGACGCGCTGCGTGAGCATGATGTCGAAGTAGCGGTCCTGCTGTTCGGCATCCTCGTTGGCGTTGCCGAACAGCGTGAGGTATTTGAAGTCGCGGGCACGCTGTTCGACGGCGTGGGCAAGGTCCGCGAAGAAGGGGTTGCGGACGTCGGGGAGCACCAGGCCGATGGTCTGGGTGCTGGTCTTGCGGAGCGATCGCGCCTGCGCGTTGGGGCGGAAGCCGAGTTTATTGGCCGCACCATTGACCGCTGTGCGCGCTTCCTCGGAAGTGGAAGGGTGGCCGGAGAGCACGCGGGAGGCGGTGGCTACTGAAACGCCCGCCATGTCGGCGACGTTCTTGATCGTCACTGATCGCACCTGTGCTCCTACGCTTGCTCATGGAATCGTTTCCATGGAATCGATTACAAACTATGGCACAGGTCACTGGTGGAGGTCAACAGCGGCATCAGGCGCGTTATCGTTTGCACCGCGGACCACCTTCCCCGGGTTCTGACCTGCCCGGCGGCGTGTCTCTGCGACACGCCGCCGTTGGGACTGTCTGCAGGCAGGAGTTGGGGAATCCGGGGCGGGATGAGCTTCAGAGTTCGGCGGGAGGCGGTCCCAGGATTTCAATATTGTGGCGCGTCGCCGCTGCGCCGAGCGCCGCAGGATCAACGGGCCCAGGTTGCGGAAGTTCACGCTCAAGGGCGGGCTGGCCCGCCTCGGCGGTGAATTCCTCGAAGCCGGCAGGCACCGTGATCTGGAGGGACCTCAGTGGTTTCTCTCCGAGAACCTTGAAGGTGTGGGTCGATCCGACCGGCAGGAAGACGTGGTCGCCGGGGCCCGCGTCGAAGGTTTCGCCGTCGCACTGGAACCTCGCGGACCCGGAAATGATGTAAAAGCACTCGTCCTCGGAGACATGGCGGTGCACGGGGGGGGTGAGAATCCGGCGGGGTTGACGAACTCGATGACGGTCAGCTTGCCCCTGGTCTGCTCGCCGGAAACCTTGACGGTGGCCAGACTGCCGAGGAACCAGTAGGCGGCGCCGTCGTCGTCGTGGAGCACTGTTCCCTTTACGGTGGATCGACGCGCTATGGATCCACAATGACCCGGCCCTCTACCGCGCTCTGGTTCTCACCTGTGGATGGACGGAAGAGTCGTACAAGCGGTGGCTGACCAGACAATTGAAGACGTCGCTCGCCGAGCCGCTGAACGGTGGTTAGCCCATCGGGGCACGAAAGAGGCCCACTACGCGTGCATGCGGTGAGCCCATTTCGTTGCCGTTGGAACGCAGTGCCGTTGGAACGCCGTCAGGCGGAGATGCTCCGCGGGGGAGAGGCGCTGAAGGCGAAGGCGTTGTCGAAGAACGTCTGCAGCTCGTCGCACAACAGGACGAACTCCGGATGGTCGACATACATGAAGTCATTGTGCCGCCCATCGATCGTGTAGAGCGTCTTTGGCGAAGACGCTGCAGCATACAGCGAAGCCGCTTCACTGAACGGGTGGAGCGTGTTCCGTGAACCGTGGCCGATGAACAGCGGAACCGGAGCGAGGCCGGCGACCACCTTCTCTACGTTCAGGTCCATGATCGACTCCGTGAACTGGATTCGCGTCGGATGGCCGAAACCATACACCTGGGAAAGTTCCTTCCCCACGTAGTCCTTGGTGGCGGGGTCCAGCGGGTAGTGCTCAAATGTGTCGGCGAGCCGGGATTCCCCCTCGAGCACCCGGTGGATGCGGTCCTGCTGCACCTCGTCAAGGATTTTCGTCCACTCGTCATAGGTGTGGATGGACTGCAGCCACCGCTCGCCGTCGTAAAAGCCGTTCAGAGCTGCTACGCCGGCAACGTTCCGGGCGCGTTCTCCGGCGACAATCACATTCGCCGCCCCCATGCCCCACCCGACCAAGCCCAGACGGGCGTCGTCCACGTCCTCCTGGGACTGCATGAAGGTGACCGCATTGCGGACGTCCTCGACCTGCTGCTCAATGAGAACCGTGCCCTTTTCCCCTTCGCTGTCGGCAAATCCACGGTAGTCGAAACCGAGGCAGATGTAGCCGCGCCGAGTGAGTTGCTTCGCGAACATTCTCGGATAGAACTCGTTGAATCCCTGATACCCGGAGTTGACGATGATTGCCGGGTGGGGGCCCGGGCCCGCCAAATCGTCCGGATAGTAGAGGGTCGCCTTGAGGCGGCTGCCCTCACTGAAGAACGTTGTTTCCTTCTCGATCATTTGTGTTCCTTTTATCTGGCTTGCGGGGCGTGTGCTGGCTGTGGCCAGGCCTGCGCTAGCCAAGCAGCCCCTCGCTCTCAAGCCACTCCTCAGCAACATCACGGGGCTGTTCGCCATCGTTGTCGATCCTGCCGTTCAGCTCGGTGATCGTTTCATTGGTCAGGGACTCGCTGATGGGCGCCATGATCTCCACGATGGCCGGGTACTCATCGAGGGTTTCCTGTCGCAGTGTCATGGCGCCCTGGTATTCGACGAAGAATTCCTCGTCATCCTCAAGGACCGTCAGGTCATTGGAGACGATGCGTGCATCGGTCGAGAAGACCTCTCCGAAATTGCACTCCTCGCCGATCTGCGTGTAGATCAGGTTCAGGTCCAGCTCGACTACACTGCTGAACTCGAACCCGTAGGCCTCCTCGAGCCCTGGAAGGCCGTCGTCGCGGTTGATGAATTCGCTGGCAGCGCAGACTGCACCCTCATCCGGGTTCTCCTGGATGTAAGCCGCCGCGTCACTCATGGTGGCGAGGCCGTTCTCCTCCGCGAAACTGCTCGGGACAGCGATGCGATAGGTGTTCTGGAAGGGAGCCGGTTCGAGCCACGCGATGCCGTTTTCGGCGTCGGCTTCCGAGACGGCGGCGTACAGGTCTTCCGGAACGTCCTCAGTTGAGTTGCCCAGGATGTTCACCCAACCGGTGCCGGTGTACTCCCAGTACATGTCGACTTCACCGGTTTCCAGCGCCTCGCGGACGGTCGCGCTGCCCGAGATGCCGGTCCGGTCTTCAATTTCCGCGCCGGCATCTTCGAGCGCGACGGCGGTGATCTGGCCCAGCAGGATGGACTCGGTGAATTCCTTCGAGCCTACTGCCAGCTGCGCGCCTTCCAGCTCTCCGCCGCCGGCAGCTTCGCCGCCACCGCCCCCGCCACCGCCCCCGCCACCGCCATCGCCGCCTCCGCCACAGGCAGACAGCGTCAGGGCAAGACTGATTCCGGCTGCAGTAAGCGCCGATGCCTTTCCAAGTGTTGTTTTCATGATTCCTCTTTTGTTGTCGGGTGTTCTAAAGGCCTTTGGGGCGCAGGAAGTCTTCCGCTATTCCTGCCAGGTAGTCGATGAGCAGTGCCAGTACGGCGGTCAGGCCGGCACCAACGAGCTGAATCAGCACACGGTTCGTGGAGAGGCCGGCGACGATGATGTCGCCGAGGCCGCCCGCGTTGATATAGGTGGTCAGGGTTGCTGTGCCGACGTTGATCACCAGGGCGGTGCGTACGCCCGCCAGGATGATCGGCACCGACAGTGGAAGCTCGAGGCGCCACAGCACTCCCATCTTCGAGATGCCCATTCCGCGGCCTGCTTCCAGGACGGACTCGTCGACCTGTTCCAGCCCCACCATGGTGTTCAGCAACACCGGGATGATCGCGTAGAGCACAAGGCCGACGACTGCCGCCTGGAACCCGAGGAACAGGAAAGCCACCGCCAGTAGGACGAGCACGGCAATGGTGGGAATGGCCTGCGCGAGGGTCAGGACGGTGATCACGTAAGGACGGAACCGTTGGGTGAACGGCCTCGTGAGCAGGATTCCGAGAGGAATGGCGATGATCAGCGTCAGTATGGTCGAAACCACCGTCAGCTGGATGTGTTCCCAGGTTGCAGTGGCGAGTGATGCCGGGTTCAGGGAGCGGGCTTCGATGCTGTCCAGTTCACGCGAGGTGACGTAGAGATACATGGTGAGGCAGGCGGCTGCCAGGAACGCCGGCATGACCAGATATCCGCCGATGGTGCGGGGGTGGGTGCTCGGCGGGGTCTGAACTACAACGTCTCTATCCCGGACTGGAACGCTCATGACATGCCCTCGCCCGTTTGGACCATAGCGTCGTCCGGATTCCCGGTCTGTCCTGTACCGGACCGGCGCATGGAACGGATGGCGGCGTTGAGCTGCTTGATGTCAACCACGCCCTGGTATGCCCCGCGATCGTCCGTCACGATGGTGACGCTGTTTTCGGATGAGAGCAGATCGTTGAGCGCATCGCTCAGGGTGGCATCCGGCCGGACCATCGATTGGGGCGGAACTCCCATCTCCTCCAGCGCGACGCCGGTTGCACCCTGAAGCTCCTCAGCTCTCACCCAGCGGCGGGGCCGGGATTCGTCGTCGAGCACCAGCACGGCGTCGCGGCCGCTGCCCTCCAGGGCTGCCATCGCTGCAGCAGGACTGGAGCCTGTGCGTACTGTCGGCCACTGGGAGAGCTCGATATCAGCCACGCGGCTCAGGTTGAGGCGTTTGAGCGATGCCCCTTTGCCGATGAAGTCGGCAACGAATTGGTTCGCCGGAGCAGTCAGGATCCGCTCCGGGGTGTCGTACTGGGCGATGTGGGACGCCTCCTGCAGAATGACGATCCGGTCGCCCATCTTGATGGCTTCATCGATGTCATGGGTCACGAAGACGATGGTCTTTCGGACCTCGGCTTGCAGGCGCAGGAACTCGTTTTGCAACCGGTCGCGGGTGATGGGGTCGATGGCTCCGAACGGCTCGTCCATCAGCATGACGTCGGGGTCGGCACCGAGTGCCCTCGCAACTCCCACACGCTGGCGCTGACCACCTGAGAGCTGTTTTGGATAACGGTCTCGGTATTCCGCCGGAGGCATGTTGACCATGTTCAGCAGCTCGTCCACCCGGGCGGATATCCGCTTCTGGTCCCAGCCCAGCAGTTTCGGAACGGTTGCCACGTTCTCGCCGATGGTCATGTGGGGAAAGAGTCCCACCTGCTGGATGACGTACCCGATGCGCCGCCGCAGCTGGTCAGGGTCCGCCTGGGTCACGTCCTCGCCGTCGAGAATGATCCGCCCCGAGGTCGGTTCGATGATCCGGTTGATCGTCTTCATGGTGGTGGTTTTCCCACAGCCGGAAGGTCCGACGAAGACAACGATCTCTCCCTCGTAGATGTCGAGGGTCAGGTTATCGACAGCGTTGTCCTGCTGCCCCGGGAACCGCTTTGTGAGGTTTTCGAGGCGAATCATGACCTTTCGCGGCGGCTGACTGCTTCCGGTAGAGACATTCATCGAATTCCTTGAGACGTAGTGAGCCTGCGGATGGCGTAGAACAGGACATCGAACAGGATGGCGAGAATGATGATGCCGATCGTTCCGGCCAGCACAAGGTGGACAGCGACCGGGGTGCCGACCCTGGCGAGGCCGGTGAAGATGAGTTCGCCGTAACCCGGGCCGAGAACAATGGAGCCGATTGCGGCGATGCCGAGCAGCACAAGGGTGGTGACGCGAACCCCGGTGATGATGACCGGCCAGGCCAGCGGCAGTTCGATCCGCAGCAGCTGTTGCAGGCGGCTCATTCCCATTCCGTTGGCCGCTTCGACGATGGCCGGGTCCACCTCGCGGAGCCCGGTGATTGTGTTCCGCACGATCGGGAGCAGCCCGTACATGGTCAATGCCACCACCACCGGCAGCGCGCCCAGGCCGAGTGGACCGATGAGCAGGATGAACAGCGCGAATGAAGGCACGGTGAGGAATGCACCGGTGACCGCCAGGACCGCCTCACGGGGGCGTGGTTTTCGGTAGGTGGCCACACCCAGTCCGACGCCGATGACGGTGGCGAGCAGTACCGAAACCCCGACGACGGCGGCATGTTCGAGACCAAGTTCGAGCATGTCGTCGCTGCGCCTGATCAGGAAATCCAGAAATTCCATGGGGCGCTCCTTCCCGGTTGGCGCCTAGCGGTCCGTCGCCTGCCGCTGGTTCGGGTCGCGGATATGATCACAAGACGAGCTCCCTTGGCTTGTCGGCTGCGCTGGCTTCGAGCCACTTTCGGTCCAGTCCCTGCTTGGCCAGCCGTTCAATCAGCTCCCTGAGCGCCAGCGGCGGTTGTGGGCTGTCGGGCTGGCCGGCGTCCGATGCGAGGATCAGCATGTCCCCGGCAGCGCGGGCCACGTCCACAAGGAGGGCATCGGTCATTCCCGGCTGATGCCACAGCTGGTACGCGGTGATTTCCACGTGCGCGCCCAGCTCCGCCAATTCGGCTATCTCTGCCGGGCTCATTCCGGGGACTGTGTAAGAGGGATGGGTCAGCAGGAAACGCCTGATGTTCCGGCTTCTTGCCTGTTCGAAGAGCCAGCGGCACTCCGGACCGCTGAGGTGGCCGGTGCACAGGACTGCGTCGAACTCGGCGATGAGGTCCAGCACCAGGGAGATGTCACCGAGTTTTTTGTCATCGGCGGCCAGGACCGGAGGAGTGGCCAGCGCCGAGCGGCCGAGACGCGGCTGGAGATCACTAAGCCGGGGGAGGGCCGCCGATTCCTGCGTGTGCGCATCAGCGGTGGGAAACCACACCACGCGGCCACCGCTGTGGAGCGTCGCCGCGACGGAGGAAGGGTTGATCCCACCGGCGGGCCGGTTGAGCGCTATACCGCCGACGACGTCGAGGCCGAAGGTGCGTGAGAGTACTTTGGCTCGGCCAACTGTGGATTCCTGGTGTCCCTTGAGTACGAACCCACTGAACCCCGCTGCGACATATTCGGCACAGATCTCATCGTCGTACCCGATGCGGTCAAGCACGTCGGGCGCGGCGTGGACGTGCACATCAAACAAAACGCCTCGTCTCGTTGCGCTCCATGCACTTCAGCGTGCGTGGGTCGTCATGCCGATGACTCTAGAAGTACACCGTGATCTGCGCAACGGTACGGTGCAAAATCAGCAACGAGCGATGCATCTTTGTGTTGCATAGTTTGCATCGACGTGTTGCTGTGGTTCACCCTGCGGTGGATAGTGATGGCGGGTACAAATACTCCGCGCAGAAAGAAATTCAGTGAACCAATACGACGGCTTCCGGGAGTCGGATTCCGTGAAGGTCCGGCTGCTCCAGACGAACCCCGTTCTGGGTGACGTTGATGGGAATCTGCAGAGGCTCGATACTCTCGTTGCGGACAGTAGCGGCCGGGACCTGGTGGTGGCGCCTGAGCTTGCCACCCACGGCTATCACCTGAGTGAGGTTCCCGATGCGCTGCCGCTGCGTCCTACGGATGAACGGCTGCTCAAGCTCGGCACACACGGCCCCGTGGTGGTGGCAGGATTCGCGGAAGCCTTCCGCCACCACTCGTTCAACAGTGCCGCGACGATTTCGGGCGATGAGGCCATAATCCAGCGCAAAATGTATCTCCCCACGTACCGTGGCTGGGAGGAGCGCAAGCATTTCCGACCGGGCGGCACCCTGCGGTGCGAAGACGTCCTTGGCACAAGAATGTCGGTGCTGATCTGCAATGACGCCTGGCAGCCCGCGGTACCGTGGCTCGCCGCCCACAGCGGGGCGGAGGTAATGGTTGTGCCGGTGAACAGTGCTACCAGCACCGTCGGCGTGCCGACAGCACGCGCCTGGGAGATTCTGCTGCTGCATGCCGCAGTCGTGCTCCAGTCCTATGTCATCTTCGTGAACCGCTGTGGTGAAGAGAATCGGCGGGATTTCTGGGGCGGCTCCCGCGTCTACCATCCCTCGGGTGACGTGATCGCAGAGCTTGGCCCGGACGAGGGTGCCATTGATTGTGAACTCGATTTGCAGGAGCTGCGTTTGTTGCGCCGCCGGTGGCCTCTGCTGCAGGAATCGCGTGCCGACGTTATTGCCCGAGAGGCTGCAAAGCTGGCTGCCGAGGAGCTCTAGACCCTGATGACTGCCGAGCAGAAGCAGAGCAGCGCCGCCAAAATGATGGCGCTGTTGGAGGTGCTGGCCGCCGCGGATGCCAGTATGCACCCGCGGGGAATGACCGTCTCCGAGGTTGCACGGGCGCTGGACCGGGATAAGTCGATCATCTCCAGGCAACTGAAAAGCCTCCTGGAGTCGGGCCTGGTCACCCGCGACTCAGGGGGTTGTTTCGAACTGAGCTGGCGCCTGTACGCACTGGCCTCACGGGCCGGTGACCAGCATCTGGCAAAGAATGCGGGCCCAATCATGCGAAGGCTCACCGATAACGTCCGGGAGCGCAGTCATCTGACCGTCCTGAGCGACGGGGAAGTGCTCACCGTCCGGTCGGAGGGCTCCCGGCGTTCCCTCGAAACCCAGGGCTGGGTTGGCCGGACGATTCCCGTCGTCCGAAGTTCAAGCGGCATGGCATTGCTGATGGACCATGACGATGACGTGATCCTCGAAATTGCACGCAGTTCAGAGCCGAAGATATCAAAACGGCAGGCGACAGCCTTCCTCGACGGCGTCAGGCAGTCCCGCGAGCGCCAGTACACGGTCGCCAACCGGATCTTTGATCCGGAGATTATCGGCATAGCCACTCCTGTGCGGGATATCTCGGGACAGATCATCGCCGCCCTCAACATCTCCGGTCCGGCTGCCCGGGTGGAGGGGCACATAGAGTACTTCGGGGGTCATCTTCTGGCCGCTGCCAACAGTCTTCGTCAGACCGCCCCCGCATGATCAGTTAGAGCACCAGTAAGCTGGCTTGGTAAGTCACGTAGCGAAGGAGCTCCTTATGGACTCGGTATTGGAAGCAATCCGCGATGAAGTGGTCCGTCGGAATCCCGGCGAAACTGAATTCCACCAAGCTGCGTCTGAGGTGTTCGATTCCCTCACCCCTGTGATGAAGAAACACCCGGAGTTTGTCGAGGCCTCGATCCTCGAACGCATCTGCGAGCCCGAGCGCCAGATCATCTTCCGCGTCCCGTGGGTCGACGACGAGGGCAAGGTCCGCATCAACCGCGGCTTCCGCGTCGAATTCAATTCCGCGTTGGGACCCTATAAGGGTGGGCTGCGGTTCCACCCCTCGGTCTACCTTGGCATCGTGAAGTTCCTCGGTTTCGAGCAGATCTTCAAGAACGCGCTGACCGGCTTGCCGATAGGCGGCGGCAAAGGGGGATCCGACTTTGACCCGCGCGGCCGCAGCGACGGCGAGGTCATGCGCTTCTGCCAGTCGTTCATGACGGAGCTCTACCGGCACATCGGTGAACACACGGACGTTCCCGCCGGCGACATCGGCGTCGGCGGCCGCGAGATCGGTTACATGTTCGGCCAGTACAAGCGGATCACCAACCGCTACGAGTCCGGTGTTCTGACCGGTAAGGGCATTGGCTGGGGTGGGTCCCTGGTCCGCCCGGAAGCAACCGGCTATGGTGCCGTGCTGTTCACCCGGGAAATGCTCGCGAGCCGGGGCCTCGGGTTTGATGGGCAGCGGGTCCTCGTCTCGGGCTCCGGAAACGTCGCCCTGCATGCGATCGCGAAAGCACAGGCGCTGGGAGCAAACGTGATCACTTGCTCCGATTCAGCCGGGTATGTCGTCGAGGAGCAGGGCATCGACGTCGAGCTACTGCGCGACATCAAGGAAAACCGGCGCGGACGCGTCAGCGACTACGCGCAGGAGCGCGGCTCCGGCGCGGTCTTCGTTGCCGGCGGCTCGGTGTGGGATGTCGACGGCGGGGTTGCGCTGCCGTGTGCCACGCAGAACGAGCTGGATGAAACTGCCGCCAAGCGGTTGCTCGCCGGGGGTCTGGTAGCGGTGGCTGAAGGCGCGAATATGCCATGCACACCCGAGGCGATCGGATTGTTTGAGGAAGCAGGAATCCTTTTCGGTCCCGGCAAGGCGGCCAACGCAGGCGGTGTGGCGACGTCGGCTCTGGAGATGCAGCAGAACGCCAGCCGTGACGCCTGGTCCTTCGAATACACCGAGCAGCGGCTGGAGGACATCATGATCAACATTCATGAGCGCTGCGCTGCCACGGCTGACGAGTATGACCTGCCGGGTAACTATGTGGCGGGCGCGAACATCGCCGGCTTCGTTCAAGTGGCCAACGCGATGCTTGCGCTGGGCGTGGTGTAACGCGCACGCCTGGACCCGGATCAGAGGTGGAACGGGGCCTCGTTCCGGGCACAGATATCGCGGATGTGGCCGACCAGGGCGTCGCTGAGCGGGATGCCGGTGTTCAGCCGTTCCGCCCGTACAGTCCGCTCCATGTCGCCGGCCACGAGGACCGGACTATCCGGCGACGCGGGAGGTTCGGAACGCAGCGTGTCCAGGATCTGTGAGACCGACATCGTGAACTGTTCGGGCTCTCCGAAGAACCCGGGGTCGATGGCCAGGCAGAAGTGTCCTATGTCGTTCGGGTCCGCCGGCTCCCTCAGCGGAGCGAAGGTGGCACCGGCGAGTGCGCCTGCCAGAATCTGGACCATGACGGCGAGCCCGTAGCCCTTGTGGCTGGATAGCGCCTCGGTTCCTCCCAGTGGACTCAATCCGCCCTGCTGTTCACTGCGGAGCTGGCTGTAGGCAGTGTGTGAATCGGTGACGGGTTGGCCAAGACCATCGAGTACCCACCCGGCGGGCAGGGGCTGGTTGAGGTAGTCGTACACCTTCACCTTGTTCACTGCGACGGTGCTCGTCGACATGTCCAGGACGAACGGAACATCGGCGTCGGCGCTCGGCGCTGCGAACGCCAGCGGATTCGTCCCGAGGACAGGCCTCGACCCGCGGGTGGGGACCACGGACTTGGTGGGTGTGGTTGAGGTGACCAGCCCTAGCTGGCCGGCCTCGGCAGCGATTTTGGCGTAATGTCCCGCCGCGCCGAAGTGGTGGGAACGATGGACGGTGACCACCCCTACGCCGGTTTCCCTGGCCTTCGAGGTGGCAAGCTGCATCGCTGTCACCATCGCGGAGTGTCCCAGGTTGTGGCCGCCGTCGATCACCGCGGTTGATGTGCCCTCCCGCTCGATGACCGCGTCGGCGCCGGTGTTGAGTTTCCCGGCGTCGATGAGCTGCTGGTACATGGGCAGCATGGAGATCCCGTGAGAGTCGATCCCGATCAGATCCGTCTCCACCATCACGCCGGCGGTGGTTTCAGCTCTTTCTGGAGCCAAGCCCCAAGCGGACAGGACCGCGAGGATCTGTTCCCGTACGGTGTCTGCCGCGTATTGCTTCATAGCTGCCCCTCGTCATCGTGAGTGCTGATCTGCTTCCCAATTCATACACGGACAACACTAGGCGGGCGGGCTAGTGAATGCCCGCTTACGCAGGCGCAGCATATTTGCGACGGCGGTACTCGGTTGGGCTTACCCCAAACCTGCGCTTGAAGGCCGTGCTCAGCGAGAACGCGCTGCCGTAACCGATCTCGCCCGCAATCCGTGCCGTGGTGCGGTGCGGATCCGCGAGGAGTTCGCTGGCCAGAAGCATCCGCCAGTTGGTCAGGTATGTCATCGGCGGCTCGCCGACGGCGGAGCGGAAGCGAGCGGCCAGGGTGGCCCGCGAGACATGGAGGCGGCGGGCAAGCGATTCCAACGTCCACGGCTCGGCGGGCAGTTCGTGAAGCAGTTCCAGGGCCTTTCCGACGACGGAGTCGGCACTCGCCGACAGCCAGCCCGTCGCGCGTCCGGGGCGTGCATCGCTCCAGGCACGCACGGAGTGGACGAGGAGCACGTCCAGCAGCCGGTCAATCACGCTGCCCTGCCCGGGCGCATCCGTTCCAACCTCCTCCGCGAGGAGTTGCACCAGTGCGGGATTGACGGCGCCCGGGGGAACGACGGCGGTGCGCGGCAGGGCTGCCGTCACCGCGGAACCGATTTCAGCGTCGCTCTCGTAGGTGCCAATCAGCATGGTGGTCTCCCCGGCAGCGGTGTTCCCCCACGTGCGGACCCCGTGGCTCATGCTCAGGTGCACCGGCTCACCGACGAGGGTGGTGCACTCCTGTCCGGGATGAATAACGATGCTCGGCTCGCGGTCGGGCTCATCAGAAACGACGTAGGGCTCCGGCCCACGAACCAGTGCTATATCGCCCACACCAAGTGAGATTGATTCGCCATCCACCCCGAGCCACACTTGCCCCGACAGCACAGCCATCACAGTCAACGGAGCATGGTCCCTCACGTCCAGCGACCACGGAGGGGTCATAGCCACGCGTAGCGCGAAGGCCTGACGGGCATGCGGGCCGTCGAGAAAGCGAACGAGCGGATCCATGCCGCCTACGCTAGACGATTACGTATGGATTCACACAGCATAACTATGTGAAGTCTGAACTAATCACGGTGTGCTTGAGCCATGACTGCTCCTGACTTCCTTGAAACCGCCGCTACAACTGCAGCGGCGGTGTGCGCCGGGGCCACCGGCGGCGTCTACGTGGCGTTCTCCGCCATGGTCTTGCCCGCCCTCAACGTCCGGGCGGGGAGTGAAGCAATCGGCGCAATGCAGCGGATCAACGTGCTTGCGGTCCGTCCACCGTTCATGGCCCTCTTCTTCGGGGGCGCACTCGCCTCCGTGGTCGCAGGGGTGACCGCCGGGACCTCAGGGTCGCCCATGCTGCGGCTGACCGGTACGGCACTGTCCTTGGCGAGCTTCGGTGTGACGATCGCCGTCAACGTTCCGCTCAACAACGCGCTTGCCCGTGTGCCTGTCAGAAGCGTGGGCCCGGATGTATGGCGAACGTTCGAGCGTCCCTGGGGCCGCGCAAATACCGTGAGAGGCATCCTGGCGCTCGCCGGTGCGGCAGCACTCGCAGGTTCCCTGACGGGGTGACGCGTGGACCGCGCTCCATAACTACGTAAGGTGAACCCCATGCAACCGAACGAACCGAACATCAAGCAGATCAACGCAGACGGGCTGATGCCTCCTCGGGGGAAGTACAGTCACGTCGCTATCGCTCATGGCACCGCCTATATTTCCGGACAGTTGCCGGTGAACAGTGAGGGGAAACCGGTCACCTCCAAGACCTTCGCAGTGCAGGTCGAGCAAACTCTGCATAACCTCGATGCCTGCCTGGTATCTGCAGGACTTCACCGCTCCGGTCTGGTCCAGGTGAGGGTGTACCTCACGGACATGTCCGACTGGCCCGCGTTCGACGAAATCTATGGCGAGTGGATCGGTTCGCATCGTCCTGCTCGAGCTGTCGTGGGGGTGAGCGCGCTCAACCACGGCGCGGCCATTGAACTGGAAGCCACCGCCGTCGTCGTCTGAGGATTCGTTCTATTTCGTGGCGACCAGAGTTGCATAGACAACGAGGTTGTTCACGAACTCCCCGGTTGATTCGGTGAATCCGTCGCAGGTAATCAGGCGCAGTTCCGCATCATCCACGGGGAAGTAGACGGCTTTGGTGGGAAAGTCGTCCTTGGGGTAAAGCTCGCTTTTGTAGACCTCAAAAACGGCCGTGGAACCGTCTTCACGGGCAACTTCGATCTGATCGCCGTTCTTCAACGCTTCCAAGTTGTAGAAGACACCGGATTCATCCTCGGTCGAGTTCACGTGCCCCAGTAAAACCGATGGTCCAAGCTCTCCGGGTGTCGGGGAACCCGTGTACCAGCTGGCAGGCGCGCCTTCGTGGTCGGGCGGAACTTCGAGTGTGTTGTCTTCACGCAGCCCGGTTTCGATGATGCCGCCAGTGCGTTCGAGCGCCGGTATGGCAAAACTGACCGGTGGTGATGCCTCCATCACCCGCACCTCGTCGGCTTGCTCGGTGCTGCCCGGTGCCGGGGCACTTGAAGCTTCCGCGGAGGGGCTCGCGGCTATTGGCGAGTTCGTCGCGATCTCGTTGTCGCCGGTAACCGGAGAGGCACAGCCAACCGTCAAAAGTATGAGAGCCGCCGCCCCCGCTGCGAAGCGGGAGCGGCGGCTCGTCGTACCCTGGATCATGGGTTAGTTGCTGGTCCTAGTGGTCAGCGACCATGCGGCGACGAACAGCGTAGGCTGCACCGGCTGCAGCGAGCAGGCCCGCTCCACCAAGGGCAAGCATGCCGGCGTCGTTGGCTCCAGCGTTTTCGCCGGCAGCAACAACTTCAACGCCCGTGTCGGCTCCGCCTGCAGGCTGCATCTGCAGCGGTCCGCACAGGGCCGGTGCAGTTGCCGCAAGCGGCAGTGATTCGGCTCCGGGCAGTGTGCTCATCTTTTCGGTAGCTGCGGGTGGCTGAGTAGCGGGATCCAGGCCGTGAACAACAACGACACCGGTTCCGTTAGCCAGGGCGTCCTGGGTTTCCTGGTTCAGTTCGAATGTGCGCTCGTAGGTGTAGCTGCTGCCTGAGGGAGCAGCCGAAATGGCCGTGGCGGCGTCAGGTCCGGTGCTGCCCTCGAGGGAGAGGGTAGTGCCGACATTGCCGTATGCGGGCACACCTTCAGGGGTGTTGATGATGCCGTCGCCGTCGGCGTCATCAGCCATGGTTGGGCAGACGCCCTGACCACCGATGTGAATGTGCTGCACATGGGGGAAAGGTCCGTCCATGAACGTTTCCGCGAGGCCGGATGCCTTGACCGTGACGGTCGCCTGGGCGCCGTTGACCTCGATCCAGGCTGAACCTGTTGCACCGCTATTGTTGAGCTGGTTCAGCGTCGTGGAATAGGAGCCGGCGGCGTGGTCGGCCATGGCTGGAGCACCGGCCATAGTGGTAAGTCCGAGTGCGACGGCGGGAGCGATCAGTAGTGCTTTCTTCATCAGAGTTGCCTCCTCATAGAATCCTGCGGATGGTCTCGCCGGCACATACGGTCTGGTTGGAGCTGTGGGATGCGCGGTGTGCGTGCGAGTAGGGTTTCCCCTGTGACCCGACAGTGCCACAGGACCTCACCCCACCGATAGAAAGCTAGCTGATCGTTATGGTGCTGTTATATACGGATGGGGCGATGAATCAGATCTCCGCAGTGCCCTGGAAGCAGGTGGTCGTGGCGCCGCCCACCCAGACGGTGCCGTCGTCATCGGCGGGGATCGTGATGTCTCCGGCCCTGCCCAGCCGGGTCCCCTGGGAAACCCGGTACGCGGACGGAACCTCGCCGGCTCCGGTCAGCCACTGACCCACGGAGGCGTTCATGCTTCCGCAGACCGGGTCCTCCACGATGCCGAGCGGCAAATGACAGGATCCCGTTCCCCCGCCGGACGTTGATCAGGCCCGCGGTGCACTCCTGCACGATGTCGTCGCGCCGTGGACAGGTTGGTCCACCGCGCGACGCGCTGCATCGCTACATCGCTGCATCGCTACATCGTCCAGTCCTTCACCATCCAGTACGACGGCGACTGGGTTGCCAAGGTAGGGAGTCGGAGAGAACACATCGACCTGAGCAAAGGGACGGGAAGAAGTCAGGCAAAGAAGTTTGTCATCCGTTGTCCTTGTCAGGCGACTATTCGGGCGCACCTTCCACGGGGCGGGCTTGCTCGCGCCAGGCCTTGAACCCGCCGTCGAGGTGGGCGATGTTGCTGTAGCCGAGCTTCTGCAGGGTTTGGGTTGCTGAGGCGGAGCGGCCGCCTGAAGCGCAGTAGAGAATGTTGCGGTTGCCGGGGTCAATCTCCGGGCGATGATAGGGGCTGGCGGGGTCGGCCCAAAACTCGAGCATGCCGCGAGGGGCTGCGACGGCGCCCGGAATCATCCCGTCTCGTTTGATTTCCTCCGGCTCGCGGAGGTCGATGAGGGTGGTCGACCCGGACTCAAGTCCTGAGCGACTTCCTCCACGGACAAATTGCTGATCTGACTCTTAGCCTCAGCCACCATCTGCTGGGCGGTGGTATTCATTGCGGTCCTTCCAGGGGGATGTGGTAGCACTCAACGTAGTCCTCAAGGGGCCTCCCGAACATACGTTTCAGAGGCGAATTTCGCGATCCCTCAGCGCAAGGATTCACGGCCATTCGGGGCACGGTAGTGCAGGGTCCGGGCCTTGCGATTCCGGCGCTGTTACGCGTGAAGCTCGAGTGCGAGGTCAACCATGGCCGCAGCACTTTGGGACGGCCTGATGTTTCGGGGCCACACGATGGAGACCGGGATGCTTCGGACGCTTGGTTCGATCGGACGGACCCCGAGCGGCCGGCCCTCGTAGGTCTGGTTCCCGGCAGGTTGTTGGATCAGGATCGCGTAGCCCATTCCGCGCCCCACAAGTGACCGGGTGACCTCGTAGTCGGTGGTCCGGAACCGGATGTTCGGCTGGAGGCCCGCGCTCGAGAACATCATCATGGTGTTTTCGCGGCTTGGATCGACGTCCAGAAGGATCATGGGTTCATCGGCCACGTCCTTGAGTCCTAGCGAAGATCGTGAGGCCAGTGGGTGGTCGGCCGCCAGGACAATGGAGGGTGCGGCGTCGTAAAGCCGCTGGCGCTGAAGTCCGGCAGGTAGGGAAAGGTCATAGGCGACGGCGAGGTCCAGGCGACCTGAGAGGAGGCGGGTTTGGATCTCGGACTGCGGGCCATCGAAGAAGTCCAGTTCCACCAACGGATGACGCTGGCTGAACTGATCAATCAACCCCGCAAGGACAGTCGGTGCAAGCGTCAGGTAGCACCCAAGAGTGAGAGCACCGCGCAGCTCAGTACCGGCGTCGGCCGCATGCAGCTCCAGATCGGAAGCCGCGTTCAGGAGGCCCTTCGCGCGATCGAGAACGTACCGGCCCGCGGGCGTGAGCGTTACACCGTGGGCCTTGCGACGGATGGTCAGTTGCGCCCCGAATACCCGTTCGAGGCTATTTAGAGCGCCGGAGATAGCGGACTGCGAGACGTGAAGAGATTCGGCCGCGGCCGTCAGGCTTCCGTGTTCGGCGACAGCAACGAACGCGTCGAGTTGTCGGAGTGTATATCTGGTCACGAACACCTCGCTAAAACCGTGGATGCTACTCGTAAACTTGTACTTTACCCGATGATATGAACGACCTCACACTGGGTTAAGACAAAGCAGTGTCGCTCAGGTAGGAGATCACCGATGATCCAGGGAAATCAAGAAACCCAAGGCTGTCCCTTCAGCGGGGCTTTGCCGGAAGACCCGGCTGAACGGGCCGCAGCGCTGGCTTCGCTTCCCGCGGACCACGCCGGCTCGGTGGTGGAAGGGGCCCCCGAGTCCGCCATGGAGCCGCCCGTCGCCGACTGGGTCACCATCCCGGACCTGTACCGCGATCCTTTCCCGATCTACCGGCGGATGCGTGAGGAAGCGCCCGTGCACTGGGTGCCCGCCGTCAATCGGTACATGGTGACCAGCTACGCCGCCTGCCACACGATCGAGCAGGACGCCGGCGTCTTCTCGGCCAACGAGACGAACTCGCTCATGAAACGCGCGATGGGGCACTCCATGCTGCGCAAGGATGATCCTGAACACAGGGTCGAACGGGACTCCTACGGGAGCACACTCCGTCCGGGCACCATCAAGAAGCACTGGGCGGCGATCTTCGAGGAGAACAACCGCAAGTACCTGGATGAACTCCTCGCCAAAGGGCCGGGATCTGACTTCGTGTGGGACTATGCAGCACCTTATGCCGCGGAGAACCTCCGACTCATCTGCGGATTCCACAACTCCACGCAGGAAGACCTGCAGCGCTGGAGCCAGTCCATGATCGACGGGACGGGCAACTATGCTGATGATCCCGACGTCTGGGCCAAGAGCGAGACGGCGTCAGCCGAGGTCGACGCGGCGATCGATGACATGATCCCGTACCTGTCGAAGAATCCTGACCACTCTCTCCTCTCCGGATTGGCCTCCATGCCGATCCCGCTCGAAGCCATTCGGGCGAACCTGAAAATGACGATTGGCGGCGGTCTCAACGAGCCGCGTGATGTCTTGGCGACGACGGTGTGGGCGCTGCTCTCAAACCCCGCGCAACTGTCTGATGTGCTGGCGGATCCCAAGCTGTTCCCCGTCGCGTTCGAGGAATCGGTGCGGTGGGTTGCGCCCATCGGGATGTACCCGCGGCAAACCACACGCGAGACCGTCCTGGAAGGCGTGCGCCTCCCGGCAGGTGCCCGTCTCGGCGTGGTACTCGGTGCGGCCAACCGCGATCCCGCAGTTTTCGAGGACCCCGAGTCCTTCAACATCCACCGTCCCAAGAAGCCGCACCTTGGCTTCGGCGGCGGCGAGCACTTCTGTGCCGGCACCTGGATTGCACGGGCCCAGGTGGCGCAGGTCGCCATGCCTGCCCTGTTCGAAAGCCTTCCCGGCCTGCGGTTGGACCCCGACAACGCGTCAATCGACGCCGGCTGGGTCTTCCGCGGTCTGATCAAGATGCCGGTCCTCTGGAACTGACCGGCCGTTTCGTTACCCCCATTTCCTAAGGAGCATCATGCCTACCATCACCTATGTCCAGCCCACCGGACAGTCCGAAACCGTCACCGTTGACGAGAACACTTCACTGATGCGCGCCGCCGTCGTCAATGGCGTGGACGGCATTGTGGGCGAGTGCGGCGGACAGGCGATGTGCGCCACCTGCCACGTCTACGTCCGTCCCGAATTCCGCGACGCGCTTCCTGAAATCAGTGAGGATGAGGAGGAAATGCTGGACTGCACGACGGCGGAACGCACCGACAATTCCCGCCTCGGCTGTCAGGTGCGCATCGGTGCGGAACTGGACGGCATCGTCGTCGACGTCCCTTCGGATCAGGTGTAGACCGTGAGCGTCGTTATCGTCGGCGCAGGCCACGCCGGGCTGCAGACAGCCGACTCCCTCCGTTCCGGCGGTTACACCGGGTCAATCACCATCCTCGAGGGTGAGCAGGGCCTCCCATACCAGAGGCCGCCGCTGTCCAAGGACTATCTCGCCCCGACAGGCAACCCGGCGCCCTTGCCGCTGCGACCGGCGTCGTTCTATGCCGACAAGGACATTGACCTGCGAGCCGGCGTCGCTGCGACCGAAATTCACCGCGACGCCAAGACGGTCGCCCTCTCAGACGGAACGGTCCTCGACTACGAGCATCTTGTCCTCGCTACGGGCGCGCGGAACCGGGAGCTCTCGTGTGCCGGAGTCAATCTCGGGGGAGTCCACTACCTGAAAACGCTTCAGGACGCTCAACTGCTCCACGGCGCGCTCCGGAAGGCTCGGTCCGTGGTTGTTGTGGGTGCGGGTTTCATCGGTCTGGAGTTCGCCGCGGCCGCCCGTGCCCATGGGTGCGCTGTGACTGTCCTGGAGTTCGCACCTCGTCCGATGGGGCGCGCGTTAAGTCCGACGACGGCGGAGTGGTTCACAGCCGTCCATCAGGAAAATGGGATTCAACTATGCCTGAACGAGGGCATCGGCCATTTTGAGGGCGGCCCGGATAGCCGCGTCAGTTCCGCCGTCTCAACGGCCGGGAACGAATATCCGGCCGATCTTGTCGTAGTGGGCATCGGCGTCGTACCGAATGAGGACATTGCAGCGCGCGCCGGCCTGCCTAGCGGCAACGGGATACTGGTGGACTCGGCGCTCAAGACCTCGGACCCGGTAATCCTCGCCATCGGCGACTGCGCGAGTTTCCCCAGCCTTCATACCGGAACGGTGTGTCGGCTGGAGTCCGTGCAGAATGCTGCCGCTCACGGCCGCCATGCAGCACAAACCATCCTCGGCGCGTCAAACGACTACACAGAAACTCCCTGGTTCTGGTCCACCCAGGGTTCTCTCCGCCTCCAAATGGTGGGGATGGCCAGTGCAGACGACGAAACCCTGGTCATCGGCGATCCAGGCGCTGCGAGTTTCTCCGTTCTTTGCTACCGCGGGGGGCGTCTTGTGGCGGTCGAATCCGTTAACGCGCCGTCGGATCACATGGCAGCCCGCAAACTGCTCGCCGCTGGTGTGGGCCCTTCTCCCGCGGAGGCCGCCGCAGCCGGATTCAGTCTGAAAGCCTACGCACGGCTTGCCCTGCTCAGCCCTGCGTAGACCTTTTTTCAATCACCGCATCATTGGGCAGCCGGCTCACTGCGTAGTTGGTCACAACTGGGTCCTTTCGGGGCATTCGGTAGCTGCAGGTTCGAGGACCTCACGTACGGTAAAAGGGATGAGTCACGTACCCGCATCCAGCGCACCTGCACCTTCGAGGGGATGGGGTCGATCACTTCCTGCCATCCTTCAGGGGGTGCTGATGGGCCTCGTGGAACTGGTACCCGGGGTGTCCGGAGGCACCCTCGCGCTGGTCCTCGGGATTTATGACCGCCTGATCGTCTCCGCTAACCATGTTGTCCGGGCAGCGACCTCTCTTGTGGGTAGGCGGGGTCGAACGCTGGCCGTGGCCCACCTCAAGCAGGTCGAGTGGGCGCTGGTCCTTCCGCTCCTCGTCGGCATGGTTCTGGCTCTGTTCATGTTGGCGGGGCGTCTCCACCACTTCGTGGAGACTCAACCCGTCAACTCACGGGCGCTCTTCCTGGGCATGGTGCTCGCGAGCCTGCTGGTGCCGGCGACCATGGTTCAGAGGCTGACGCCGCCCGGGCGAGGTCCTTTGATCCGCAACGCCTGCGTTGTTCTCGCTGTGGCGGCTGTGGTTTTCCTCCTCCTCGGCATCCCCGCGGTGCAGGTGGAAAAACCGACATGGTGGGTACTGCTCATCAGTGGCGCGGTGGCTATCTGCGCACTCGTGCTGCCCGGATTGTCGGGTTCTTTCGTCCTTCTTACCGTGGGAATGTATGAGCCGACCCTTGAGGCGGTGAGTACCCGGGACCTGGGCTACATTGCCCTTTTCGGTGCCGGCACGGTTGTGGGGCTCGCAACCCTGGTTCGGGCTCTTGCCTATCTCTTGCGCGAACACCGGCGCCCCACGCTGGTGATTGCCACCGGTTTGATCCTTGGTTCCCTTCGGGCGATTTGGCCGTGGCAGGACGGTACGGCGCTCCTTGCCCCAGACCCGAATAACTGGGCCTGGCCCCTCATGGCCGCGGCGGCCGGCGCCGCGACGGTAACTCTCCTTTGGTTGCGTGAGCATCGGGCGATCCGGCTCTCCTAGCCTCCCGATCAATCGCCAGAGACAAGCAATCGGCCCACCTCCCCTATAGGGGTGGTGGGCCGAGAGCTGAGCGCTGGGACTCTGTTGTTACCGGTTGTCGATGAGGTTGGCGTTGTCGACCTTGCGGTGGAATCGCATTCCGGCCAGGCCGCCGAGGACCGCACCGGCGAGGGCTACGATCGCGGCGATGAGCGCGGAGATGATTCCTGTTGTGGTCAGATTTTCCGCGTTAGGGATCTGCGGGAAGGTGTTGACCTGCGCGAGGATGTTGAACTGGTCACCGGCGATTGCGCCGAGGATGCCGACGATGATCGCGATGACGATTGCCCACACCCACACGGCAATGCCCTGCTTCACGCCGTTGAACCGGGCCATCCGGCCGGCGACATAACCGCCGCAGAAGTAGGCGAGGAACAAGATGATGGCCAGGATGATCGCCCCAATGATTCCGGCGGTCTGCGGATCGGGTGCATCCGCATTTGTTGCGTTGCCGATGATTGCGCCGAATGCTGCGGCCAGTGCGGTCAACAGCACTGCGGTTCCGGTGGCGGTGAGCCAGCCGAAGAAGGCCGAACCAATCTTGACGCCGCCGAACTGTTCTTTTTCCCGTTCCAGCAGGTGATCCCGCTGGTCCCGGTCGATGTCGTTGCGCCGGGTGTCGTCCCGGTCGTCGTCGAGGCGCCGGGTGTGGTCCGGGTCGTTGTCGTCCGGCCCGCTGTGGGCGGATCCTGCGCTTGTGCTCATGGTCTCTCCTGGGGGCTTATTCAGTGCTAGTGGATGGAATTCGCTAGTTGACGGCCTTCGGATATCGACGTCGTACTTAACGGTAGTTCCAAAAGAGCCAGATAGGAAGCACGCTTATTACTAGTTAGCCTGCCGAAGTGGCCGTTCGACAGCGCAGAATCTCCTCACCCGGGCCATACGGCACGGTTGCGGTGCCAGCGGCTTCGTCACGGCGTAAGCGTCCCCGGGCTTTCGGCCGCCGCCCGTGCATATGAAGCTGACACCCGACGGTAGACCGGAGTCGCGAACGCCAGCAATGCGGCAGCAATAATGGTGAGCCCCGCGATCAGGAACACGAGGGCTATGCCGCGGGAGGTTCCCTCCCCGAGTAGCGGGGCCAATTGGGCTGCGCCTTCTGCTGAGCGGGCGTACGGGATGATCCAGATCTGGGCGATGGGCGCGATGAGGAACGCGGTAATGGGTGCGGCGGCGGACTCGAGAGCCATTGCAAGCCCGAACACCCGCCCCTGACGGTGCAGGGGCACGACCCGCTGGATGACCGTTTGCTCGGCGGCCTCGATAAATGGAATCAGAACCAGGTACAGCCAGATGCCGGCGATGTAGAGCCATGCCCACTCTCGGATCGTGAAGACCGCGCCGATAACTCCCATCACCACCACAGCGACGAGCATGGTCCGCAGCGGATTGGATCCGAGGCCAAACTTGGCGATCAGGGCGCCGCCCACAATGAACCCGGTGGCGCCGAGCGCGAAGAAGGTTCCCCAAAGCTCCACGGGGAACAACTCCAGCCCGTACGGGTCCATCAGCGCCATGTAGACGCCGCCCACGAAGTTGTTGAATGTGGAGAACAGGATCAGCGCGAAGAGGCCCGAAATAGCCATGACGGCCGCCCAGGAGCCGCGTAGGTCGAAGCTCCCGTGTGCGTCTGTGGCGGCGGCACGTATCTCTTCGGGCATGCGCAGCGTGAGCAGATGCGCGAACGCAAGCGCCGTCAGGACGAGGGCGACAACGATCGTCCAACCCATGCCGAGCAACCCCACCGACAGCCCGGAAAGCACCGAGGTGATAATGAACATCAGCCCCTGCACCAGCCCAACCATCCCGTTGGCGTTGGCCCGCCGGTCCGGCTCGATGAGGATGGAGACCGTGGTGGAAAGGGCGATGTTCCGCATGTTCTCCACGACCGCCCCGATCAGGATGATCAGCGTAAAGACCCAGAACCAGGGTTGTCTCAGGTCCAACAGACTGGTTCCGGGGGTGAGCAGGAACATGATCCCGGCGAGCAGGAACATCACCAGGGTGAATGCGCCGGCAAAACGCATCACTGCGAGCTTCCGGTAGCGGTCCACGAACGTGCCGAAACTGATGCTCGACAGGGCGATCAACAGCATGTATGCGCCGCCGATCACCCCGGTGGCAATCACGTTTCGCGTCTCCAGATAGGCCCAGAACGTGAGGGCGAACCAGAGGTAGCTGGTGGTGATGTTCGCGACGCCGGTGTTCACGAGGATCCCCATGAAAGTGCGGAACCTTTCCGCCGGGCTGCGGAGCGATGTGTCAATGACGTCGTCGTCCGGCGGCCGCGCGGTGCCACCGCTACCGGCGCGGATAGAGGGAATTGTCACGTCCGCGGAGAGGTCCGCACCGTGGGAAACCGCACCGGCCTCGAGCGGAGCCGGATCCTGTCCGGTCATGCGCATCAGTTTACTCAGAAGCCCCGACGGGGCCAGTAGCTTCCGAACCCTCACCGCCGGTAAATGCGGTGTCGTAATTCAGGCGGCCAGGGAAGCTCCTTCGGTCGGCAGCGCCTCTTAAGCTGGTTGGACCGACGACTGGAGGCTGACATGATCACGACAGCGAGTGAGACGACGGTGGACGAGGTGCTGGCCGAGCTGACTGCCCTCGAAGACCCCAGGATCCGTGAGGTGAATGAGAAGCACGGCGATAACCATGGGGTCAATCTCACCAAGCTGCGGGCGCTGGCGAAGCGGCTGAAGACCCAGCAGGACCTCGCGCGTAAGCTCTGGGCGACTGGTGACTCTGCAGCGCGACTACTGGCGCTGCTGATCTGCCGGCCGAAGGATTTCGGACGCGATGAACTGGACGCGATGCTTCGACAAGCACGCACGCCCAAGGTGCAGGACTGGCTCGTGAACTACGTGGTGAGGAAGTCACCACATGCTGAGGATCTGCGGTTGGCATGGTTCAACGATGCGGATGCAGTGGTGGCGAGTGCGGGTTGGGCGCTTACCTCTGAGCGGGTAGTGAAGAAGCCCGAGGGCGTCGACCTTGAGGGGCTGCTCGACCTCATTGAGGCGCAGATGAAGGATGCCCCCGAGCGGTTGCAGTGGGCTATGAACACGTGCCTGGCGCAGATCGGTATCGGGCATGCCGAGTACCGTGACCGTGCGCTCGAGATCGGTGAGCGGCTGGAAGTGCTCAAGGACTATCCGACACCGCCCGGTTGCACGTCACCGTACGCGCCGATCTGGATCGGCGAGATGGTGCGGCGGCAGGGCGCAAATAGCTAAGTAGGAGTCCTGCCGCCGAAGCTCAGTCGAGTTGATTGATGCGGATGAGGTTCCCGGCCGGGTCGCGGAAGGCGCAGTCGCGGACTCCGTAGTCCTGGTCGGTCGGTTCCTGCACGACGTCGGCGCCTGCAGCCTGGAGCCGGTCGAACAGTCCGTCGAGGTCGTCTGTGGCAAGGGTGATGGCGGAGTAGGCTCCTTTGGCGATGAGCTCCAGAATCGTGCGGCGTTCATCGTCGGTGATACCGGGATCTACAGCGGGTGGGTGCAGCACTATCGAAGTACCCGGTTGTCCGGCCGGCCCGACGGTGATCCAGCGCATGTCCTCGTAGCCGACGTCGTTGCGGACATCGAATTCGAGAATGTCGCGGTAGAAGCTCAGTGCTGCGTCAGCGTCGGTGTGCGGGAGGAAGGTGTAGTGAATGGTGATGTTCATGCGCATCACCCTAGACTCGGCTACCGGCGGCTCGCTTCTTGATTCCTGACCGGTCTGGTTGCCTGCCTGGCCAGGCAGGGCGGGATTCCCTCGATGTGGTCGTGCTCACGGCGGTAGACGCTCGGCGGGACGCCGACCAACTCGGTGAACCGGGTGCTGAAGGTGCCCAGCGAGGATGAACCAACCGCGAAGCACACCTCGGTGACGGTGAGGTCTCCTCGGCGCAGGAGGGTCATCGCTCGTTCGATTCGCCGGGTCATCAGATACGAGTAGGGCGACTCCCCGTAGATGCGCTTGAACTCACGGCTCAGGTGACCGGCCGACATATGGGCACCGCGAGCCAGTGCTTCGAGGTTGAGCGGTTGGGCATACTCGCGGTCGATGCGGTCGCGGACGCGTCGCATGACGGCGATATCACGCAAACGTTGCGCCTCAGCGCTTCCAATCCCCATGGGATTCATCTTTCCACGGTGGCCATTGATCAGGAATGGAGAAGCATCACTCAAGAAGATCGCAGGCCGAGAAAATGATCGCGGCCCAGGTCAAGAAGGCAGTGAACCAGGGCGGCGTGCGGGCACCCGGGGTTCCCTCTGTTCCACCGGAGGCGTAGAGTCGCCGCATGGCTGGCACACTCGTTCGTCCCCGTAGCGGCAAAGTAATAGCAGGAGTCTGCGCGGCTCTTGCGACCGGGTTTGGGCTGCCCAAGTGGCTCGTCCGGCTCGGATTCGTGATCTTCGGATTGGTAGGAATTGGGGAGTTGGTCTACATCATTCTGTGGATCGTGCTTCCCAAAGAAAACTACTGATCCAGTAGCGTGCGGCAGACCTGATTAGCGGTCTCCCACCGAACGCCCAGGCGGGCTATCTCGCGGCCTCTGGTGCCCGGGGTGCGGTCGCGGTCAGTCTTCGACGAGAATTGCTTCCAGGATGTCGATGACCTGCGCCCGCTGTATCGCGCAGTTCGAGGCCGGCCATCCCGTGTCCGCGAAAACGCGGCCGACGTCGGTGCTGGCATCCCATTCCACCTCGTCGTTCGCGTTGAGGCGGTACACATTGAATATGATTGGTCGGCCCTGCGCCAGGCGGCGTTCGGCGATGGCCGCGATACGCTCTGCAGCCTTCCGGGGTGTGGAGAGGAACTGCCCAGCAGCAATGCCCACCTTCACCTCCCATAGCTTGCCCGTAAGGGAGGGAATGGTCTGGAGCTGTTCGATCATTTGTGCCGTCATGCCCGGTATGTTTGCCACGGTTCGCACTCAGTTACACGGTGATGGGAACAATTCGATTACGGCGGGCAGCGTGCTCTTAACCACCGCCCGGGCCGGTACCCGGGTTCATAGGCACAGGTAATTCAGTCGGAGGGGACCGGTGCAATACACGCGTCTCTTTTGAACGCCAGAGGAGCCAGCCCCACCAGAGCTGAGCACCACCGAGGAGTAGTGCGGACAACACCCCGAGGACAGGCAGGAACGGCCCCTCAAGGGCGAAGAAGGCCGGGCCGCCCAAGGCCAGGAGGATGCCGGCGCCGCGGGGGAAGACGCGAGCACGTGCAGCCGCTATGCCCAGGATGGTCAAGCCGATCGGCCATCCAAGGAGGAGTATCGCCACACCGATCATCGTCGGAGTGGTGAGCAATGGGCCGTCCAGGGCAAGGAGTTCCGGAGCATCGGTTGCGAGGATGGGAAACGCGATCGCTTCCAGCCCCATGACCGCGGACCCGCCAACGCTGCCCGCCAGGCTCGCGGCCAAAGCGGCTTGACCCCAGCGGCCGAGCTGGTTGTGGTGTGCGGCCACTATGCCGCAGGCCCCCACGAATGCCAGCGCTATCGCGATCAGAAGAGCGAGGTGAATGGCGGTCCACAGAGGGGTGCCCTCAACGGACTCACTCACGGAGTTGGTGAGGATATTGGGATGCAGCGGCGTGGTGGCCGCCACCAATAAGCCGCTGATCGCCATGCAACCGGCCGAGACTCGAAGCGGAACCCGTACTACCGGCACGCCATTGGGCTCCCGCGGCTGAGGGCTGGACATTCTGAATCATCCCCTTACGGGTGCTGAAGCAGTCTGCGCCGGACACCAATGTCCGGGCTTGTGCACATGCTGATCCCGCTGGCGGTATAAGTCAAGAGCCTGCTTTGTACTCCGCGGTAGAGAGTTAGCGTTGCACGGGGTCGCCTTCTCCGAGCAGGCGCGCGATCGCGCTCCGGTCAGGGGCGGACTCCCAGTCGCCCGGCGCCGTGCACGCAATTGCACCGCACGCGGCGGCTGTGCGTAGACGCTCGCCCAATGAGGCACCGCCGACGAGCTCGGCAAGGTAACCGGCGACAAAGGCATCGCCGGCACCGACCGTATCGACGGCCTGCACCGGAAATGCTGGCTGCTGGGCGGTGCGACCGTCGGCGAGCGCAAGGGCACCGTCGGCGCCGAGCTTCACGATCGCCTGCGTCGGACCCAGCCTGGTGATCGCCTCAACCTGCGTAGCCGGCTCGCTTTCGCCGGTAAGCAACTCCGCCTCGTCGTCGCCGGCGAACACGATATCGGCGCGGGCAGCGATCTCGCGATATGCGGCAGCGGCTGTTTCGCTACTCCACAGCCGCGAGCGGTGGTTCACATCGAAGGAGACAAGCGTGCCGCCCTCCACCGCCGCATTGATCGCGGCGTCCAGCGCTGCCCGTGGTCCGGCACCGAGCGACGCCGTGATACCCGTAATGTGCAGGATCCGCGCTTCGCGGATGAGGGTCATGTCCAACTGCTCGGGTGAGAGAAAGGAGCCCGCGCTGGCTGTCCGGTAGTAGGAGATGGCGCTGGAGCCCGCCGTCGGGCGCTCCTTGAGCATGAGGGCAGTCGGAGCATTCGGGTCGCGGGTTGCTGCGGCGTTCACGCCCTCGGCCCGCAACTGTCGTTCTATCAGGCGGCCCAGAGCGTCATTACCAAGACGGCCCATCCACGTGGCGGGCACGCCGAGGCGAGCGAGGCCGATCGCGACGTTGCTCTCGGCGCCACCGAAGCTCAGGTCCATTGAAGGTACGAGCTCAAGTCGACCGATGCGGGTGGCGACGAGCAGGCCGAGAGACTCACCGATCGTCACGACGCTCACTGTTCAGCTCCTCGGCTCGTCTCGGTGTGAACTGCAACGGCTTCCCGGGCAGCTTCGGCTACAGCATCAGCGCCGGCAGCAATCCGGTCCGGTGAGGCGATCCAGGAACCACTCGCCGCAAAGACGGCCGGATGCTCCAGGTACTCGCGGAGGTTGGTGGCACTGACGCCGCCACTGGGCATGAAGCGCACGCGAGGGAACACCGGGGCGAGCGCGCCGATGAGCGCGAGACCGCCCGCGACGCCGGCGGGGAAGAGTTTCATCCGCTCGAGGCCGAGACGGAGGCCGCGCTGAATTTCGCTTGGCGTCATCACGCCGGGAAGCACCGGGACACCGGCGTCGAGCGCACCCTCGACGATTTCCTCGTCAAGACCTGGCGCGACGATGAATGCGGCACCCAGGTCGAGCGCACGGCGCAACTGTTCGGGGTCGAGCACCGTGCCTGCGCCGACAAGAACGTCGCCTCGGGCGGCAATGCGCTCGATCGCCGACATTCCGTAGTCGTTGCGTAACGCGACTTCGAGCACCGGCAGGCCGCCGGCAACAAGCCCGTCCGCGAGAAGGTCGGCTTCCTCGGCGCTATCAACTGTCGCAAGCGGGACGACGCCGCTGAGTTCGACCTTCATCGCGCCATCCACCCGCCGTCGACCGGGAGCGTTACTCCGGTGACGTAGGCAGCTGCCGGACTCGCGAGGAACACTGTCGCGCCCTGGAGGTCCTCGGCGTCACCCCAACGGCCGGCTGGGATGCGCTCGAGGATCGCCTGTGAGCGTTCCTCGTCGGCGCGCAGCGCCACGGTGTTGTCGGTGGCGATGTAGCCCGGCGCGATCGCGTTCACGGTGACACCGCTCGCGGCCCACTCATTGCTGAGAGCTTTCACCAGACCGGCGATGCCCGACTTCGCAGCGGTGTACCCGGGCACATTGATGCCGCCCTGGAAGCTCAAGAGGCTCGCGGTGAAGACGATGCGCCCGTAGCCACGCTCGAGCATGCCGGCTGCGACGGTCTGCGTGAGCACGAACTGATTGCGCAGGTTGACGTCGAGCACCTCGTCCCACCACTCGAGTGGATGCTCAGCTGCGGGGGAGCGGCGGATGGTCCCGGCATTGTTGACCAGGATGGCGGCACGGTCCCGCACCGAAGCGCCGAAGGTTGTGACGGCGTCGCGGTCGCGGAAGTCGACGGCGTAACCTTCGAAGCTCCGTCCCAGTTCGCGAACGCGCGTGCCGATCGCGCCGCCGTCGGCCTCCTGGCTGGCGGATGCTGCGATGATGTCGGCGCCGGCCATTGCAAGCCCCTCCGCCATCGCAAAGCCGATGCCGCGCCGGGCGCCGGTGACGACGGCCGTGGTGCCGGTCAGGTCAAATGAGATGGTCATGCGCGAACTCCCTGTACGTCGACGAGAATCTTCATTGCGGACGCTGAGAGCAGTGCCTCGAACGCTTCCGAGGTGTCATCGAGCGGCACGATGCGGGTGATGAGCGCATCCGCCGGCACCGCGCCGGAGGCAAGCAGTTCGACGGCGCGTTCAAAGTCCTCGCGCTCGTAGACCCGCGCACCGAGCACCTCAAGCTCCCGCCAGAAGATGCGGTGGAGATCCACGGGCACCGGTTCGGGGTGAATCGCAACGAACACCACGCGGCCCCGGGTGCGTGCGTGGCGGGTGGCATCCAGGGCGGTGCCGCGGGTCCCCGCAACTTCGAAGACGACGTCGGCGCCGGCACCGTTGGTCTGCTCTTCGACCACGGCGGCGAGGTCGCCCGCGATGGGATCGACGACGGTGGCGCCCTGCTGGGCAGCGAAGGCGCGGCGGTCGGCGTCGGGCTCGGCGAGGATTACTTCCGCGCCGGCGGCGCGGGCCACGACGGCGATGAGCTGGCCGATGGGACCGCCACCGATGACGACGGCGGTCTCGCCTGACGCGAGCCGTGAGCGTCGCACATCATGTACCGCGACGGCGAGAGGTTCGACGAGTGCTGCGTGCTCAAGAGAGACGCCATCGGGGAGCGGGACCACAAGGGAGGCAGGCACCGTCCACTGCTCCTGCAGTGCGCCGGGCGAGTCGATACCGACGAAGTCGAGGCGCTGACAGATGTGCTGGTGGCCGGCAATGCAGGAAGCGCACTCCCCACACCAGCGCAGCGGCATCACCGTGACCGGCTGACCTGGCGACAGCGACTCCACCCCCGGCCCGACTTCGCTGATAACGCCGCTCATCTCGTGGCCGATCACTGCAGGCATGGCCACCCGTGAATCCATGTGGCCCTGCACTATGTGTAGGTCGGTGCCGCAGATGCCGTTGTATGCCACGCGGATCGTGACCTCTCCGGCGGCTGGCGGTTGGGCTTCGGCGTCGACGACCTCTATCTGCCGGTCGCCGGTGTATCTCGCTGCTCGCAATGCCATCTCCTTCTCTTGTTCCCTGAACCATAGATGAAACTTCGTTCCAGCGAAAGTTCCGTCTGGCGTAACTCGGTTCTATCTGGTTATAGTAGGCTCTGGCTTCGCCGGTGGTGCAAGTCACATCACCCGCAAACTACTCGACGAGGAGATACCTATGCAGGGACTAAGGAAGGTAGGCGCCTTGAGCGCCGCCGCGATCATGGCATTCGGATTGGCTTCGTGCTCAGCCGCCGCAGGAGAAGACGGCGAGTCACAGACGGTCTTGCGCGTGGCATTCAACCAGGACGTCAACCATCCGCAGGCGCAGGCGCTGACGGAGCTCTCCGACGAACTCGAGGCCCAAACCGACGGACGGTACGCGCTCGAGCTTTACACCGATGAGACGCTCGGTGACCAGGCCGCGACGATCGAGCAGGTGCAGTCCGGCACGATCGATCTCGCCGTTGTCGCAGGCAGTCTGCTGGAAAACTTCGAATCGGACATCTCCGTTGTCAACCTGCCCTACCTGTACGAGTCGCCCGAGCACCAGATGAGCGTGCTCAACGACCGCGAGGTTGTCGGGGAGCTGTACGACACACTGCTCGACGACAACATCAAGGTCCTCACCGCGTACCACGGTGGTGTCCGCAACGTGTACTCAAGCGTCGGACCGGTCGAGACGCCCGCTGACCTCGATGGTCAGAAGATCCGTGTGATCGGTTCGGACACCAACGTGCAGATGATGAAGCTGATGGGCGGCGTCGGCACGCCGATGGGCCAGGGCGAGGTCTACACGGCAATCCAGTCGGGTGTTCTCGACGGCGCGGAAAACAACGAGCTCATCTACTCGACGCTTTCCCACGATGAGATCGCACCGTACTACTCCCGCACCGAGCACCTCATGCTGCCCGACTATCTGGTCACCAGCCCGACCGTCTGGGACGGCATCTCGGAGGAGGACCGAGCGGTCTTCGAGGAGCTGCTCGCCGGTTCAGTCGAGACCGAACTCGAGGCGTTCGGCTCCGCCGTCGAAGAGGCGACCGCAGCGGCTGAAGAGGCCGGCGCAGAGTTCAACGAGGCCGACGTCGAGGCGTTCCGCGAGGCAACCCGTCCCCTGCACGAGGAGCTCGTCACGTCCGACCTTGCGCAGACCGTCTACGACGCCATCGAGGCGGCGCGCAGCTAATGGCACCCGGGAAGCTCATGACGACGGCGCGGGCATGGCTCGATGGCGTGCTCCGCACGGGTTGCGTCGCCCTCTTTGCGTTGCTGGTGCTGCTCGTAACGTGGCAGGTCTTCACCCGCCTCGTGCTCGGGCAGCCCAGCGCGTGGTCCGAGGAGGCTGCGCGACACACTTTCGTGTGGGTGAGCCTGATCGGCATCGCTATCGCGGTGGGCGAGAAGGCTGACGTCATCATGGACTTCCTGGTGGCACGGCTGCCCGTGCCGATCCAGCGAATCGCCGACCTCGTTGCCTACCTCGCAACGCTCGCCTTCGTGCTGTACGTGATGGTGTTCGGCGGCATACAGCAGGCCATGCTCGCCTGGGGGCAGCAGAATCCGCTGCTGCCCCTCACGCAGGGCCAGCTTTACCTGTCTCTGCCGGTGTCCGGCGTGCTGCTCGCGATCTACCTGACCATACATATCGTCGGAACGTTCTCGAGCCGGTATGCCGGCCATGAGGACCGCGACGAGGACCTTGAGGCGGCGGCTCTGTGATTGATCCCGGTACCATCAGCGTCATCCTCATCGGCGGGCTAGCGTTGCTGCTCGCGGTTGGCGCCCCTGTCTCCATCGCGATCGCACTGCCGTCAGCTCTGTGCATGCTGTTGATCGTGGACTTCGAGCGAGGCGCTATCACCTCGGCGCAGCAAATGGTCGGCGGCGCCGACTCGTTCGCGCTGCTTGCCATCCCGTTTTTCATCCTGGCCGGCGTGATCATGAACAACGGCGGCATCGCCGAGCGGCTCATCAATCTGGCTCGGGTGCTTGTGGGCCGCACACCGGCGCCGCTGGTGCAGACCAACGTCATCGCGAACGCTATCTTCGGTTCGGTCTCCGGCTCGGCAGTCGCCAGTGCCGCCGCCATCGGCTCCACCATGGCACCGATGCAGCGGAAGGCGGGCTATGACCGCGCTTTCAGTGCCGCAGCGAACATTGCCTCTGCGCCAGCCGGGATGCTGATCCCGCCCAGCAATACGCTCATCGTCTATTCGCTCGCTGCCGGCGGCACGTCGCTGGGCGCGCTCTTCGTCGCGGGCTACATTCCGGGTGTCCTGTGGGCGCTCGCTTGCGCGGCCGTGGGGTTCGTCTACGCGCGCCGGCACCCGGAGCTCCGGGGCGAGCCGTGGCCCAAGTTCTCGGCCTTCCTGGTCACGTTCGGCCGGGCCGTTCCGTCGCTGGGCTTGATCGTGGTGGCGATCGGCGGCATTGTCGCCGGCTTCTTCACTCCGACCGAGGGCTCGGCAGTGGCCGTGATTTACGCGTTGCTTCTCTCGTTCCTTTACCGCACCATCTCGGTAGCGGACCTGCCGCGCGTGCTGTTCGACGCCGCCCGCACCAGCGCGATCGTTATCTTCCTGATCGCAGTGTCCACCATCATGTCCTACGTCATGACCTACGCACGGCTGCCGCAGCTGATCGCGGAGACACTGTTCGGGTGGACTGATTCGAAGATTGTTGTCCTGCTGATCATGATGCTCGTGCTGCTGTTGATCGGCATCCCGCTTGACCCGACGCCGGCGATCCTGATCTTCACGCCGATTTTCCTGCCGATCGCGGTCTCCTATGGCATTGACCCCGTGCATTTCGGAATTGTGATGGTCTTCAACCTCTCCATCGCCGTGATCTCGCCGCCGTCCGCCCCGGTGTTGTTCGTCGGCACCCAGGTCGCGAAGGTCAAGCTCGAGCCGGTTATCGTCAAGTTGATGCCGTTCCTGGTCGTGCTCATCGCGCTCTTGTTCGTCATCGTCTTTGTCCCCCAGCTTTCCCTGTGGCTCCCCGGCCTCATGGGCCTGCTCTGACCCTCACCGGAAGGAACCTTATGACCGCCGTCTACGGCCCCACATCTCCCGAGCAAATCCCGGGCGCCACGCAACAGCAGCTGCGTGATCGCTATCTAGTCGAGGACCTATTCGTGCCCGGCAGTGTACGAACCGTCGTCACCCACTACGACCGCGTGGTCGCCGTCGGCGCTGTGCCGACGGAAGCGCCGCTGGCGCTCGAGACGGTGCCGGAGATCCGTAGTGAGCAGTTCCTGGACCATCGCGAGATCGGCATAGTCAACATCGGTGCGGCCGGCACCGTCCACGCCGACGGAGAGAGCCACGCAATGGCGACCGGCGCATGCCTGTACCTGGGCCGCGGTGTGAAGGACGTTTCTTTTGAGTCCGACGACGCCGCCACCCCCGCCCGCTTCTACGGCTTCTCCGCACCGGCGCACGCCAGCTACCCCACCGCGCTCGTCGAACCCGGGCAGGGAACCGTGCGTGAGCTGGGGGATCCGCTGACTTCTAACCGCCGCACAATCAACCAGTACATCCATGAGAACGGTGTGCGCAGCTGCCAGGTGGTCATGGGCGTGACGCAGCTGCATCCCGGCAGCATGTGGAACACGATGCCCGCGCATACGCATGACCGCCGGACCGAGTTCTACGTCTACTTCGATGTCCCCGAGGAAGCGCGCGTTGTGCACCTCATGGGTGAGCCGACCGAGACCCGCCACATGCTGGTGGGCGACGGGGGACTGGTGCTGTCGCCGTCGTGGTCGATCCATTCGGGCGTCGGAACGTCGAACTACTCCTTCGTCTGGGCGATGGCCGGAGAGAACCAGGCCTTCGACGATATGGATGGCGTCGCGATTGTGGACATGAGATGATGCGGGCCATGACCGTGGACCGCAGGGAGCTCGACACCAGCCCGGCGCCGTCGATGGGCGCGAGTGAGAAGACGCTGCGGGTTCTCGAGGCCGCGATCCTGTACGACCGCTTCACGGACATCGTCGAGGAGACGAAGCTGCCGAAGGCGACCGTGCACCGGATCCTCGCGACCCTCTCCGAGCTGAACTTCATCACCGGCGACAGCGAGCGCGGCTACCATCCCGGGTCCCGCCTCCTCGGTATTGCAGGCAGGGCCATCTCGCGACTCGACATCTCTTTCATCGCGGAGCCGATCGTTGACGCGCTCGTCCGGGAAGTGGACTGCACCATCCATGTAGGCGTCGCCAACGGTTTCGAGATGGTCTACGTCATCCGCAAGGATTCAACGAAGCCCTACCGGATGGCCTCCCGCGTGGGCTTGTCCATGCCGATGCACTGCTCGGGCATGGGGAAAGCCGTGCTCGCCAGTTGGACACCGGAGCAGGTGGCCCGACTCGTCGCTGAGGTCGGCCTGCCGGCACGCACCGACAAGACCATCACTGTTGCCGAGCAACTGCATGCCGAACTCGACAGGGTGCGGAAGCGCGGCTACGCACTCGACCTCGGTGAGAACGAGCGCGGCACCGTGTGCGTCTCAGCCCCGATCCGTGACCACCTCGGCCGGGTGATGTACGGCCTGTCAATCTCATCGCTCGAACTTGAGTATCCGGGCTCGAGCATCGAGCAGTTCGCTCCGCAGGCGGTCGCGGCCGCGGACGCTATCTCTCGAGCCTTGGGTTCCTCAGTGGAGCGTGCCAGCGCGTAGTCTCGCTGGATGGCTGTGGAGAGTCCATTCTGCGTCCGTAATCGATCAGAGACCGGTATCGCGAGGTCCGCTGGCTTGGTCGGTCAGCCCCTCGACCTATTCACTTCCGCGCAGTACCGATGTTGATCTCTGTATGGAGGACGGCTCCCGGTTGGCCGGCAGATCGCTCACGCAGCATGCCAGCCAGTATTTGGATCGCATCCGAGCGTTCCTGGTTGGACAGACTTGCGTTAACGCCTGCTCCAATCGGGTTGCTCGATGTGACGGTGTTCCAAAGGTCTTGAGCCGACCCGATCTGCATGTCCCAGGTGATCGTTTCCACAGCAACCTCGGACAGGCCCGTTTCTGCGAGCTTGTCGCGGAAGACGTTGGGATCCGCCAACTGAAATGGCAACGGGGGAGGATCCGCCTGCAAGGACGGGATCCCCGGTGCCGCCGCCTGAACGGCGCTCAGGAAGAAACCGAGGAATTCGGCTTTCCGCAGGTCGCCGAAAGCCGCGACAATCACCTGTCCGCCGGGTTTGGTGACTCGCCGCAGCTCGAGCAGTCCGCGCATCAGGTCAGGGAAGATGGATACCCCGTGCTGTGATGCGGCGACGTCGAATGTGTCATCGGCGAGGTCAAGGTCGCGGCCGTCCATCACGCGGGCGTGCAGATTCGGCAACGATTCCGACCGTGCGCGTTGGACGAGATGTTCGATCATGGCCGGTGAGATGTCGACGGCGAGGACGTCCCCGCCCAACCGGGCGGCCGGGATGCTCAGGGCGCCGCTGCCGGCGGCGACGTCCAGAAATGCAGTGCCCGGTCCAAGATTGGCCCTGCGGATCACCTCTTGTCCGCAGGCGATGTTCTCAGGGGTTACATATTCGTCGAACGCCGGTGCAATAAGGTCCCAGGCTTCCTGGACCGGTGGGCCGGTTCGTGGGTTGGCAGTCATGGTGAGTTCCTCCTTTGAGATGAGTGTGTTGGTGTTGCGGCTTCGGGGGGCCGTTACGAAGGGTCCAATGCGCTGTGCAGGGCGTCGATGAAGGCCGAGGACTGTTCGATGGCGGGATCGTCACGGCATTCTTCGATCACGTGCAGTTTCCAGCCGTAACGGGCAGCGGCCTGCTCAGCTGTCTTTAGACGCACCTGCAGGTCATACCGCCCGTGAATGAGCGTCGTCGGAACGTGGATGCTGGACAAATCCTCCGACCGTATCGACGGCATTCCCAGCGTGCGCACGAGCTGGCGTACTGCCGCCTGAACACTCGGGGTGCGGGCACGATCGAGTGCATAGTCCATGAGCGGCTGCCAATTTTCGCCGGTTTCGCTCCGGACCTGGTCCCGATCGAAGAAGCACTTGTCGAAGAATCGGTCCTGGCTTTTGGTAGAGGGCCGAGCAATGAAACCCATCATCGGAACTGCAAACTTCAGCGAGGGCCGGTACCACTCCAGTCCCAGGGTGTCTACGAGAACCAACCGGGAGATACGGTCCCCATGTTCGACCGCGTACCTTGCAGCGATGGCGCCGCCCAGTAGGTGACCCACAAGCACGGGCGGTGAATCACACGTTTGGCGTATAAGTTCATCGAGCCACCGGAGCACACCCTCTGCATCGGGAAACTCGCCGGTGACTTCGGAGGCACCCTGTCCCGGCAGATCGGGAACCACGAGATGGTGTTTTTTCATCAGCTCAGATATCACGGGTTGCCACACGGCAGCGAACTCTCCGATGCCGTGCAGGAGGACCATGGGTGAACCCTGGCCGCCCTCGAAAACAGCGGTGGAGACGCCGTTGATCTGCCGGATGCTTTCAGCCAGCGGCATAGCGGCGGCCAGCCGTCGTCGTACCTCACTGTTTTGGGGATGGTTGCCGTGGAGAGGTTCATCCTGCTTGCCAACACTGCTCATTCTTCTCACCTGTTGTGCTCGAAGTATTCCTTATGATTGAGGGTCTCACTCGGACGCAGGCAGGCACATCGGAGATATAGCCCAAAGAGGGCGTGCGAATGGAATGGGTCATTATGTGTAGGCGACCCGGCGCTCACGCCGACGGGAGGCATCCGCTGGTGCGGTTGCGAGCGTTACACGAGCCCGTGGGCGTACGCATAAGCTGCTGCAGCAGTCCGTGATGACAGCCCGAGCTTGTTGAAGATGTTGCTGATGTGACGGGCGACGGTTTTTTCGCTGATCACCAACGTCTGCGCGATTTGGCGATTGGTCGCGCCGGTCGCGACGAGACGGATGACCTCCACTTCCCGTCTGCTCAGTCCACCGGAGGCGTGTGTGGCGGCACGATGCGATACCGCTGAAATTTCGATCAGGTCGGGTTCCGCGCCGAGCTGTTCGAAGACGTGGCCCGCTGCATCGAGTTCCAGCTCCGCGGTGTCATCATCGCCAAGTGCCTGGTACGCGCGGGCCATGAGAACGCGAAGACGCGCCGCTTCGTAGGGCGCATCCACGTCCTGCCAAGCAGCCCGGGCTTGCAGCAGGGTGGCGCAGGCGGCGGTGTATTCGCCGTCGTGGAGCTGCACAGTTCCGCGTGCCGACCCTGCCATTGCCTGCAAGTAAGGGGAGCGGAAGCGTCCGGAAACCTCATCCAGCTCAGCGACGGCCGATCGGGCAGTGTCAGTATCATCTGCCGCCAGCGCAATCGGGACGAGCGCTGCAAGGACCTTGGGTTGTCCAACCGGGCCTTCGGTACCTGACACCACCCGGCGGATCGCCGCATACGCATCGCTGACGTTGCCCTGGGCCAACCGCAGCAGGGCCATCCCCGGGTGCACTGGGTGCCCCAGAGCGGAAGCCTGGCGGTAGGCGTCCTCCGCTTCAGCATATTTGCCGCGCAGTCGGAGGATCTCTGCGCGCTGGTAGTGCGCCATTCCCATCGCAGGCTGCCCGGTCTGCTGCGTCGAGAAATGGTCACAGGCTTGAAGAACTTCAGTCATTGCGTCCGCCCACTGGCCGTGCAATTGCATGATCTCCGAGCGATGCACCATGCACTGTCCCCGGTACGGTCGGAGGCCTTGCTGCTTTGCGCACCAGCGGCTGAGTGCCGCCGTCCACTCCTCGGCCCGTCCCAGATCGAAAATATCCCTGCAGGCCAGGATCACGGCACAATAGACAATTCCTGCAGCGACTGGCGACACCTCCCCGGTGGTCACACAGAGCATTGCCTCATCGAGCAGTGCGACGCCCTCTCCGGGTTCGCCCAGGGCAACCAGCGACTGGCCGACGCCGAGCTGACCGAGAGCGATGAGGTCGGCGTCGTTGAATTTTTTGGCGATAACCGTGGCTTTGCCGAACGTTTCATGGGCGGCAGCAGGATCACCGCTGCCCAGGGCCTGCAGACCGGCAGGTATCAGAAGGTATCCCTCTTCAACCGAATCCGGCATCCTTTCCTCGACCAGCCGTTGTGCCCGGCCCAGCCATCCTCCACCGCGTGCGTGCTCACCGCCCAGCACCAGCGTGATTCCGAGCCAGAAGGCACATCGCACGGATCGGCTGATCTCCTCCCGCTCCAGATACGCCTGATAAGCCCGTTCCAGATTCTCGACGGCAACGTCATCCCGACCTGTCAGGTAGGCAGCAAACGCAAGACGTTCGAGATCCGCCCCTTCCAGAGAGGACGAGGTGTCCGCCTTCGACAACAGCTTGTACGTGTCCTCCCAGGCGCTGCGTTCGTATGCTTCGCGCCCGAGTTCGACCGATTCCGTGATCCCCATGACTGCCTCTCACCGGGCCTATATTCTACGCGTGCGACTCAGCACGTATCGAGTTGAGTAAGGATGTCTCTCAACGAACGCCCGAGCCTGCTCATTCAGAGAAGCCTGCGCAGCAGCTTCCTCTTGATGCACCCGAAGGGCGGGTAGGCAAGCCGAAGGGTGTCCACTGCTGTGGGCTTGGAGAAAACCGGCTGCACATGGCTGAACGTGTCGAAGGACTGACGGCCGTGGTAGCTGCCGGTGCCGCTCGCGCCGACGCCGCCGAAGGGCAGCCCCGGTACCGCTAACTGGATGGTGCAGACATTGTGGGCGATGCCCCCGGCCTGGACCCGCTCGGTGAAGGTCTGGAGGTGTTTCTTTCGGTCGCTGAAGAGATATGCGGCGAGCGGATGGGGGCGCTCGCCGATGAACCGAATCGCGTCGTCGAGGTCGTCCACCTCGAGGATCGGCAGGAGCGGGCCGAAGATCTCTTCCTGCATGAGTGCGGAACCGGGGTCGACGTCGCGCAGAACAGTCGGCTCGATGTACCGCTCGGATCGCTCGTGCCTTCCCCCGGAGACGACGGTGCCGCCCGCCATGAGTCCCACAAGCCGGTCGAAGTGGTGCTCGTTGATGATCCGCCCGTAGTCGCCGGAGGTTCGCGGATCACTTCCATAGAAATCCCGGACGGCGTCCGCGAGTGCCTGCGCCAACGCAGGAGCGGCGGCCGGCGTCGTCAGGATGTAGTCCGGTGCCACGCAGGTCTGGGCGGCATTCATGAACTTGCCGTAGACGATGCGCCGGGCTGTGGCCCGGAGGTCACCGCTGAGGACGACGGCGGGGGACTTGCCTCCCAGCTCGAGGGTCACCGGCGTCAGATGTTCGGCTGCGGCATTCATGACGATTTTCCCTACGCGCTCGCCGCCCGTATAAAAAATGTGGTCAAACGGCTGCGCGAGCAGGTCGGTGCTCACGTCTACTCCGCCCTCGGCGACGGCTACTGCCGATGGGTCGAGGTACTGCGGAATGAGATGGGCGAGTACCCGGGAGGTCGCCGGAGCCAGTTCGCTGGGCTTGAGGACAGCTGCATTCCCGGCAGCGAGCGCGCCGGCGAAAGGCGCCAGGATCAACTGGAGCGGATAGTTCCAGGGCCCGATGATCAGCACGACGCCCAGCGGGCGAGCTTGCGACCAGGCACGGGCCGGACGCAAGCCAACCGGAACGGCGACCTTTTCCGGCACCATCCAGCGGTCAACGTGTCTCAGGGCGTAAACCGCTTCCGCGCGGACGATGGCGATCTCCGAGAGGAACCCCTCCGTCCGGCTCTTTCCGAGGTCCACCTCCAAGGCGCCGGTGAGCTCGTCCTCACGTTCGGCGAGCATTCGCAGGAGAGCTTCAAGCTGCCCCCGTCGCCATTCGGCCGGCCGGGTGACGCCGGTGTGGAAGTACCGGCGTAGGTCCGACAGGAGCGCTGCGGCGCTCATCGGCTGCCATCCTTCTGGACTGGGGGATTCGGACGTCCGGAGAAGCGGTCCATCGAGCTATACACCTTGAAGACCCGGGCAGCGATGAGGTCCCAGACCGGTTGCGGCAGGACGTTGCGAAGGACTCCGCCGAGCTGCACGGTCCACGGCAGTTGAACACGCGCCTTGCCTGCGAGGGTTGCCCGCCAGGCCTTGTCCACCACGTACTCCGGTTCCATGAGCGGGGTCAGCAGGGGGCCGCGTGCTCCCTCGAACATTCCGGTCTTGATGTAGCTGGGGATGAGGGTAGTGACGGCGATTGGGTGACCGGTGGAACTCAACTCGAGGCGCAAGGAATCACTCCAGCCGATCACCGCCCACTTCGATGCCGCGTACACGCTCATGCGGGGGACCGAGAGTGTGCCGGATGCAGAGGCGACGTTCAGGATGCGCGCCGGGGCTCCGCGTTCCATCATCGACGGCAGGAACACGCGCGTGACGTGCATGGGCCCGCCGGTGTTGATGCGGAGGGTGAGGTCTATGTCCGAGTGGTGGTCGTGCTCCCAGAAGTATTTCCCGCGCACAATCCCGGCGTTGTTGATGATGACATCGGGCACACCGACGTCGTTCATCACCGACTCCGCGGCGGTGGTGATGGACTCCACCGAGGCTACATCGACCACGTAGGTGTGAACGGCCGTCGCGCTGGACTCAAGGCCCGCCGCGACGTTCTGAAGGGCGGATCCGTCAATATCCCACAGCACGACGGCGGCAGCACCTTCAGCGACGGCACGGTCGGCATACAGCTTGCCCATCCCCATTGCGGCGCCGGTGATCAGGACGGTGCGTCCGCGAACCATGAATACCACGATGGGATCCTCTCAAGGAATGACGGAGAAAGATTCCCGCTGTCATGTGCTTCGGGTGGTCGTCGCACCGACTGTAGTCGTTCGTAAGGGGAAGTGCGCGCGGACCGCCTGCTGGACACCAGCAGTTCGCGCCGCAGACCGTTGCGGCCGCTGACGCAATCTCGCGGGCACTGGGACCCTCGGTGGAACGCGCGAGCGCGCCTAGCATCGAAGGCTCAGGGAAGGCCGTTCACCTTACCGATCCCGCATTTCGCGACGACGTATCCCCACAGCAGGAGGGCGTGCGGGCGGGTTCCTTGCCAGGTCACCGAGATCGAGGTGCCACTTCGCTCGGTGATCTTCGCTTTCCAGCGGCGCCTCAGCAGTCCTGGGCGGCGCAATTGGAGCTGGCCCAGGTAAGGGTAGGGGATCCAGTTCCCCGCATGCTGCTCGGCCAAGCGGGCGGCACGGTCAGAGGTGAGTTTGGCACGCTGGAAATGGGGGTTGTCACTGGGGTCCAGTGCGCCGTGTGGAATCGTCTGTGCCGGCAGGATGAGAATTCCGTCCTGGTTGACCCACAGCTGAACGGTGCGGCCTTCGCAACGCGCATCTCCGGTGACCAGCCGGGAGGCGTCGTCGTCTTCTGCAGTAGAACTAGCGGCCTGCGTCGCGGCCGCCGTAGCGGGGGCAGGGCCGCCGTCGTCGGCTGATTGATGAGCGGGGGCGGGCTCGTGGACGCGCTCGTTAGCTGCGGCGACGGCCAGCATGACGGCGGCCTGCATCCCGTCGGCACACAGCTCGGGTGCGCTGACCACGAGAACCTCACGGTCGAGCTGCACCGCTGAGCGGACCCCGGGCTGTTCTCCCAGCAAGGTCTCTATGTCATCCCGATCTGGGTGGACCAGAATGCCAACCGCATCGTCCCACTCCACCAGCCAGCCGTGACCCTCGATCTCGGGTTCGTCCTCGGCTTCGACGGTGATCAACTCCGCCAACTCGGCGGGCTGGATTGGCGTATCCACCTCATCGATGCCCGGCATGAGCGGGTCGAGGCGCCCGACAACATCGCTGGTGTGAACCGTGCAAGTGTGCTTCTTCGATCCGTGGTGGTGCGGCATGCCAGTAAGTCCTCCCCCGAGTGTCCAATGTCAGCGAGTCTAAGCCGTTCCTCCGCCGTGTGGCGGATCATGCCGAAGGGTGTCCACCGCACGTTATGAGTTACCGGTTCCGGTCCGTCGCCCAGGGTCACCCGATCCCGACCAGTCCCCGTAGGGTCTCCGCGTTCCGCACGGCGTGCCCGCCGCCGTCGTTGTTGAAGTACACGTAGACGTCCCGGCCGGCACCGTGCCATTCCAGGATCCGGTCCGCCCACCAGCGCAGGTCCGTGTCCGAGTATGAGCCCGCATACAGATAGCCGTGGTCCGGCCCGTGCAGCCGCACGTACACGAACGGCGCCGTCGCCCTCAGGACGCAGGGCAACCCGGCTCCGCTCATAATGCAGTACGCGGCTCCGTGCCGTTCGAGCATCGCGTAGACGGCGTCGTCGTCCCAGCTCGGGTGGCGGAACTCGACTGCCACACGGATCCACCACGGCACGCGGGACAGGAAGTAGTCCAGGCGGGCGTCGTCGCGTGCCATGGCCGGCGGGAGCTGGACGAGCAGGACGGCGCGGCGGTCACCGAGCTCATGCCAGCAGCGGGCGATCCGCTCGATCCAGACCTCGGGGGAGTACAGCTTCTTCCCATGTGTCAGCCCGCGCGGTGCTTTGACTGACAGAGCGAATCCGTGAGGAAGACGACGTCGCCACCCGGCGAACGTTGTATCGCGCGGCCAGCGATAGAAACTGGCGTTGAGCTCGACCGTGTCGAACCGCGCCTTGTAGTGGTCCAGCCGCTTCGCCGGCGGCGTGCCGTGCGGGTAGCAGACGCCGTTCCAGTGGTCATAGCTCCACCCGGAGGTGCCGATGCGGATCTCACTCACTTTCGTCACACTACTGATCTGTCGTTCGCTGCCAAAACCGTTCGCTCACGCGGCTCCGCTGGTCAGCATCGGCCGGTGACTGTCACGGATGCCCCACGCTCCACCGCGGCCAATAAACTCTTGCGCCTGCCTGTTCCCGGTGGTAAGCCGAGAGCCTAGTGATGGGAGTAGCAATGAAATCGACAAAGGCGGCCAGCATTCGGCCGTTCGCCGTTGGGGACGCCCTGCTGGAATCCGAGCGGGAATCCGCTGGAGGTCTCGAGTTCTACGGCAACGGTGGCAAGTCAGCAGATGTTGACCTTATTGACATCGTTCTTCCGAAGATCGAGGAGGACTATCCTGCCCTGAAAAAGGGCCTTCAGTATCTGAAATTCACTGATTCTGAGGTCGAGACGCTCTATAACGTCATCGGGGGAGCTATCAACACAGTCGGCGGGATCATCTCGATTGTTGGAGCGGCCGGCGCGGTGGTCGACCTCTTAGGCAAGCTCGGACTTTTCGGACCTCAAGAGGATCCTACCCAAGCCGCGTTACGGAAGATCGGTGAACGCATAGAACAAATCTACGGATACCTGGCTGCCGAGGAGCGGAGGGGTCTAAGCAGCGAAGCCATCGATTGGCGTGTAGCCACCATCCAGGCCCGTAACGAATTGACGAATGTGAGAATCTCCCGCGATCCGATGGTGATTGACAATCTCATGGACCGTGCTGCGGCCCTGGACGGGGCCATCCTGACCATGTTGGAAACGGGAAAGGCCAACATTGCATTCCTTCGTGACGTATATGGCTATCACCCACACATCGGACATTGGATCGACGCTGCGGCAGCACCTTTCATGAGTGAGGCGGCTGGTGCCGCAGTGAACTACCGCGAACCCGCTCAGAATCTGCAGGGCGAGATTTGGGATCCCGGCCACTACTTCGACGTCTTGCTGGGAGCCTTGACCGACCGGATCGCCGTTGCCGCAGCGATTGAGCCTGCGTTCCGCTCCACCGGGTACGACAGGGCCAAGATGGCATCCATCGCCGTGGGTCTTGGTGCCTTCGTGAACAAGTGGCGATCGTCAATCTTAATCGCCGATCCAGCTGCTGGAATCAACAACGGCGGTCAACTGCAGAACCCGACGGGGGCAGAAGAGGTTCCGACGGGTATCGTACTCGGAGCTGTCGACCCCGTTACCGGCGTGTCGAGTTTTATGCCGTATTGGGACGGCTTCACCAAAGTGCTGAAGCGAAACTACCTTCCTTGGGAGGCTTGGGGAGGAGTATATGACGAGGCGCGTGCGAAGGACCCAGCAGTGGCTCTGGCTGCAGCCCGCACCGTCCATGCACCCCTCGTCGATGCAGTTATACGCGGATCCGGTATGGCACGTTTCAGCGCACTCAGGGCGCAATTCCAGTTGTTGGGCTCTGTTCCCCTGGCCTCAGAATTCGTGCAACTGTCAGATCCTTTTTTCCGACCAATTGGATCCACGGGGCCAAAACCCGCTGGCGACACCACCACTGTGGATCTGGGTTTTCTCAAGCACTTCGCCACCAACCCGAACAAAACGTATCCCGCGCAGCTATACAGCCAGATGTTCGAGAAGACCTTCAAGTTCTCAGTAGCGCGGCGCGCTGAAGTTTCGAAGGTCCAGCTCGGCTACCGCCTCTTGGTCGCGGACAAATCGATAGAACTCGTGCTCTTCTCCCAAGACCACACTCAGGCAACCCATTCCTTCGAAGCAATCAATCAGCGCATCTCATCCCGAATCACGTCGTATGACTGCTATCAGTCAAAACATCTGTCCATGGCGGATGAGAATGAGTTCGAACGAAACGGCACGTTCGCCGGCGGCCAGAGACTTTTCCTCAATGAGCTTCAAGGCGAGACGGAAGTAGATCTGTTGGTTGAGTTCCCGGCCGTTCCGCAAAAGCCCGGAGCCTATCGCCAGGACGTTGTAGTCAAACTTCGGAGCAGGCAGGAGGCCCCACTCAAGGCTTTCATCCTCCCTGTCGCCGTCTACGAGACCAGGATTGGCGGAGATCTTACGCCTGAGGAGGTCATCGCGGAGCAGATGACGGTGCACATGGTCCCCGCATACTACCTACTAGGTACTGACTACTTCGCTGATCGAGCGGATGCCACCGCGCGTATGACCAAAACGGTTAAAGGCATAAACGACAAATTCGCCGAAAGCCATTTCACTGTCGGACTACCCAACCCCGACCCGGCATGGGCGGTGCTCCGGCCCGAACTCGAAGCGCTACAAGCGCAGTCAATCGTAGAGACAGCGTTGCGGAACCACGCCGACGAGACGCGCGCGGAAATCGCGATGCACCTGCCCCCAAACATCCAAGGTTGATCGCTACGGCAAGACGGCTGGATAAGGTGTCAACAACGCAGCCCTGACTGACAAAGAAGGGACAGACCAGGGCCAGGCCTTCCTGGACTGGAGCACCACACGGCCTCCAACGAAGCCGTCGGCCCGCGTGACTACGTGGCTGCCTGGGAGCTTACCGGAAGATGTTGTAGCCGCCCCAGCCTGAGCCGGCGATGGTCCGCGTCCCCCAAACGCCCTTGCTGAAGGGGTAGTGGGCGAGCTTTCCGTCGGTCAAGCGGCTGATTACTCCCTGGCTTCCGTTGGCGAATGCTGACACCGTGGTGATGCTGTCGGCAGCGTTCCACCCGTTGCCGACCAGGCGCCTGGGTTCGGTGATGAAGGTGCCAGTTCCCGTGGAGCGGTACAGCAGCAGGTTGCCGTCGCTGCGCTTTGCGAGGAGGTCCTGCCTGCCGTCCTGATCGAAGTCCACCATGGTGAGGTAGAGGCCACCCCAGCCGGTACCGCTCTTGATCCGTGGACTCAAGGCCTGTCCGGCGCTGTTGCCGTAGTACCAGAGAGTTCCTGCAGCGTCGTAGGCAATGACACCCGGGTAGTTGTCGGCCGTGCGCCAGCGGCCAATGGCCAGGTGGTAATTGCCCCATCCCGAACCGATGGCCTGGGCAGGCGCGAACCCTCCCTTATGATTTCCGGGGTAGAAACTCAGCCGGCCGCTTTTCCATTGCGCGATGATGTCGAAGACGCCGTCGTTGTTCCAGTCGGTCACGTACCCCTTCGCCAACCCGGACCAGCCGGTGCCGATCTTCTGCCGGGGCTGGAAGCCGCCCTGGCCTGTGGCCGGGTAATTCCACAGCACGCCGTCCGGCCCGGCCGCCACAATGTCAGCGGCGCTGCCAATGCTCGGGCGGGAGGGAGCGGCAGCCGGTTGGTGGGAACCGATCGTGATCGTCGAGGCGACGCTGGGCACACCGTTGCCGTCCACTGCAAAGAGCAGGTAATTGCCCGGCACCAGCACGCCGGGATCCGCCGGCAAGGTCAGCGAGGCAGTGGTGCCTGAAACCGCAGTCGCGGTCAGCGGAACCCGCCGCTGATCGGTGTTCACGGAGTGGGTCACCGTACCCATCCGCATCAGGGAGAACTCTGTGGTCGGCGCTCCAGTGGTCACCGCGATCGTGCTGCCGGGCGTGCCGGAGGCCGGTGCGGACACAATTTCCGGCCGGGTGCGCGGGCTGCCGTCTGCGTTCAGCAGGTAAGGCGGCGTGAAAATCTGTCCGTTCAAATTATTCGTCGTGCAATTGCCGCACAGGCCACCACCGCCGACGAAGACCTGGCCATCCGGGAGCAGCAGGGCAACGCTGTGATAGGCGCGGGGAGTGGCCATCGGGGCGAGCGTGGTCCACTGTCCGGTCGCCGGGTTCCAGATTTCTGGGGCCCTCGAAGCAGCACCGGCCTCACCGCCTACCACCAACACCTGGCCATCGGGCAGTGCGACACCATTCGCGAATGTCCGGGTGACGGCCATGTCCGAGGTTCGGGCCGTGGTGACTCCGTTATTGATGTCGATGGTGTCCGCCCGCGCCGCGGCATTTCTGCCCGCGTAGTCGGTCGCTCCACCCACGGTGAGAATCTTTCCGACGTCGTACATCACGGCGTTACCGTTCATGGCGTCCGGGCTATCGGACCGCAGACCGGCCGAACTGATGCTGCCATTGCCTGTGGTGGAGATCCAGTTCATCTGCCGGCTCGGCCCGGCGTGGAACACCCGGCCACCGGGGGCGGCAAACAACCAGGCATGATTGTCGGACCGGTATTCGCCGGCAGGATCGTTGGTCAGGATGCTGTCGGACGGCACAAGCGGCAGCGTTCGCCAGCCGTCGGCGGCGGACCACACCTCGCCGTGCTTGTTGCCGACGCCGCCGGACCATGACCCGCCGATGGTAAACACCTCGCCGGTGGACGTGGTCAGGTTGGACTGGTATCCGCGGGCGATCTTCATGTCCGGCCCCGCGGTCCAGGTGTTCGTCGCAGGGTTGTACAGCGAGGTCTTTGTGCTGTTGCTGCCCCCGCTGACCATGATCTGCCCGTCCGGCAGCATCGAGGTACCGGGGCAGAACATGTCGTGACCGGTGTTGGATACCTGGGTCTGGCTCACCTCGCCGGTGGTGAGGTCCAAAATGGACGTCTGAGTGTATCCCCGGGCCCCGCCATACGTGGTGGGGGAGTAGGCGGACCAGGTCAGTAGCTTGTTGTCAGGCAGCAGCGCCGCTGCAGCCGGGACAAGCGGGAAGCTGATCGTCGGGCCCCAGGACCCCTGCGACCCATTTGCGACGGCCTGAACGGTCAGGTTTCCGGTGGCCTTTTCGGGCTCCGATCCCGCCTCCGTGGCGACAGCTTGCGGCACCGGAACGTGATCGTGTGCTCCGGTCGCGCTCGGAGGCTCGGCCGACGCCGTAGCCGAAGCCCCGTATCCGGCGACCAGCAGGGAGACGATCACAACCGCGGATACAAGTCGCGACATCTGTGCGCCCCCGTCCAGATTCATCCCCCGTGCTTAGCAAAAGCTAACCCGGGCGCCATGTAAGGATCTTGGGACGACTGACGTGGGCTTCGCGCGACAGGTACATCTTCGTCATCTTGGTACCCAACACAGTTCGCCTGCCTACACTTGCCTCAGGTCATGAGCGCCAGCATTAAGCCCCGGCTCGCTGGCCGGCAACCCTCCATCCGCGGCGGGGTGCCCCGGGTGAGGACCTGGCTGTCCGGCGAAGGGTCGGATGGCAAGCGCGGCCCGTGGTGCTCCGAGCATGCCGGGCCCAAAGTAGAGGAGCCTTGAATGTCCAACGGATGGTCCTTCGAAACACGCCAGATCCACGCCGGGCAGGAGCCTGACGCCACCACCGGTGCCCGGGCACTGCCCATCTACCAGACCACGTCCTTTGTGTTCCCCAGCGCCGAGAGCGCTGCGAACCGCTTCGCGCTGGCTGAGCTGGCGCCCATCTACACGCGCATCGGTAATCCCACCCAGGACGCGGTGGAGCAGCGGATCGCGAGCCTGGAGGGCGGTCTGGCTGCCCTCCTTCTCAGCTCTGGGCAGGCGGCGGAAACCTTCGCGGTCCTGAATGTTGCCGAGGCCGGCGATCACATCGTCGCCAGCCCCAGCCTGTACGGCGGGACCTACAACCTGTTTGCGCACACGCTGAAGAAGTTTGGCATCTCCGTCACCTTCGTGGCCGACCCCGACAATCTCGACCAGTGGCGCGACGCCGTGCAGCCGAACACCAAGCTGTTCTTCGCCGAGGTTGTCTCCAACCCCCGACAGGACGTCCTCGACATCGAGGGTGTTTCGCGCACTGCCCATGAGGCAGGGGTGCCGCTGATTGTGGACAACACACTTTCGACGCCGTACCTGATCCGCCCGCTCGAGTGGGGCGCGGACATCGTGGTCCACTCCGCGACCAAGTACCTCGGCGGCCACGGCACGGCCATCGCCGGAGTCATCGTGGATTCCGGCAAGTTCGATTTCGGCAATGACCCGGAGCGTTTCCCCGGCTTCAACACCCCGGACCCCACCTACAACGGCCTGGTCTACAGCCGCGACCTGGGGGAAGGCGGCGCCCTGGGTGCCAACCTGTCCTACATCATCAAGGCGCGCGTCCAACTCCTGCGCGACCTGGGCTCGGCTGTGTCGCCCTTCAATGCTTTCCTGATCTCCCAGGGCCTGGAGACGCTGAGCCTGCGCATGGAACGCCACGTCGAGAACGCGGGGGAAGTTGCGCGCTGGCTGGAGGCACGGGACGACGTCGAATCCGTCGCCTACGCCGGGCTACCGTCAAGCCCCTGGTACGAGCGTGGCCGTCACTACGGACCCAAGGGGACCGGTGCCATTGTCTCGTTCAACCTGGCGGGCGGGGCCGAGGCTGGCAAGCGGTTCGTGGACGCGCTCGAACTGCATTCGCACGTCGCAAACATCGGAGACGTCCGTTCCCTGGTCATCCACCCGGCGTCCACCACGCACAGCCAGCTCTCCCCGGAACAGCAGGCTGTGGCCGGAGTGGCCCCAGGGCTGGTGCGGCTCTCGGTGGGGCTCGAGCATATCGACGACATCCTTGCGGACCTTGAAACCGGCTTCCGTGCTGCGAAGGGTGCGTCTGTCGCCGAGTAGTTGGAAAAGCAGCGGCCGGTCAGGACTACTAGCCCTGACCGGCCGCTGATTCGGCGCCTTTCACCGCACTAAGCTGAAAGGCCTGCCACCACCGCGGACTGCTCGTTGTGCGTAAGGTAGCTGCGCTGAATGCTGATCTGGTCAGCGACATACTTGGCGTCATGCCACACGCCCCAGATGAAGCTCGATCCCCGGCGTGACTGCCAGGGCAGCCCAAGGAAGTAGATGCCGGGCTCACTGGAAACCCCGCGCTGCTGCCGCGGTCGACCCTTCTCGTCGAACGCATCGACCTCCAGCCAGCTGTAGTCGACGGCGAAGCCCGTTGCCCAGATGATCGTGGTGACGCCGGCATCTGCAAGATCCAGTTCGAGGAGGGGGTTGGATACGCTCTCCGGATCCGGGTGCAGCATGCGTGCCTCCGGCTCCTCCGGGAGATCGAGGCCATTGCGCTCGACGTAGGCGTCCGCTTCGTCGAGCAGCGCCAGGTAGTGGGCGTCACCGTTAGCGATGTTGTCCCGAAGATCCTCGGCGAACCGAAGGTTTCCCTGGTCGCACGCCAGGGTCCGCCCAACCAGCTTGATGCCGTCGTCGGCGAGAGTACGGAAATCGACGGTGTTCCCGCCGTCGGCCCCGCTCACCGCGATGGTCACATGCTCCGCGCCCTGTGGAGGAGCGGAAGCTTCCCACTTGTTGAGCACTCCGAGCCACCAGCAGAAGTCCCGTCCGCGGTAGCTTCGCGGGGGCCGGTCGTGGGGGCCGACTGACAGATACACCTGGCGGCCTGACCGCTGGATCTCGGCGGCAATCTGGACGCCGGATGATCCGGCTCCCACCACAAGCACTGCACCCTCGGGCAGCTGGTCCGGGTTGCGGTACTTGCTGGAGTGCATCTGGGCCAGACCGGCGGTGTCGGGAACGACGGCGGGAATCACCGGACGCTGGAACGGCCCGGTAGCAGCCACCACATAGCGTGCGGTGAAGTCTCCAGCCGATGTCGTCACCTGGAAACCGGGTGCGCCGACGTTCCGGCGCACGGACGTCACCTCCACACCACATCGGATCGGTGCTCCGATCTTCTCGGCGTAGGCGACGAAGTAATCTGCGACCTGCTCCTTGGAAGCGAAAGCTTCCTGCTCTACGCCGGAGAACGTCATGCCGGGGAAGCGGTCGTGCCAGGCTGGCCCGTTCGCAACCAGGGAGTCCCACCGTTCGGAGCGCCACCGCTCGGCAATGCGGTGTCGTTCCAGAACCAAGTGCGGAATTCCCTGCTCGCTCAGATGTTCGCTCATCGCGACGCCGGCTTGGCCTGCGCCTACAACGAGGACCTCAACCTCGGGGTTGGACATGTGGATCTCCTCAACTTGGGCGGTGGTGACTGGTTTGGGCACAACCTCAAAGGTTGGCCGCTTGCCGATCCTGAGAATGGATGGCTCGAAAGGTCTTGAGTGGGACACTGCCAGTTTTGTGTCTCACTCCATTTTTGCCGGATGGACATCATCTGCATAGCAGATAAATCAGCTGTTGCAGATCACAAATATCGATGAACTCTCGGCCAGAGCCGGGAATATCGGTGCCGCTATGCAAGACGCCCCGCTCCCGTGGGGGTGGGAGCGGAGCGTCTCGCTAAGCAGGAGTTTCTTACGTCAGACGCCGGACGTGAACGGCTCGTTCTCGGCCACCGCGTCCCGGGGAGCCACAGCGTCACGGACCTTCTTGCCCCGGACATACCCCACGATTCCCAGGGCGAGGATGCAGCCGAGCGTGCCGAGGGCGAACGCTTCGAAGGTGAACTGGGAGACGCCCCAGATCTCTTCGAAGTTGTATTCCAGCCCGAAGAGGACGTCGAGGGTGCCGGGGAAGATTGCAACCCAGGAGCCGACCAGGATCCAGCCGAAGCAGATGGTGCCGAGCACCTTGAACCCGGTATCGGAGACAGGAACCTTGAAGGGTCGATGGGTTGTCGGGTACTTGGTGCGAAGCTTCACCGCGGCCGGGATGGCCAGCAGGTAGCTGAGCAGGAACGTGGAGATCGCAATGGTCAGCACCACTCCGAACAGCGCGCTGCTGGTGCCAGTCAGCTGCATCGCTGCGAGCATGAACAGGGTCGCCACTACACCGGACAGCGTGTTGACGCGGATGGGCGTGCCCAATTTGGGGTGGAAGTAGCCGAAAAAGCCTCCGAAGAACGAACCATCGGCGGCAGCCATGGCCTGCATGCGGTCACTGATGATCATCCAGGCAGCACCCTGGGAAACGAGCACGAAGCAGAAGACCATCGCGGAGATCGCCAGCATTACCTCGGCGGCCGGGCCGAAGACCGTGTAGACGGTGGCAATCGCACCAAACAGTCCGCCGATCCCGGTGATCTGGTCCACCGGAACCACCAGCAGGATGGCAAGGATCGGCAGGAGGTAGCTTGCGGCTGCGATCACAGAGGAACGGGCGACAGAAATGGGAACGTCCTTGGCGGGGTTCTTCATTTCCCCGGCTGCGCTGTTGCCCGACTCGAAGCCCAGGAAGGAGAAGAGCAGCAATGGTGTTACGCCGAGGAAACCGGCGAGCGTGGGGGAGAAGAACCCGAGATCCAGTCCGTTGAACCCGTGCTGGAACCCGTACACGATGGTGACGAGGATGAAGAAGGTCAGGAAGAGGACCTTGAGGATGGCTCCCAGCGAGGGCAGCCACTTGCCGTGCTTCAGGCTGATGATCGCCGAGCTCACGGTGATCCAGATGAAGACGAGCTTGAAGATGTAGTCGCCAACGCTGCCGGCGTCGATGTGGCTGACGTACTCGGACCACGTTTCCACCGCGACGAATGCCATGGCGCCACCCACCCAGACCGGCTGGGTGACCCATGTGAACAGCGACGTGATCGCTGCGACCACACGGCCGAACGCCATCTTCGTCCAGACGTACACCCCTCCCTCCTCGGTGAATGCTCCGCCGGTTTCCGCGAAGATGAGGCCGTAGGGAATCATGAAGGTCACAGCCAGGATGAGGGTCCAGGTGAAGGTCTCTCCACCGAAGCCGGAAACCTGTCCCAGGACCTCGACGGAGATGACTGCAGCGACAACCAGCAACAGGATGTCGAAGCGGCCGAGCGATTTCTGCAGATGCTTGCTTTGTTCCTCCGCGAGGCGGGTTTTGCCTACTGGCTGATCCATGATCGGTCCTTTGCTTTTGCTTAAGTTTGCAACGGCGCAAACGGGCGAGAACGGTGTGGCGCCTCTTGAATGCTGGACGGCGGAGACGCCAAGTGCTGCCAGAAGCGTAGGTCTGTGAACTGCATCACGTACACCATTGAATACCGATAACCTTCATCACTTCATCAGATGAATGGCGTCAGTCGAACTGGATCCATGTCGTCTTCGGCGCCGTGTAGTTGTCGAAGGCGTGCAGCGAGAGGTCGCGCCCGAACCCTGACTGCTTGAAACCTCCGAACGGCGTGGTGTTGCCGAGCGCATCAACAGTGTTCACGGACACGGTGCCGGCGAGCAGGTCACCGGCCACCCGGTGGGCGCGTGACAGGTTCGAGGTCCACACCGACGCCGCGAGCCCGTAGTCCGTCGCGTTGGCGAGCGACACCGCTTCAGCCTCCGTGTCGAAGGCGTGCAGCACCGCCACGGGGCCGAAGATCTCTTCCCGATGGACGTCATGGTTTCCAGGTAGGCCGCCCAGCAGGGTCGGTTCCAGGTAAGCGTTCGAGCCGCGGATCTCGCGGCGCTCGCCGCCGAAAAGTACCTCGCCGTCGGTGCGGCCGCGCATAATCCAGCCCTCGACGTCGTCCGTGTGTGCGCCGCTGATCAGGGAACCATTACCCTCAAGGCCGGCCAGCGGATCCGCTGCTCGATAGTCAGCCGCTGCGTCGGCCAGCAGTGATGCGAACTCGTCGTGGATCTCCCGCTGCACCAGGATGCGCGAGTTGGCGGAGCACACCTGGCCCTGATTGTAGAAGGCGCCGAAAGCGGCTTTGGCGGCCGCCGTGGCGAGGTCCGCGGTATCTGCGAAAACGATGTTGGAGCTTTTACCTCCGGCCTCAAGGCTCAAACGCTTCAGGTTGCTCTTCCCGGACGCCTCGAGCAGAGTGCGCGAAACCGCGGTTGACCCGGTGAACGCCAGAGCGTCGACATCCATGTGGTGGGCCAGCGCAGCACCCACCTCCCTGCCGCTACCCGTGATGATGTTCAGGACGCCGTCGGGAAGCCCGGCCTCGGCCGCCAGCTCTGCCACCCGCAGGATGCTCAGTGACGTCTGCTCAGCGGGCTTGAGCACCATGGTGTTTCCAGCAGCAAGCGCGGGAGCGATCTTCCAGATCGCAATCTCCAGCGGAAAATTCCAGGGCACGACGGCGGCCACCACGCCCAATGGCTCCCGCGTCACCAACGCTGTGGCTCCGGGAGGGACGGCCGGCAACTCACCGCTCTGCTTGTCCGCCGCCTCGGCATACCACCGGAGGGTGGAGATGGCGCCGGGAACGTCCACCGTCGTCGTCTGCAGGATGGGCTTGCCGCTGTCGAGGGTTTCCAGGAGCGCCAATTCGTCGGAGTGCCGCTCCATCAGGGCGGCGACTGCAAGCAGTACCTCCTTCCGTTGCTCTGCACCCCTGCGGGACCAGGACGGGAAGGCGCGCCGCGCGGCCGTGACCGCAATGTCGACGTCGGCACCGCGGCACGCCGCGAGGTCGGCCAAGGCGCGGCCGTCAACCGGGCTGATGGTGGCGCGGGTGAGCTGATCGGTTGCCGATACGCGGCGGCCGTTGATGAATGCGCGGCCGTCAATGGCCAGGGCGTCGGCACGGCTCTGCCAGTCGGTGGAAAGGATGGTGCTGGTATTCACGGGGGTCTCCTTGAAGTCGGGTCAATGAAGGACGTTGATGGACTACAGCGGCTGTGCTGCCATCCGGGTTTGTGTGGACGAGGGTTTGTGGTGACTGAGCCGCAGCGCGGTGGAGGCCAGCATCAGGCACAGGAGTTCCACTCCGAGCAGTGCGAGCATCCCTACACCGTGAGCTGGTCCTGCTCCGTGGGCACTTCCGTGATGCGAACCCGTCCCAGGTAGGGCGAGAACGATCAGATGGATCAGGATCATGGCGGCGCTCATACCCAGCAGGTGTTCGGCGGCGCGCGAGGTGCAGCGTCGGCCCATCACCATCGGAGCGGCGCAGGCCAGGCAAAGGACGGTCATCGCTGCCATCCACCACGCCATCGGACCGGCCGGTCCGGTGACAGCTGCAAGCGCATGAGCGGCGGCACTTATCGCTACCGCGGTGCTGGCGAGGATGACCTGAATTTGTCGAGTCGGCAGGCGAGCAGGGCGCGACTGAGTGAGCGGGTGCATTTCCCTCCTGACTTTCCGGCGGTCTAACCCGCGGGCTTTACGACGAGCCTGTGAGGTGCGTAACATCGCACTGTTGGTTGAACAGTTGTACCACCAAAACCCGACTTTCAGGAAGTGTCATGACCCTTGAGACGCCCACTCTGGCTGCAGTGACGCAGCACCCGCTCGATCAGCTCGCCGCCGAGGAGATCCGCGCAGCCCGCCGTATCCTCGCGGATGCCGGCCTGGTCGCGGAGACAACCCGCTTTGCCTACCTGGGCCTGATAGAGCCCCCGAAGATCGCCGTCGAGGACGAAGACGTGGACCGCACCGTCCGGGTCATGCTCTGGGACGCCGCCCTTTCGCGCTCCCTGGATGTCCGCCTGTCACTGACCAGCGGCCGAGTCCTCGACCAGCGCGAGCTGAATCCCGCCGTCGACGGCCAACTCCCGGTCCTCCTCGAGGAATTCGAGCTCATCGAGGAGATTCTCGCCAAGGATCCGCAGTGGAATGCCTCTCTCGCCGCGCGGGGGCTCACCCCGGAGCAGGTACGGGTGGCACCGCTGTCAGCAGGCGTCTTCGAGTACGAGAATGAGACGGGCAAGCGGCTGCTGCGCGGCCTCGGCTTCCGCCAAGACCACGCGGGCGATCACCCCTGGGCGCATCCCATCGACGGTCTCGTAGCGTTCGTCGACGTGGAAAACCGCCGGGTGGATCACCTGATCGACGACGGCCCCGTTGCCGTCCCAGAGGTGAACGGCAACTACACAGAGCCGGTGATCCACGGCGAACTCCGCACCGATCTGAAGCCGATCGAGATTACACAGCCCGAAGGCCCCAGTTTCACGCTCGAGGGCAACCTCCTCACCTGGGCAGGCTGGGACCTGAGGGTGGGCTTCGACGCCCGCGAAGGGCTGGTCCTCCAGCAGCTCCACCACACACACAATGGACGACGGCGCCCGCTGGTCCACCGCGCGTCGATCTCGGAAATGGTGGTTCCCTACGGAGACCCCTCGCCGTACCGGAGCTGGCAGAACTACTTCGACTCCGGTGAATACCTGGTCGGACGCGACGCCAACTCGCTGAAGCTCGGCTGCGACTGCCTCGGCGAGATCACGTACATGTCGCCCATCGTCGCCGACGACTTCGGTAACCCGCGCACCATCGAGAACGGCATCTGCATTCACGAGGAGGACGCCGGTATTCTCTGGAAGCACACGGACGAGTGGGCGAACTCCAACGAGGTCCGCCGCAACCGCCGCCTCGTGGTCTCGTTCTTCACCACCGTGGGCAACTATGACTACGGCTTCTACTGGTACCTCTACCTCGACGGCACCATCGAGTTCGAAGCCAAGGCAACCGGCATCGTATTCACAGCCGCTCTTCCCGACAGGGACTACCCCTACGCCTCGGAAATCGCTCCGGGCCTCGGAGCGCCCTACCACCAGCACCTCTTCAGTGCCCGGCTGGACATGATGATCGACGGCGCCGCCAATCGTGTCGAGGAACTGGACCTGGTGCGCCTGCCGAAGGGCACCGGCAATCCGCATGGCAACGCCTTCACCCAGAAGCGCACGCTGTTGGCCCGTGAGTCCGAAGCGGTGCGCGACGCCGACGGCACCAAGGGCCGCGTGTGGCACATCAGCAATCCGGAGTCGCTCAACCACCTCGGCCACCCGGTGGGCTACACGCTCTACCCGGAGGGCGGGCCCACACTGGCCATGGCGGATGACTCCTCGATCGCCTCGCGTGCCGCCTTCGCCCGCCACCACCTCTGGGTCACCCGTCATGCGGAGGATGAACTGTACGCGGCCGGCGACTTCGTGAACCAGCATCCCGGGGGAGCGGGACTTCCGTCGTACGTGGCACAGGACCGCGACATCGATGGCCAGGACCTCGTGGTGTGGCACTCCTTCGGGCTGACCCACTTCCCGCGTCCGGAGGACTGGCCGATCATGCCCGTGGACACGACAGGCTTCAAGCTGAAGCCGCACGGTTTCTTCGACGCGAATCCCACGCTGAATGTGCCGTCGTCGTCCTCGGGGCATTGCGCGAGCGTAGCTGGAAACTCAGCCGCGGGCCCCGGCGTCGGGCATTCCGACGCGGGCGGCTGCCACCAACAGCCCATCGCGGGGCGCGCCTGACCGCGTTCCCCGCGATGGTAGTGTGCACACGGCCAAGGACCAGCAACAGAGGAGTGAGCGTCATGCCCCGCTTGGTAGACCACCAGGAGCGACGCCGTTCGATCATCGAGACCACGTGGCGGCTGATCGCTGAGCAGGGCATCGAGAACGCGAGTATGCGGGACATCGCCCGGGACTGCGGCTACGCGGCGCCCGGCGTCCTGGCCCACTACTTTCCGAACAAGGATGCTTTGCTGCTGGCGTCGTACCAGCTGATCTGCGAGCGGACCAACGAGCGGATCGACGCCGGTACCGAGGGGCGCCGTGGCCTCGCGGCGCTGCGGGGCTTGTGCCTGGAGATCATTCCGGCAGACCCGTTGACCGTGGTTGAAGCCCGCGTGGCGATTTCCTTCTGGCAGCGCGCGCAGACCGAGGAGTCGCTGCGGGCGGTGGGCCGGGATGCGCTGCTGCACTGGCGGAGCCTGATGATGGGATTCCTTGCGGAAGCAGAGCACGACGGCGAATGCCCGCCTTTGGTGGATCCCGATTCGATTGTCGATGAGCTGCTGAACATCATGATGGGGCTGCATGTGACGTCGATGCTGGACCCTTATGTGGTCACGGGCTCACGGCAGCGCCACATGATGGAACGGGCTTTGGCGCGGCTTTCCTCCGGGCAAGCCGCGGGTGTGGTTTAGGCCTTTTCCTTCGCTGCCTGCTTCGGCTGCCCTGCTGCCGCGCGCTGCTGGCGCACACTCTGGGCGACGGCCCGCATACGCGCCGTTGGGCGTTGGGTCCTCAGGCGGGCGAGCACGATGCTCAATTCCGGCACCTTGTCCTTGATCGACACGGCGGCGACGTGCCCGCCGTCGTACGTTAATCCGTGCTGCGGGCGCTGGTGCAGGATCGAGTAGCCGTGGCCGTTGGCCACGAAGGTGCGCACTGTCTCGTAGCTGGCGGAGCGGAACTGCACGTTGGGCTCGAAGCCCGCGCTGCGCAGGATGGAGAGCATCAGCTCGCGGCTGTGCGGGAGGTCGAGCAGGACGAAGGGTTCCTCGGCCACTTCAGAGAGCGAGACTTCCTTCCGTGAGGCGAGCTTGTGATCCGGCGGGAGGGCCAGGTACGGGCGAACGCTGTCGACCGCGGTAACCGCTATCGCTTCCGGGAGGCCGAGGTCGTAGCAGAGGGCGAGGTCGGCCTGGCCGGTGAGGAGGGCGGCTGAGCAGCCGGTGGCGTCGGCTTCGGTTACTTCGAGTTCCAACTGCGGGTGATCAGTGCGGAGTCGTCCCAGAAGTCCGGGGAGCATGAAGGGCGCCAGAGTGCTGAAGCAGACCAGGCGGATGCGGCCTTCGACGCTGCGCTGCTCGCCCTTGGCATGGTCGAGTGCTTCTTCCAGATGCCCGAGTACCGCCTGGGCATCACGGAGGAAGAGCTCGCCGGCGGGTGTGAGCAGCAGGCCTTTGGATCGCTGGCGGATGAAGAACTGCGAGCCGACGCTCTTTTCCAGTTGTGAGACCGCGGCCGACACTGCGGACTGTGCAACGTTGAGGCGGAGTGCAGCTCCGGTCATCGACTGTTGGGCGGCGGCTTCGACGAAGTAGCGCAGTTGGGTCAGCGTGACATCCATGTGCCATAGCCTACTTCCTTCAACACTTCTTCTGATGCAACATGTCGGAAATGACTGTTAGACAGATTCAGTGCGCGGGAGGAAGCTGGAACCAGGACCCCCTCTTCCTAATCAGAAGGGGTAACCGTGAAACAGCACCATTACAGCGGAGAGGCAGCAACCACGTGAAGCATCAGCGCATTCGTACCTTCAATACGAAGGAAACCTACCCCGAGCAGAACCTGGACAACGACCTGTGCCAGGCCGTCGTCGCAAATGGGGTTGTCTACCTTCGCGGGCAGATCGGCCAGGATCTGGACACACGGGAGTCCATCGGAATCGGCGACGTCGAAGCCCAGACCGAGAAGGCCATGGCCAACATCGACATGCTCCTGAAGGAAGCCGGTAGCAGCCTTGAGGACATCGTCAAGGTGACGGTGTATCTGGTCGATCCGCGCTACCGCGAGACCGTATACCGCACCATGGGCCGGTGGCTCAAGGGCGTGTATCCCGTCTCGACGGGCATTGTTGTACAGGCACTGGCCAGGCCCGAGTGGCTGGTAGAGATCGACGCGACCGCTGTGCTTTCGACACAGGAGGGCGAGAAGTGACGTTCAGCATCGCCGCCACTGACGGCAACGGACGCTTTGGCATTGCTGTCTCGTCTTCGTCACCCGCGGTTGCTGCCCGGTGTGCGCACCTGCGTGACGGCGTCGGCGTGGTGAGTTCGCAGAACATCACCGATCCACGGCTCGGCGTTGAGCTTCTGAACCGTATGGAAGCGGGTTCGTCCGCCCAGGAGGCGCTGGTCGCCGTCGTCCGGAATGCTCCTGGAATCGATTTCCGACAGCTCGTCGTTCTGGATGCCTCCGGTGGGTCCGCCGTCTTCAGCGGAGCCAATACGCTCGGCACCTTCGGCGAGGGCAAGGGTCGGAACTGTGTGTCTGCCGGCAACATGCTGACGAGCCCCGCCGTCGCGCAGGCTCTGTGTGACGGTTTCGAGGCTGCCACGGGAGAGTTGGAGAAGCGCCTGCTCGCTGCTTTGAAGGCTGCCGAAGCCGCCGGGGGAGAGGCCGGGCCCGTGATGTCGGCTGGCCTATCGGTTGTTTCCGGCTACGGCTGGCGGGACACCGACCTGCGCGTGGACTGGCACGAGGACCCGATTGCCGAACTGGAGCGGCTGCTGGAGGTGTGGTTGCCGCAGCGCGAGGACTATGTGATCCGCGGGCTCGACCCGGCAGCTTCGGTCAGTTACGGAGTGCCCGGCGATGACCGCTGAGCCGACGACGGCGGACGCCTCCGTTGATGCGGGCCAGCGCGACCGCGTACTTGAGACGGTGGCCACCGAGCACCAGCAGCTGATTGATCTCTCCGAGCAGTTGCACGCCAACCCGGAATTGGGCTGGCAGGAACACCGTGCGGCTCAGTGGACTGCGGAGTATCTGACGAGCTTCGGCTTCGAGGTCGAGAAGGAGTACCTCCGGTTCCCAACGGCAATCCGCGCGGTCTTCGGCACAGGCAGTCGACGGGTCGGCCTAATGGCGGAGTACGACGCGCTTCCCGGTCTCGGCCACGCCTGCGGGCACAACATCATCACTGCAATCTCCTGCGGAGCGGCTGCGGCGCTCACCCAATTCGCGGAAGAGCGCGACCTCACCGTCGAGCTGTACGGAACGCCGGCTGAGGAAGGCGGAGGCGGCAAGGTCGAGCTGCTGAAGCGCGGAGCTTTCCAGGGGCTGGACTTGGCCATGATGGCCCATCCCAGTCCGGTGGACTCCGCCGACGCCCGCCCCTACGCCGTCGCGCACAGCCACATCGAGTTCCAGGGCAAGTCGGCGCACGCGGCCGCGTACCCGGAGATGGGCGTCAACGCGAACGATGCGTTCGTCGTCGCTCAGGTTGCACTTGGCCTGCTGCGGCAACAGTTGCCGTCGGGCACTCGGGTCCACGGGATCCAGACCCGCGGGGGAGAAGCGCCAAACGCCATTCCGGAGAAGACGGAGGGCCGCTGGTACGTCCGGGCGGAAACGCTGGCGGACCTCGAAGGGCTGGAGGAGCGCGTGTATCGCTGCTTCGAAGCCGGCGCCCTGGCATCCGGGTGCGAGCTGTCGATCACGCCGGAGTCCGAACCGTACTCCGAGTTCCGGACCGACCAGCGCGCCCTCAAGCTGTACGTCCAGCATGCCGAGTCGCTGGGGCGGGACTTCAACGCCCCGCCGGAGCAGGCGACCATGAACCGCGCCTCCACCGACATGGGGAACGTGTCGCAGGTAGTTCCGGCTATCCACCCCTATATAGGTCTGGGCTGCTTCCCGGCAGCCAATCATCAGCCCAGTTTCGCGGCCCATTGTGTCGGTGAGGCAGCGAACCAAGCAATTTACGACGGCGCTGCCGCCCTCGCGCTCACCGCGCTGGACTATCTGGCTTAGCTGGCACTTCACCACCCACTCAGAAAGAGATCATGGACAGCCAAGAGTCATCGTTGACTGGCACCGTTCGGTTGGAACGAGACAGCCTGGGGGAGCGGGAGGTTCCCGCCGACGCCTACTGGGGTATCAGTACCCTGCGGGCGGTGGAGAACTTTCCCGTCAGTGGGCGAACGATCGGCAGCATGCGGTCGCTGCTGTGGGGCTTCGGTGCTATCAAGGCTGCGGCCGCACGGACCAACGAGAAGCTCGGGCTGCTGGAGCCGGCACGCTCGGCTGCCATTCAGGCGGCGTCTCTCGAGGTGATGGACGGGCTGCTTGATGAGCACTTTGTTGTTGATCGAATTCAGGGCGGTGCGGGGACCAGTACCAACATGAACGTCAACGAGGTGGTGGCCAACCGCGGGCTCGAACTGCTGGGGTACACCAAGGGCAACTATTCGGCCCTTCATCCCATCGACGATGTGAACCGTAGCCAGTCCACCAATGACACATACCCGACGGCCATCAAGATCGCCCTGCAGCGCGAGCTAGTCAGCCTCTGCGATGAGCACGAGCGTCTCAGTGACGCCTTCGCGGCGAAAGCCGAGGAATTTGCCGACATCGTGAAGGTCGGGCGGACTCAGCTGCAGGATGCTGTTCCCATGACGCTGGGCCAGGAGTTCGGAGCCTTTGCGGAGACTCTTCGCGAAGACAGGAAGCGGCTGCTGGAATTGTTGCCCCATCTGCGCGAGTCCAACCTTGGTGCAACCGCTATCGGGACCGGGATCACCGCGCCGCCAGGCTACCGCGAGGCCGTCATTGACGAACTCAATGCCCTGACGGGAATGCAGCTCGTTTCCGCAACTGACTTGGTCGAAGCCACGAGCGACACTGGTGTCTTCATGCTGGTGTCCGGTGTGCTGAAGCGGGCAGCTGTAAAGCTCTCGAAGATATGCAATGACCTGCGTTTGCTGTCTTCGGGTCCGCAGACCGGTTTCGGCGAGATCTTCCTTCCGGCAGTTCAGGCAGGATCGTCAATCATGCCAGGCAAGGTGAACCCGGTTATTCCGGAGATGGTGAATCAGGTTGCCTTCCGCGTTGTCGGTGCCGACGCGACCGTGACGATGGCTGTCGAGGCGGGACAGCTTCAACTCAACGCATTCGAGCCCGTGATCGCTGACGCGCTACTCGAATCTCTCGACTGGCTTACGGTAGCGTGCCGTCTCCTGCATACCCACTGTGTCGATGGCATCAGCGCCAACACAGTTGTGCTCCAGCAGCGGATGTTGGAGTCAATCAGTGTTGTCACTGGTCTAGCCCCGCTGATCGGTTACGCGGCGGCGGCAGACCTGGCCAAGGAAGCACTTGCCAGCAACCGCACTATCGCAGCCTTGGTGGTAGAGAGAGGTTTGCTAGACGAACAACAGTTAACGCTCGCCCTGGCGCCGAGTGGTTTGGCTGGTCTGAGCTATGGAATGAAGTGTGTCCTCCTCTGAACGCGCAAGTCCGTTCTCCAAGGGAACCTGCGCAGCACCACCCTCGTCGGGAAGCCGAGCTGAGAGGATCCTCTAGAAGGGCTGCGTGTACAACGGATATGGCGTCGGAGCGTGCCCACCGTCTGCGAATTGGTAGGTTTCTTGCTCACCGCTCACTCTCGGGATATCCGGCAGAATGGCGGGATGACGAGAATTGAGTGGACGAGGCTTGAAGGTGCTGATGTTGAGGCTGTAGTAGCAATGTTCCTTAGCCGGGAATATGCCAAATCAACCCGAATCACTCCTTCACGAGGAGATGGTGGCGTCGACATCCTCAATCGCAACGCTGGTCCAGATGATAGCGACGTCGTTTACCAAGTGAAACGCTATGCAACACCACTCGGCCAGCGGGAGAAAGACTCTGTGGAGGACTCCTTGGCAACACTCAAGAAGGACCCGCGGTGGGCCAAGATCAACGTCGTGGAATGGCACCTTGTCCTCCCGCTGGATCCATCCCCAGAAGCAGAAAAATGGCTTCAGGACCTCGGAAAGAAACACAAAGTCGTACCGATCTGGGATGGACTAGATCGAATCGAATCGCTCGCGAGCAAGTATCCAGAGGTTGTCGATTACTATTTGCACGGCGGGCGTGCGCAAATTGAAGAAGCATATCGAGAGGTGGCAGCGGCTTTCGGTGCGGCCCATACGGCTTCCGGATTGAGCGTGGGTGAGATACAGGACAAAGTCGAGAAGGCGCTTCTCACGCTAGAGCACGACCCGCATTACCGCTATGAACATCGCTTCGGAAGGGGAACCCTCCCGCCGCCGTCATCGCGCCCAGGACTAGCAGTGCATATGGCCTCCGCAGACAATGAATCGGGACGGTGGTCCACGGTCGACGTAATCGCTCGATGTACAGCCTCAACCTCCGAACGGCCGATCGTGCTTAAAGGCATCCTGCAATTTGAAGCGGGAAGCGAAGCATCGGAGAGTTTCCAGAATCTTTTGGCATATGGTTCGCCGTTTCAAAGCCCCGACGGAGCGTTCAACGGTGAACTCGATGCGCCTGGCGGACTCAGCAGGTCCCTCTCGGGAGCCACAGTTCACGCTCGGTCTGCGGACGGAGATATCGGTAACAGCCCAGAGCTTCACCTAGAGGTATTAGCTCCCGACGGAAGTACCGTGGCCGCCGTCGACGTTGATCGGACTGAGAGAAGCCGAGGCTCCGAGGGCGTGAGAGTTGTGCTCGAGGAGACCAATGGTGTGTTCGCCATGGAGGACACCTACAACTTGACCGGCAAAAAATCTAACCGCCGGATCATTTTCAATGACCTGACCGGCAAACCAGTCGCAAAGGTTCTTCCCGCATTGATCTTCCTCACTAACTGCCGCCCCCCAAATATTGGCCGAGTAAGTAGGCGTTACACGCCAGTGGAAAGGGGAGCCACCGATGTCAACCTGGCTTTTCCGTGGCCTCCAGAAACCGAGGAGCAGCTCAAGGAAATGGCTAACCTTGTCGGACTGCTAGCTCGCCTGCAATCATTTACCGACACTATCCTTACCGTTCCTCGTACCACCACAGTGAGCGACAGTTTGCTTCAGAGCTGGCTTGGGGCGGCGAAGATACTCGATGGCGAAGAAGTGATCCTGCAGTATAAGGAAGAGCTCGTCCTCCAAGCCGCGTTTGAGGATGAGGCGGTGCCGGAGGGATCTTTCGCCGTCGAAGTCCCTCTGAAGATCATGCTGGGAGACCAAGAAATAGAGCTGGGGAGAGCGGTGGCGCACTTCGACCAGCCTACTTTACTCGGCTCGCAGGAGATTGAGGGTCAGATCTTCTACACTTTCGAAACGTCAGATCGCGAAATTCGATATGGCCTTCTGCCTGATTAGCATCTGCGTCAGTTCAACGCTTAGCAATTACAGTTGGTGCTAGGCGGGCGAACGCAGGAAATGGAAGTCACAGCCCTCGTCCGCTTGGGTTACCTCTTGGACGTACAGACGCCGATACCCGCGGTCGGGAACTGTCGGTGAGGCTGGACCGAGCTCCTGAGCGCGCCGAGTTAGGTCCTCCTCCGAAATCTCAAGGTGCACAAGGCGTCGGCTCACGCTCAACGTGATCGTGTCCCCGGTCCGCACCAAGCGCAGCGGCCCGCCGACTGCTGATTCGGGCGTCACGTGCAGCACCACCGCCCCGGCCGCCGTTCCGGACATGCGGCCGTCTGAGATCCGCACCATGTCCTTGACGCCCTGCGCGGCGAGCTTCTTCGGAATCGGCAGGTACCCGGCCTCAGGCATACCCGGGTTTCCAACCGGCCCAATGTTCCGAAGCACCAGAACAGAATTAGCGGTCACCTCAAGCGAAGGATCATCGATCCGGGCAGCAAGGTCGGCGGCGTTCTCGAACACAACGGCTGGCCCCGAATGTTCGAGCAAGGTCGGCGACACCGCTGCCTGCTTGATGATCGCCCCGCCGGGAGCCAGGTTCCCACGCAGCACTGCAAGGCTGCCTTGCGGATAGATGGGGTCAGACAGCGGCCGGATGATGTCCTGCGGGAAGCCCGGACCGGCGTCGTCGATCTCTTCACCCAGCGTCCGCCCTGTCACGGTGAGCACATCGCGGTTAATCAGCGAACCAAGCTCGCGCAGAACGGCAGGCACACCACCGGCACGGTGGAAGTCCTCCATGTAGTACTTGCCCGACGGCTTCAGGTCCACCAGCACCGGCGTCTCGGCACTCATCCGGTCCAGCTCATCCAGCGACAGCTTGATGCCAAGCCGCCCAGCCACCGCGGTCAGGTGGATGATCGCGTTCGTCGAACCGCCAATCGCCAGCAGCATCCGCAGGCCATTTTCGAAAGCCTCCGGCGTCAGGATCGACGACGGTGCAACGCCGGCAGTAGCCAGCGCAACCGCCTGTGTCCCGGTAGCCTCCGCGATCCGCACCCGGTCAGCCGTCACCGCCGGAGCCGAAGCGGACCCAGGCAGCGCAATCCCCATCGCCTCGGCGATGCACGCCATGGTGCTCGCCGTCCCCATCACCGAGCAGGTGCCGACACTGCCCACCAGGCGCGAGTTCACGTCGTCGACCTCTGGTTTTGAGATCTCCCCGCCCCGGAACTTGCCCCAGTAGGCGCGGCAGTCCGTGCACGCACCGACCCGCTCGCCGCGGTATCCACCGGTCAGCATGGACCCGGTGACCAGCGAAATCGCCGGCACACCGGCCGACGCCGCACCCATCAGCTGCGCCGGCACCGTCTTGTCACACCCGCCGATCAGCACGACGGCGTCCATCGGCTGCGCACGGATCATCTCCTCCGTGTCCATCGACATCAGGTTTCGCAGGAACATGCTGGTGGGGGAGGAGAAGCTCTCGTGCACCGAGATGGTCGGGAACTCCACCGGGAGCCCGCCGGCGAGCATCACGCCACGCTTCACGGCCTCAACCAGCGCCGGCATATTGCCGTGGCACGGGTTGTAGCCGCTGCCGGTGTTCACGATGCCGACGACGGTCCGGTCCAGAGCATCGTCCGAGTACCCGGCACCCTTGATGAACGCCTTCCGGAGGAACAGGGAGAACTCGGCGTCGCCGTAGCTCGTGAGGCCGCGGCGCAGACCCGAGGGCTGAGAGTCGCTCACCGGAACGCAGGCGTTCCCGTGATGTGGTTGCCTAGGATCAGGGTGTGCACCTCGTCGGTACCCTCATAGGTGCGCACACTCTCCAGGTTGTTCGCATGACGCAGCGGGGAGTAATCCAGCGTGATCCCATTGCCTCCGAGCATTGCCCGGGCCTCGCGGCAGATCTCAATCGCCTCCCGGCAGTTATTCAGCTTGCCCACCGATATCTGGTACGGCTCCAGCGTCCCGGCATCCTTCAGCCGGCCCACCTGCAGCGCCAGGAGCATGCCCTTATTGATCTCCAGCGCCATGTTCACCAGCTTCTGCTGCGTCAGTTGGTACCCGGAGAGCGGCTTGCCGAACTGCATACGCTCCTTCGAATACGCCAGCGCCGCCTCATAGCTGTCCCGTGCCGCGCCCATCGCACCCCAGATGATCCCGTACCGCGCCTCGTTCAGGCACTCGAACGGACCACGCAATCCGCGAGCCTTCGGCAGCATCGCCGACTCGGGCAGCCGCACGTCGGTCAGCTCGATGTCGCACTGGATCGACGCCCGCATCGACAGCTTCTGCCGGATCGCGGTCGCCGTGAACCCCTGCGTATCGGTGGGCACCACGAAGCCGCGGACGCCGTCGTCGGTCATTGCCCAGATGATCGCGACCTGCGCAACCGTTGCCAACCCGATCCACCGCTTGGCGCCGTTCAAAACCCAGTCGGAACCGTCCTTCCGAGCATTCGTCGTCATCGATCCCGGGTCGGATCCGGAGGAAGGCTCCGTCAGGCCGAAGCAACCAATCGCCTCGCCCTTGGTCATGCGCGGCAACCACTCGTTCTTCTGCTCCTCGGAGCCGTGCTTCGCGATGGCGCTCATCGCCAGCGACCCCTGCACGCTCACGAACGTGCGCAGGCCGGAGTCACCGGCCTCGAGCTCCAGCGCGGCGAGGCCGTACTCCACCGAGCTGCGGCCAGGGCAGCCGTACCCCTTGATGTGCATGCCGAGCAGGCCCAGCTCGGCCATCTTCGGCACGATCTCCAGCGGGAACACTGCGTTGTCATACCACCCGGCGATGTTCGGCTTGATCTCGGTATCCACGAATTCGCGGACAGACGCACGCAGCGAAATCTCCTCCTGCGACAGGAGCGAGTCGATGGACAGAAGGTCAACAGTCATGGTTCTACTACTTTCCGCTGGTGGTGGTCGAGAGCGACGCGAAGGTCGCATCGTTGTGTTCGCCGAGCAGCGGCGGCAGGCGCCGGTAGCTGGCAGGGGTCTCGGAGAGGTGGATCGGATTGGCGACCTGGTGGCTGGTGCGCGGGCCGGCGTCGTCGGACATTTCGACGGCGGGATCAAGTCCCAGCTCTTCGGCCAGCTGCAGCGCCTCCACAATCGAGTTGACCTTGCCAGCCGGCACGCCCTCCTTCGACAGGACGGCGGACCACTCGGCCGCGGGACGCTTGGCGAGCTGCTCCTCGAGCAGAGCCTTCAGCTCGTCGCGGTGAGCCACGCGCTGGGTGTTGGTCTGGAACCGCTCATCGTCCGCCAGCTCAGGAACCCCGAGGATCCGTACGAGCGACGCGAACTGCCGGTCCGTCCCGACGGCGACAGCCAGCGGCCCGTCCGCGGTGGCAAGCGTCTCGTACGGCGCGATCGACGGATGCGCGTTCCCCATCCGCTGCGGCGCCTCACCGGTGGCCAGCGTGCTCGACGCCTGGTTGACCAGCCCCGCCAGCAGCGACGACAGCAGGTTCACGTCGATCCGCTGCCCCTGCCCGGTGGCATCCTTATGCCGCAGCGCAGCCAAAACCCCGACGACGGCGTTCTGCCCGGTCAGCACGTCCACCAGGGCCACGCCCACCTTGCTCGGCTCCGAGTCCAACGACCCGGTGACGCTCATCAGCCCGCCGACCGCCTGCACCAGGAGGTCATACCCCGGAAGGTGGGCCCCCGCCGTCGCACCGAATCCGGTGATGGAGCAGTAGATGAGGTCGGGCTTTTCGGCGTGCAGGGTTTCGTAGTCCAGCCCGAACTTCTTCATCACGCCCGGCCGGAAGTTCTCGATGACCACGTCAGCGTGCAGCGCAATGTCCCGGGCACGGGCCAGCCCCTCCTCGGTCCGCAGGTCACACACCACCGAGCGTTTGTTTCGATTCACGCTCGAGAAGTACGTGCCGACGCCGTGCTCGTCGACGGGCGGCGTCCAGGACCGGGTGTCGTCCCCGGCAGGGCTCTCCACCTTGATGACGTCCGCCCCGAAGTCGGCGAGCATCATCGACGCATAGGGTCCCGCGAGAACGCGGGAGAAGTCCGCCACCCGGACGCCCTCGAGGGGACCGGTTCGCGATACTGACGTGCCCATTGCGCGTCATCCTCCTTGGTTGGTGGTGCTGTGTGGCCTCAGGGTCCCGCGGTCACGGGATTGCTCAGTGTGCCAACCCGGGCGACGCGGCACTCGGCCGTGTCACCGGGCTTGATGTGGATGGCTCCGGGCGTGCCGGTGGAGATGATGTCGCCCGGGTAGAGCGGCATCACCTTGGAGTGGAAACTGATCAGGTATTCGGGGCTGTACCGCATGTGCGCCACGGTGTTGGTCCGCAGCACCTCGCCGTTGACCACCGTGGACACCTCCATGTCCGCGAGGATCCCGTCACCCACCGCCTCGGCCAGCGGCACAATCCGCGGCCCGAAGGAGAAGAACCCGGGGAAGTTCTTGGACCGCGTGAGGAACCGCGGGTTCCGCTGCAGGATGTCCTCGGCCGTCTGGTCCAGCACGGGCACGACGCCGGCCACATAGTCCAGCGCCTCGTCCACCTCCACGTTGCGGCAGTACCGCCCGATGACGACGGCGACCTCCGCCTCCGCGGTGGTCCGCTCGCTCTGCGACGGGATGGGAATGTCCTCCCCAGGTCCGATGATCGTGTGGTCGCCCTTGATGAACGACGCCGGCTCCTCCGGCACCCCCTCGGACAGGTCCGATGCATGCTCCACATAGTTCAGGCCGATGCCCCACAGCATCCGCGGGTGCCGGTAGGGGGCGCCGTAGGTGACCTCCGAAGGGTCCCGGAAGACGCCGTCGTCGGCCTTGTCCGCTGCCTGCTCCAGCTGGTCGAGGAGCTCCTCGACCAGGATTTCCCGGACGTCGCCGGTGAAGCCGGGGATGAGGTCGCGGACCAGCGCGACCCCGCGTTGCGGGTGCACAACGGCGGCGAACTCCTCCGAGCCTTCAAGGGTGGAGCAGAGGTGCAGGGTGTGGTTCATGGTTCTCTTTCCAGAGTGTGTACGTGGGGGAGGGGAAAGCTAGTACGAACGGAGGGTCAATAAGAACGGACCAGGCCACCGTCGCAACGGATTTGCTCGCCGGTGACGTAGGCTGCGGGCTGGCTGGCGAGGAACGCGACGACGGCGCCGAATTCCTCCGGCTTGCCGTACCGGCCCGCCGGGATGCTTGCCTCGGAGGAGGCGCGGGCTTCCTCGGGCGTCTTCCCGGTGCGCTTGGCGGCGCCCGCGTCGAGGGACGCCACGCGGTCGGTGTCAATACGCCCGGGCAGCACCATGTTCACCGTGATCCCATCGGCAGCGACCTCGTTGGCGAGCGTCTTCAGGTACCCGGCAAGCCCGGCGCGCCCGATGTTGGACAGCGCCAGGTTCGGCAGCGGACTCTGCACCCCGCTGGATCCGACGGCGATAATCCGCCCCCAGCCCCGTTCCCGCATCCCCGGCAACACCAACGAAACCAGCTTGATGTGCTGCAGCAGCAGTTGATTCACGGCGGCCAGTGCCTGCTCATCCGAGACGTCGGCAGCACCACCGGGGGGCGGGCCGCCGCTGTTGAGCACCAGTACGTCGACCGGTCCGAACGCCGCCTCGGCCGCCTCGACCAGCCGCTCCTGTGCCCCGTCCAGGTTCAGGTCAATGCCGACTCCGACGGCGGAGGGCAGCTTCTCGGCCTCAGCCCCCACCAGGTCCTCGCGGCGGGCGGCGAGCACCACATTGGCGCCTTCCTCGGCCAACGCCCTGGCAATGGCCAGCCCGATCCCGGAGCTCGACCCCGGCACCAGTACGTTCTTACCCTTGAGTCCCGTATCCATCAGGCGAGCTCCTTTGCGGTGTTGTCTCGAACAGCGTCGAGGTGTGCGTCGATCATGTCGGCCAGTTCCGGCGGCAGCGTGGGCGCCGGCGGGCGGACCAGCGCTTCGGCGATGATGCCGCGGCGTCTGAGGATTTCCTTGCGCAGCGCCAGGCCAATTCCGGGCTGGCCCTCGAAGTTCGCCAGCGGCAGCCACGGCGCAAAGACCTCCCGGGCGGCGCGGAAGCCGCCGTCGCGGTTCGCTTCGATGGCCAGCTGCAGCGCTTCCGGGTGGGAGAAGCCGGTCATGGCGCCGGCGGCGCCGGCCGCAAGCTCGTCGATCAGGCCGACGCCGCCGAGCCCGCCGAACACCGGGACATCGGTCTTCGCGGTGAGCTGGGCGATCGCCGCGGCGGTGGGCGGCGCCTCTGACTTCACTGCCGAGATGAACGGGCAGCGCTCGACGACGGCGAGGATCTGCGCGGTGCTGATCTTCACCCCGGAGGCAACCGGGTAGTCCTGCAGCACGATGTCGGCACCGGTGGCCTCGTGGATGGCGGTGAAGTGGGCGGTCAGCAGGTCCGGATTCGGCGTGTTCACCTGCACCATGAGCGCGGCGAGGTTGGAGCCCGCGGCGCTCACGGCGGTGTTGGCCTGTTCGATCGCCACGTTCGTGGTCCGCGACGACAGCCCGACGACCAGCGGCGTCTCCTCGGCAGCCTCTGCGACCGTGGACACGGTCAGGATCTGCTCACCGGTATCGAGCGACGCGCCCTCACCGAACACCCCGAGCACCACCATGCCGGTGGCCGGGATGTGCGTGTACAGCTCGACTTCGCGTTTCAGCGACTCGGTGTCGACGGCGAACGACGGCCCGGTGAACGGCGTGGCAAGCACACCCCAGAGCCCCTTCTTCAGATGCGTCATGCGGCTTCCTCACTGTCAGGATTTTGATCTAGTACAAGGGACACAATGTGCTCGGCAATGGCGAGCGACGACGTCGCGGCCGGCGACGGCGCATTCCGCACCGCCAACACCGACCCGCGGCGGGTGATCCGGAAGTCGTCCACCAGCGAGCCGTCGCGGTCCAGCGCCTGGGCGCGGATGCCGCTGGGCCCGGGAACGACGTCGTCAATGGTCAGCTCCGGCACGTACTTGCGGGCCTCCGCGACGAAGCGGCGCTTGCTCAGCGAACCCACCATTTCGACGGCGCCCGTGCGCCAGTGCTGCTTCGCGAAAGCCCGGAAGCCGGGGTACCCCACGGCGTCGCCCAGGTCGCGCGGGGAGATCTTCCCCCAGCCGTACGCCTCACGGGCGAGCGCGAGCACCGCGTTGGGGCCCACCATGACCTCGCCGTCGGTCCGCGGCGTCAGGTGCACGCCGAGGAAGGGATACCGCGGATCCGGCACCGGGTACACCAGGCCATTCACCAGCGAACGCTTCTCCGGCTTGAGGAGGTAGTACTCGCCGCGGAAGGGCACAATCTTCGGGTCCTCGTCATCGCCGGCGAGTTTCGCCACACGGTCCGCATGCAGCCCGGCGCAGATGATCACGGAGTCGAACACCTCCCACGTGTCCTCGCCGTTGTGGCGCCCGGTCACGAGGGTTTCGTCCCCCCGGCGGGTCAGGCCGGTCACCTCGAACCCGGTGTGCACGGTGCCCCCGGCGGCAACAATGTCCATAGCGAACGCCCGGGTTACCGCGCCGTAGTCCACGATCGCCGTGTGCGGGGAGTACAGGGCACCGATGCCTTCGACGTGCGGCTCAATCTCCTTCAGCTCGTCGCGGTCGATGATCCGCACACCCGGGACCCCGTTGGCCCGGGCGCGGGTCATGATGTCGCCCAGCCGCGATTCCTCCACCGCGTTCCGGGCAACAAGAACCTTGCCGCACTCGTCATAGATGAGCCCGCGCTCGCCGCAGTACTCCTTCAGCAGCTCGACTCCGCGGCGGCACAGTGTGGCCTTGAGCGATCCGGGCGTGTAATACAGCCCGGCATGCACCACGCCGGAGTTCCGGCCCGTCTGGTGTGCGGCGAGTGTCGTTTCCTTTTCGAGGACGGTGACCTTCGCGTCCGGCTGCTGCTGGAGCAACCGCCGGGCGACGGCGGTGCCCAGGATGCCGCCGCCGATCACCGCATAACGTGTGGCTGTCATTGAGTCTCCTTAACAGGGGTCTGATTGCGTCGCAGCGAGGACAGTGTGAACACCGGAACTCCCCGCGACTTGCGGATCATCCGGCGCCCGATGCGGAAGGTAACGGCAGCAGCCAGCGCGACGACGCCGGCCACCTGCCAGGCGGTGGAGTACGAGGTGGCGCTCACCAGCAGCCCGAACAGCAGCGGCCCGCCGGCCGCACCGAGCGAGAGCCCGGTCTGCACCACCCCGGTCGCCGAGGCGGCCGCCAGCCGGTTATCCCGCACGACGGCGAAGTGCAGCAGCCCCGGCCAGGTCCAGCCTGCGCTGTAGGCAAGGAGTGTGCCGGTCACCATCAGCGCGGTCGACCCGACACTGAGCATCCAGTAGCCGACGACGCCGGCCACCAGCAGGTTGGCGATCAGTACGTAGGGGCTGCGGGTTGGCATTCGATCCATGAGCGCGCCGAGCAGGATGCGGATGCCAAGGCCGATGACCGCCGCACCGGCGAAGAGGTACCCGGCGGTACTGGGCGCGATGCCTGACTGCACCATCGAGTCCACGAGGAATACACCGAGCGAGGTGGCAGCCGCGGCAGCGAGGCCGGCACCGACCGTGAGGACCACCAGCCCGGCACGCGGGGTGCCGCGGTCTTCCGGGTGACTGGCCGCCGTCGTCGTTGTCATGGGTGCCTGTCCGCGGACCAGCGCCCAGAGGGCGAGCGACAGCGCCAGCGCGGCGCCGAAGAAAAAGGCATACCGCCAGCCGAGCACCAGCGCGACGCCGGGAACCGCGAGCCCGCCCAGCAGCGATGCCGCGGGGATGGAGGACTGCTTCACTCCGAACGCCAGGCCCAGCCGGTTACTGCCGATGCTGCGGGAAATTCCGAGGTTGGCTGAGGGCTGCGCCATGGCGTTGGCAAGGCCGCCGATGAACAGCGCCGCCACCAGAACGGGGAACGACGGCGCTGCTCCGGCGCCTGCCAACGCCACGGTCGCGAGGCAGGCCGAGAAGACCATGCCACGCCCGGCTCCCACCCGCTGCACCACTCCGCCCAGCGGTCGGGCAAGGGTTCCGGACACCGCAAACAGGGTTGCTGTCGCGATGCCCATCTGCGCCGGCCCCATGTGGAGGTCGTCGCGGATCTGTACTGCCAGCGCGCCCAGAAGGAACGCGGGCAGCACCCCGGTAGTGGTGACGGAGACGGCCTGCAACAGGGTGGTCACAGGCCGTCCCGAGGACGGTAGGCTCACGCGGTTGTTTCGGAGGCACTGGCGGCTGCCGGTGCGGGTTCATCGTGGGAGTGCCGCTTCCGGCGGATGAAGTGCAGCACCAGACCTAGGGCCACCATACTTCCGCCAACCATCATGTAGAGCGGCTCCATCACCAGCAACGGCAGCGAGCCGAGACCGATCAGCGCACGCTCAAGCCAGTTCGCAGGCCCTGCGATCCAACCGCCGAACGCCACGGCCAGGGAAGCCACCGTGATCGCCGAGACGACCAGCGCCAGGAGCACCGTCGCAACACCGCCCTGCATCAGCAGGCCGACGCCCGGGCCCGAGAGCACGAAGATGAACGGCACCAGGAAGGCCGAGAGGGTGTACCGCCAGGTCAGCCACATGGTTGGTATCGGCTTGCCGCCGGTGATGGCGGAGGCCGCGAACGGGGACAGCGCCGTCGGAGGCGAAACCTCGCTGAGCACGGAGTAGTAGAAGATGAACATCGCTGCGGCGAACGCGGGGACACCGACGTCCTGCAGCGCCGGGCCGATGATGACCCAGGAAATGATGAAGCTCGCCGTCACCGGAACCGCAAGGCCCAGCAGGATCACCGAGATAGCCGAGAACAGAGCCGTGAGGAACAGTGACCCGCCGGCGAAGTCCACGATGATGTTCGCGAGCTTCAGGCCGAGCCCGGTCAGCGTCATCACACCGACGATGATGCCGGCGGCCGCCATCACGGGAATGACGGAGAGTGCGCCGGTGGCGCCGATCGCCAGCGCATCCCAGATACGCTTCGGCGTCATCCACGATTCGCGGTCCAGGAAGCTGAGCAGGAAGGCGAGAATTGTGGCATACACAACGGCACGGAACGGCGTCATGCCCATGGCCATGAACACCACGATCGCGACCAGCGAGCTGAAGTGGTACCCAAAGCGCAAAAGCAGCTTGCCTGCCGGCTTGGTCTGCATCTGCACGGGCTTGGTCTTGAACCGCCGTGCGTCCATCTCGATTGCGAGGATGATGCCCAGGTAGTAGAGCAGGGTCGGGATGGTGGCCCAGATCAGCACCTGCAGGTAGGAGACGTTCAGCAGCGCAGCGATGATGAACGCAGCGGCGCCGAGGGTCGGAGGCGACATGATGGCGCCGATACCGGCGGCCGCGAGGACACCACCACCGTTTTCCTTCGGGTAGCCGGCCTTCTTCAGCAGCGGCCAGGAGATACCACCGAGGGTCACCGTGGTTGCAACACCGGAACCGGAGACCGTACCGAGCAGGAAGCCCGCGAGCGTCACGGTACGGCCGGGACCCGACTTGGACTGGCCGAATGCCGAGAAGGACAGGTCAATGAAGAACCTCGTGGCGCCGGATGCCGTGAGCACCGCGCCGTAGATAGTGAACAGGATGATGTACGTCGCTGCCACATCTGTCGGCACCCCGAAAATACCCTGGGTGCCCATCACGTTGTGGCCCACCAGACGGATCCACCCGAATGAAGACGTATTGAACGGCGCCGGGAAGTAGGGACCGAAGTAGGCGTACGCGAAGAAGCCGACCACCACTATCGGAACCAGGATGCCGACGGTCCGCCGGGCAGCTTCAAGGACCACCAGGAGCGCGATCGTACCCATGATGAGGTCGAGGTAGGTGGGGACCACTGCACGCCGGAAGAACGAGTCCCAGTCACTGATGATGTAGAGGAACGGGACGGCGGCGATGATGGCCAGCGCCCAGTCCAGGATGTGCGGATTGTCGGACTTGCCCGCTGCTTTGTCCTTGTCCGTACGGCCCCAGCCGCGGTAGACGAGGAACGTCATGGACAGGCCGATCATCAGGAAGGCCGGCAGGTAGAACTGTGTGGCCATCGGGTTGAACACCCAGTACAGGCCGAAGGCGGACAGCGCGACGCCGACCACCTTGATGATCATTGCGGGCTTGCCGCTGAGGTGCCGGGCGGGCTTCTCCGCCTCGAACTCGGCAATCAGCGCTTCCTGGTCAATGGTTTCCAGGTCAGCGTCGTCCGCATCCGGTGAGCCCTTGAACTCCTCCTCGGTGCTCCGCTTCTCGGCTGCGGCAGTCTTCCGGTCAGCTGCGGTCATCCGGTGAGAACCGTGGCCGGCCTTAATCTCGTGGTCCGGGTCCTCGACTAATGATTTCCGTCGCTTTCCCGCTCGGGCGGGCGCGGCACCTTTGCCGTCTGGTCGCTCGGTCATTGGGTCTCCTTGATGTCTAGCACAACGAACGGATTGTCGTTCCCGACGAGCGACCACAGCTCAAGCGGCGGTTGTCCGGGGACGTGGAGAGTACGCTGCCCGAGGTCGGTGGCAGCGATTGAAAGGCTCTGGAAGACCACCGGCCGGGACGGGTCCGGTGGTACAACGTAGTTGCGCCGGTCTTGTGAACCGGCAGGCAGGGGGGCATCAGGAACGCCGTAGTACTCCTCGAGGACGGCCAGCTGGTCGGCCGCTATCTCCACGAGACGGTAGGAGCCGTCGGCAAGCACCTCGTAACGCTCTTCAGCGAGGGTCTGGTAAATCGAGTTGCGGTAGCTCACCGCGAAGGTGTCCCCGGTCAGGGGCACCGTGGCAAGCTCGCCGTCGTCGTTCGAGATCACCAGGGAACGCTGCTCTGGGTCAGCGTTCCCGGCGGTCACGCCGGCCAGTGTGCCAAGGCACAACAGCACGGCGACGACGACGGCGAGCCTGCGCATGGTTGGTTAGCCGGCCTGGTCGAAGTAGTTCTGCGCGCCCGGGCAGGTTTCTACGAACGGAACATCACCGGCGGTGGCTGGGTCCATCTCTTCCGCGGCGGGGTGCACCTGGATGAGCTGTTCCTTGTTCTCGAAGAGCGCCGTGGTGATGTCCTCCTGGAGCTGCTCATCCATGCTGGACGGGGCAACGAGGATATTCGGCGAGACGATCACCGAAACCGGTTCGGTCTGTCCCTCGTAGGTATTGGCTGGGATTTCCTCCTCGACGTAGAACTCACCGAACTCGTCGGCCATCGGTGCGGCGTACTCACCGATCGGCACGATCACCATGTCGCCGTCGGCCGCGAGGTCGATCAGCGCACCGGTTGGCAGGCCGCCTGACCAGAAGCCGGCGTCGATGGTGCCGTCACGCAGCGCTGCCACCGTCTCGGCAACGCCGAGCTGGCGGCGGTCAATGTCCGTCTCGGGATCGAGACCGGCAGCCTCCAGGGTGCGGAGCGCGGCAACTTCTGTTGCCGAGCCGGGTGCGCCCACTGAGACAACCTTGCCCCTCATGTCCTCGACGGTCTGGATACCGGTGTCCCCAACCGTGACCGGCTGCAGGTAGTTGTTGTAGACGTTGCCGAGCGAGCAGATCTCCTGTGCGTTGCCCTCGAAGTCATTCACTCCCTCAACAGCGTCCGACACCACGTCACCCACCGCGAGGGCCAGCTGCGCGGCTCCGCTTTCAAGCAGCAGGATGTTGTCCACTGATGCATTGGTTTCCTGGACGGTGGCGTCGTAACCCTCGATGTTGTCGCGGATGACGGTCGCGAAACCGCCGCCCAGCGGGTAGTAAACGCCGCCGGTGCCGCCGGTCGCGATGGACAGTGCGCCACCGTCGCCGGCCTCTGCCCCGCCCGTACCGCCTCCGCCGCCGCCGGGTTCGGGGCTGCCGCAGGCGCTCAGGAACAGTGCCGGTGCAAGGACTGCGGCGGCAACGATGCGCGGTCCGCGTACCTTGTTCTTGGTGCTGGTCATGGGTCTCTCCCTTGATATGTGATCGGTTTCTGGTGCGGTATTGATCTTCACGGTGTTGATTTCGATGGTGTTTGTTCTCACTGCTGATGCCCCTTGTGTGGAGCCGTTTCGGCCGGGGCTGGGACGTCAGCCACGGCCAGCAGCCCCGCGAGGGTGCGGTAGTACCCCACGAGAACTGTCAGTTCTGTCATCCCGCCGGCGCCTAAGTGCTTTTGCGCCTCCGCACGGATGTCTTCTCCCACACCGGCTTCAGCGACCAGTTCCCGGGTGAGTTTGAGGGCAGCGGTTTCGCTGCCAGATGCGCCCGTCGGTATGCTGCCCGCCAACAGTTGCGCCAGCTCCTCTTCGGAAACGCCGACGACGGCGGCCGCGCGGCTGTGCGCGTACCACTCGTACTCGGACTTCAGGGCTGCCGCAACGGCGCAGATCACGAGTTCGCGGGTGCGGTCGGGGAGTTCGCCCTTGAACCGCAGCGCAGCGCCGAGTTCCTGCACCGCGTTGCCGATGGCGGGCGCGAAGAGGAGGGCATTGAACGGGCCGGCGAGGGAGCCGTCGTCGTACAGGATTGTGAACGGGCCGTTGGCGCGTGGGCCGGCGGTGATCCGGTCGTAGAGGTCCCGCTGTTCCTGGGAGAGGTCACCGGGAGCCAGAAGGGGGAAGAGGTCAGACAAGGGTTCGACCTCCGTCCACGTAGAGGACATGCCCGGTCACGAAGGACGCCTGCTCGGAGGAGAGGAAGAGGACAGGGCCGGTGAGGTCGTCGACGTTGCCGAGCCGCCCGGCGGGGACCAGCGACGTGTACTGCTCGCGGACGCCCGGCTTGTCCAGGTGCGTCCGTGTGAGGTCTGTTTCGGTGTAACCGGGGGCGATCGCGTTGACGGTCACGCCGCTGGATGCCCATTCCCGTGCCATGACGCGCATCATCTGGTTGATGCCGCCCTTGCTCGCAGCGTAGGGCCCGTGGTCGGGGTGGGCGAGGAGCCCCGAGACGGAGGAGCAGTACACCTGCCGGCCCCAGCCCGCGTCCACCATGTGCTTTCCGGCGGCTCTGCCGAGGCGGAAGGCGCTCGAAAGGTTGATGTCGATGGTGCGCTGCCAGTCTTCATCCCTGGTATCGAGGACGGGGACGCGATGGTTGACGCCGACAGCGTGGAGCAGGATATCGATGCCGCCGAGTGTTTCAAGCGTTGCCCGGACGGCGTCTTCGCAGCCGCCCGCCGTCGAGAAGTCGGCTGCCAGGCCGTTCTCGTAGCCTTCGAGGCGTGATGCATCAATGTCCGCAACGACCACGCGGGAACCCGCCGCGTTGAACGCGGCGGCGCACGCGTCGCCGATGCCTCCGGCACCGGCGATAAGCACCCGCCGATCGGCAAGTCCTAGCCAGTTATCCACGTATTTTGCGGTTCCTCTGCTTCGTCATCGAATAAGCGCTATTGGAGATTGTATACAAAACGAGGTCAGGCTGTAACCCCCGTCACATAAAAAGTTAGCAGAGGTAACTTCGTTTTGGGGGAGCGTTATCGGAGTGTGACATGTTACTCGGGGGCGCCCTGGAACACGACGCGAGTCCGGCGGAACCACCCAGGCTCCAGCCGCGCTACGTGGCGTCGAGGAACCTGCGGAGGGCATCGACGGCGTGGTTGCGGTGATCGTCCAGGTGCTTCACGAGCCGATCAGCGTCACGGTCAGCGAAGGCGTCGATGATGAGGTTGTGTTCTTCCTCGACGCGGTGGCGGTTGGTGGGAGCGCCGTAGTACACGAAGCGATACGTGTCAGTGGCGTCCCACAGGACCTGGATGAGCCGGTCGAGCCGCGGCATTCCGGACGCGGACAGCAGCGCGAAGTGGAACCGGCGGTTGGCTTCGGTCATCGGCAGGATATCGGCGGCGGCGCTCGCGGCCTCAACCTCAAGTGCGGCGGCCTTCATGGCCTGCAGCACCGATGAGTCCGCCCGCTTGACTGCGGCATATGCTGCCTCGGTTTCGAGGAGCTGCCGGATCCGGTACACCTCCAGGAGGTCGGCAAGTGACAGCCGGGCAACCTTGAATCCCCGATGCGGCTCGTAGACGATCTGCCCTTCACCCTCGAGGATCTTGAACGCTTCGCGCAGGGGGACCCGGCTGACCCCCAGCCGGTCAGCGAGCGCATCCTGCCGCAACGGTTCGCCCGGCTGTACCTCGCCGGCGATGATCATGCGGCGCAGTTCGGCCAGCGCGAAGGCCTGGGCGGTAGGGGGCCGCTTGCGCGATGTGGCGGTCATGTGCGCGTCCTCCCTCTTCCGGTCGCCGAAACTCCCTGTTGACTCTAGTTCAACACAAAGCCTCTTCCGGATTGTCCGGGGAGGAGAAGATGAGCCTGCCCGGGGTATTCAGCATTCTTGAGGAAAGCTTCGCCCAAAAGGACGCGGTGGCTTGAAGTATGTGGTTCACAGTGGGAACAGACTTCTCCGGGGCGGACCGTTCGCCGGCCCGGAGATAGATTTCGTCGACGGGTTGGGAGCGCGTGAGGTTGGCCTGGCTGAAGAGCAAACTGAACTGGGCTCTACCCGCGAAACCGGCATCGAACCTGGAACCGGCGGAGTGCGTGCCTGAGCATCTCCCCGTGCACCGACCGGAGGTTATTGCACGGCTCGCCGATGAGCTGCCCGCCGTGGCGGATGCCCTGCGCTATCGCGATAACTTCGCCAGGCTCCTCCCGCAGCGCATTCAGGCCCTCACCACCGAGATTCGCTCGAAGGACGAGCAGGCTGCGCTGGCCACGCTGCTCAGCCTCAAGGTGGGTTCGAGCATGGTCGGCGCACCCCGGCTTCAGCACGTGGTGTCCCAGTGCCTCACGGATATCCGGGCCGGTCGCCGGACCGGCTGTCTGCCGACGCTCGTGCGGGAAGCCGAGCGGTTCCTCACCTGCCTGGCCGATTCAGGCGACGGCGGCGCCGCCAGTCCCGGCTTCAACCCGACTCACGGGAGACACAGGGCCCAGGGCTAGTCGACCGGCATCATCCGGTAGCCGACACCACGGACAGTCTTGATGAACCGCGGTTCCCTGGTGTCCTCACCGAGTTTCTTCCGCAGGTTCCGGATGTGCACCTCCACGAGGTGATGATCGTCCGTCCAGCCCTCACCCCACACGCGCTCCAACAGGGTTTCCCGTGACCACACGCGGCGCGAGCCGGTGATCAGGGTGGCGAGCAGATCGAACTCGATCTTTGTCAGCGGCAGTTCCTCACCGTTGAGGCGCGCCACCCGCCCCTCGACATCCACAGACAGGGCACCATGCACGACGACGGCCCCGTCACCTTCCGCGGTGTTCCGCGTCCCGTCGCCGTTACCCTGAACTGCCGTGCCGGGGGCGGCCCCGCCGTCAACGAAGGATCTCGGGCGGCGGAACATCGCCGCAACCCTTGCCCGCACCTCACGCGGGCTGAAGGGCTTGACGATGAAATCGTCGGCGCCGATCTCCAGCCCCATTACGCGTTCGATCTCCTCGACGCGAGCCGTGATCATGACGATGTAGGCGTCCGTCTGGGGCCGCAGCTGACGGCAGACCTCCATCCCGTCGAGGTCCGGCAGATTCAGGTCCAGCGTGACGAGGTCCGGCTGGTGCTCCCGCACGAGGTCCAGAGCTTCCCTGCCGCTTGCTGTCTCGATGATGTTGAATCCGACCATCGAAAGGGTGAGTACCAGGAGCTCGCGGATGTCAGAATCGTCCTCCACGATCACTGCCGTGCGCTCGAAAGAATCAGTACCCATACTCAGTACCTTGCCAGACGAGGGCGTGCCCGGGGAGCCGGGTTACCCGAATGTCTTTCCCAAATCTTGAGGAGCCTCGCGCACATCCTTGAGTTTCGTGGGCCACACTGAGGGGGTAGGTCCTGTTCCCGAGAGGACAGAACGCCGCACTGGTGGAGATTTCTGCCGTCCGCGCGGTGACCGTCGGAGCGTTCAGCAGCGTAGCGTTCCTTCGGTTGCCGTCGAGTCTCCCCACAGTCCCTGGTGCCACAGAACCGTTCCTCATATCCGCGGCAGCTCAATGCTGACCGTCGTGCCGACGCCCAGCTCGGAGTGGACGGACAGCTGCCCACCGTGCCGTTGCACGGCCTGCGCTGCGATGGACAGCCCAAGACCGGTTCCCGGAATCTCGGCCGCAACCGAATTGGAAGCCCGATAGAAACGGGTCAACAAATGGGGGAGTTCTTCCTCGGGGATGCCGATGCCGGAGTCCTCGATTGTTACGCGCACCGTGGCGTCGTCGGACAGGAAGCTCAGGGTGACCAAGCCGCCGTCGGGCGTGAATTTCACTGCGTTGGACAGCACGTTCACGAAGACGCGCTCCAGGAGCTCGCGCATTCCCCTGATTCGCTGGGGCGAATCGGCGGGCGCGAGCTGGATCGAGACACGTTTCCTGACGGCGAGCGGCAGCAGGTCTGTCACCACCGAATCAAGCAGTGGAACGAGGTCGATCGGGGCCGACCCGAGTTCGGTGCCGGAGTCGAGCACAGACAGTGCCAGGACGTTCTCCACCAGTGTGCTCAACCGCTGGCCGTTGCGCTCGATGACTTTCAACATTCTCTGTGCTTCGGCCGGCAGTTCACCGCCGTCGCCGTCCTGCAGCAGTTCAATGTAGCCAAGAATCGAGGACAGGGGAGTTCGCAGCTCATGGTGCACCGTCGCCACGAAGCCGTCCTTGGCGGCGTCGAGCTCCCGGAGGCGGTCCACCACCTGCTGCTGACCGACTATCAACTGCCCCTGAACCATTCCGTGCGCCAGGTTGCCGAGCAGGTGCTGGAGCAGGGCAATTTCGGCACTGGACCATTTGCGGGCGCCGCGGTCGGCGACAATCCAGAGCAGGCCGAATGGCGTTGCGCCTTCGCCGATGGGCAGCAGGAGTCCGCTGCGCGTGAAGCCGGCCATGCGGGCGTGGATGTTGGGTAGGGTATCGGGGACTTCGTCGAGCTGCCCGGCGATCACCGCGAGTGAGCCGGAGGTGCGCCACAGTTCGGTACCGACGACCCTCAGTTCGTCCAGCAGATCGGTGACGTCGCTGGGCTGCACGCTCCCATCCCCGCGCTGCCAGCGTGCAGAATCGCAGGAGATGCGCCCGTCGTCGAAAATGTGCAGCGTCACGTCTTCGGCATCAAGTGCTTCGCCGATTCCCTGCAGCGCCTTCTCGACCATCCGGGACGGCTCATTGGTCTGGCGAAGTTCGTCGGAGATGCGCCGCACCCGGTCCCGCAGGAACGCCGACTCATGGCGCCGTTCCTCGCGCAGCCGGTTGCGATGGATAGCAGTGTTGACCCGGTGCAGCAGATCATCGGTTGCGATGGGCAGCAGCAGGTAGTCGCTCGAGCGCATTGCCAGCTCGGGGTGGGAGATGACCTGTTCCGCCGTCTTCGCGGTCAGTACCACGGGGATGTTTCGCGGGAGCAGATGGTCGGCTTCCTTCGCGATGGTTGCCAGATACTCGAGTGCGATCTCAGCGCCGACGACGGCGACATCAGCGGTGCCCTCGAGCGCTACCTCGATCGCCGGGCCGACGGTGCTGTGAGCGGCCACCGAGAAACCGGCGTCCCGAAGGCTGTTCGCCAGCTCGTTGAGCAGGTCGACGTCGGAGTCAACCACCAGGGCAGTGCCCAGGGCAGCATCGAACTCGGCGGTTGCACCCAAGACTCGTCCCCTTGATTCGACCTGTGTTGTTGCAGGTTCTGCCGAGTCTAGCGACGTGCTCGTTGCCTTGCTGAAAAGTGGCGGTAGTATCGTGCATCAGCCGCCTCTGAGCGAAAGGCACCAGACGTGCGACGTGGCACCAATCTCCCCCGGATGGGGGACTTCAACCAGAGTGTCATTCTCGATGCCATTCGCCGTTCCAATGAGGGCCTGAGCAGGGTTGAGCTGGTGGATTTGATCGGCTTGTCCCCGCAGGCTGTCTCCAACATCACCCGCCGCCTGCTGGCGGAGGAACTGATTGTAGAGGCGGGGAAATCGGGCACCGGCCCGGGCAAGCCGCGGACCATCCTGCGCATCAACCCGTCCGGCCGGTACGCCATCGGCGTGCACCTGGACCCGGCGCTGATGACTGTGGTGCTGATGGACCTGATGGGCGCCGTGATACAGCGCCGTGTCCGTGAAACGCCGATAGGGACAGAACCAGGGCAGATTATCGACGCAATTGCAGGCGAGATACGCACGCTGCTCGCGGAGTCTTCGGTGGACCCAGCACGCATTGAGGGAATCGGGGTGGCACCTCCGGGGCCCATCGACCAGCCTGCGGGCACCGTCGTCAACCCTCCGCTCCTGCTTGGCTGGGATCGCGTTCCGCTGCGCGATGCCCTGGCGGAGGCTACCGAAATGCCGGTCTTTGTGGAGAAGGACGTGACGGCGGCTGCGGTCGCCGAGATCTGGGGCGGTGGACAGGAGAGCACGCAGAGCTTCGTGTTCATCTACATCGGGACGGGTATTGGCTGCGGCATCGTTGTTAACGGCGAAGTGCTGCGCGGGAGCTCGGGGAACGCCGGTGAGATCGGGCATATCGTCGCGGACCCCAACGGGCCGGAGTGCCCCTGCGGAATGCGCGGCTGTATTGCGGTGACGTGCGATCCGCAGTCATTGGTCCGCGAGGCGGAAGAGCGCGGAGTGCTGAGCGAGGAGGATCACCGCAACGGCGATGTGGCTGACGGGCTGCTGCAGTTGTGCGCTGCGGCGGAGGCGGGCGACAAGGTGGCATGCGACATCATCACCAGGGCTGCCGTCCGCACCGCACGGGCAGTCTCGGTACTGGTCAACGTGCTCGACGTTGACCGCGTGGTGTTCGGGGGACCATTCTGGGCGCCGCTGGCCAACCGGTATCTGGAGATCGTGCCGTCGTCGTTATTGGACTTCCGTGCCGCACGCAGCATCCACCCGGTGGAGGTGGTTTCCACCGGCATCGGTCACGACGTCGCCGCGGTCGGTGCCGCCTGCCTCATGCTCGAGCGAACGCTTGGTCCGCGGGCAGAGCGGCTGATGCTGGCACGCTGATTTTCGAACGCATAATTCCCGTTCCCTTCGGGGTTGACACATACCCCCCGGGGGTATACATTCGTTCCTACCGGAGCAGGAAGTCCAAGCCCAGACAGGGCCGTTTACTCCTTGAAGGTCTCTCGATACGGCTGGAGCCGGCGTGTAGAACTACCGGATGCGCGTGCTGCGCCGCCCCCATGGTCACGGTGTTGGTTACCGTCACCGTCACCATTTGCCGGACCTCTCCGCCGCGGCGGCACACTCCGCGGACGGGCAGGTGCGGCCATACAACAGCAATGCCTGATTTCGAGGTCCGGGACATCCGTCCCGTGTGACCGAAGGAGAATCAACAATGAAACACCAGACGCACAGCCAGGCAGGCCCGTCGGTGTCAGATCACGAGACACACGGCCAGGCCATGCCTGCGCCCCACCCGCAATCCGCCCTCGATGACGTACAGCGCCACTCCGCAGGGCATCAGGATGCCGACCACGAAGTCCATACGCATGGCCAGCATGCCGGGCACTCCACGGCCATGTTCCGGAATCGCTTCTGGATCAGTCTGATTCTGGCTGTTCCGGTTGTCCTGTTCAGCCACATGTTCGCCATGATCGTGGGTTACACACCCCCAGAGTTTCCCGGCTCCCTGTGGATCTCGCCGCTGCTGGGAACGGTCATCTTCTTCTACGGCGGTGCGCCGTTCCTCAGGGGCGGCATCACGGAGCTGAAGTCCCGCCAGCCCGGGATGATGCTGCTGATTGCCATGGCCATCAGTGTCGCATTCATCGCGTCCTGGATCACCACCCTCGGAATCGGGAACTTCAACCTCGACTTCTGGTGGGAGCTGGCCTTGCTGGTTGTCATCATGCTTTTGGGCCACTGGATGGAGATGCGCGCCCTCGGCTCAGCCGCCGGAGCGCTCGACGCACTGGCAGCGCTGCTGCCGGACGAAGCTGACAGGGTCACCGAAGCGGGGATCGAAACGGTCCCGGTCAGCGACCTGGTTCCCGGGGACGTTGTCCTTGTCCGGTCCGGTGCCAGAGTGCCGGCCGATGGTGACATTGTCGACGGCGCAGCAGAGTTCGACGAGTCTATGATCACCGGCGAATCCCGCACAGTCTCCCGCGCCCCCGGCGATTCGGTGGTCGCCGGCACGGTCGCTACCGACAACGCAGTGCGGGTTAAGGTCACCGCCGTCGGGTCGGACACCACGCTGGCGGGGATCCAGCGCCTGGTCGCAGAGGCACAGGCCTCATCGTCCAAAGCCCAGGCCCTTGCCGACCGTGCGGCGGCGCTTCTGTTCTACTTCGCCCTGATCGCAGGCATCATCACCTTCATCGCCTGGCTGCTGCTGGGCAGCCCGAATGACGCGGTGATCCGCACCGTTACGGTGCTGGTCATTGCGTGCCCGCACGCGCTTGGGTTGGCCATCCCGCTCGTGATTGCCATTTCCACGGAGCGTGCAGCGAAGGGCGGGGTACTGATCAAGAACCGGATGGCCCTTGAGCGCATGCGGACCATCGACGTCGTCCTGTTCGACAAGACCGGCACCCTCACCGAAGGACGCCCTGCCGTCACCGCGGCCACCGCAACCGGGGGAGTCGGCGAAGCGGAGATGCTCGCCCTGGCGGGTGCAGCCGAATCCGACAGCGAGCATCCGGTTGCCCGGGCCATCGTCCAGGCGGCAGCGGACAATCCGGAAGCAGCGGCGTTCGGGTTCCGGGGGAACGCGTTCTCCTCCATGACCGGACGCGGTGTCCGCGCAACGGTCAACGGCGCCTCGGTTGCTGTCGGCGGGCCGAACATGCTGAGGGAACTCGCCCTGGATACGCCGCCGGACCTGGCGGGTGCAGTCCAGGAGTGGATTGCCCGCGGCGCCTCCGTACTGCACGTGGTGCAAGATGGTGCGGTCATCGGCGCACTGAGGCTTGAGGACCGCGTCCGCGACGAGTCGCGGGCCGCCGTCAAGGCCCTGCAGGACCGCGGGGTGAAGGTCGCCATGATCACCGGGGATGCACGGCAGGTGGCGGACGCGGTGGGTTCCGAGTTGGGCATCGATGAGGTCTTCGCTGATGTGCTGCCGCAGGACAAGGACTCCAAGGTGGCCGAACTGCAGTCCCGCGGACTGAAGGTAGCGATGGTCGGAGACGGCGTGAATGACGCACCGGCGCTGGCCCGTTCCGAAGTCGGCATCGCGATCGGTGCCGGTACCGACGTCGCGATGGAATCTGCCGGGGTCGTGCTTGCAGGAAACGATCCCCGATCGGTTCTGGCGATGATCGACCTGTCCCGGGCCAGCTACCGGAAGATGATCCAGAACCTGGTGTGGGCCACAGGGTACAACGTCCTCGCTGTTCCGCTCGCTGCAGGGGTGCTCGCGTTCGCGGGCATTGTCCTCTCGCCAGCGGCGGGCGCGGTTCTGATGAGTGTGTCGACGATTGTGGTCGCGCTGAATGCGCAGCTGCTGCGCCGGATCGACCTCAGCCCCGAACGCATTTGCAACTAGTTGACTACATTGGATTCGATGAGCAGGAAGGCAGCGGCGATGAGCGGCATAGGGAAGGTCTGGGCAGCCCTGGCCGTTCCGCGCGCCGTCGCAGGCTTCCTTGGCCTCACGGCCGTGATCGTCGGGATCCTTGCGATGCACGTCTGGATGGGCGGCCACGGTCCAACAGCCACGCACGGGTCCCATGCTGTGGCCTACGGTTCCCATGCGATGGTCCACGGCTCCCATGCGGTGGCCCACGATTCGCGCACGGTGGCCGACACGGTGCCGACCGCCGTCGCGCCTGTCTCCCACCATGACGAGGGCGCCGCTGCACTGGGGCTCTGCGTCCTCGCTTTCATTGTGGTCACCATCCTGGCGTTCCTGCTTCGCGCCGGGAGGCTCGTCCCCGGCTCTGTGCTGCTGCGCGGTCCACCGTTTATCCGGCTGCACCCCCTGTCCATACCAGCTCCTTCGCTGATCCGACTCTGTATCAGCCGGACCTGACTTCCGCCAGGCAGGAGCTGAATACACCACGGAAGACTTCCAGTAGAACCAGAAGGATCAGATCACCATGAAGCGTTACCTTTCCCTGTCAGCGCTGAGCGTTGCAGCCGTTATTGCCCTCGCAGGTTGTGGCAGCGAGACCGGGCCGGCAAGCGACCCGCCCACTCCAACGCAGGAAACCGGGGCGACCAACCAATCCGCTGCCGAAGCAGGCTCCGCCCGGCACAACAATGTCGACGTCATGTTCGCGCAGATGATGATTCCCCACCACGAGCAGGCCGTGGAGATGAGCGCCATCATGTTCGCCAAGGACAACATCAGCCCGGAAGTTACGGACCTGGCCACGCGGATCAAGGATGCGCAGGCACCCGAGATCGAAACCATGACCGGCTGGCTGGAAGCCTGGGGCGAACCCGTTGAGATCGAAGGCGGTATGGATGGGCACCACATGGGCGCAATGGACGGCGAGGCCGGCATGTTGAGCGAGGATCAGATGGCCGAACTCGAATCCGCGGAAGGCGAGGAAGCAGCCCGGATATTCCTCGAGTCCATGACCGCGCATCACGTCGGCGCCGTTGACATGGCCAGTGAAGAGATCAGGAACGGCGAGAATCCCGAAGCCATCGCGCTCGCCGAGGACATTGCCGAATCACAGGAAGCTGAGATTCAGGAGATGCAAGCCTTGCTCGAGGAACTGTAGCGCGGCTCTGTTTGAGGCCTGCGCTGAGCGATAGGGTGGTCGGAGGCCTCATCGGATAAGGGTTTCGGCACGGTGGTCCTGGAACTTTTGCAGCTGTGGTGACCGACGACGTCGGGAAGTCACCGGAGTTGCAGGAAAGGTTTCCGGGGCCATTGTGCCTTAAATCCACTCGACGTACTATTCCGGTATCGGAAGTCTCCCGATGCCTTAGTTTCAAAGGAGAAACCATGCGCGGCGCCTCTCGAACCCTCCCAGCGGCGGCGCTTGCCGCATTGCTCGTGTTGAGCGGCTGCTCCGGTGACGGTGACGGAGAGAGGGAGGAAGCCTCCAACCAATCGCTGCGGATCATCTATCAGAAAGCCGGCGACGCCTCACCGCTGGACACCCTGATGCAGACCACCAAGGAACAGTTCGAAGCCGCCAACGAGAGCGTCACGGTGGAACTGGAACCGGTCGAAGGCACCGACGAGGATTACAACACCCGCCTCGCGCTGTCACAGCGCTCGCCGGACACCGCTCCAGACGTCTTCTACGAGGACAGCTTCCGCCTGCGCTCCGACGTTGAGGCGGGCTACGTGCTGAACCTCGACGAGCACCTGGCCGGATGGGACGAGTGGGACGCTTTCAATGAAGCCGCGAAGGAAGCAGGAAAGGCCGACGACGGCAGCATCTACGCGGTGCCCCTCGGCACCGACACCCGGGTCATCTGGTACAACAAGCAGGTGCTTCAGGACGCCGGTGTTGAGGTCCCCTGGCAGCCGGAGTCCTGGGACGATCTCCTTGGAATGGCGCGAACCGTCAAGGAAGCGCAGCCCGAATCGCGTCCCTTCAGCATGTACGCCGGAACCGGCACAGGCGAGGGCACCGTCATGCAGAGCTTCTACGAACTGCTGTACGGCACCGGGAGCGGGAGCCTCTACGACGAAGAGTCCCAGAAATGGATCGTAGGCTCCCAGGGTTTCATCGACTCACTGGCGTTCCTGAAGACCCTCTACGACGAGGAACTCGCCGTCACACCGGCCGAAGCCCTCGACCCCAACGTGTGGCAGGTCGTCCTCGGAACCATGCTGCCGGAGAACCGGATGGGAGCCACCGTTGAAGGTTCCTACGCGCCGTCGTTCTGGCAGGAAGGCGGCATGTTCGTGTGGCCGGAGTACGCCGACGTCATGGGCGTTGCGCCGTTCCCCACGCAGGACGGGCAGGAGCCCGGAGCCGTGAGTATGTCCGGCGGCTGGACGCTGGCGATCGGCGCGGGCACGGAGAACCCGGAGCTAGCGTTCGAGTTCCTCACCACCGCCATGAACCAGGAAAACCTGCTGCAGTACACGGTGGACAACTCGCAGATCGCAGTGCGTAGCGACATCGCGGAAGCGCCCGAGTACCTTGAAGCCAATCCGTTTGTCGAAGAGGTCTCCGCGGTGCTCGATGTGACGCACTACCGGCCCGCAACGTCGAACTACGCCGAGATCTCCACGGCGGTCCAGGAAGCCACCGAAGCTGTCATCACCGGTGGCGCAACACCGGAGGAAGCGGCAGCTACCTACGACGAAGCACTCACGTCGATCGTCGGCGAAGAGAACGTCGTCGAGGAGTAACCATTTCCTCCACGGTCACTTCCCGCGGCGCGTCCTCCGGCGCCGGGCACCGCGGCACCCGCGGGAACAACAGGCAGGAGCGGGAGCGCAACGGACGGGCCTCCCGCTCCCTGGCTGCCGGGCTGAAACTCCTGCCCCTCGCGCCCGCAATCATCCTCATCGGCATCTTCCTCGCCGGGCCGATCGTGTGGTCCTTCTACGGGTCCTTTACCAACGCGGCGCTCACCGGCGCCAACGCGAAGGACCCCGAGTGGATCGGCCTCGAGAACTACACCACCCTGCTCGCCGATCCGTTGTTTCCCCAGTCACTGCTGCTCACCGTCGTCTTTGTACTGGTCTCGGCGGTGATCGGGCAGAACTTCCTGGGACTCGGTCTCGCGCTGCTGATGCGGCGGGCGCACCGGCCGGTTGCCGCCGTCGTCGGCGTGTGTGTGGTGGCAGCGTGGGTGCTGCCGGAGATCGTTGCCGCATTCGTGGCGTACGCGTTCTTCTTCCGCGACGGGACGCTGAACCAGCTCACCGGCTTTGCGGGCGTGCCGGCTGTGGACTGGCTGTTCGAGCACCCGATGCTCGCCATCATCCTGGCGAATATCTGGCGGGGCACCGCGTTCTCAATGATGGTTTACCAGGCCGCGCTGAACGACGTCCCGCGGGAGGTCACGGAGGCGGCGGAGATCGACGGCGCTAACGGCACGAAGACGCTGGCCTATGTCACTGTTCCGATGATCCGGCGCAGTATCGCGACCAACCTGATGCTCATCACCCTGCAGACGCTCGCGGTGTTCACCCTGATCTACGTCATGACCGCCGGCGGCCCCACGAACCGCAGCACCACCCTGCCGATCATGGCCTATGAAGAAGCCTTCCGGTACAGCGACATCGGCTACGGCACCGCCATTGCCGTGGTCATGCTGATCATCGGCGCCGCGTTCTCCCTCGCGTACATCCGCCTCCTGCGCGAGAGGAACCCCTCATGAGCGCGCCGGTTTCCACGACGACGGCGGCGCCCGTAGCCGCGCCGGCGCGTAACTCCCGCCGTGGTCGCCGGGGCTCGCCGAGTTGGAGCGCGAGTGCTGTCCTGGCCGTTATTGCCTTGTGCTTTGTGGTGCCGCTGAGCTGGCTGGTGCTGGCATCCTTCGACCCTGAGGCGACGTACGAGACTGCGTTGCCGTCGTCGTTCTCGCTGGCGAACTTCACCGCCATCCTGACGCCGGAACAGACGTATCTGCCGCTGTGGAACAGCCTGATTCTTTCCGGCGGATCGGCGGCGCTGACGGCCATCGCGGCGGTGCTGGCGGCGTACCCGTTGTCCCGGTTCAACACGCGGTTCAACCGGCCGTTCCTCTACACGGTGCTCTTCGGGACGTGCCTGCCAATCACAGCGATCATGGTCCCGGTATACAGCCTGTTCGTGCAGTTGAACATGCTCGATTCGCTGGCGGCAACGACGTTCTTCATGGCCGCAACCTCGCTCCCCATGGCCATCTGGATGACCAAGAACTTCATGGATTCGGTTCCGGTGTCGCTGGAGGAAGCGGCGTGGGTGGACGGCGCGTCCGCGATGAAGGCCCTGTGGTACATCGTGGTGCCGCTGATGCGGCCGGGCATCGGCGTCGTCTTCATCTTTGTGTTCATCCAGGCGTGGGGAAACTTCTTTGTGCCGTTCATACTGCTGTTTTCGCTGGAGAACCAGCCGGCAGCGGTGAGTATCTTCCGGTTCTTCGGGCAGTTCGGGACAGTCGCGTACGGGCAGCTCGCCGCGTTCTCGATCCTTTACGCTCTGCCGGTGATTGTCTTGTACGTTCTTGTCTCACGCGTGTTCGGTGGGTCGTTCGCCATGTCGGGCGCCCTGAAAGGTTAGGTCAATGCACGACAATCGTCTCCTGGTCGAGGCCCGAATCGAGCGTTTGCTCACCGAACGGCTGACGCGTGCCGTGTGGCCGGTATCGGTACCCCTCGAGGTATCCGTCTGGCAGGCCCCGGGTGAGCCCGTGCCGTTTGCCTCGGCGGTGTCCGAGCGGTTCGAGCCGTTCATGGTGGGCTCCGCCTGGGGACGGCCCTGGGGGACCACCTGGTTCCGGTTCACGGGCGCCGTGCCGGTTGAGTGGTCACTCTCCGCCGGTCACGAGGTCGAGGCTGTGATCGACCTTGGATTCTCCACGATCATGCCCGGCTTCCAGGCCGAGGGCCTTGTCTATGTTCCCGATGGCCGGGTGGTCAAGGCGCTGGAGCCGTTGAACATGTGGGTTCCGCTGGATGCGGCGCCCGGTGCCGCCGTCGAGTTCTATGTGGAGGCCGCTTCCAACCCCAATGTGATCGACGGGTTCGACTATCAGCCCACCCCGTTGGGCTCCCTGACCACCGCCGGGTCTGATCCTCTCTATACGTTGCGCCGGGCGGAGGTGGCGCTGTTCGATCGGGAGGCGTGGGAGCTGGGCCAGGACGTGTGGACCCTGAATGGACTCATGCATGAGTTGCCCGTGGACCTGCCGCGCCGCCACGAAATCCTGCGCGCGCTGGAGAAGGCGGCGAACGCGGTCGACCCGTCTGACATCGGAGGTACCGCTGCGGCGGGGCGCGCGTGCCTCGCTGGTGTCCTGGCGTCGCCCGCCTATGCGAGTGCGCACCGGATGCACGCCGTCGGGCATGCGCACATCGATAGCGCATGGCTGTGGCCGGTGCGCGAGACGGTGCGGAAGGTGGCACGGACGTTTTCCAACGTGCTTGAGCTGATGGACCGTAACCCGGACTTTGTGTTTGCTGCCTCGTCAGCGCAGCAGTACGCCTGGCTTAAGTCCTCCTATCCGGACCTGTTCGAGCGGGTGGCCGAGAAGGTCCGGTCCGGGCAGTTTGTGCCTGCGGGCGGCATGTGGGTGGAGTCGGACACCAACATGCCCGGTGGCGAGGCGCTGGCGAGGCAGTTCGTCGCGGGCAAGCGGTTCTTCCTCGAGAACTTCGGGCTGGAGCCGCAGGAGGTGTGGCTGCCGGATTCCTTCGGCTATTCGGCGGCGTTGCCGCAGATTGTTCGGGCGGCGGGATCGCAATACTTTCTGACGCAGAAGATCTCGTGGAACGAGACGAATCTCTTCCCGCATCATTCCTTCAACTGGGAGGGCATCGACGGCACGAGGGTGTTCACTCACTTCCCGCCCGTAGACACCTATAACTCGGACCTGTGCGGCCGTGACCTCGCCCGTGCCCAGCGGAACTATCGGGAGAAGGGTGTGGCGAATACGTCGCTGGTGCCATTTGGCTGGGGCGACGGCGGCGGCGGACCCACCCGGGAGATGCTGGCGGCTGCTGAACGGACTTCTTCCCTGGAGGGCTCGCCTGCGTTGACGATGTCGTCGCCGGCGAGGTTCTTTGAGACGGCGTCGTCGGAGTATCCGGATGCTCCGGTGTGGTCGGGGGAGCTGTACCTTGAGTTCCACCGCGGGACCTATACGTCGCAGGCGCGCACCAAGCAGGGCAACCGGCGCTGTGAACACCTGTTGCGGGAGGCGGAGCTCTGGTGTGCTGTTGCTGCACTGCGCTCCGGGTTCTCCTATCCGTACGACGAGCTCGAAACCGCCTGGCACACTGTGCTGCTGCAGCAGTTCCACGACATTCTGCCTGGATCCTCCATTGCTTGGGTCCATGAGGAAGCGGAGCGCAACTATGCGGCCGTCCAGTCTTCGCTTGAGTCGCTCATCTCGGCGGCGCTGGCCGCGCTGTTGGGCACCGGTTCGGCGACGGTTGTGTTGAATGCCGGACCGTACGACGTCGTTGGTGTGCCTGCGCTGGGAGGTGCGGTGGCGTCGTCGTCTGAGCATGAGCCGGTGCGGGAGGGGTCCTCGTTTGTTCTGGAGAGTGACTCCCTGCGGTTGGCGGTGGATGAGAACGGGTTGTTCAGTTCCCTGGTTGCGGGTGGCCGTGAGGTCATTCCGGCAGGTACCCGGGGGAATGTGTTCCAGCTGTTCCGGGATACGCCGAATCAGTGGGACGCATGGGACATCGACGAGCACTACAAGTTCAACGTCACCGAGCTGACGGAGGCTGCGGCTGTTGATGTGGTCGGTGCGGTGCTGCGGGTGGAGCGGGTGTTCGGGAAGTCCCGGCTGGTTCAGCGGATCTCGCTGAGCGCTGACGGCACGGCGGTGGACATGTCGATCGAGGTTGATTGGCATGAGCAGCAGAAACTCCTGAAGCTCGCGTTCCCGGTGGATGTCCTGGCGGACCGGGCCGCGTCCGAGATCCAGTTCGGGCACATTCAGCGGCCTACCGTCACGAACACGTCGTGGGATGCTGCCCGGTTTGAGACGGTGGCGCATCGCTGGGTGCATGTGGGGGAGCCCGGGTTCGGGGTGTCGTTGGCGAATGATTCGACGTACGGATATGACATTTCCCGTTCGGAGTCGGGCTCGGGTGTGCCGTACACGTTGATGCGGGCGTCGGTGGTGCGGGGGCCGTTGTTCCCGGATCCGCAGGCTGACCAGGGGCCGCACACCTTTGAGTTTTCGTTGCGGCCGGATTCGGGTATTGCTGATGCGGTCGCGGAGGGATACCGGGTGAACCTCCCGGTTCGCGCGGTGACCGGGGTGGCGTCGTCGTCGGTTGATCCGGTGGTGACAGTGTCCAATCCTGCCGTGGTTGTCGAGGCGGTGAAGCTCGCGGAGGACCGCAGCGGCGACGTCGTTGTGCGGTTGTATGAGGCGTTTGGTGGTCGTGCTTCGGCGGTGGTAGTGGCGGGGTTTGAGTACTCGTCGCTGGTTGCTACGGACTTGCTGGAGCGTTCAGTTTCCGTTGACTTCATGCATTCCGACGACGGCGGGGTTTCCCTTTCGTTGCGGCCGTTCCAGTTGGTGACTCTGCGCTTCCGGACGGGTGCGCTTTCGCGCTGATCAGGTCGTTTCGGTTCCCGTCCGTTCTCTCCCGCTCCGGCCTTGCTCGCTCTCACCTGTTCCTTTACGCTCCGAGCGGTGGGAGCATTGTTGGCATGAGCGAGACTTCCCAAGAAGACGCGCACCATCACGACGAACGCTTGCCTCCAAAGACGCCCGATGAGCACAGCGGGAACCAGGATCTTCAGGCTATGTTGCACCGGCGGCAGGAGGCCGAAGAGAAGCTGCAGGAACGCCAGGAGGAAGCGGATCGTCGAGCTGCGTCGGAGCGCAGTGAAGGCGCAGATGGCGGGGGCCGCGGTGAAGGCGCAGATGGCGGGGGCCGCGGTGAAGGCGCGGATAAGGACCACTCCAGCAGCGAGGATGGGACAGACCGCGAGGACTGAAGCCGCGGGGATTGAGTCCGACCGCGGGGGACTCAAGCGCCCAAGTCCGGACACGTCGATAGGTCTCGATCCGCGACGATTTAGATGAACCGTGGTTGATAAGCCCGAGTCGGACTAAGACTCCTGGTCCTGCCGGCGTCATGGTCCTTCCGGCGCGAGCCTACTTTCCGGGTGTGAGCCTACTTTGGGCGCGAACCTATCACCCGTGCTCCTTCGAGCCAGCGCTCCGACAACCATTTGAATGCTCCCAACACGCACTTGAATGGTGCAGCGCCGCCCCCAACCCGCCGTTAGAAGGGTGGTGGGGTTCGGGCAGGGTGGTGTAGGTCTTGCCTCCGAGTGAAGTGACGCGCGGCGCGCCGTCGTCATCGAAACCGGCAGGCCAGATGCCCTCGGTTTTGAGCATGTGGTGGAGCTTGCACCGAGGTCTGAGATTTTCCAGCGCAGTTTTCCCGCCGTGCGCCCATGGAGTGACGTGGTCGATTTCGCAGGACATCGATGAACGGTTGCACCCGGGGTGGACGCAGGTCGGGTTGGTAACTCTCACCCAGTCCTTCAGGTGTTTCGGCGGCCGGTATCTGTCCCTGCCGACGCTGAGCACAGCCCCCGTTTCGGGGTGGATCAGGATCCTGGTGAAACTCGGCGCGTGAGCGGCCAGGTTCCGAGCGGTTTCCGGATCGATCGGACCACAACCGTCAAGCAACCCGTTCGCGCAGCCGGTCAGGTTCGGTACGTTGCTGTTGATCGAGTGCGGTGCAGTAGCGCCTGCCGCAACGCGTGGAAACGTCGCCCGTGCGCGCTGCGTCCTCCGCAACAGACGCATCGTTCACTACAGCCCCGTCACCAGCACAGTCATGGGGATTCAGTGTTGCTGCTGTTCGGGACGATGTGGGTGCCGTTGTCCCGTTCGTTGCGTCCTGCCAGTCTGTATCAGCCCAGTCTGTTCTGCGGTGGCCGAGGAGGGTCATTACCGGAACGGTGACGAACACGCTCGCGCTGATCCCGCGGTAGCCGGTGCCCTTCTGCGGATCCCCGGCACACGTGTGTGTGAGCACGTCAGCGAATACGTCTGCCCGTAACTGGGACAGGGTGCGCGACTCCTCGGGACCCTGCAGGGAGCGGGCCGCGGCGTCGACCCGGTTGAAGATCCCGTGTGCCTGCTCCGCGGGCAGGTACGCGCCAAGCCAGGCCATGCCGTCCTGCTCGGGCTGGACCGTGACGTCCCGGTCCTTGACCGCCCGGGCTGTGCGGAGAGTGATGGATTCCGGGTGCAGTTCCTCACGCAGCCGCCGGCAGGACCGGGCGAGTTTCGGGCGGGTCAAGGCTCCCGCCGTTTCCAGGACTGCCTCCTCGAATCCGGCCACCGCCTCCACCGGGATAGACCCGGATTCCTCCACGATGACCTGCGCCTGCACGGGGCTGATCCGGCCATCCTGAAGCGCTTTGCGTGTTGCCGGGAGTTCCTCGGTGAGCCTCAACGCTTCACCGAGCATCCGGTGCGCGGTCCGCCCGGGCACCCGCAACAGCGCAGCGATTTCCTGCGCGGCCAAGGTCCCGGTGAACCGCGGATCCGCCCTACCGCTCCGGCAGACCTCATGGTCCTGGACTTGATGGAAAACTTCGGCGGTCAGCGCCGCCTGCTGCGCTGCGACCCACGACGCCAACCGGTCTGCGGCCCGCAGCAAATCCAACGTGTCCGTCAGAGTCCGGAACCGCACGGACTCCACGGACTGCACGGACTGCACGGACTGCACGGATCCGGCGTCCTGCAGCCGGTGCACCAGAGCATACGGTGACGCGTTCTCCACCGCCGCACGCGCGTGCGCATCGAAACCGCCACCGTCCTCACCGTCGGGATACAGGGCATCCTCAAGCGCATCCTCCGACCAGTCCCAGGCCGCCTCCGCATAAGCGCGCTCAAGAGCCAGCTCATCAGCGTCCTCAACAATCTCCGCGGTCCCGATCTCCATACAAAACACTCAATCACCCACCTCTGACAAACCTGATCGAGCACTACCGACGCCGGTGCTACCCGACGGTCTCAGCACAGATTCACGAGGACGGGTCACCGAGTACCAGCAGGCGAACAACAGGACGACCAGCGTCACATCAACGACATCACCGCCGTAGTACATCAACTGCGCGCCAACCCGGGCATCATCGATGGAAACCCCAGTCGGCGGATGGGCATAGAGCCACTTGGCGAGGATCGAATGGGCGGCGATGAAGAGAATGAGCACGGCCGAACGGAGCCGCATCGACGTCGGATGCGGGTTGGGATCCACGCCAACGATGGACGCCGTAAAGATGTACCCGGCCAGAAAAATGTGGACATGGACCACTGCATGTACCAGTGCAGAGGAGTGCACGAGCTGATACAGGTCTGTGGTGTAGAGCAGCCAGAGACCGCCGATGTTCACCGTCGAGGCGACTACGGGATGAGCCAGGACCCGAAACGGACCGGCACGGAGAACACGCGCGAGCGACCGTGCTGAGGACACCGGCAAGGCGCGGAGTGCGAGAGTGACAGGTGCAGCCAGCACCAGTAGCAACGGCGCCACCATCCCGACCAACAGGTGACCGACCATGTGCGCGGTGAAGGTCTCCGCAGCGACGGCGTAGAGGTATCCAGCGCCGGCAGAGGCCAGTCCCACATACCAAAAGACAGCCCGACGGCTCGGCCAACGTCCGCGGTTCCGCGCAGCCCGAAGCGCTACAGCATAACCAACGGCGGCCGCGAGCAGAACCAGTACAGCAACGCAGTCGAGCAGCACCCACCCCAGCCCGCTGCCCGTCGAATGGTCATGCATAGCCGGCTCCTCAGGCAGAGGCGCGAGGCCGGGTTCGCCACAGAATGAGCAGGCCGACCAACAGGACGAGTATTGCTGAGCCGATCCAGGTCAGGTCATAAGGCAACAGGTCCACCTCGTAGCGAATCTGGTGAATGCCAAGCAGTTTGTGGCTGACCACGCCGTCGAGGAGTTGGAAGAACCCGACGCCGGCGGTCACCGCCCCAGCCCAGCGCCCCCACGCCACGTGCGTCCGGCGTCGGACATCGGCGAGCAGGAACAGGCCCCAGATGGTGATGAACCACCCGAAGGCATGAAAGAAGCCGTCGGTCGTCAACGCAACGCGGGTTGTGGACAGGTCGTAGAAGTGGTGCCACTGCAAGGCGAGATGAAAGATGAACAAATCGATCATCGAGGCGGCAATCCCGCAGCCGAACAGGAACCCGGACAGCAACAGCCGTCGATCGAACGGAGACTCGGTTTCGGCTCCCAGATTGTGGTTCGTTTCAGCACTGGACATCGAGAACCCCTCGGGTGGCCGCGATCTGTTCCACCATTGTGTGGGCCACCGTGTCAGTGATCAACGGCCGGCCAACCGAACTGGCTTACCCGGGAGTCCCGCTGCTGCCTCGTTCTATCCCACATCAAGAACCCCGCCGCCGCGATGGCGAACTGGAACGGAATGGCGAGCAGAACCGCCGAGGTCTGCTCGTTCGAGGCCAGCAGCAGCACGCTACTTGCCACGAGCGGGATGCCGAGCCATCGCGGGAGCACGCCCGACCGAAGGATGAAGATCCCGATCAGCACGAAACCGACAATGAGGGTCACCATGCCGGCGACGACGAGATACGGCATCCCGGAGAAGTCCCCTCCGAAGAACACGGCCTGGATAAACACCGCTGCGAGCAGGACCAGGAAGCCGACGGCGGCACACGCCACGCCGGCATTCATGAGCTTTAGGGGCCCTCTGGATCTACGCGCCATCAGGGTCAGCCCGACCAAGCCGACCAGCACCAATAGAGCAGCCACAGCACTGATGCCCGTCACGGTGCCCGACGCCGTCCGCATCGGCTGGGTGGCGCACTCACTTCCGACGCATCCAATTGGTTCGAGGGAATGGAGGAAAATTGCCAGCGCACCCAGCAACCCACCTGCCATCGCGGCAGGGCCGGCCAGATGCGAGGGGAGTCGGGACGAAAAAGCGGATGATGTATCCCGCGTCATGGATGACCGCCATCAACTAAGGAGACCCAGGAGCAAAGACGTTTCATGGTCACCTAAACGGACACAGCGCGTCAAGAGGCGGTATCGGGAGGGCACGGAACGCTGACGACGGCGGACGACTACCGGGTGACAAGCGCAACTTCTGCATCACCTTGGTCAGGTTTAGCCGAGGCTTTCCCAAGGTTCGACATGTTGCTCCGGCGGGCTGGTTACCTTCGGAGTAACAAGTCAAGTGGACCCGAAAGGTAAGTCGTGCATTCATCATTCCGCTCCCTCGCCGCGGCAACGGTCGCAGCCGTGGCACTCAGCACATTCGTTCCGGGCGCGGTCGCAACGGCTGCCCCCGCGGCAGGGGAACAGCAGGTCCGCTACCTTGTCCGCTATGAGGCTGGCACCGACGTCGCTGCCGCAGCCGCGTCGCTCCGGAAATCAGGCAAGGCTGTGGGACGAACCTTCTCCACCGCCGTCCGTGCCGCCGTCGTTACGACGACGCCGACGCAGGCCGCGTCGCTTGCTGCCGCTCCAAACGTCGCTGCCGTTGAGCAGGACCTTCCCGTGCGGATCTCGGCCACGCAGTCCAATGCACCATGGGGCCTCGACCGCAGCGATCAGCGCGCGCTTCCCCTCTCGACCACCTACACCCCGCCCGCTGCCGGAGCCGGAGTGAACGTGTATGTCGTGGACACGGGCGTCCTCGCTTCCCATGCTGACTTCGGTGGCCGGGTAGCGTCCGGATACACCGCCATCGCCGACGGTCGAGGGTCCTCCGACTGCAACGGACACGGCACTCACGTCGCCGGTTCGGTAGCCGGAACGACCTACGGCGTTGCCAAGTCCTCCACCGTGATTCCGGTCCGCGTTCTGAACTGCGACGGCGGTGGGTACATGTCCGACGTCGTAGCCGGCCTGGACTGGGTGGCCGCCCACCACGCAGCGGGTACTCCCGCTGTGGTGAACGTGAGCCTGGGAGGTGGCGCAAACTCCACCATTGATGCGGCGCTCCAGGGTGTTATCAATGACGGCGTCACCGCCGCGGTCGCTGCCGGAAATTCTTCGGTCGACGCGTGCACCAGTTCGCCGGCGCGGGTATCGGCAGCGCTGACCGTCGCAGCCAGCGACTCCTCAGACCGGCAGGCTTCGTTCTCCAACGTTGGCTCGTGCGTCGACCTGTATGGGCCCGGAGTGGGCATCGCTTCGACCTATCACACGTCAAACACGGCTGCAGCAACGCTGTCCGGCACCTCGATGGCTTCGCCCCATGTGGCCGGCGCCGCCGCCGTCATGCTCTCCCAGAATCCGGCACTGACCCCTGCACAGGTCGCATCGAACATCAACGGCACGTCCACCGCGGGCGTTGTTGGCGGAGCGTCGTCAGGCACTCCGAACCGGTTGTTGTTCGTGGGAGCCGGCACAGAAACGACCGCCAGGAAACCGTCCGCCGCAACCAACGTGGTAGCTACCGCCGGCAGCAAGTCGGCCAAGATCAGCTGGACCAAGGGCAGCGACGGCGGTTCACTGCTGACCGGGCAGACCCTCTACGTCTACTCCGGCACCAGCAGGATCGCGGCGCTCGCCATCTCGGCGTCAGCGACGAGCGTCACGGTCACCGGCCTCCAGTCCCGCAGCTACTACTCATTCAGTGTCGTTGCCACGAACAAGATCGGCAGCAGCCCCGAGTCCGCACGGTCCAATACGATACGGGCCCTCTAGGCAAGACGTGCCGGATCAGGAAGGCGGCACCGTCGTGGGGTGATGCCTGACCTTCAATGGGGTACCCCCGCACAAAAGTGGCCCTTAGTCGCAGGATCGTTGCTCGGAAGCAGCGGAATCTGTAGCTAAGGGCCACTTTTCGTAGGGGAGACACCCGAGACAGTCCAGCGTTATGGAAGCCGCTTCCCGAGAGGATCGAATCTGCGCGCTGAACCTGGCGACTATCGCAAAGCGGCGGAGCTAACGCAGGACGACCTTGCGCAGCGTTTGGGAGTCGCGCAAAGCGTAGTTTGCAAGACCGAGCGACGTGAGGACATGCTTCTGTTCACCCTGATGGACTACCTCACGGCTGCCGGGGTGGAAGATGCACGGATGGTCGTCCACGTGAATGGGCGTGACATCGAACTGGACTTGCGCAATTTGCAGCACCGAGTCAACAGGTAACAGCGGCGGCAGACGTCCGACAGCGACGCTGACCGAGGGACAACACTTCAGTACTCGACGCTGCGGCGCCTGGCAGAAGCAATAGCCGAAGCCTTCCCTCAGAAGTGGCCTTTAGGTGCAGGATTGCCGCTCGGAAGCAGCGGTTCGGCGCCTAAAGGCCGCTTCCCTGTAACCCTTCGCAAGCGTTTACCGTCCATCAGCAGTGCAGGACTCCTTCAAGCTAACGATCCTCCAGAATCTGGATCGTGACGTGCAACATCACACTGCCAAATCACTGTAAACGCTTCCAAGTACTCGCGAGTAGCGGCTAGCATGTACACATGTCCAACGCCGTTTCCCTGGCCCCTGCTGTGTCCGCACTGCCTGTCGCGCCCAATTTCCACGAACCTCTCCACGCAGCACATAGTGATGATGCGTGGTGGCGCTCGTCCGTGATTTATCAGGTGTACCCGAGGTCCTTCCGCGACCTGAACGGGGACGGCCAGGGTGACCTCGCTGGGATCACCGCAGAGCTGCACCACCTGGCCGACCTCAGCATCGATGCCATCTGGATGTCGCCGTTCTACACCTCGCCACAGCGCGACGGCGGCTACGACGTCGCTGATTACTGCGACGTCGACCCCATGTTTGGAACGCTCGATGACTTCGACCGGCTCGCGGCCCGCGCCTCCGAACTGGGTATCAGGCTGATCGTCGATCTGGTCCCCAACCACTGCTCGAGTGAGCACGTCCTGTTCAAGGCAGCCCTCGCAGCTGAGCCGGGATCCGAAGAACGCGCGATGTTCATCTTCCGCGACGGCACCGGACCGGACGGCTCCAATCCGCCGAACAACTGGCAGTCCCACTTCGGCGGGTCAGCCTGGACACGCACCGTGGACGCTGACGGCAACCCGGGCCAGTGGTACCTCCACCTCTTCGATTCCTCTCAGCCCGATTTCAACTGGAACAATCCCGCAGTGCATTCCGAGTTCGAGCGGATCCTCCGATTCTGGCTGGACCGCAACGTCACAGGCTTCCGCGTTGACGTTGCGCACGCCCTGGTCAAGGCCGAGGGCCTCCCGGACTGGCACGGGCGTCCCGACGGCTGCTCCACGGACGGCTACCCGGGCCATGCGGCGCCGATGTTCGGCCAGCAGGGTGTTCACGATATCTACCGCCGGTGGCGGTCCATCCTGAGCGAGTACGACGGCGACCGCATCCTCTGCGCTGAAGCCGTCGTCGATCCGTTGTCGCGTCTCGTCAACTGGGTGCGGGAAGACCAGATGCACCAGGCCTTCAACTTCGCCTACCTTCACCACCCGTGGAATGCGGCGAAGCTTCGCGAGATCATCACCGACTCGCTGCAGGCCTTCGACAGCGTGGGTGCTCCCACCACCTGGGTGCTGAGCAACCACGACGTCACCCGGCACGCAACACGGTTCGAGGAGGAGAATCCGGACGTCGGACTCGACCGGGCGCGGGCAGCTTCCCTCGCGATGCTCGCGCTGCCCGGAGGTGTCTACCTCTATCAGGGTGAAGAGCTTGGCCTGCCGGATCACCAGTCCATCCCGGATGAGCTGCGCCAGGATCCCACCTTCATCCGCACGGGTGGGGAACGCCTTGGCCGTGACGGTTGCCGGGTTCCGTTGCCCTGGCGGGCAGACGAACAACACTATGGCTTCGGGTCTGCGAACGGCGGGTGGCTGCCCCAGCCGGAAGACTGGTCATCTCTGGCCCGCGATATTCAGCAGGCCGACCCAGGCTCCACCCTTAACCTCTACCGTTCGGCGCTCGCACTCCGGAAACAGCTCCACCTCGGCGCCGGATCGTTGAGCTGGGCCGTCGACTTTGATCACACCGATACCGTTGCTTTCCTCAACAATGACGTCATGGTGATCATGAACATGGGAGAATCTGTTACTTACGTACCAACGGGCACGGTTATCGCCGCAAGCCATCCGGGGGCCGGTGCTGATGGCATTCTGGCGCCCAATCGGTGCGTATGGTTGAAACTCAACTAAAAGGACCCCGCGCGCGTCCATTGCTCTGAGGGAGGGCGTCGTGGTTGGCATCAAGGATGTGGCAGCGCTTGCCGGCGTCTCCACGGCCACGGTGTCCCGCGCGCTCAGCGGCAACGGGCAGGTCTCGGAACGCGCTCGGTTGAAGGTAGTTGAGGCCGCGAAACAGCTGGACTTCGTGCCGTCCTTCTCGGCGTCGTCGCTCGCGTCGGGCCGGAACCGGAACGTGGGCGTGGTTGTGCCGTCTGTCAACCGCTGGTACTACTCCCAGATTGTGGACAGTGTGGCGGCGTCCCTCCTGGACGCAGGCTATGACCTCACGCTCTACAACGTCAGCGACGGCGCCGGCCACCGCGACCGGGTGTTCTCCGAATTCCTGCTGCGTCAGCGGTGCGACGGCGTCATCTCCGTTTCGCTGCAGCTGTCCGACACCGAACTTGGACAGCTGCTCGCGGTGGGTAAGCCGATCGTCGGTATCGGCGGCCCGCTGCCGGGTGCGGACACCATCAGTGTCAACGAATTCGTGATAGCCCAACTGGCCACGGAGCATCTGATCAGTCTGGGGCACCGCCGCATTGCGTACATCGGCGGACCGGAGGACGCCGCAAAGGACTTCAACATCTCCGAAGGTCGACGCCGCGGCTACGAGGTGGCCATGGAGGCCGCCGGGCTCGAAGTGGTGCAGTCGTGGCTGTCCTACGCGGACTTCACCATTCCGGGCGGATATGCGAGCGCCAAACAGGTGCTGGGCTATCCGAGGAACCGGCCGACCGCCGTCTTCTGTGCATCGGATGAGATGGCCATCGGCACCATTGTCGCCGCGCGGGACCTGGGCCTGCGGCTACCCGACGCGTTGTCAGTGATCGGAATTGACGGCTACGACCTCGGCGAGGTCTTCGGGCTGACCACGATTGCGCAGTACCCGGCGATGCAGGGGGCCCGGGCCGTCGAACGGATGCTGCAGCTGTTCGCCTGCGAGGCCGAGTCCGGGGAACGCACCAATCACACGGCCCATACAGAGATGATCGTGCGCTCCAGCACCGCAGCACCGATGGAGTAGGTGGTCAGTCCGGAGCGGGACCGAAGGGCGGTAACCGCAGCACGCGGCTACCGCCCTTCGGTAGTGGCTGACTGCTACTCCGCGCGGGTGTTCTGCGTAGCGAGAGTGTCCCAGAACGACGTATCAGCCGTATTGATCGAGCCATCCGCGATTGCCCGCACTGTGGCGTCGAGCGTGGTGATGGTCTGTTTGATCAGGTAGCCGTTGCTCTTCTGGCCGAGCACCGCGCCCTCATTGAAGTGGTCGGACATGCCGCGCATTTCGAACAGTAGGGTGGAGATTCCGTACTCGACCGCAATTCCGTTCCGGCTGATGGTCTCGGCCGAACCGCCGTTGTACTTGCCGAGGTGTCCCCAGCCTGTGGAGTCGACTGCATCAAACACCACCGCACCGAGGCGCTTGGAACCCTCTAGGACTGCCGGCTCAACGTTGGGTGTGGTGGGATGCAGGATTGAGCCGGAGACCAGCTTGCCGTCGCGTTCGCTGCTGGTGCCCTGGTGGTGTAGGTCGATCATGTAGTCGATGTCGTACTTGGCCATGACGTTGTAGTGCAGCGCTTGTGTCTCAGGCTGGATCTTCGCGACATGGTCGCGGTTCAGATCCACACCGACGGCGTTGTACCGGGTGAGGTGCCGGTCGCCGCTGGCGATGTAGTCGTCAAGGGAGAAGTCAACATCGCCCATGGCACCGTCCGGATTCAGCATGGGGACAATCAGTACGTTGACGCCGTCGAGCACGCCGCCTGTCTTTCCTGTGCCGAGGTGCTTGATGAATTCAAGCGCGCCCTCAGTGGTGAGCTGCTCGTTGCCGTGCTGCTGGGTGAGGAAGAGGATGGTCGGGTTGTCCGGGTTGGAGATGTACTTAGCGAGGTACAGGTCTCGGCCCTTGACCGACTGGCCGATAACCTCCAGTTCCATGGCGTCCTGTTTGGCGTCCTGCGTCTTGAGGTAGTCCGCCATTTCGTCGTAGGTCCGGAGGATTGACGTGTTGATGGTTTCGTTGCCGTTGTAATTGGGGCCTTCACCAACCGCAAAGGTGGGCGCGGCGACGGCAACGGAGGAGACGGTGAGCGCGCCGGCGAGAGCGGCTGCAGCGAGTGATTTCTTCACAGGGAAGGGTGTTCCTTTCAAAGAGGCGAATCAGACGAGGTGTCACGAGGTTACTTGCAGCAAGCAACTTCCTGATGCAATTCGACCAGATTCATGCCAATTTGGGTCTACCATCTTGACGAACACACGAGATGGTGTTGTACGCGTGGATCGCCAATGCCGTGGCGCGATGCAGGGACTACGGCGTGGTTTGGGCAGCGCCCGGTGCACAAGGACCCGGAATCGGCAACCCTGTCACTGGATCGATGGGCAGCCCTGTCACCGGATCGATGAGTAGTCCTGTCACCGGGTCAATGGCGGCGTCCGGTGCGATCTCGCAGGTGGGCGGCGGCGTGACGGGTGCCGTCGGGTCCGCGGTGGGAAGAGGATCGGGGGTCGGGGTTGGGTCTGGGACCGTGGGCGTGGGGGCCGGAACGGTTGGCGTTGGATCCGGAACGATCGGGCTCGGGGCCGGGGCCACGGGGGTTGGGTCCGGAACGATCGGGCTTGGGGCCGGGGCCACGGGGGTTGGGTCCGGAACGATCGGGGCCGGGGCCACGGGGGTTGGGTCCGGAACGATCGGGGCCGGGGCCACGGGGGTTGGATCGGGAACGATAGGCGTTGGATCCGGAACGATCGGGCTCGGGGCCGGGGCCGGGGCCACGGGGGTTGGGTCCGGAACGATCGGGCTCGGGGCCGGGGCCGGCGGGGTGGGATCCGATGGCGATGGCGATGGCGACGGTGAGGAGGTGCCTGGCGCTGAGGGCGAGGGTGAAGACGTGCCTGGCGCTGAGGGCGAGGGTGAAGACGTGCCTGGCGCTGACGGCGAGGGTGAAGACTTGCCTGGCGCTGACGGCGAGGGTGAAGACTTGTCTGGAGCCGAAGGCGTGGGGGTGGGAGAAGGCTTCGTGGTTGTCTTACCCGAGGATGGCGACGACGGCGACGGTGAGGCCGTCACAATCGAGCCCGGCGATGACTTCTCGGTGGTGGAGTACGACCTGCCGGCGGTGGGACGCTTCCCCTGAGCAGACAGTTCTGCGTCCACGCGGACCGGTGACTTGAAAGCCACCGGCTCAAGCGTATGCGCCTTCGGAGAGGCGAGATAGGCAACCCAGGCGGTGTCGCCGTCGCGCCCGTTGCCCGTTCCCGGAGTGAAGTTCGCGAGGCTCGGCATCTCAGCCGGACCGCCCTCCATCGCAATCAGCTTCCACTCGCTCGGATCCGTGTGCACACCGTTCAGGATGGTTTCGAAATGCAGATGGCAGCCGGTGGACCAGCCGCTGGTGCCAACGGTGGCGATGACCCGACCGGCGCCCACGCGGTCGCCGGTCTTGACCGCAATTCCCTCAAGGTGGTTGTAGGTGGTGACCAGTCCGTTGCCGTGGTCAAGTTCAACGCGGTTGCCGCCGCCCCAGGGGTGCCAGCCAACCGCGCGCACAACGCCGGCATCGGCCGAAAAGACCGGCGTACCGCAGGGTGCCGCGAAATCCTGACCGGAGTGGAACTCACCGTGCTCGCCGGTGATGGGGCTGGTCCGCAGGCCATACGGTGAACTGGGTGCCAGGAACTGCAGGGGCGCAACGAGCAGGCCCTTGCCAGGACGCTCCATGCTGCCGCCGAGGAACTCTGCCGTGGCTTTGTCAGCGTTCGCCCGGGCGCGGGGAGACGCCTGCGGATCGGGAATCTGGCGACCGGGGACCAGGGAGTCGGTGGTGCCGAAGGGGGACTGGAACGTGGGCTGTCCGAGTACCTGCTCACCGACATAACCGGTATGAGGCTGGGTGGCGCCAGGCAGAATGTCTGTGCCGAGCGCGAGAATCGAGCCGCTGACGCTGGCGACGGGAGCCGCGGAGCCGACGGGGGGCACCGTGCTGGTGACCGGGTAACTGAAAGAGGAGATGACAGCAACCGCCAGGCACACGCTGATGCCCGACCGGACCGCACGAGGGCGGCTCTTCAGGGCCGGATGGCCGGACGTTGGCCTAGCTTTTGTCACTGGTACTCCCCATGTGTCTCCCCTAGTGAAGGTCAGTTCCGACCGGACCCCCGGGGAGGAATCCGAACAATCAGCCTTCGCTAGGTGCCCGCAAGGGGCCCGTCATTGCTGGTGGCTGACATTCAGCCTAGTGGGCTGTCTGCCATGGAGATAGAGTGCTCCGCGTCTCTTGTGGAAACCTTGAGTGAACCTGCGGAGCACTATGGCAATACCTCAGAATCGGTGCGATTACTGCGGTGCGGCAACTACTGCGGCGCAATGACGTGCCAAGCGTCGCGCAGCACTTCCCAGCGGCGGTGGGTGAAGGGACCCCGCAGCTCGCCGTCATTGCTGACCCGGAACCCGTGGTCGTCTACCGCGGTGATTTCCACAGTCTGCCCGCGCCCGATCCGCACGTCGCTGCGACGTGCGTGGTCACCGTGCTTCAGCCCCAGCGCGTACCCCACCCGGGCAGCCCGGCCCACCGATTTCCAGAGCACGACGTCGACAAATCCGTCATGCGGATTGGCGTCAGGTATGAGACGTGCACCTCCGCCAACGGTGCCGCCGAGCCCGAGGGCAACCATCAGGAGCGGGCGGGAGCCGTCATGCAGCTCCTCACCGTCGACCCGCACGCTCAGGTTCAATCCCGGTGAACTGACACCGGCGGCGATGGCACCCAGGTGGTATCCCAGCTTTCCCGCCTTGATCCTCGACAGTTTCTTCTTTACGTCGGCACCCTTGGCCGCGGCATCCGCGCCGATCCCTATATGGAGGGCGTTGACAGCAATGCTGTCCTCACTGACCAGCAGTTCCATTGCGCGTGCCGGTCCGGACATTGCACATTCGGCGGCGTGCAGCGGGTCGAGCGGAATCTTCAGCGACCGCGCAAGATCGTTTCCGGTGCCTACGGGAATGATGCCGATCGGCCCCGCGGAGTCGAGCTTCCCGGCCCGGTAAAGGCACTGGATTGCGGCGTGGATGGAACCGTCACCGCCCAACAGGATCAGTTGGCGGCCGCCAAGGCCCGCGAGTGCGGTGTCAAGCGCGTCCAGGTCTTCTGTCCGCGCAAGTTCAAAGGTGGTGCCCCGCCTGGCTGACGCCGAGGCAAGGAAGGAAACGACGGCGTCGAGACTCCGCCCGTACGCCGTTCCGGCGGAGGAGTTCACGACCGCCAGAATGCCCTGACTATGCACAGGTGCTCTTGTCTGCAGGAGGGATTGGGACAACCGGCACTACGATAGTACGTCCGGTCAACGGGAGGCGAGGGGCGCCGTCGTACCGCCGGTCGCGCGGAGGAGATCAGCCGGCGAGAGCTCGATTTCGAGCCCCCTCCGGCCGCCCGAGACGAGGATCGCTTCGAAGACGAGCGCAGACTCGTCCAGCACCAGCGGGCTGGGTAGTCTCTGCCCGAGCGGCGATATTCCGCCGATAACGTACCCGGTCCGCCGCTCCGCAGCAGCCCGATCCGCGATGGTTGCCCGCTTGCTGCCGCACGCGGCACCCATCGCTTTCAGATTCAGTGAGCGGCTCACGGGAACGACGGCGACCGCCAGTTGCCTGCCGACATCCACCATGAGCGTCTTAAATACCCGGGACGGATCAACCGCCAGCTTCTCCGCTGCCTCCGTTCCATAGTGTTCGGCAGAGGAATCGTGGACGTAGCTGAGGGTACGGAAGGGAACGCCCAGTCTGGTCAGAAGCATGGTCGCGGGAGTTCCGGGCTTATCCAGGAATTTCATAATTTCCCCCGGGACGCTAGACAGTGACAGCAGTATCCCATCCCAATCCCACGGCCGCCACGAACACGCCTCACACGAGTATCTTTAGGCAGGACCATTCGGCGAGAGGGAACCTTCGTGCTCAAACTTTTTGAGGGCCCCAGCATTATCTTCACGGTTTTGGGTGCCATAGTTTTTGCGGCTGCACTCCTTCCCCGCCTTTTGCGGCGGGCACCCGTCTCCATGCCGATGGTGTTCCTTGCCGCAGGCATCGTGGTGTTTGCCCTGATTGACTATCTGCCCACACCGGACCCGGTGAAGTACGAAGTGGTCACCACGCACCTCACGGAGGTTTGCGTGATCATTTCCCTTATGGGTGCAGGCCTCGCCCTCGATCGACCGATCGGCTGGCGTGCCTGGTCCACCACGTGGCGCATGCTCGGGATCGTGATGCCTGTGTGCATCCTGGTGTTCGCCCTCATGGGTTACGCCTTCCTGGGGCTCGGAGTTGCCAGTGCCATCCTTGTGGCTGCCGCACTGGCTCCTACCGACCCGGTCCTCGCTTCGGAGGTCCAGGTGGGAGAGCCGGCCGACGGAGAGGAAGGGTTCGACCGTGAGGATGAGGTTCGGTTCGGCCTGACAAGCGAGGCCGGTCTCAACGACGGCCTCGCCTTTCCATTCGTGTACCTGGCCATCGGCATCAGCCTCGTCGGCACCGAGCCGAGCGCATGGTTTCCGCAGTGGTTCTTCATCGATGTCCTGTGGCGCATCGGATTCGGCGTGCTGCTCGGGTACGGCACGGGCAAGCTCCTCGGGCGCGTCTTCTTCTCCTCACGCGTAGACTCATTCCGCCTCTCCAGCCATTCCGAGGGGTTCGTTGCGCTCGCGGCGACGTTCCTGGCCTACGGCGTCACGGAAACATTCGAAGGGTACGGCTTCATCGCTGTGTTCGTCTGTGCCATCACCATTCGGGCCGCTGAGCGCGATCACGGCTACCACCGCGTGCTTCACAGCTACGTGGAACAACTCGAACGGTTGCTTTCCGTTGTCATTCTGGTTCTGCTGGGCGGGGCCATTGCACGGGGACTCCTCGAGACGATTGGCTGGACCGACGTCCTCCTTGCACTGGCCTTCCTGATTCTCGTCCGGCCGTTGGCCGGGTTCCTCGGGCTGCTCGGTGGCCAGACAGGTGCGCGGGAGAAGGTGGCGCTGGCGTTCTTCGGCGTCCGCGGAATTGGTTCCCTCTACTACCTCGGCTACGGGCTCAGCAACGGCGAGTTCGACGCCGAGGCGAACGAGGTCTGGGCTTTCGTGGGTCTTGTGGTGTCACTTTCAGTGGTGCTGCACGGGGTAACGGCAACGCCGGTCATGATGGCCCTCGACCGCGTCCGGAAGCGACAGGCGGATACCGAGGGGGAAGCGCCGAGAACCCATGTCTGATCCTTCCGCAGCACGCGATCGGTGGCCGGAGCCGCCTCCGCTGCGCACCCCTGCGCTGATGGACCAGTTCTGGGGCGACGCCGTCTTCCTGCACTGGCGCATCGCCAGCTCCGAGGCAGCCCGCTTCATGCCTGAGGGCACCGTTCCGGACGAGTACGACGGCGACTCCTGGGTGGGGCTCATCGGTTTCCGCATGTGCGGAGCAGGTCTGGGACGCGGATTGCCCGTGCCCTATTTCGGAACCTTCACCGAGGTAAACGTTCGGCTGTATTCGCGGGACTCCACCGGTGAGCGAGGCGTCGTTTTCCTCACCCTCGACGCGTCCCGCCTGGCGGTCGTGCTGGGTGCCCGTGCGGCAGGCATTCCCTACGTCTGGTCCCGTTGCCGGCCCCGGCACCGCGCGCAAGGCACCGGGTACTCCGTGAACAGGTTTCGCGGGGCCATGTCGTCGTTCGCGGTTGTGCCCACAGGGAGCACCGCCGCGGATCCGCTGTCCATTCACCTGACGGCGCGGTTCGGGCTCCACTCGCGGTTTGCGGGCCGGACTATCTACATCCCCAACACCCACTCACCATGGCCGCTCCAGACCGCCGTGCTGGATCACTGCGACGACGGGCTGGTGCGCGCCGCGGGTCTGGTGGTGGAGGGTCCTCCGGAATCGGTGCTCTACTCGCCCGGCGTGCAGACCCAGTTCGGGATGCCGCGCAGGGTCACGGAAACCTCCGGCGACTAGCCGGCTCCCAGCCCGCTAGTCGGTGACGAAGCCGCTCAGTTCGCTGGCGCCGTCGTCGTGCAGGTCTGCATCCACATTCTCGACCCGACCGGGAGTATTCCCGGAGTTCAGCCACTTCAGGAGCTGGTCAACGGACGAGGAGGGGCCGGCGGCCACCACGAGAACCGATCCATCGGGTTGGTTGGTAGCTGATCCCACAAGCCCTAGCTGCTCCGCCTTTTGGCGCGTACGGTAGCGGAATCCGACGCCCTGGACCTCACCCGTCACCGTGGCTACCAGGCGTACCGTGCTCATGCCATGCCCGAGGGTCGGATGTTGAGAGATTCGACGGTGGAATCGCGGGAGGCGTCCACCGCCAGCCGAACCGCCTTGGCGACCTGCGTGGGCTGGATCCACGCGGTGGGGGAGTAGTCCTTGCCCTCGAACTCGTGCAGTTCGGCCTGCATGTCCGTGGCCACCCTGCCCGGGTGAATGGAGGACACCCGGACGCCGTTGGGCCGCTCTTCCTCCCTCAGTGCGTCAGTGAGCGCCCGGAGCGCAAACTTGGTGCCGCTGTACACCGCCGACCCGGACCCCGAGGTGTAGCCTGAGCCCGAGTTGATCGCGATCACCTGTCCGCCGGCGGCACGGAGGGCAGGCAGCAGGAGACGGGTCAGTTTCGCGACGGCGAAGACGTTGATTTCGAAGCTTGTCCGCCAGGCGTCGTCGTCGAGGTCAGCCACGGCACCCATCCTCAGCACGCCGGCGGAGTGCACCAGCACGTCCAGCTGTCCGATGCCGGCGACATCCGTCTCCGAAACCTCACGCACGTCCAGCGCGAAGGGCTCAGCCGACGGGTACGACGACGCGATGGCCTCCAGAGAGGCGCGGTCCCGCCCGCCAAGCAACAGGTGGTGGTTTCGCGCGAGTTCGTCGGCAATGGCGCGGCCGATTCCCCGGGAGGCGCCGGTGATGAGTGCCACGGGCAGTGATTGCGAGGGAGTCATGGGTGAAATCCTAGGCGGACCGGAAGATCCGTGCAGGTCCGGCGAGCTGCACCACGGCTGAATTCGCGAAGGCTGCGCAAAAGTGCCCACTAGCGCAAGGGCCCGAGGCTTGGCAGGATGGAAAGCGGATTCCCATTCGTCCTCGAGAGGAACTTCGCTGATGCAGTACACCCACCTCGGCCGCTCCGGCCTGTCCGTTTCCCGTCTGTGCCTTGGCACCATGAACTTCGGGCCCAAGACCGAGGAGTCGGATTCCCACTCGATCATGGACTCGGCCCACGCCTCCGGGATCAACTTCTTCGACACCGCCAACGTGTACGGCTGGGGCGTCAACAAGGGCCGTACGGAATCCATCGTCGGCCGGTGGTTCGCCAAGGGCGGGGGACGCCGGGAGAAGACCGTGCTGGCCACCAAGCTCTACGGCGATATGGACGAATGGCCCAACAACGGCAAGCTGTCCGCACTGAACATCCGCCGCGCCCTGGACGCCAGCCTCCAGCGCCTCCAAACCGACTACATCGACCTCTACCAGTTCCATCACGTCGACCGGAACACTCCCTGGGACGAGATCTGGCAGGCCATCGAGGTTGCAGTCCAGCAGGGCAAGATCCTGTACTCGGGCAGCAGCAACTTCGCCGGCTGGCACATTGCGCAGGCCCAGGCGGCGGCCGCACGCCGCAACTACACCGGGCTCATCAGCGAGCAGTCCATCTACAACCTGCTCACCAGGACCGTCGAACTCGAAGTCCTCCCCGCCGCCCAGGAATACGGGCTCGGCATCATCCCGTGGTCACCACTGCACGGCGGACTGCTCAGCGGCGTCCTGAAGAAAGAGAACGAGGGCGTCCGCCGGCTGGAGGGGCGCGCCGCTGACACCCTCGAGAAGCACCGCGACCAGATCCAGCGCTACGAGGACCTCGCCGAGAAGCTCGGGCACTCGCCGGCGGACCTTGGCCTGGCCTGGCTCCTTGCCCAGCCCGCCGTGACCGCACCCATCATCGGCCCGCGCACGCAGGAACAGCTCGACGGCGGCCTGCGTGCCCTGGAGATAAAGCTCGACGAGGACACCCTGTCTGCGCTCGACGACATCTTCCCCGGCCACAAGACAGCGCCCGAGGACTACGCATGGTGAGCGACCAGTGAAGATCCTGTGCATTGGCGGAACCGGGGTCATCAGCACCGCGGTGGTGGACCGGGCGCTCGCGCTCGGCTACTCAGTCACCATCCTGAACCGCGGCAGCTCGACCGAGCGTCCGGCAGCGTCCCGCGCCGAACTGGTGCAGTCCGATATCCGGAAACCGGACGAAGTGCGCGCTGCCCTCGGTAACCGCACCTTCGACGTCGTCGTCGACTTCGTGGCCTTCACGCCGGACCACGTTGCCACGGACATCGAGCTGTTCACCGGACGCACCGGGCAGTACGTGTTCATCAGCTCGGCCTCGGCGTACCAGAAGCCCCCGGCGTCGCTGCCCATCCGCGAGTCGACTCCGCTGCGGAACCCGTTCTGGCAGTACTCACGGGACAAGATCGCGTGCGAAGACCTGCTGGTGGAGGAGTACCGGGAACGCGGCTTCCCGATCACCATCGTGCGCCCGTCACACACCTACGACCACACCAAAATCGCCATCACCGGCGGCTGGACCGACATCGCACGGATGCGGGCAGGGCGTCCAGTGCTGGTGCACGGTGACGGAACCTCCCTCTGGACGCTGACGCACAGCACCGACTTCGCGAAGGCGTTCGTCGGGCTGCTGGGACTGCCCCAGGCGATCGGGGACAGCTTCACGATCACGTCGGACGAATTCCTCACCTGGAACCGCATCTACCAGTTGTTCGCCGATGCCGCCGGAGCACCGGAACCGGAGTTGATCCACGTTGCCTCCGAGACCATCGCCGCATACCTTCCGGATCTTGGGCCGCAGATCATCGGGGACAAGCAGCACTCGGTGATCTTCGACAACACCAAGGTCAAGGCGCTGGTTCCCGACTTCGTCTGCACAACACCCTTTGCCCTCGGCGCGCGGGAAATTCTCGCCTGGTATGACGCAGATCCCAACCGTCAGCACATCGACTCCGAACTGGATGTAGGGTTTGACCGGATCATCGCGGCGGCGAGGCGGTTGTCTACCGGTAGCTGAACTGCTTGCAGGTGCGTTGGACGTCGAACTACGGTAAATCGACAGCACACTGACGAGGAGACGTAAGCATGGAAGTGCCCACTATTGTCTGGATTCTGACAATTGCAGGAATCGCGGGGCTGCTTCTCTTCGACTTCTTCTTCCACGTCCGCAAGGCCCACACGCCCTCGCTGAAGGAAGCCAGCATCTGGTCTGCCATCTACGTGGGGATCGCGCTGCTCTTCGGCGTGGGTGTGCTCATTTTCGGCGGTACTGACATGGGTACCGAGTACTTCGCCGGGTACATCACGGAGAAGGCGCTCTCCGTGGATAACCTCTTTGTCTTCCTCATCATCATGACCACCTTCAAGGTACCGCGTGCCGATCAGCAGAAAGTGCTCCTGTTCGGCATCGTGTTCTCACTGATCGCGCGGACCGGCTTCATCTTCCTGGGCGCCGCCCTGATCAACTCCTTCGCCTGGGTGTTCTACATCTTCGGCCTGATCCTGTTGCTCACCGCCGGCAACATCCTGAAGCCGAAGAACGTCGAGGAGGAAGAGACGTTTGTTGTCCGCCTGGCCCGGCGGTTCCTTCCGGCTACGGAACATTACGACGGCGACAAGCTCTTCACGATCGAAGACGGCAAGAAAGTCCTCACGCCGATGCTCCTGGTCATGGTGGCTATCGGCGGTACGGATATTCTGTTCGCCCTTGACTCCATCCCCGCAATCTTCGGGCTGACGCAGAGCGTCTTCATTGTTTTCACCGCGACGGCGTTTTCGCTGATGGGCCTGCGCCAGTTGTATTTCCTCATTGACGGGCTGCTGGACCGGCTCATCTACCTCTCCTACGGGCTGGCGGGCATCCTCGGCTTCATCGGCGTCAAGCTGATCCTTCACGCGCTGCACGAGAACACGGTTCCATTCATCAACAACGGTGAGCACGTCGAGGTTGTTGAAATCTCCACCGGGCTGTCTCTGAGCGTGATTCTCGGCGTCCTGATCGTCACGGTCATGGCTTCCCTCCTCAGCCCGAAGGGCAAGGTGAAGAACCTCGTCTCAGGTGCCCGCCGCCACGCCATCCAATACGTCGATCTCAACTACGAGACGGACATCAACGAGCGTGAGCGGATTTTCAACAAGATGTGCGCGGAGGAGCAGATGCTCAGGAAGCAGCCCGAGAAGTACAAGCGCCTCATCCGCAATGAAACCGAGTTCATGGCGCTCCTCAGGCTCGCACATGAGGAACACGAGGCTGCGCTGGAACGCGAGCCCACCCGCTAGTTCCGCCAACAAGAGCACGACGACGGGTTCCCGCCTTGCAAGGGAGGGGACCCGTCGTCGTTGGTTGGTTGGCTGGTTTCTGCCGTTCAGGCGGCCAGGCTTGATTCCTGGGTGGCCAACCGAATCTGCCAGATGGCGTACTCGTCGGTGTGGAGGATGGCGCGGCGGCCGTCGGAGTCATCCCGTATCCACACGACGCCAAGGCCGGGAGCGGTGTCCTCGACCAGGCCGCGATAGTGGACCTCGTCGCGGCGGTGGGCTTCGATGGTATCGCCTCGGCGCAGGGTGCCGAGGTCGCGGATGCGGCTGATTTCTGTGGCGTTGATCAGAGACATTGCGGCTCCTTGGTAAGGATGGAACCGGCTTTTTCGCGCCGGTGAGACAAGCTTCCCGCGGCGGTGTTGCCGTCCAGTTACGGCCGGGTTATCTCTGCGGGTAGAACGCGTTGCCGTTGATGCTTCGGCGCCGAGGAGCGGAATAGTGCGCACGAGGCTGCCGTTACAACGGACATGACCAGGATCTACGCCCTGCACGAGAACCCTGAGTGGTTTCCTCCGTTCGCCAGCGCCTTCGAGGAGGAGGGGCTTGAGTTCGAACAGTGGCTGCTGACCGACGGTGTCCTCGACCTGGATGCAACGCCGCCGGAAGGCATCTTCTGGTCGAGGATCAGCGCGTCGGCGCATACCCGGGATCATGGGCTGTCCAAGGACTATGCCCGCGCGGTCCTGTCCTGGCTGGAGGCTCACGGCCGCAGGACCGTGAACGGGCGGCGCATCCTTGAACTCGAAATGAGCAAGGTGGACCAGTTGACCGCGCTCAAGGCAGCCGGCATCGATACGCCCCGGACGGTGGCCGCCATCGGACGCGACCGGATCCTGGAAGCAGCCAAGACGTTTCCGACTCCCTTCATCACCAAGCACAACCAGGGTGGAAAAGGGCTCGGTGTCCGCAAGTTCGAGAGCCACGAGGAACTTGCCGAGTACGTGGCGTCGGACGGGTTCGAGGAACCACAGGACGGTATCACCCTGGTACAGGAATTCATCCGGGCCGCTGAACCGGTCATCACCCGGGTGGAAATCGTGGGCGGTGAGTTTATCTACGCTATCCAGGCGGACACAGCGCGCGGAGGGTTCCAGCTCTGCCCGGCGGACGCCTGCGCCATTGACCCGACCACCGGCAAGCCGGTCATGCCGCCGGGTGCAACGATCGAACCGGAGGCAGATCAGCAACTGTTCAGCCTGCGCCGCGACTTCGATCATCCGATCATCGCGAAGTACCTGCAGTTCGCGCGCCGGAACAACATCGAGGTGTGCGGCATCGAATTCATGGAGACGGCGGACGGACGCGTACTCACCTACGACGTGAACACCAACACCAATTACAACGCCCTGGTCGAAGCCGATGCGCCGCGCTCCGCACCCAGGGCGCTCGCAAAGTATCTGGCGGCAGTGGCAGCCGCGCCGGCGCCGTCGTTCGCCTAGCGGTGCTGCAGGCCCAGCGGTAGCCTCGGAACTGCAGGCCCTACCCGATACGGAAGGAGCAGATGCAATGCCGAAGGTAACCAAGTCAGGGAAGGTCAAGACCGACGAGCTGCCCAGCACCCTGCAGCGGTCTGACAAATTGGCGCAGGAGACCTACGCCAAGACCCTCGATTCCGCGGAGGAACAGTACGGTGACGGCGAGCGGGCACACCGCACCGCGTACAGCGCGTTGAAGCACACCCACGAGAAAGTGGGCGACCACTGGGAGCAGAAGGACTCCAAGGGTCCGTCCGATGAGCAGGCCGAAGGCGGGCGTGGAACGTCGAAGGAGACTGCCGGGGGCGTGGACGCCAACGCAACCAAGGAGCACCTCTACGACATCGCGAAGAAGCTTGACGTGCCGAAGCGCTCGACCATGAACAAGCAGGAGCTGGTGGAGGCCATCCAGAAAGCCAATGACAGGGAAACCCGTAAAGCGCGAGACTGACACCTATTACGCAACACAAACATTTCGTAATCGATGAAAGCCTAGGCTAACCTTACTTTCGTACCCATCCCGACGGTCCGTTCGATGCCGTCTCGAAAGTCAAGGAGCCCCCGATGGCCCCCACACGCGTGCGCGGTTTGATCGCCGCGGCAGCGATTGCGGTAATGTCCCTCTCCGCATGCTCGACCGGCCCGTCCGGAGGCGGCTCCGAAGCTGCCGGAGCGAATGAAGGCGGCTCCGCTGAAGCGTTCCCCGTAACTATTGAGCACGCTTTCGGCGAGACCGTAATCGAGGAAAAGCCCGAGCGCGTGGCCACCGTCTCCTGGGTCAACGCCGATGTTGCCCTGGCGCTCGGCGTGGTTCCGGTCGGCATGCCGGTGGACGAGTATGGCGGAAATGACCAGGGCTCCACACCGTGGAAGGACGCCAAGCTCGAAGAGCTCGACGCCGCTATCGGCACCGAGAACGCGCCCGTTCAGTACTCCGAGGCTGACGGCATTGCCTTCGACGAGATTGCTGCGACCAACCCGGACATCATCCTCGCGGCATACTCCGGTCTCACTGAAGAGGATTACAACACGCTCAGCGAAATCGCTCCCGTGGTCGCCTATCCGGAGGTTGCGTACGGCACCGCGTGGCAGGATTCGACCGCAATGATCGGTGATGCTCTCGGCTTGACCGAAGAAGCGGAGCAGCTCGTGGCCGAGACCGAGGACCAGGTCGCCGAGGCCGCCGCGGAGTACCCCGCGATCGCGGGAAAGTCCTTCATCTTCGGCAACCTGGAACCGAACAGCTCCGAGGGCGTGAACATTTACACCGCCAGCGATAACCGTCCCCGTTTCCTCAGCCAGCTCGGCATGGAAATGGCTGACGTCGTTGCTGAGAACACCACCGGTGACGAGTTCTTCATCCCATGGTCAGCTGAGCGTGCCGACGAACTTGAGTCGGACGTGTTCGTGACCTGGGTTCCGGATGACGCCACCAAGGAAGCAATCGCCGAGGACCCGCTGCTGAGCCAGATCCCAGCGGTGAAGTCCGGTGCGCTTGTCGCCGACGCCGACAACACCCTCACCCTGTCCATCTCCGCAGCCAGCCCGCTGTCCCTCGTCTGGGCGCTGGACAAGTGGCTGCCGATGATCAACGAGGCCGCCGTTGCGGCTGAGGGAGCGTAACCCTCCAGGGAGATCACATGGGAGCGTCGTTGCCTTTGGGTGCTCGATGCACTGGAATGGTAAGGGTACTTCTCATCTACACTCGGAGGCATCATGGATAACCTCGAACTCGAACAACTGCAGGCAGCCACAGCATGGGACCTCAACGGGGACAAGCTTGGGAACGTCTCGCAGGTGCACTTTGACGGAGTCTCGCGCAAGCCCGCCTGGGTGACCGTCGGGCTCGGATTGCTGAACACGAGGGAGAACTTCGTTCCGCTCGCCGGTTCACGGTTGGACGGCGACAATCTTTATGTCGCGGTCACCAAGGACACCATCAAGGACGCGCCGGACTTCACGGCTGAAGAAGGCCTCACGGCTGAACAGGAATCGAAGCTTCGGGACTATTACCGCATCTGAGATCGACAGACAGCAAAGCGGCCGTCCCCCATGGGGCTCGGCCGCTTTGCTGTCTGGGTGTGACTATGCCGCCTAGGTGAACAGCCCGACGATGTAGCCAACGAAGAACAGGAGCCCAAGCAGTACGAAGATGCCGATCAGCACCAACCAAATGCGGGAAGCCGCCTTCCCGGGTGCGTTTTCCTCGTGGCCCTGGGGCCCGGCTGTACTTGCTTCGCCGGGAGGGGTTTCACCTGGAGGCACGCCGCCGCCGGGCTCCAGCCCTGTGACGTTGTCCTGTTCCGGATCCGGGTTTGAGGCGCTCATGACTGTTCCTGCTCAGAAGATTGAGGGGCGTTGGATGCCCGGGGAGTCCATGACATGGTGATGTTTGCGCCCTCGTCAGTCTCGCTGACGAAGAGATGCAGGTCTTCGCCGTAGAGATTCTCATGTTCGACGACGTCCCCCGCCTCGTGTGCGAGGTCAGCGAGCCGGCTGATGGCTACTGCCATTGCCCGGCCCCAGTCGTGCGGGTGCTTGCTGTCCGACTCTTCCGTTACCGAAAACTTCTTCTCCGCGCTGCCCATGGCTACTCCTCACTGCGCTCATACCGGTGCCTCAGGCTCTGTGCCTGTTCGCCCCCGTTGATAAGCAAGCTTTGTAGTGATCCTCGTCCCACAGTAGCAGTCCGACTACCAGGAGTCTTTCCCTGCTCCCCGCACCACCTTCCGCGCCGCATGGCCGATGATCGAACTGTAGGTGGGGTAGGCGAACTTCACGCGGGCAAGGGTGGCGACGTCCGTGCCGGCCGCCATCGCGGCCGCGACCGCCTGGATAACCTCCACTGCATTCTCGCCGACAGCGTGCGCACCGAGGATCAGTTCGCGGTGCCGGTCAGTGACCAATTTCAGGAATCCCTGCTCCCGGTCATCGATGATGGGGCGCTCCACCGCGCCATAGGGAACGACGACGACGGCGCACTCCGGGTCACGTTCCCTCGCGTTCTCCTCGGTCAGCCCCACCCCGGCATAGTCAGGGTCAGTGAAACCACCCTCCGGAAGCAGGTGGTGTGGCGTGGTGCGGTGCGCTCCGAGGACGGCGTTCTCCGCTGCGGTCTCACCCTCGAAGACCGCAGCCTGCACCAGCATGGACGTTCCATTGGCATCTCCGGCAACGAAGATGTGCGGGACGTTGGACCGGAGGTAGTTGTCCACCGGGATAGCTCCCCGCGTTGCGGTGATCCCGGCGGCGTCCAGACCAAGACCGTCGATGTTCGCCGGCCAGCCGGCAGCCATGACCACCGCTCCAACCTGAGCCGACTCCACGCCATCGGTTCCCTGCCAGCTGATCTCGAGCCGGCCGTCGTCGTGCTTTTCGATGCTCTCCACACCACGGATGCCGACGTCCACGCGCACGCCGCGGGAACGGAAGCTTTCCGTCACGGCGGTGGAGACGGCCTCGTCCTCGGTGGTGAGAATGCGCGGGGCCAGGTCGAGGAGGGTGACCCGCGAGCCGAGCGCATCGAAAATGGTGGCGAGCTGCGCGCCCGTGTGGCCGCCGCCGATGATCGCAACGGTTTCGGGGAGGTCCGGAAGGTCCAGCACCTCATGGGGGAGCACGGCGTGCTCGGCGCCCGGGAGGGGGAGCCGGCGCGCGCTACCGCCGACGCACAGGATGATTGAGGCGGCAGTGACCGTGCGGCCCCCAATAGAGATTTCCTGGGGCGCGGTGAAGGCGGCCTCGCCCTCCAGCAGGGTGATCTTCAGGCGCTGCATGGACTCGCTGTACCCTTTTGCGTCCAGCACGCGGTCCACGGTGGAGCGGACCCGCCGGACCAGTTGCGGCCAGTCAACCGCGGGCTCCTGCACAACGATTCCGTACTCGCGGGCGGTGCGCACCTCCCGGTACAGCCGTGCCGTTTTTGCGAGCACCCGCGTAGGCACACAGCCCGAGTTGACGCACGTGCCGCCCAGCCGGGCACGCTCGACGACGGCGGTGCGTGCCCCCAGTTCCGCGGCGCGGGTTGCAGCAGCCATGCCTGCCGGGCCGGCACCGATGACCAGTACATCAAAATCCATCACGGCCTCCATGGCTCCCATCCTGCCCCATGGGACAGACAATCCGTCAGGGCGCCGCCGGATACCCAGGGCGCGCACTCAGGCGAAATATACCCCGATGCGGTTGCCGTCGATCTCTTCGATGCGGATCTCGATGTCGTACACCTCGCGCAGCAGCGACGTGTGCATCAACTCTGCGGGAGTGCCCTGGTGCACCACCGCGCCGTTTCGCATTGCGATGATCCGGTCCGAGTAACAGGACGCGAAGTTGATGTCGTGGATGACCAGCACCACGGTCTTGCCAAGGTCCTCAACGGTGCGCCGGAGCATGCGCATCAGGTCCACGGCGTGCTTCATGTCGAGGTTGTTCAACGGCTCGTCCAGGAAGATGTAGTCGGTGTCCTGGGCCAGCACCATGGCGATGAACGCCCGCTGCCGCTGCCCGCCGGAGAGCTCATCCACGAACCTGTCAGCCATTGAACCCAGATCGAGGTAGTCCAGGGCACGCTCAATATGCAGGCGGTCCTGTGATGTCGGCCTGCCCTGGTTGTGCGGGAAGCGTCCGAATCCCACCAGATCGCGGACCGTCAGCCGGACGGTGAGCTGGTTATCCTGGCGCAGAATCGCCATTTTCCGTGCCAGCGTGTTGCTTGCCGTCGTACTTACGTCCATGCCCTCGATCACAACCGAACCGCTGTCCATGGGCAGCAGCCGGCTCATCATGGACAGCAGGGTGGACTTGCCTGCGCCGTTGGGGCCGATGATCGAGGTGATGCCGCCCTGGCGTATGGCGGCTGTTACGGAGTCGACGACGGTATCGGAGCCGTACGCCTTGGTCACGCCGGACAGCTGGATCATTTGATCGAACCTTTCAGGAGGAGGGCGATGAAAACGATCCCGCCGACGAACTCGATGACGATGCTCAGGGCGGTGTCGAAGCCGAAGACCCTCTCGAGGATCAGCTGACCGCCGAGGAGCGCGATGGCGCCCAGCAGGATGGCGATCGGCAGCACGTATTTGTGCCGGAACACCGCAGAGAGCTGGTAGGCGACCGATGCCACGAGCAGGCCGAAGAACGTGATCGGTCCCACCAGGGCAGTGGAGACTGCCACGAGCACCGAGCAGATCACCAGCACCTGCGTCACGGCGCTTTGGTGGTTCACGCCGAGGCTGAGGGCGGTTTCCCGTCCGAGGGCCAGAACGTCGAACTGGTTCCGGATGCGCCAGCCGGCCGCACTCGCGGCGAAGATGGCCAGCGCTGACACCCCCAACAGGGACGAGTCGACGTTATTGAAGCTGGCAAAGAACAGGTCCTGCAGAACCACAAACTCGCTCGGGTCAATGAGCCTCTGCAGCAGCGAGGAGATTCCGCGGAAGAGCGTGCCGAAGATAATGCCCACCAGCAGCACGAGGTGCAGCGACTTCCCGCCGCCGACGAAGAGCCAGCGGTAGAGCACCCACGAGAACGCAACCATCAGAACCACCTCCATCAGGAAGCGGGCGCCTGAGCCCAGGGTGAGGAGGGCCTGCGTGCCGATGGTGAAGGCAAGGAACGTCTGCAGGAGGATGTACAGCGCGTCGAACCCCATGATCGACGGCGTGAGAATCCGGTTCCCCGTGACCGTCTGGAAGAGCACGGTGGATACCCCGACGGCGTAGGCCACCAGCAGCATCGACGCCACCTTGGTGGCGCGCAGCGGCAGGACATAGGCCAGGTTCCCCGAGAGGCCGATGGTCATGAACGTCAACGTCAGCGCGGCCGCAAGAAGACCCAGCACCAGGATCCAGGTCCGGGGACCGGGTCCCTGAAGGGGCCGCCGTCGTCGTACGGTCAGTGCGGGAGGCATTGCTTCAGGCGACACGGCGGCGGCTCCTCAGCAGGAGGTAGAGGAAGCCGGCGGCTCCGACGACGGACAGGACGGTGCCTACCGGGATCTCGTAGGGGAAACGGATCAGGCGGCCCAGGATGTCGCACAACAGGAGCAGGCCCGCGCCCAGCAGCGCAACCCACGGCACGGCCCGGCGCGCGTTGTCCCCGATCAGCATGGAGACGAGGTTGGGCACCAGCAGGCCGAGGAACGGCACTGCTCCGACGGTCACAACGACGACGGCGCTGATCAGCGCGACGATCACGAGTCCCAGACTCATCACCGCCCGGTAGTTGAGGCCAAGATTGGTGGTGAATTCGCTGCCCATCCCGGCGACGGTGAAGCGATCGGCGGCAAAATAGCCCACGATTGTGAGTGCCCCCACCAGCCAGAGGAATTCGTAACGGCCCGCGAGCACGCCGGAGAAATCGCCCACCATCCAGCTGTTCAGGCTCTGGAGCAGGTCGAACCGGTAGGCGAAGAAGGTGGTGACAGCGCCGATGATCCCGCCCAGCATGATGCCGACCAGCGGGACAATCAATGAATTCCGCAGGGGCACGCGCCGCAATATAAGCAGGAAGAGCGCTGTTCCGGCGACGGCGAAGACCGCTGCCACGCCCATCTTGGCCAGCAGAGGAGCTGCCGGTATCAGCACCGTGACAACGAGAATGCCGAGCATGGCGGACTCGACGGTCCCCACGGTGGAGGGCTCAACGAACTTGTTGCGCGCCATCAGCTGGATGATGAGCCCGGCCACGCCCACCGCCACGCCCGTCAGGAGAATGGCGAGGGTACGCGGGATTCGGCTGATGAGCAGGATCCGTCCGGCTGTGCCGTCGTCGGACTGGGAGAACAGGGCTGCCGGCGAGACGTCGCTGACACCGATGAGCAGGCTCGCAACAGAAAGGACGACGACGGCGAGCGCCGCAAGCCCGGCGCGTAACGCTGGGAACGGGCGGCGGGCCGTCGTCCGGACATCTGCCGGTGAAGGTGCTGTGATCACAGAATGGCCTTGTGCCGGTGACAGGTGAGTGTAACCGGCGGATGAGATCAGCTGATCAGTGCGTCGTTGACGGAGCTGACCATGGCCTCGACGTTGCCCAGGCCGTACCCCACGAGGTACCAGCTTGCGGCGTCGAGGTACACGATGTGATCCTCCTCTGCTGCGGTGGTGCCATTGACCAGATCGTTGTCCAGGACCGCGGAGGCGGCGTCACCGGACTCACCGATTGCGGAGTCGCGGTCAATCACGAAGAGGTAGTCGGGGTTGGTTTCAGCAATGAACTCGAAGGAGATGGACTGCCCGTGGGAACCGTCCTCAGTGACCTCAGCAGCCGGCTCGACGCCGAGGACGTCATGGATGAGGCCGAATCGGGATCCGGCGCCGTAGGCGGTCAGTTCACCGCCGCTGGTCAGGACGATCAGGCCTGTGCCGGAGCTGGCGGCGTTGCCCTGCGCCTCCGAGATGCCGGCGTCGATGGCGGTGAGGTGCTCGGTCACCTCAGCTTCCTTCTCGAAGATGCGGCCGAGCGTGGTGCTGACCCCCTTGAAGCTGTCGATCGGTGCGGCCTGGTCGACGCTCAGGTCGATGGTGGGGGCGATCTCGCTCAGCTCGTCGTAGTAGTCGGCGGTGCGGCCGGAGATGATGATGAGGTCCGGCGCGCCGGCGGCAATCGCCTCGAAATCGGGTTCCTTGACTGAACCGATCTTGGTGTAGTCATCGGACTCGTACGCGTCCAGCGCCTGGGGAAGATTTCCCTGCGGAACACCTGACACCGCAACGCCGAGTGCGTCCAGCGAGTCGAGCACTCCCAGGTCGAAGGTGTACACGTTCCCGGGATTGACAGGGACAGTTGTGCTTCCCTGTGCGTGTTCCACCGTAAGCGTGGTTCCGGTACCGGCTGCCTCATTGCCGGCGTCTGCGGAACCACCGCATGCCGTCAGGGCCAGGACGGTTGCCGCGAGCGCGGCAACCACACTGATTTTTCCAGGATTTTTCACGTGCGAGACTCCAGGGTGAGAAGGAACAGATGTCGGGAAGCATCATCAGTAGTGCTTCTCTTAGTAAGGTATGGCTTACCTAAGTCCATCTCCAAGCCGACGAGGAGTGAACTATCTCACGTTGATTTCAGGCTGCTTCTGTGAGCACTTACCCGCATCAGGTTGACGGGACGCCCGGTATCCGGTTCTCCCGGAACGCTTCAATGAAGAGCGCATAATCGCTCCGGACCGTTCGTGCATAGGTGTGGGAGAACTCGATGATGTCGTCGATGAACTCCTCCCGGCGCCCATCAACCACCTGCATGATGGCGCGCTCGGTCTGAAAATGAACGAGATCCTGGTCGCTGTCTTCGTCCGACGCGCAGTGCACCTTGGCGGTCGCCCGTCCGAGGTCCACGAGGACCGGTTCAATTTCGTCCGGTTCCGTGAGGTTGTCCCAGCTGAGGTCCGCCTTGTAGGGCGAGAGTTCGTCGACCACGAAGCCCGTGCTGTCAATCGTGGTGTAACCGAGGAAAGTGTCGGTGTGCACCTGCAGTGCCCGCTGGCTGATCACGGTCCGATGGCCGTCATGCTCGAAGTAGGAGCGCACGCGCTCATCCGTGACAACCCTGCTCGGCGCAGCGATATTGCCCTGCTTCATAGCCAGAATGATGTCGTTCTCCAGAGCCTCGTTGTACCCCTCGATGAGCACGTTGTAGGCGGGAAGGCCGGCGCTGCCGATGCCGAAACCCGAGCTTCCGACGATGTCCTTGACGTTGTAGAAGACCTCACGGCCCGAGCGCTTGCCCTCCGGGATAGTCCCCAGATAGTCCTTGAACGCTTCTTCAACCCTTCCGTATTCATCGTCGTCGAGGCGCCGAGTCTTACTGTTGTTCTGGAAATGGCGCTCATGGTTATCGACCAGCGTCATGGAGTCGAGCAGATCGGTTCGGCGGGACGACCGCGCAGTCAGAAGCACATCGTGGATGGTGCCCGAGGTGTTGCCAAGGTGAAGCGCGAAGTCGTCCTGGCCGGCGTCGTCGTAATGCTTCACCTGGTCCAGGTACGCGGACAGGTACGTGCGTGCCAGCGAGCGCACCGATTCCTCGGGGAGCGCCTTCTGCCAGCACATCAGCGCCAGCGATGTCGTGAACCGGCGCAGGTCCCAGGAGAAGTGACCGAGGTAGGCCTCGTCGAAATCGTTGATGTCGAACGTCAGCTGCCCCGTACTGCTCATGTAGGTGCCGAAGTTCTCCGCATGGAGGTCGCCGTGGATCCACACGCGGCTGGTTTTGTCATCGGCCCACTCGTCCGTCATCTCCCGCATGTCCGCGTAGAACAGGCAGGCGCTGCCGCGGTAGAAGGCGAACGGGTCGGCGGCCATTTTGCGGAACTTCGTGCGGAACCCATGCGGGTCTGCTTCCATGAGCGGCTTGAACGCCTCGACCAGGGTGTCGGCGATGAGCGATTGACGGGTTTCGCTGTCGACAGCTTTGTCTACCATTTCGTAAGTCTAGGCGCGCGCTGACGGCAGAGCAGGGCGTAAGCTCGAATCATGATCACCACGGCGAGCCTTGACGCGCGCCCCCGGGTGCTGCCGGTCCTGTCCGCTGCCCTGGTCTCCGCATCCGGTTTCATCACTTTCGCCCTGGAGCAGAGGCTGATCGGCTATCTGTTTCTTGCCGTGGCGCTCACGGTCGCGTACTTCACCGGCAAGGCGCTTTTTCGGGACCTGTCGCTGCTGGCCATCGGCCTTGTCATCATCAGCGCGGTGCCCATCACTACCGATATCAGCTTCAGCCACATGGCGATTATGGGTACGGCGATGCTCTTCGCCGTCGCGGTTCCCTATCTGCTGTCCCGATTCGTCTTCAAGGATCACGCCATCCGCTTTCCGGTGCTCACCGGCCAGAAATGGACCCGGACGGAGCGCTGGTACCTGGTTGCGGTGGTGATTATCGGTTATCTGGTGCTGCCGGTGTACATGATCCCCACCGGGGTCTACGAGAACTGGCCCGCGGCCTCGGACCCGGGAACAATTACTCGGTTGTTCCTGGGGACCAACGTCCTCGGTATCTGGGATGAGCTGTTCTTCATCTGCACCGCATTCACCCTGCTGCGCCGCCATCTGCCCGACTGGCAGGCCAACCTCCTCCAGGCAGTGCTGTTCACGTCATTCCTCTGGGAGCTGGGTTTCCACGCCTGGGGCCCGGTCCTCATCTACCCGTTCGCGCTGATCCAGGCCTGGATCTTCTCGAAGACCAAGTCGCTGAGTTACATCGTGAGCGTGCACCTCTTGTTCGACTTTGTGCTCTTCCTGGTTTTGCTGCACGCACACAACCGGGAGTGGTTCGACATTTTCCTCTACTAGTACCCAACAGGCCGGAACGGTAATTGGACTGACCCCCTGTGCCATCTGAGACTGTAGACGGATGGACTTTCTAGATACGATCACCCCCTTCCTGGCTGTCACGGGAGCGGTGTTCGCCGCCGCCGTGCTGGGGTGGATCCTTCGCCGCGCGGCAGCACGTGCGCTCCGAAAAGTGCCGCAGATCCATGACGCCACCCGTAAATTGCGCGGTCCGCTGCAGGTGGTGCTCGCCGTCCTCGGCGTCCGGATCGCCCTCGGTGCCACCGCGCGTGAGGCCGCCTGGTTCCCGCCCGTCGACTACGTGCTGGTGCTGGCACTCATCGGGTCCCTGGCGTGGCTGCTGATCGCGGTGCTCTCCATGGTGGAGACCATGGTGCTGGGGTACTACGAAAATGCCACCCGCGACAACCGGCGCGCCCGGCGGCTCAAGACCCAGATTATGCTCGCACGGCGGGTTGCCGTCGCGGTGATCATCACTCTCGCACTGGCCAGCCTGCTGCTGACCATTGACGAAGTGCGTGCGCTGGGGGCCGGAATCCTGGCCTCCGCCGGTCTCATCTCGATCGTCGCAGGCCTCGCCGTTCAGAGTTCGCTGAGCAACGTCTTCGCCGGCGTGCAGCTGGCCTTCACCGACGCAATCCGCGTGGACGACGTCGTTCTCGTCGAGGGCGAAATGGGGACGATCGAGGAGATCACCATGACCTACGTGGTGGTTCAGTCCTGGGATGAACGCCGCATCATCCTTCCCTCCACCTATTTCACCTCCACCCCGTTCGAGAACTGGACCCGCCGCCGCTCCGAGCTGTTGGGAACCGTGGAGCTGGACCTCGACTGGCGCGTGCCGATCGAGAACATGCGTTCCCGCCTGCGCGAGATCCTCGACAGCTCCGAGCTGTGGGATGGCCGTACCGGGACGCTGCAGATCACCGCGGCCACCGACGGCGTGGTTCGTGCACGGATTCTGGTGAGCGCGGCGGACAGCGGCAACCGGTGGGACCTGCAGTGCCTCGTCCGCGAAGAAATGGTCCGGTTCATCCAGACCGAGTTCCCCGACGCTCTGCCCCGCCAGCGCTGGGAGCAGGTATCGGCGCCGTCGTCCGTTGCGGCCGTGCCCGGCCAGACCGAGAACGACGACGTGGGCCGGCCCCGTCACGACGCCCGCCTCTTCTCCGGCTCCCCGGAGGCCGAGCGCCGCGGGGAGGACTTCAGCGGTCCGCGCGAGACCGTGCTCGATGAGCGGGACGCCCGCAGGGCATCCTGACACCGTACCTGACACGGTTGATGTGAGGTGGGATACATTTGGCTTCGGTAGCCGGACGAGGGGAGAAGCGATGAACGGGGGAGCGTCCGGTCACCGTTTCGTCCTCGAACTGGAGGAGGGCTATGTCCGCGTCGAGTGGAGCGAAGGCGTCACGGTGAGCGAACAGGATGCCCTGGAACTCGTCCGAAAGCTCGACGAAGTGAACCCGGACCTGTGCGACCCGATGCTGGTGATCCTGAATTCGATGGTCTCGCTCGACGCTGCGGCTCTGGCGATCTTCGCCGGATATCTGAACGTGGCAGCACTGGCGCTCGTGGGGCCTTCAGCGGTGGATCGGCTACTCACCACTTTCTTCAACGACGTTCATCGTCCGCGATATCCCACACGCCATTTTGCGGCGCCGGCCGCGGCAATCGAGTGGCTGCTGACGCCGGGACACAGCACCTCTGAACCATGAGTCTGGGGGAGACCGAACAATGGAATATTCAGCCGACAATCATCCGCGTTTCCTGCTGACGGATGAGGGCGCCTTTCTTCGGTTGTGCTGGAATGCCGGGATAATTCTGGAGTTGCACGACGTGCAGGCGAGCATCTCCGCCGTCGAGGCGATGTCGCCCGCGTGCAAGCGGCCGCTGCTCGTGCACATAGACCTGGTTGACGGGATCACCGCTCCGGCCAGGGGCCTCCTGTTGGAAGAGACGTGCTCAAGCCGTACGGCCGTCCTCGGCAAGGACGAGGTTGCGCGCGTGATGACGGCCTTCAACTACCGCGCTGCAACGCCCAGCCGGTACTTCACGGATGAAGCACTGGCGGTCGGATGGCTGACCTCCGACGGCGCCGGCGCGCAGACGGGCTGAACCCCGAACGCTGCGCTCAGGTTCAGGCTGACCTCAGCGGCCGGGACGCAGGCTGGGGGAGCCGTCGTTCCCTTCTCCCTCAGCCATCCCGTCGAGCACCTGGCGGATGGCATCCACCGAGGTGTACTTCGGCTCCCAGCCCAGGACCGTACGGACGTGGTCGGTGTTCATGACCGGCGCCTGGGAAGCCATATCGATCCAGCCCGGGTCCGAAGCCTGCAACCGTAGACCCCATGTGGCCGCGACCAACCCACGGAGGACAGACACCGGCAGGTTGAACACACGTTTTGCTCCGAGGATGCCGGCCACGAGCGCCGGCGTGAGAACAGGATCCGCGGCGACGTTGAAGGCTCCGGATGCCCGATGCTTGACCGCCAGCCAGTAGGCCTCCGCAACGTCTTCCACGTGGAGCGCCTGAAACACGAACTCGGAAGGAATCGGCAGCACCTGCAGCAGACCCAGGCGCCGGACAAGACCTTTTGGAACCAGTGAGCCGAGGAAGTACCGACCTATCTGGCTACCCGCCTCTGTGTTGAAACTCAGGCCTGGGCGGAGCCTTGCCACGGGGATTTCCGGATACTTCTTCTCGAACTCATCCAGGAGGTCTTCCTGAACGGCCTTGTACCGGCTGTAGTGCGACGAGGGAATACCCCCGGTCGGCCAGGTCTCCGTGACCCGTTCGGTCTTCGGTGCGGGGCTGTATGCCGCAACCGAAGACGCGCAGACGAAGTGCCGCACCCCGGCGTCGGCGGCTGCGCGGAGTGCGTTCTGAGTGCCGGTCACGTTGGTGCGGTACAGGGCGTCCTCATCCCGGTTCGGCTGGATGGCCCACACCAGATGTACGACGGCGTCAGCACCCTGGAGTGCGGCGGTGAGACGTTCACGGCCGGCGTCAGTGCCGACGTCGGCGGTGTGCCACTCGACACCGCTGTACGGTGCGTGGTCCCTGGACGGCTCGCGGCGGGAAATCCCCACCAGTTCGATGGCAGGATTCTCGTCGCGGACCTGCTGGAGCCGGCGGAGGAGCGCCGTTCCCACGTTGCCGGTCGCTCCGATAACAGCAATGCGCATGTGGAACCCTTCAATCGTTGCGGAGACGTGAAAACCACACTAAACGCTCGACTACTTATTGCAATAGTAAGTATCCTTATGGTTCGGTTGAGGAAGGCAATTCGAACCGGAGGTAGAAACGTGGCCACTAAAGATCCAGCGAAGGCGGACTCGGCGGAGGAAGCAACCCAAGCCAAGGCAGCCTCGAGCCCGGACCCGGATGACTCCCGGAAGCCGGATGACCCTACCGATCTGGCCAAACCGGCCTGGGGGTACGTCTTCAAACGCACGTTGAACGAGTTCGGCAAGGACCAATGTACTGATATTGCAGCTGCCCTGACCTTCTTCGCGGTGCTGGCCATCTTCCCCGCGCTGCTGGCCCTGGTATCCATCCTCGGACTCTTCGGTCAGGCGCAGGCCACCACTGACACCGTGCTCAATATCGTCTCCAATATCGCGCCGCAGGCGGCGAACACCATCGAGCCGACGGTTGAGCAGTTGGCCTCTTCAGATGCAGCCGGCCTGACATTCGTCATCGGCTTACTCGGCGCGATCTGGTCCGCCTCCGGGTACGTCACCGCGTTCTCCCGTGCAATGAACCGCGTTTACGAAGTCGAGGAGGGACGCCCGTTCTGGAAGTTGCGCCCGATCATGCTGGTGATCACCGTCGTCGTACTGCTTCTGGTTGTGGTGATGGCGCTGCTGTTGATCGTGTCCGGGCCGGTGGCGGAAGCAATCGGCGGGGTAATTGGTCTCGGCCCAACTGCGTTGACCGTCTGGAACATCGCCAAGTGGCCGGTCCTGATTGCCGTCGCGGTACTGACGGTCGCGGTCCTGTACTATGCGACGCCCAATCTTCAGCAGCCCAAGTTCAAGTGGGTGAGTATCGGCTCGATGATTGCGCTGCTGGTCCTTGCCATCGCAACGGTGGCTTTCTCCTTCTACATCGCAAACTTCGGCAACTACCAGCAAACCTACGGCGCTATTGCCGGCGTCATCATCTTCCTGCTGTGGCTGTGGCTTGCGAATCTCTCCCTGCTGTTCGGGGCAGAAGTCGACGCCGAACTTGAGCGAGGCCGTGAATTGCAGGCGGGCATCAAGGCGGAGGAAACCGTGCAGTTGCCGCCCCGTGACACCAAGGCTGCCGAGAAGAAGCGCGACAAGCAGATCGAACTGGTCGATGAAGGTCGCGAACTGCGTCACAAATACGGCCGTGATCATGAGACCCAGAAGGCAGGCAAGTCATGACCCATATCGCTGACATGATCATCGCCCACCCGCGACCCTCCGGTCAGGTTCAGGCGGGGGACCTGGCGGCCACCATCGAGGCATGCCTGGACTGCGTCGCCACCTGCGGGAGTTGCGCGGACGCCTGCCTCGGTGAGGAGGGCATCGAGGACCTCCGGCACTGCATCCGGACGAATCAGGATTGCGCTGACATCTGCCTGGCCACCGCCCGGATGCTTCAACGCCAGGGCGGGCACCATCCCGCGGTCCTTGCGCCGTTGCTCGAGGCCTGTCTGCAGGCCTGCCGGAACTGTGCGGAGGAATGCGAGCGCCACGCCTCGATGCACGATCACTGCAGGATCTGTGCCGAAGCCTGCCGCCGCTGTGAAGCGGCCTGCACCGCGCTGCTTGGATCGCTTGCGCAGTAGGGGTTGCAGGTGCAGGTAGGAGAGCAAGCATCCCACCGCCGGTGCTCAACGAACTCCATTCATGACCGGTATACAACCACCTAGGGTGAAATCATGAGCCAATCCGACCACAGCACCAAGGGTGCCTACGTGGACTCCGGCAAGGAGTTCAAGCGGGACACCCAATACATTGAAACGCGGATCACGCGCGACGGCGCGGACGGCTTCCCGGTGGAGTCGGGGCGCTACCGTCTGATCGCCGCCCGGGCCTGCCCATGGGCCAACCGGGCAATTATCGTCCGGCGGCTCCTGGGGCTGGAGGAAGCCATCTCCATGGGTACGCCCGGGCCCACCCATGACAAGCGGTCCTGGACATTCGACCTCGATCCGGGGGGCAGGGACCCTGTGCTGGGGATCGAGCGGCTCCAGGAGGCATACTTCAAGCGGCATCCGGACTACCCCCGCGGTATTACCGTGCCGGCGATCGTCGACGTCAATTCCGGCGCAGTGGTCACGAACAACTTCCCGCAGATCACCCTCGACTTCTCCACGGAGTGGAAGGAACACCACCGGGAAGGTGCCCCTGACCTCTACCCGGAGGACCTGAGGGAGGAGATCGACTCTGTCAACAAACGGGTTTTCACGGAGGTCAACAACGGGGTCTACCGTTGCGGTTTCGCCGGATCGCAGGAAGCGTACAACGACGCCTATGACCGACTCTTCACCGCCCTGGACTGGCTCGAGGAAAGGCTGACCGGTCAGCGGTACCTGGTAGGTGATTCGATCACGGAAGCTGACGTGCGGCTCTTTACGACGCTGGCGCGGTTCGACCCGGTGTACCACGGCCACTTCAAGTGCAATCGGAACAAACTCACGGAGATGCCGGCTCTGTGGGGGTACGCGCGGGATCTCTTCCAAACCCCCGGTTTCGGCGACACGATCGACTTCGAGCAGATCAAGAAGCACTATTACATCGTCCACGAGGACATCAACCCCACGCAGATCGTGCCGAAGGGCCCGTCGCTGGACAACTGGCACACCGAACACCAGCGCGAGCGCCTCGGAGGAAGTCCTTTCGGGCGCGGAACCGCGCCCCCCGCGCCCTAGCGGAAAGTTTGTGCAGCTCCGGCGACTTCGGCGGCGCTGAAACCACCGGAGCTGCACAAACTTTCCAGGGTCACCCAGGGAAATAGCGAACAGAACCGTTTCCTAATGCTGCTATGCATAGGCTAGCCTTACTTGAGTCCGTCCCGGTGACTGTCCGGCGACTTCGGGTATTGGCTCAAGGAGGCAGGCATGGCACTCGATGCCCCTGCCTCTCCGCTGGACCTCCGCACGCAGCGCGCACCGAAACGGCCCGCCGCCCGGGGCGTGAAGCTGGTCGCTGCGTTCCTCGTGCTCGCGTTCGCGTGTGCTGCGTCCCTGGCAATCGGAGCCCGGCCCATCGGTGTGGAAACCCTTGTGCAGGCCCTGACAGCTCTGGACCCCGCTAACGGTGACCATGCCGTCGTACTCTCGCGCATCCCGCGAACCATCGTCGGCCTGCTCGCCGGAGCCGCCCTCGGCCTGGCTGGAGCAGCCATGCAGGGTGTCGCCCGCAACCCGCTCGCGGATCCGGGAATCCTCGGCATCAACTCCGGTGCCGCGCTCGCCGTCGTGATCGGTATCTTCGTCTTCGGTGTCACCAACTTCACCGGGTACATCTGGTTTGCCTTCCTCGGAGCAACCGCCGCCGCGGTGCTGGTCTACGCCGTCGCCAGCCTCGGGCGCGACGGCGCTACTCCCGTGAAGCTCGCGCTTGCCGGCGCTGCACTCTCCGCCGGGATGGTCTCGCTCCTGAACGCCGTGCTGGTTTCCAGCCAGCAGACCTTCGACACATTCAGGTTCTGGCAGGTAGGCTCCGTAGCCGGCCGCGGCTGGGACGTCATCTTGCCGGTGCTGCCGTTCCTTGCCTTCGGATTCGCCCTGACCCTGCTCACAGGCAAGGTGCTCAACAGCCTTTCACTCGGCGACGACATAGCCCGCGGACTGGGCCAGAACGTCACGCTCGCCCGCGCGCTCACGGCACTCGGCGTCGTCGTGCTCTGCGGAGCTGCGACAGCGGCCGCCGGCCCTATCGGATTTATCGGCCTCGTCATTCCGCACGTGGTGCGTGCGTTCACGGGCCCTGATTACAGGTGGATCCTTCCGTTCTCCATGGTGCTCGCGCCGGTGCTGCTGCTGGCCGCCGACATCCTCGGACGCGTTATCCTCCCGCCCGGTGAGGTGCAGGTGGGCATCCTCACCGCAATCATCGGTGCCCCCGTATTCATCTGGCTGGTGCGGCGCCGGAAGATGGCTGAATTATGAGCCTCGCAGTCCGTCCCACACCCGCTGAGCACGCAGGTGACAAAGGCCTGGGTCTCCCGCAGCGCCATCAGCTGCGCACTCAGCGGGCCGTGAAGATCGGTGTGCTGGCGTTCCTCGTCGTCGTGCTCAGCGCCGTCACGCTCCTGCTGGGCCGCTACACCGTCACCATCCCCGACTTCTTCCGCATCGTGGCAGGCGCCGACATCCCGGGAGCCAGTTTCATCGTGATGGAGAACCGGATTCCCCGCGTCCTGATCGGCGTCATGATCGGTGGAGCCTTCGGCGTTGCCGGAGCGGTGTTCCAGACCATGCTCCGCAATCCGCTTGCCAGCCCCGACATCATCGGCATCAGCTACGGAGCCAGCGCGGCGGCCGTCTTCGCGATCGCGTTCCTCGGCGCATCCGGCCTCGTCCTCTCAGGCTTCGCCATGGGCGGCGCCCTGGTGGTTGCGCTGGCCATCTATTTCATCTCCCGGCGGGGCTCGGTGGCAGGATACCGGCTCATCCTGGTCGGCATCGGGTTCGCGGCGGTCCTGCAGTCCGTGGTCAGCTTCCTCCTCACCCGCACCGACATCACCGTTGCAACCGACGCCCTCGCGTGGCTGAACGGTTCGCTCAACTCGAGCAACTGGGACCGGGTGAGCATACTGTCCGTTGCGCTGGTGGTGCTGGCGCCCGCCGTCGTCGTACTGTCCCGCTCGCTGCGGGGGCTGGAACTGGGCGACGACGCCGCAGCCGGACTGGGCGTGAGTGTCGAACGGTCACGGCTGGCGCTGATCGTCACCGGGGTGCTCCTCGCCGCAGTTGCGACGGCGGCTGCCGGGCCGGTCTCCTTCATCGCGTTCCTCTCCGGTCCGATCGCCCGGCGCCTCCTCGGCGGGTACCGCCCGCTGGTGACGGCAGCGCTGGTCGGAGCGGTCATCGTCCTGGCAGCGGATTTCGTGGGTGCGAACCTGATTCCAGGAGTTTCCCTGCCGGTCGGAGTGATCACGGGTGTGCTCGGCGCCCCGTTCCTCCTCTGGCTTCTTGCCACATCCAACCGATCAGGCCAGGGAGGCTGACATGAGGTTGAACGCCAGAGACCTGACGCTCGCGTACGACAACCGCCGGGTGGTCGAAGATCTCACCGTCGAACTGCCGACGGGCAAGATCACAGTTATCGTCGGGGCGAACGCCTGCGGCAAGTCCACCCTGCTCCGCGGCCTGGCGCGGTTGCTCAAGCCTGCGGCGGGAACGGTGCTGCTGGACGGCAAGGACATCCATTCACTGTCCACCCGCGCGGTGGCGAAGACTCTCGGCCTGCTTCCGCAGACCCCGGTGGCTCCGGACGGAATCGCGGTGGTGGACCTCGTGGGTCGTGGCCGCTACCCTCACCAGGGCTGGTTCCGGCAGTGGAGCGCCGACGACGACGCCGCCGTTGCCTCCGCCCTGCGCGTCACCGACACGCTGGAGCTCGCAGACCGCAACGTCGACGAACTCTCCGGCGGTCAGCGGCAGCGCGTCTGGATTGCCATGGCGCTGGCGCAGCAAACCGACATTTTGCTTCTGGATGAACCGACCACATTCCTTGACGTGGCGCACCAGGTGGAAGTCCTCGACCTGATCACGGATCTGAACCGTACTGCGGGCACCACCGTCGCAATAGTCCTGCATGACCTGAACCTCGCCGCGCGTTACGCGGACCACCTGATCGCCATGAAGGGCGGCCGCATTGTCGCCGAGGGCTCGCCGTCGAGGGTGGTCACAGCGGAGACGGTCGCCGAGGTCTTCGGCCTGGAATCGCAGGTTATCCCTGATCCCGTTTCGGGCACGCCGATGGTCGTGCCCATCGGGCGGCATCACGCCGCCCCCCGCAATGCAAGCGCAAAGACCACCCCTGAGGGCGTCACGGGTTTTTTACCGAACCCGCAGGACGGGCTCCCCGCACCGGCAATGGAGGCAGCATCGTGACAGAAGTCAGCACAGCGCATCGGGCCCGAAGGACGAGAACGGAGTCAACGTCAGAGACGGGGCCGGAGGCAACTCCACGGCCCGCCGCAGTTGCAGGTGCACAGGCGGCCGTGTCCGCGATCCGCGCGTTCAACGTCGTGGTCAGCCGTGTGGAGCACGTCAGCGCGAATTTCCGTCGCATCACGTTCGGTGGTGCCTGCCTTTCCGGCTTCGGCGTCCAGGGTTCCACCCTGGATCTGCGCATCAAGGTTATGATCCCGCCGACCGGCGGTGAAGGCGCGGACCTCGGCGCGCTCATGGACGGCGCGGGCAGCGGGTGGTACCAGCAGTGGCTTTCCCTCCAGCCCGCGGAACGCGGGGACATGCGCACGTACACGGTCCGCGAATCACGCTGCAATCAGGAGGTTCCTGAGCTGGACGTCGACTTCGTGATGCACTTCGACGCGGACGGGAAGGGCGGCCCGGCCTCGCAGTGGGCCGCATCGGCTGAGCCGGGCGACCGGGTATGGCTGATCGGGCCAAACATCCATGCCGCAACCTGCTCAACCGCCGGCGCGTACGGCGGCATCGAGTGGCGCCCCGGCCTGGCCCAGAACGTTCTGCTCGCGGGGGATGAGACGGCCGTTCCGGCGATCAGCGCCATCCTTGAGTCACTGCCGGAGGACGTCAGCGGCCACGCGTTCCTGGAAGTCCCGGACGGACCTGACTGCCAGGACATCCGGACCCGTTCCGGCGTAGGTATCAGCTGGCTGGTGCGCGGCGGCCGTCCGCACGGTGAACTGCTCGATGCGGCCGTTCGTCAGGCGGTCAGGGTCCCGGGCTGGGTATCCCTGGCGGCGCCCTTCCGCGTGAGCCTGGGCTCCGACACACCCTCAGGGCAGGCACTTGCCGCGGCAGCCCGTGCCGGCGGTCCTGAACGGGCAGCCGGACCCGAGCCGGAGGACATCGACATTGACAAGACCATCCTCTGGGAGACGCCCCAGCTACTGGATGCCGCGGCCCTTGACGGCTCGCTGAACCCGGACAAGCCTTCGGGCGCGCTGCCGTTTTATGCCTGGATTGCCGGTGAAGCCGCCGTGGTCCGAGGGTTGCGCCGTTACCTCGTGCGAGACGTCGGCATCGACCGCAAGCAGGTCGCTTTCATGGGTTACTGGCGTAGGGGTAAATCCGAACTCTGATAGCACAGGGCGGACGCAATTCCCGTGATCGCCACATAACGAATTTGTAACTTTCGGCAGGGTGCCGTACCGTTGAACCAGGTCATGCGTATCATCGTGGCCGCCGGACTGTACGCCTAGCCCTGTCACCTGTCCGGTTCCTCATCCTCGAAGACAGGGGCGGAGAACCCAATCCGGGCAGTCGGTCTGCCTTTGGGGTGAAGCCTGCAAATTCTTTGATCCCGCCCAAGCGCGGCCATCAAGGTAAGGCCGAGTAACTCTTGCTCGAACCCGACAGCTAACTTCGCCGGCGTCAAGAGAGGCAATCCCTTGTCCCAGCATGATTCCGTGGGCACTCCTGTGCCTGTTTCGGCCGGTCACCGTTCATCGCCAACACATGCCGGAAGTCGGACCCGACGCGCTGAGCGCCGCCATGATCGTGCACGGCGCCGTGTCCGCGCGCTGCTCTGCGTCGGCGGAGCCCTCACAGCTGCGTCAGGGCTTGCGCTGACCCAGGCAGGGCCGCCATTGCTGACAGAGGCAGGGCTGGTGAGGGCGAGCGAGACGCAGAGCGTCACCGCCCCCGAGGACGCCGCAGTGGATTTCAACCGCAAGTCGGTTGCACCGTCGTCGCCCAACGACATGCCCGCTGGGGAGAGCAAGGTTTCGACGCTATCCGAGGGCGAAATCACGGTCGCCCAAGCCGAACCCAGCCGTAAGCCGGCGGAGGCGCCCAGCAAGGAGCCGGCAGAAAAACCTGCTGAGGAACCATCGCTCGGTGCGCCGCTGAGCAAGCTTTCGGTGGCTTCCGCATACGGCAAGCGGATCAATCCGATGAGCGGGTACGGCGAGGAAATGCACACGGGCACGGATTTCGCCGGGGCCTGCGGCACGCCGGTACTTGCCGCGGGCTCAGGCACCGTAACCGAATCCGGGTGGCACCCCTATGGCGGGGGTCAGCGCATTGTGATCGACCACGGCGGGGGACTGCAGACCACCTACAACCACCTCGCCTCACTGGGCACCACCGTTGGTGAGAAAATCGACCGCGCAGAGGCTATCGGCGCAGTGGGAAGCACCGGCAACTCCACCGGCTGCCATCTGCATTTTGAAGTGGTCGTCGATGGGAAGACAGTCGACCCGGGCGGCCACCTCTAGCGACTACCGGGCTCCCGACGCTCGCGCCGGGTCCCTGACCCGTTGGACCTACGGCACCGGGTCGGTCAGGATCGCCGGGTCCTTCTTGCCGTACGGCATCCGCACCTTCAGCGAGTCCGGTTCCACCCGGAAGGACATGTGCGTGCCCTGGCCGAGCGGGTCGCCGTCGAGCTCGATTTCCAGCGGCGTGTCAGACTCCACCTCTGCGGCCTTGCACTGGTAATACTCCACCGATGGGTCCTTGCCCTTGCCCCGCGCCAGGAGCTTGCCGACGACAGCGAACCACCCGAACTTGCCCCGCGGCGCGATGGTCATGATGTCCAGCAGCCCGTCGTTGAGCCTGGCGCCCGGAAAGATCTCCAGGCCGCCCATAATCTTTCCGCAGTTGCCTCCCATGACGCTGCGTAGGCGGCGGGTGACCCGCTTGCCGCCGTCGATCGAGATATGAACCTTGGAGGGCTTGCCCGGGAGGTTCCGGAGGCCGGCGTCGACGTATGCGAGCCAGCCCACCTTGTCCTTGAGGTCGTCGCGGGTATCAGCCATCACCGAAGCGTCGAAGCCAAGCCCGGCCATCACGAGGAAGACATGCGCGTCCTGTGCCCGGTCCACATTCACATGCACCACATCGATCAGCCGTTCGGTGCCACCGAGTGCCGCTTCGACGGCTCCGCGGGGATCGTCGACGTCGATGTCGAGGTTGCGCGCGAGCAGGTTGCCGGTGCCCAGCGGCAGCAGGCCGAGTGCCGTCGTCGTGCCGGCCAGTTCCTCCGCCACGCACCGTACGGTGCCGTCGCCGCCGGCCGCGATGACGACGTCGACCCCTTCCCTGAGCGCCTCCTGTGCCTGGCCGTGCCCCGGATCATCCTCGGTGGTCTCAAGGAAGAGGGGTTCCTGCCACCCCTTCTCGAGGCTCAGTTCCGTGACGATTGCGCGGATATCCTCCTCGGTGGGCTTGACCGGGTTGAGGATCAGGGCGGCGCGCTTTGTCCGCGATTCCGACTGCGTTTCCGACCGCGTTTCAGACTCGGTGTCCGGCAAAGAAGCCATGGGTATTCTCCTGACGAGAGTGGTTGTAATCGAGCTTAGCGTCTGCCCCTCACCCGGTGCGCGAAGAGTTTTTACGGGACTATGCTGGGTGGTCAAAACCAGAAGGAGGAGTCATGACACAGGACCAATCCAGCGCAGGCCGGGGCAGCGGGCCGGAAGAGGGTGCCGAGGAGGGCAACCCGCTGAGCGGATCTCCCACGTTCCCGAACCCGTCCTCGGCCCGTCCCACCGGTGACACCACCGGGTTCAACGGCTCGTACACCGAGACCGAGCACCACACCCAGCACGAGTACGACGCCGAGAACCAGCACGCCGAGGGTGACTCCAGTCCCCGTTCCGGCGAGGAGGACTGACACTATTGGGCACTGAGTCTCCGGGCACCGAATTCGCCCATCGTTATGTCGCTCTTGGCGATTCCTTCACCGAGGGCGTGGGGGACTGGGACCCGCAAAGTCCCAACGGCGTGCGCGGCTGGGCTGACCGCGTCGCCGAGCAGTTGGTCCTCGCCGACCCGTCCTGGGGCTACGCGAACCTGGCCATCCGCGGCCGGAAGATGCGGCAGATCCTCTCCGAACAGGTCGATGCGGCGCTCGCCCTGAAACCGACCCTGGCAACCATCTATGCAGGCGCCAATGACATTCTGCGGCCCTCCATCGACCTGGACGCGCTTCTCGAAGAGTACGACGCCGGCATCGCCCGCCTGCGGAACAGCGGTGCCGCTGTGGTGCTCTTCACCGGGTTCGACTCGTCGAAGTCGGCCGTTTTCGGCAAAACCCGCGGGCGCACAGCCATCTACAACGAACTTGTCCGGGAAATCGCGGATCGGCACGATGCCGAGGTGGCTGACTACTGGCGGATGCGGGAGTTCCAGAACTGGGGGTACTGGGACGTAGACCGGATGCATATGTCCGCTGCCGGGCATACGCTCATGGCGGTTCGGGTTCTGGAAGTCCTGAAGTCCGCGCACAGTATCGAACTGCCCGAACTCGAGGCGCGCCCGGCTGCCTCGCGGCTTGTCCAACTCCGGAAAGATGCCCTGTGGGCTCGTGACTACCTCGGACCGTGGGTGGGCAGGCGGCTACGCAGGCAGTCATCCGGGGACGCGTTCACCGCGAAGTACCCGGAACTGACCCACCCGGTTAGGACACAGCAAACAACGTCCCCGTGACAGCCGGTCGTCTGCGAGAATGATCGTCATGACTGGCGCGCGGTGGTTGAATCCGGCCGAAAGACAAGCGTGGCTTGCACTCTATGCCGTGGCTACTATGCTGCCGGGGACGCTGGACGCCAATTTGAATAAGCGTGCCAAGATCACCCTGTTCGACTATCACGTCCTCGCCATGCTTTCGGAGGCAGAGGACCGGACGCTTCCCATGAGTGAGCTCGCCGGCCGGTCCAACGCTTCGCTTTCGCGGTTGAGTCATGTGGTCACAAAGCTGGAGACCCGCGGCTGGGTGCAGCGGAGCCAGAGCACCAGGGACCTCCGGGTTACCACCGCTTCCATCACCCAGGAAGGCCTTGGCAACCTGCAGTCACTCGCCGTCGAGCATGTGGAGCATGTCCGGCAGCTGGTTTTCCACGGGCTCGATGAGCGAGACATTGCTGACCTTGAGCGGGTGGGCAAGAAGATCCTGGCCAGGCTCGATGACGGCCACTGGATTCTGAAGCAGTCCCAGCCGGCGGGTTCGGTGTGAACAAGCCGTCCGTTCTGGCGCTGATTCTGGCTGGAGGCACCGGCGGACGGTTGGGCGCGCTTACAGAAAGGAAAGCCAAGCCTGTTGTGCCGGTGGGCGGAACATACCGCCTTATCGACGTCCCGCTCTCGAACCTTCACCACAGCCACATCTCGGATGTCTGGGTGGTGGAGCAGTACCAGCCCAAATCGATTAATGACCATCTGGCCAACGGCCGTCCCTGGGATCTGGACCGCACCAACGGCGGACTGCGTATGCTGTCGCCTTTTCAGGGCGAGCACGGCGAAGGCTTCGCGGCAGGCAACGCGGACGGCCTGTACCGGCAGGCGGAATTCATCCGTCAGTTCGATCCGGACCTGGTTCTGGTCCTCAGCGCTGACCACCTCTATCAGCTCGACTACCGCGACGTCATCAAGACCCACCAGGACACCGGTGCGGTACTCACCATGGTGACCAAACAGTTCGACGGCGATGCCTCCCAACACGGTGTCGTAGAGGTGGAAGACGGCCTGGTGACCGCCTTCGAATACAAACCGGAGAAACCCCGCACCGATGTGGTGGCGGCAGAGATCTTTCTCTACTCCACCGACGTCCTGCTGGACACGCTCGAGGAACTGCATGAAAAGGAGGGTGAGCTGGAGGATTACGGGGACCAGCTGATCCCGTACCTGGTCGAAAACTGCACCGTCGCAGAGCACCGGCTCGATTCCTACTGGCTGGACCTCGGCACACCGAAGAGCTATTACCGTGCTCATATGGACCTGCTGGCAGGAAACGGCCTGGCTTTCGACGATCCCGCATGGCCGATCCTCAGCGCCAGCCCCCGCAGGCTGCCCGCCTTCATCGAGGGCACTGCGCGGATCGGGTCCAGTCTCATCTCACCGGGCGCACGCATTGCAGGATCCGTCACGCACAGCGTCATAGGGCCTGACGCAGTGGTGGAGGAGGGCGCCGTCGTCGAGCATTCAGTGGTGCTGGACCGGGTTCGCATCCCTGCGGGTACGGTGCTGCGGTGGGCTGTCGTGGACACCGGCGCCCACCTCAGTCCCGGCGAGATCGGTGAAACAGACGTTGTTACGGTCGTTGACGCCAACGGCGAGGCCACGCGTCCCGACGAGTCGAACGGCCGCTGAGGCCCTGCAATTGGTCTTAAAGCGGGCTGCCTCCTAGAATGGAAAGGCATCAGGCGGCGGAGCGTGCGCAATTGCTCCGGTTCTCGGGACTTTTTCTCGTCCGAGGTCCGGTAGTTAGGGGCTCAGGTTGCGCGAAAAACGCGAACATCCGGCGGTCATTTCGACCGTCATGACGGTGACGCCCCTGAACGCATTCCATGGCAGGTAGCACTGGCTGTTACCTGTTTCATTCAATCTTTGGAGGATCGTCATGGCAGCTCACTGCCAAGTGACTGGGGCCGAGCCGGGCTTCGGGCACAGCATCTCGCACTCGCACCGGCGCACCAAGCGCAGGTTCGACCCGAACATTCAGAAGAAGCGCTACTGGGTTCCGTCCCTGCGCCGTAACGTAACGCTGCAGGTTTCCGCCCGCGGCATCAAGACCATCGACGTCCGCGGTATCGACGCCGTCGTCGCTGAGATCCAGGCTCGGGGAGTGAAGCTCTAATGGCAAAGGACAAAGACGTACGTCCGATCATCAAGCTGAAGTCCACGGCCGGCACCGGGTACACCTACGTGACCCGCAAGAACCGCCGTAACGACCCGGACCGCATGGTTCTGATGAAGTATGACCCCAAGATTCGCAAGCACGTCGAATTCCGAGAGGAGCGCTAAACATGGCTAAGAAGTCAAAAATTGCTCGTAACGAGCAGCGCAAGGTCATTGTTGAGCGCTACGCGGCCAAGCGCCTGGAGCTCAAGAAGACGCTTGTCGATGAAAACGCAACGGATGAGGCTCGTGAGGCTGCACGCCTCGGCCTGCAGAAGCTGCCCCGCAACGCTTCGCCGGTTCGCCTGCGTAACCGCGACCAGATCGACGGGCGCCCCCGCGGCACCCTCCAGAAGTTCGGTATCTCGCGCGTTCGTTTCCGCGAGATGGCGCACCGCGGCGAGCTGCCCGGCGTGACCAAGTCCAGCTGGTAAATGCCTGAGGCTGAGACAGCTCAGTGAACTGGGATCAGGACGGTGACCATTCGGTCGCCGTCCTGATCGCTTTAACCCCATCGGTAGGTACCCGGGGCCGCTTTCAGGTGAAAAATAGGGCTGAATTCCGCTGAAAACCGGGCAAAGACGCGCCAATCTGCGGGACTTTGCGGTTGAAGCTGATAGGTTTTCCTCCAGAAGCTTCGCCAGCACGGTGAGGTTCTGAATAATCCGCACAAGTCCAGGAGGACATACATTGGCTAAGAAAGAGACCAAGAACCGCAGCGAACTGGTGGCCGAGGTAGCAGCAAAGGCTGACACCAGCCAGACTGCCGTGAACAGCGTGCTGGATGCCCTGTTCGACGTTCTCGCTTCCTCCGCCAAGAACGACGTGAAGGTCACCATCCCGGGCTGGCTGGCAGTCGAGCGTACCGAGCGTGCAGCACGCACCGGCCGCAACCCGCAGACGGGCGAAACCATCGAGATTGCAGCAGGCAGCAGCGTCAAGCTCACCGCCGGCTCCAAGCTCAAGGCTGCCGTCAAGTAAGTCAGCTGATTCGGGGACTGCCACCACCTGCGTGGCAGTCCCCGTTTTTGTTTAAGCCGGCACCGCGGGCAGGCCAGTGCGGAAGGCCACGTTAGTTGGTCGTTGTTCTACTGCGGGTAGACAATGGAGAGCGTGGCCACAACAACAAACCAGTCGAAGCCCGGCAGCGCGGGTGCCACCGGCCGGGCCGGGGTTAGCCCGGGCTGGCTGATCGCCGCGGGCATCACCGTCCTTGTCGCGGTGGTTTTGGCCCTCGCCTTCTCCGGTGCAGCCGCCCCCCGCCAGCTGAGCGACCCCGGCGTCCTCACCCGGTGGGGCCTGCCCGTATCCAAGGCACTTCACAACATCTCGATTGCCGCGGTCATCGGTTCACTCGTCTTTGCGGTGGTGATCCTGCCCCGGCATGCCGGCTCGAGCAACAGATCCGCCCGCTCCGGCACGGGCACTGCTGCTTCGGAGGCGGAGGAGACTCCCGCGTTCTCGAGGGTGATGGCGCTCGCGTCCTGGGCCGCCGTCGCCTGGACCCTCTCCGCCCTCGCCGTCCTTGTTTTGACCTACTCCGATGCCGCAGGATTGCCGCTCAGCGGTGATCCCGCCTACACCCAGGGCCTGGCTTCCTACCTAACCGACTTCGATACCGGCCGCGCCTGGTTGTCCACCGTCATGATCGCCGCCGTCGTGGCCACCATGACCTTCGGCGCCCGCTCCAGCGTGTGGCTGGCACTCACACTCGTGCTCTCACTGGGCGGCGTCCTGCCGATGGCCCTGATCGGCCATTCCGCGAGCGGCGATGACCACAATGCCGCCGTCAGCTCCATCCTGCTGCACCTGGTCGGCGTCTGCCTCTGGGTGGGTGGAATTATTGTCCTCGCAGTGATCAGCGGGAAGCTGGGAACGCAGACCACGGCGGTACTGAAGCGCTTTTCCGCACTCGCAGGCTTCGCATTCGCGCTGGTCTTCCTCTCCGGCATCATCAACGCGAGCCTGCGGATCGGCAGCCTCTCACAGCTGGGCTCCGAGTGGGGCCTGCTGGTGACCTTCAAGGCAATCGCAACGATTCTTCTCGGCGGAATCGGCCTCATGCACCGGCAGTGGATCATTCCCGAGCTGGACACCAACATGTCCGCGCGCCGTGTGCTCTGGCAGCTCATCGCCGTCGAACTCGCCATCATGGGCGCAGTGTCCGGTGTCGCCGTTGCGCTCGCAAGGACCGCACCGCCGCGGTCGGAGGAACTTCAGCCCGACGCCACGCCCGCACGCATCCTCACCGGATACGAGCTGCCTCCGGAGCCGACGGCGATGCGCTGGCTTACGGAGTGGCGCCCGGACTGGCTGTGGATCGCTTTCACCGTCACGGTCGCCGTCGCCTACCTCCTGGGTATCCTGAAATTGCGCCGCCGCGGTGATTCCTGGCCCGTGCTCCGAACCATCTCCTGGTTCATCGGGTTGATCGCGCTGACGTACTTCACCTCAGGCGCCCCCGCCGTCTACGGCATGGTGCTGTTCAGCGCGCACATGATCGACCACATGGCCCTGACCATGGTGGTCCCGCTGTTCCTGGTGATCGGCGCACCGGTCACGCTCGCTCTGAAGGCCCTTACACCCCGCAGGGACGGCAGCCGGGGCATCCGGGAGTGGATCCTCGTGATCGTCCACTCGAAATTCTCGGCAGTGGTCACCCACCCGTTGTTCGCGGCTGCGAACTTCGCAGGATCCATCGTGATCTTCTACTACTCGCCCCTGTTCGGCTTCGCACTGCGCGAGCACGTGGGTCATGAGCTCATGAACCTGCACTTCCTGCTCACCGGATACATCTTCATCCTGACCATGATCGGCATCGACCCGATCCCGCGCCGCGCACCGTATCCGCTGCGGCTGCTGCTCCTCTTCGCCACCATGGCTTTCCATGCATTTTTCGGCGTCGCGCTGACAGGGGGCACCTCGCTGCTGCAGGCCTCCTGGTTCGGGAACATGGGCCGCGAATGGGGTCTCTCCGCGCTTGAAGACCAGCAGATCGGTGGTGCGGTGACCTGGGGAATCGGGGAAATTCCGACGCTCCTGCTCGCCATCGGGGTCGCGGTGATGTGGTCCCGCAGCGATGCGAGGGAGACGCGGCGCAAGGACCGGGCCGCGGACAGGAATAACGACGCCGAGCTCTCGGCTTATAACAACATGTTCGCCTCGCTGGCGGAACGGGACAACACCCGGACGTCCGCGGCCCGCGCACCACACGACACTCCCGCAGGACAGCGCACAACCCCACCAGGAGGCCTTGAATGACCGAAACCTCGCTCCGCGTCGGCTACCGAGTCCGCGCCTCTGAACTCGTCGGGCGGAACTGGCTCAACACCGGGGGTAAGCAGCTGACGCTCGAGGACCTGCGCGGGAAGATCGTCCTGCTGGATTTCTGGACCTTCTGCTGCATCAACTGCCTCCACGTCCTCGACGAGCTCAGGCCGCTCGAAGCGAAATACTCCGACGTATTCGTCACCGTGGGAGTCCACTCCCCGAAGTTCGAGCATGAGGCCGATCCCGCAGCGCTCGCCGCAGCGGTGGAGCGGTACGAGATTCACCATCCGGTCCTGGACGATCCGGAGCTGGACACCTGGCAGGCGTACACCGCGCGGGCGTGGCCTACTCTCGTGGTCATCGACCCGGAGGGCTACATCGTTGCCCACCTGTCCGGGGAGGGCCATGCCGCCGGGCTGGAATCCCTCGTCGAGGAACTGGTCGCGGAACACGAAGCGAAGGGCACCCTGCACCGCGGGGACGGTCCCTACGTGCCGGCAGAGCCCACCGCGGGCAATCTTCGTTTCCCGGGCAAGGTGCTCGCCCTGCCCGCCACAAATACCTTCCTGGTAGGCGACAGCGGCCATCACCGCTTGGTGGAGCTGGAGTCCGACCTCGAGACCGTGCGCCGCACCATTGGAACCGGCACGCGCGGTTTCGCAGACGGTGGCCACGGCGAAGCCCAGTTCAATGAACCACAGGGGCTGACCCTCCTTCCCGCTGCTATAGCACGCCGGGTGGGGTACGACGTCGTCGTCGCCGACACAGTGAACCACCGCCTGCGGGCGGTGTCACTCGAAAGCGGTGCTGTAAGCACCATTGCAGGCAACGGCATCCAGCGGCTGCTGGATGCCGGCAACCAGGTCAAGGTCCGGCCCGTTGAGCTGCAGGAGGTTTCGCAAGACCTCGGCGGCGACCCCGACGACATCCCGGAGGATGCCGCGCCGCGGTTGGAAGACACATTCCTCGGTACGGACGCACTCAGCATTTCCCTCTCTTCGCCGTGGGACCTCATCTGGTCCGACACCCTTCAGCGGGTTGTTGTGGCCATGGCCGGAACTCACCAGATCTTCACCTTCGACCCGGTGACCGGCGCCGTGGACATCCTGGCGGGTACGGGGTTGGAGGGACTGCTCGACGGCGATGCCACCGCAGCCTGGTTCGCCCAGTCCTCGGGGCTGGCCGAGGACGCGCACGGCAACATCTGGGTCGCCGACTCGGAAACCTCCGCACTACGCGTACTGAGCTTCCTCACCGTCAACGGCAGAAGCCGCACTCAGGTTCAGTCGGCAATCGGTACTGGGCTGTTCGACTTCGGGTTCCGTGACGGTGACGCCGAACAGGCACGCCTCCAGCACCCGCTCGGCGTCACCGCGTTGCCGGACGGATCGGTAGCTGTCGCAGATACCTACAACGGCGCAATCCGCCGCTATGACCCCGCAACACGGCAGGTCTCCACCCTGATCCGGGGACTCGCTGAGCCCTCCGACGTCCTCGTTGATCAGGCGCCGGTGGAGTCGGGCGGAGAACCGCTGCTGATCGTCGTGGAGACGAACAAGCATCAGCTGGTCCGGGTCCCGATTCCCAAGGATGCCCTCGCGGTGGACGAGGGCGCGTCCCAGACGCAGCGCCCCAAGACCCCCGTGGCAGCCGGGGAGTTTGGTGTGACGGTGAGGTTCAGCGCGCCCAAGGGCCAGAAGCTGGACGACCGGTGGGGCGACCCCACGCAGCTCAAGATTTCCTCCTCGCCGGAGTCGCTCCTGGTATCGGGCGCCGGCACCGGCGTCGGCCTTCAGCGGCAGCTCGTCCTGTCGGATGAGGTGACCGAAGGAGTCCTGCACATCACGGCACGCGCTGCCGCCTGTGACGGCGAGCCCGGCGGTGAGATCCCGGACCACGCCGCGTGCCACCTGTACCAGCAGGACTGGGGCATCCCGGTGACGCTCAGTCCCGACGGCGAAACGGAACTGACGCTCGACCTGCGCGGCCTCGACTAGGCGGGCTTAGTACTCCACCACCGGGGTCACGTCGATGCCCTCGTCGGTGACGCCGAGGCGGGCGGTGAACCCGAACTCCTGTGGGACGCTCACGGGTTCAATGATGCCCGTGAACAAGTCCTGAAGGTTCGTTTCCAGCAGCACGGTGCCGGTAAGCGGGGAAATCACCCAGTCGCCGTTGTACGGTTCTATGCGGACTTCCGGGTACTCCGTGATGGACCAGTTGATCGGACCCGCGACCCGGTTGCCGGTCTCGAAGCCGAACGGGCAGTTGGCGGGCTGGAAAACCTTCTGCTCGGCGCAGGAGTCGAGGAACGTCTTCAGCTGCGCGGTGACAGCTTCAGTCAGTGCGGGAGTTGCGGCGGTGGCAAGGTTCAGGCTGGCCGGTGCCTGTTGACGGTCCGTGATGGCAACAGTCTGAGCGGGGGCGGCGAAGTACTCGCTCGTGTAGTGGGCTTCCACCTGTGCGGGGTAAAAGACGGCGAACTGGTTGCGCCCTTCCGGCATCAGCACCCGGGTTCCGTTCAGTGTGGCTTCTCTCTGGTTGATCACCGACACCTCGAGCGTGGGAAGGGTCGAGGGAACAAACTCCCACTGGTTGAAGAAAAGCCACTCCGTCCCGCTCTTTTCCAGCATGAACGCAGTGGTGTGCTCAGTTTCGTCGATGGTGTAGGTGACCCCGACCTCGACCCGGTTCTCACCGGAGGGGTGGGGCGAACCTACCTCGATGCTCTCCACGCCCTGCGTTGCCCGTTGCAGGGCTGGGCCGTCGAGGAGTGCCGCATTGGCGCCCGGAACGGTTGCGTTCAGCAGCCCCAGCGCCCGTTCTCCCTCGCCCTGGCGAAGCGCCTCAAGGTAGCTTTCCACCTGCTGGTGAGGGCCGAATACGTGTGTGTTGACCAGCATCACCGTTGCAATTGCCCCCACGATCGCGAGCATGAGTCCGAGCAGCCAGGCGGCGAGGATTCGGATCAGGCGGGACGAATGCACTCTCTAACGTTACCCAATGGCGGTGTGAGACCCACCAACGACGACGGCGTCGCCGCTGCGTCCCGACATGTCCACGTGCGTTCCAGCCGTCGTCGTCGTCCTACGTCAGCGAGTGGCGGCGTGGCTACCTCCGCCACTGTCTCGGTGCCTGCCGCTGCCCGTGCCGCCGTCCCTTTCACGGTCGCTGCCGCGGTCACCGTTCGCGTCCATCGCGCGGTCCGCCTCATGCGCGCTGGCGAGTTCCTCAGCCCGTTCCTGATTCGCCTCGGCTGTGAGGGCTGCTCCGGCCTCGGCATCGCGCGTCAGGTTCTCGCCGGTCTCCGGGTCGAACAAATGAAGCTTGCGGGTATCGAGCCAGATTTCTGACTCGCGCCCGCCGCGGATGCGGCTGGCCGCATCAAGCGTGACCACAACCTGCGGCCGAAGCTCATCGGCGTCCATGTCCCGGGCGAGGTTGTCTAGAAGCTCGCGCACCTCGGGGGCCGGATCGAAGTTGATGTAGCCGTACTGTTCGTTTCCGAGCCACTCGGTGTGGGTGAGCGTGGCCCTGAAGGACGAGCCGTGCGGTTTCTTGGCATCATCGACGAGCTTGGCGTCCTCGAAGAACTCCGGGCGTACGCCCACGAGGACGACCTTCCGGCCCGCTGCCTTCGCCGCCTTGTCAGCAGGTACGTCCAGCGCCCCGAGTGAGGTCTGAAGCTTTCCGTTCTCGATGGTCGCCGGAAGGAAGTTCATCGACGGGGAGCCGATGAAGCCTGCAACGAAAAGGTTCACAGGCTGCTCGTAAAGTTCCCGCGGCGACGCGATCTGCTGCAGTTCACCCTTCTTGAGGACTGCTACCCGGTCGCCGAGAGTCATGGCTTCCGTCTGGTCGTGCGTGACGTAGACGGAGGTAGTTCCAAGACGGCGCTGCATTTGGGAGATTTCCGAGCGCATCTGTCCGCGCAGCTTCGCGTCAAGGTTTGAGAGCGGCTCATCGAACAGGAACGCATCCGCCTGGCGGACGATAGCCCGGCCCATGGCGACCCGCTGCCGCTGGCCACCCGAAAGATTCGCCGGCTTACGCTGTAGATGGTCCGTCAGTTCCAGGGTGGCGGCCGCCCCAGTGACCAGGCGCTGCACTTCCTCCTCGCTGTGCTTGCCCTTGGCGAGCCGAAGCGGGAAGGCAATGTTCTCGAACACGGTCAGGTGCGGATAGAGCGCATAGTTCTGGAACACCATTGCGAGGTTCCTGTCGCGTGGCGCCTTCGAGTTCACTCGCTCTTCGTTGATATAGAGATCGCCGGACGTAATGTCCTCGAGCCCCACGATCATGCGTAGCAGCGTCGACTTGCCGCAGCCTGAGGGCCCCACCAGGATGATGAACTCGCCATCCTCGATATCGATGCTGATGTCGTTGACGGCAGGGAACCCGTCTCCATACTTTTTGACGAGGTTCTTCAGCGTTATAGAAGCCATGTTCTGGATCCTCTTCCTTCAGTTTCTTCGGTTCTCAACCCTTGACTGCGCCTTGGGTCAGGCCTGAGACGATCTGCCGCTGGAACAGCAACACCAGCAGCACAACCGGAATGGTGACAATGATTGCGGCCGCCGAGATGGCGCCGGTAGGGGACTCGAACTGTGAAGCCCCGGTGAAGAACGCAAGTGCCGCGGGTACGGGCCGCGCCGCTTCCGTTGAAGTCAGCGAGATGCCGTACACGAAGTCGTTCCACGCGATGAAGAAGGCGATAATCGCCGTCGTGAATACACCGGGTGCAGCCAGGGGCACAATTGCCTTGCGGAACGCCTGCCAGGTTGTGGCACCGTCCACCTGGGCCGCCTGCTCGAGTTCCCACGGGATCTGACGGAAGAACGCAGCCAGCGTCCAGATTGAAATAGGAAGCGTGAGCGACAGGTACGGGATAATGAGGCCAAGCCAGGTGTCGTACAGGCCGATGTTCCGCCACAGGTTGAACAGCGGGGTCACGATCGAAATGACCGGGAAGATCGACACTGCCAGCGCCGTCGTCAGGATGACTTTCTTGCCGGGAAAGTCCAGTCGGGCAATTGCGTATGCGCACAGTGTGGCAAGCACGACGGCGATGAACGTCGCTATGAGGGAGATTCCGATGGAATTCCACAAAGCGGAGAGGAATAGCCCCTGCGCGTCACCGACAAGGATCTGTTCGTAGTTATCGAGCGTCGCCAGGCCGGCGGAGGGCAGGAAACGTCCGCTGGTCAGGTCTCCGGGCGGTTTGAACGACGTGGCGAGGATGGATGCAACCGGAAACAGCGCGTAGATGAGGACGAAGATCGAGACGATCGTCCAGATGATCTTTTCGCGACCGGTGGACTTCATCGCTTTCCTCCCGTTGAGCCGGCGAGGTCAACCTTGAACACCTTGATCGCTATGAAGCTGATCAGGAGGACGCACGCGAAGAGGAGAACCGAGACCGCGGACCCGAGGCCGATCTCCAGTCTGCTGATGGACGTTCGATAGGCGAGGAGTGAGAGCACTTCAGTGCCGTACTGCCCGTTGGTCATGATGAACACGTTGTCGAAGATCCGGAAGGCGTCCAGAGCCCGGAACAGGACCGCAACCATGATGGCCGCCTTCATGTTCGGGATGATGACCTTGCGCATCTGCTCCCACCAGGTTGCTCCATCCACCTTGGCGGCTTCCGTCAGCTCATCCGGAACCTGTGCCAGCCCGGCAAGGAGGAGGAGCGAGATGAACGGCGTGGTCTTCCAGATTTCCGAAGCCATGATGACCGGTAGCGCCGTGCTCGCCTGCGCGAACCAGTTCAGATCCTGATCGATCCCCGGTACCCAGTTGAACCAGGAGTTGACGTAGCCGGAGCTGATGTCGAACGCATAGAACCAGGCGTAGGCCGAGACCACGGTGATGATGCCGTAGGGCACCAGAATGGCTGTGCGTAGCCAGCCGCGGACGGCCTTGAGCGCCCGATGCATCACCAGAGCGAGCGCGAACCCGAGCACCAGTTCAACGGCGACCGTCACGACGGTGATCAGTAGCGTCACGAGGAGGTCCCGCCACCAGACCGGATCGCTGAGGACGGTCACGTAGTTCTGGAACAGAATGAACTGGCGCTCGTCCGGAGCCGTCAGCCGGAAGGCGAAGAGGGAATCGAAGAACGCCTGGATGATGGGATAAAGGGTGACCGCGAGCATGATGATGAAAGCCGGTCCCGCGAGCATCCAGCCGAGCCGACGCTCAGACTTTGCCCTGTCACTGTAGTCATTGGTGCGCCGGTCGGTCTTCATGGCCTCCGGGTTCTTGGTGATAGCGCTGGTCACAACAACCTCTCCCCTCGCAGCACAGCGGTGATGAACTCCTCGGATTGCTCCGGCGTGGTCTCCGGCGATACCTCGTCCGGCGGGGTCCATGTCTGTTGCAGACCGCTCGAGATCTCGTTGTAGAACGGGGTCTGCGGGCGGGGTGCTGCATTCTCCAGCGATTCACGGATGGTTTCCGCCATCGGGAACTGCTCCTCGATCCGCGGATCTTCATAGGCAACCGAGCTCGATGGCGGGTTGCCGTTGGTCAGGAAATACTCGGCCTGATTTTCCGGTTGCACGATGCACTCGATCGCCTGGTAGGCCAACTCGGGGTTGTCGCTGCTTGCGCCGACGCCGAGGTTGATGCCGCCAAGAGGCGGCGCCGTTTCCTGGTCTTCGTAAACCCGCGGGTAGAGGGCCCAGCCGATGTCATCGAGTAGGGCCTGGTCGAGGGAGCCTCCCTCGACGGCACCCTGAGTCGCCGGCCAGACGAACGGATAGTTGACCATGAAGGACCCGCTCTCGCCCTGGAACTCGGTCAGAGAGGTGGCTTCCGTGGATGTCGCCAGTCCCGGTCCACCGAGTCCCTTGTCGCCGATGGTCCCGACGATGCGGGCGGCCTCCTGTCCGGCCTCACTCGCCAAACCGAGCTCGATTTCGTCAGCGGGCGCCTCCGGGTTCTCCAGGATGGTGCCACCAGCTGATTCGATCAGGGAATTTATCCAGACCGTCATCGATTCCGCCTGGGAGCCCTGCACGCCCAACTCAACATCCTGGGCTTCGGCCACTTCCATCAGCTGGTCCCAGGTGACCGGTTGCGACATGTCGAGGCCTGCTTCCTCTGCGACCGACTCGCGGTACCAGAGAATCTGCGTGTTGGCCCAGAACGGGACGGTAACCAGTTCGTCCTCGTACATTGCGCCCTGCAACGCACCTTCGAGGGTGTCTTGGGTGGTGCTCTGGGCGATGTCTTCAGGAACCGGTGCGAGGAAAGTGGCCAGTTCCGGGACGAACGGCGGGTCGATGCTCATGATGTCCAGGGAAGCGTCATTCGCCGCCAGCCGGCGTGCGAGCTGCTCACGCTGCGCTGCCGCATCATTGGGCAGAAGTGAGGTTTCGATCCGGTATTCGCCGCCTGCCTCTTCGGTGCAGAGCTGCGCAATTGCGGCCTGCCCGCCGGCATCAGGGTTGATGTACCAGGTGAGAGTCGGGACACCGGAGTCTGCTGGTCCGCATCCGCTGAGGAGGAGGGACGCCAGGCCCACAGAGGTAATGGCTATTGCACCGGGATGCTTCCGAATCCGCTGTTGTTGCTGGTCGGTCCTGCGAATTCCCGGCATACGTACCCCGCCTCCACATCGAGCGTAAGAAACCCCGGCCCGGGGACTGATTGCAGTGAGGGGACCGGAGCAACCTTGTCTTCTTGACCCTAAGCCTTCCGGGTAATTCGCGCTAGAAGAATTGCCGTGTGGTTGCGGCTCGGCCCGGGGGCAATTGGTTACACGAAAATGGCCCCGCGGGTAGCGGGGCCACCTGAAGGTTTGGTCAGTGATCGCGAATCAGAGGAGTGCGGCGTTGTTCAACGCGAACGGGGGACGCTGGAGCCCCTCCGTCAAACCTTCGGCCGGGTCAGTTCCCAGCTCGATGATCCGGTTGTCAGCGTTGACGTGCACGATGTTGGGCACATAGGAGCGCGCCTCTTCCGTGGTCATCGCCGCGTACGTGATGAGAATGACTGTGTCCCCCTCGTGCACCAGATGCGCTGCAGGTCCGTTGATTCCGAGGACGCCGGAACCACGCTCGCCGGCAATAGTGTAGGTTTCCAACCGCGCGCCGTTGGTGACGTCCACGATGGATACCATTTCGCCGGGCAGAATGTCGGCGGCGTCGAGGAGGTCCAGGTCGACAGTCACAGAACCCACGTAGTGAAGGTCCGCGTGGGTCACCGTAGCGCGGTGGATCTTGGACTTGAACATTGTGCGATTCATCGCGTCAAGTCTACGCTGGCGCCAGCCGGCCTGCCATGTGGGGTTGCGCACCCTCCCGATGCGGGCAGTTGCGGCGGAGGTGTTGTCGTAGCAGGGTCGGCCTGAGCGCTTCCGCAGCGCGATAATTGGCCCATGAGTGTCTTTCTCGTGGTTGTCCTCTTTGCCGTCGCAGCGCTGGCCGAAATCGGGGGCGCCTGGATGGTCTGGCAGAGCATGCGGGAGGGCCAGCCATGGTGGTGGGCAGGGCTGGGCGTGCTCGCGCTCGGCGCGTATGGGTTTGTAGCCACGCTGCAGCCTGACGCTAATTTCGGCCGGATACTCGCGGCCTACGGCGGCGTCTTCGTTGTGGGGTCCCTGGCGTGGGGAATGGCTCTCGACGGGTTTAGACCTGACCGCTGGGATCTCATCGGGTGCGCAACGTGCCTGGCCGGCGTTGCCGTGATCATGTTCGGACCGCGCACGGCGGCGTGAACGGAAACAGAGTGGAGCGGGCGACGGGAATCGAACCCGCGTATCGAGCTTGGGAAGCTAGCGCTCTACCATTGAGCTACGCCCGCAATGCGGCCTGAACCGCTCCATAAACACTACAACATCTCCTGGCGGCCTTCACGACACGTGCGGGTGACAGCGAGCCCGCCAACCTGCGGCTCAGCAGGGGCCCTCGCCAAGCTCGGTCCCAGGCTCGCTGGATGAGGCATCCTTGACCCACTCCACCAATTCTCTCCAGGGGCCTTGCACCGCGCTCTCGGCGACCGTCACCTCGTGGTAGCCGATTGCGATGTGATAGACGTAGCGGTCGCGTTCGGCGCCCTGGGTCTCGCCGGGGTCCGCCTGCTCGAGGAGGGGCAGCCAACGCTCCTCAACCTCTGCAGCGCTCACTTCGACACTCCACGTCCGCGTCAACCCGGCGAAGCCCCCAGAACGCGAGACCTCAATACGGGTCACAGCACTCCCACCTCCCGCCACGCGTAGTGGACCGCTTTTGCTGCCAGGGAGCCCTCACCGAAACGGGCCTTCGCGGACTCCACCGTCACGGTGGCGAACAGTGGAAAGTTGCAATCGGGAGGGATACGGCCCCCGGTTGCGGCGTCATACCAGATTTGCCCTGCACGTTCCCAGGCGTTGCCGCCCAACTGCATCGCCGCGATGTAAAAAGCATGATTCGGGATGCCCGAATTGATATGCACGCCACCGTTGTCAGACGTGGTGTCCACATAATCCGTCATAGTGCCGGGCTGAGGGTCCTTGCCGAGGACGTCGTCGTCGTAAGCGGTTCCAGGTGCCTTCAGCGAGCGGAGGGCAAGCCCCTCCACATGGTCCGTGAAGAGGCCCTCACCGATCAGCCAGCTGGCGGCGTCGGTCGAGTGACTGCGCACGCGCTGCTCCACCAGCACACCGAACACATCCGAAAGGGACTCATTGAGCGCCCCGGACTGGCCCTGATACCGCAGGTTCGAGGTGTACTGGGTGAATCCATGCGCTAGTTCGTGGCCTATCACCGTGAGCGAGGCGGTGAACCGCCCGAAAATTTCACCGTCCCCGTCGCCGAACACCATTTGGCAGCCGTCCCAGAATGCGTTGTCGTATTGCCGACCATAATGAACCGTGGCATTGAGCGGCAGGCCGGCGTCGTCAATGGATGACCTGCCGTACTCCTCGTTGAAGAGCGCATATGTTGCGCCGAGACCGTCATAGGCTTCATCCACCGCGATGTCACCTGTGGGTGGATCGCCTTCGCGGCGGACCGCCTCTCCCGGCAGGGACTCAGTGCCGCCGGCGTCGGAAATTGTCCTGCGAAGAACCAGCACGACGGCGGTGCCCGCCCCGCGCGACGTATCGCGGGGAGCCGTTGACCGCGCGCTATGGATCGGGTCCAGCTCCACCAGCGCTCGCCGGGCGGCAGCAGCAGCACTCTGATGCGCCGGATCCTCCAGGCTTGCAAGGCGGGCCAACAGATAGGGCGGAACAATGCTGCAGTGTACGGGTGCATCTGCGGGTGCGTTCATGCTGTCTCCTTGGTTTCTTCAAACCTACTGGCCGCGTCTGACACTCTTCAACGAATTGTCAGAATGCCGCGACAGGGCCGGCGCACGGAGGAACGGCGAAGAACTACGCTTATTTCATGAGCGTGGAGCGGAACACCCGCAACCTTGAAGCGGGCATCGAGAAGGACTTCTCCGGAAAGATGACCTACGGGTCCTACCTGGATCTGGACGCGCTCCTGTCGGCGCAGCACCCCGTCAGCAGGCCCGAGCACCACGACGAGATGCTGTTCATCATCCAGCACCAGACCTCTGAGCTCTGGCTGAAGCTCGTGCTGCACGAGCTGAGTGCGGTGAGGACCCACCTGCGCGCGGACGATCTGCGGGCGGCAATGAAGGGCATAGCCCGGATCAAGCACATCCAGCGCTCGCTGACCGAACAGTGGTCGGTGCTGGCGACGCTCACGCCGTCGGAGTACGCGGAATTCCGCGGAGCGCTAAAGGCGGCCAGCGGCTTCCAGTCCTACCAGTACCGCGCAGTCGAGTTCCTGCTCGGCAACAAAAACGCGGCGATGCTCCAGGTCTTCGAGAGCGATCCGCAGGCCCTTGACCTCCTGTCAGGTCTCCTCGAGGAGACAAGTATCTATGACGAATTCATCCGCTACCTCTCGCGGCGCGGGTACAACGTTCCCCAGGACCTGCTTGAACGGGACGTCACGCATGCCCACGAGTTCAGCCCCGCGCTGGTGCAGGTCTACAAGGAGGTCTATGAGGATTCCGCGGCGCACTGGGACGTCTACGAGGCCTGCGAGGAACTTGTGGACCTGGAGGACAACTTCCAGCTGTGGCGCTTCAGGCACCTGAAGACGGTGGAGCGCACCATCGGCCACAAGTCCGGGACGGGCGGGTCAAGCGGCGTCGGATTCCTCCAGAAGGCGCTTGAGCTGACGTTCTTCCCGGAGCTGTTCGCAGTGAGAACCGAGATCGGCCGCTGACATTGCCGATGAGATCGGTGCGAACTCCGTACGGTATTTTTAGACGGTGCTGATCTCCGACCGCGACATCCGAAGCGAAATTGCCTCCGAGCGAATTGTCCTCGACCCCTATGACCCCGCAATGGTTCAGCCTTCAAGCGTGGACGTCCGCATCGACCGGTATTTCCGCCTCTTCGACAACCACAAGTACGCGCACATCGATCCGGCGGAGAACCAGCCTGACCTGACGCGCCTGGTGGAAGTGGCACCGGATGAGCCGTTCATCCTCCATCCGGGGGAGTTCGTGCTCGGGTCGACGTACGAGATGGTCACCCTCCCTGATGACGTCGCGGCGCGGCTCGAGGGCAAGTCCTCACTGGGCCGCCTCGGCCTGCTCACCCACTCGACCGCAGGGTTCATTGATCCCGGCTTCTCGGGCCACGTCACGCTTGAGCTTTCCAATATGGCAACGTTGCCGATCAAGCTCTGGCCGGGCTCCAAGATCGGCCAGCTGTGCTTCTTCAAGCTCACCTCGCCGGCGGAGCACTCCTACGGTTCCGGTCAGTACGGTAACCGTTACCAGGGGCAGCGGGGCCCGACGGCGTCTCGGAGCCACTTGAACTTCCACCGGACACAGATTTCCGACGGTTCAATATCCCGCTGAGTGCGCAGATAAAGGGGCTTGCGCCGCGTCATTCCGTCGTTATGTGACCACTCAGCAGTGAAGGCCTGTGGGTAAGTCCGAGACGCGACCCTCCGACGACAACGATTGCTGGCATGCGTACACCGGAACCATTGCCGCAGAACTTCCTCGGCCGATCCTTTTCACTGTCCGAATCGGACGCCGCGGGTCTGGCACGCCATCGCACAGTTTCGGCGGGCCTGGTCATCCCCAGCCGCGGTTTGAGGGTGCCTTGGGGCGTCGAACAGGACCTGCCCGGTCGGCTGCGTCCTCTGGGTGCCTGACCCCTGGTTCAGCGTTCAGCTATTCGACGGAGACGCGATCGTGAACGCACACAAGCGCAGCTTCATGCCGGAACGGAAGGCACTAACGTCCATCGCGGAACTGCGGGGGACTGTACAGCGCCATCCGAAGATGCGCGGGATCCTGAATGCCCGTGCGGCATTGGAACTGCGGCTCAGACTGATTCTCGCAGGTCTGCCGGAACCGGAATTGGGTACGTCATCGTCGACTCTGCAGGCAGGGAGATCACATGGCCCGATCTCGCCTATCCGGAATATCGTGTGGCGCTCCAGTACGACGGTGGACACCACTTCGAGCGTGAACAGGCTGAGCTCGACACTGTGCGAAATGAAAAGACGGCGGGTGCGGGCTGGATTCAGATCACGGTCACCGCTCGGACGCTCGATGCCCTGAGGCAGGACAGCGTGGAGACGCGTGTCGCCCGGGCGTTACAGACGCGCGGTTGGGTCCGCTCTCCCCGTACGCTGAGTGCGTAGATAAACACCTTTTGCGGCGCGCATACGCTGTTTGTCTGCGCACTCAGCGGGGGCTGGGAGGGACCTACTCAGGGAGCGGGTACGACGGCGGGAGTCACCTTCGCGGGCGGCTTCACCGGGAGCAGCACCAGCAGGCCGGCGAGCAGCACAATCAGGATCCCGAGGATCCCGAACCGCTGTTCCCCGAATACAGCGATGGACAGCGAGAACAGCGCCGGAGCCAGGAAGCTGACGGCTCGGCCCGTGGTGGCGTACAGCCCGAACATCTCACCCTCCTCGCCCCGCGGCGAGAGGCGCGCCAGGTACGCGCGTGAAGAGGCCTGAGCCGGACCCACGAAGAGGGTCAGCAGGAGTCCGAAGACCCAGAACGTCGTGTCACCGCTCCATTGCAGACCCAGCACCTGCTGGTCCGCCGCTCCGAGCGCCATCACGGCCGTGCCCGAAATCAGGAGTCCGATCAGGGCCACAATGATGACCAGCTTGGGCCCAACCCGGTCGTCGAAGAAGCCGCCGATCACGGCCCCGACCGCTGCGATGACATTGCCGACAATCGCGAACAGGATCACCTCGCTGAGCGTGAACCCGAACGTGCCTGCCGCGATGATGCCTCCGAAGGTGAACACCGCGGCGAGCCCGTCACGGAAGATCGCGCTCGCGAGCAGGAAGAAAATGGTGTGCGGGCTTGTGCGGTAGATGGCCTTGATGCGCCGGAAGAGCAGTACATAGGACGCGAGGAAACCCAGTCTGTCAGCATTCCGCTGCCGGGGAACTTCAGGCACCGCGAACATCACCGGGAGCGCAAACGTGAAGAACCAGAGCGCGGAGAAAACAGCCACCAGCCGAATGTTCAGGGCATCCTCGGTGCTCGACCCGAACCATTCGAAGGCCGGCTGCACGAAGGCGACCAGGACGATCACGAGTGCGGCAATGCCACCCACATAACCCATGGCCCAACCGAACCCGCTGACCTTGCCGATGCTGGACGGGGTCGAAATCTGCGTGAGCATGGCGTTGTAGTTGACACCTGCGAACTCGAAGAAGATATTCGCTGCCGCAATGAGGGCAACCCCGAGAATCAACAGTTCCGGGCGGGGGAACACAAAAAAACACAGCGCCGTCAGCACGGTTACCGTCAGGGTGTGGACGCCCAGCCAGAGCTTCCGGCGACCGCCGACATCGGACCGCTGACCCGTTACAGGAGCCAGGACGGCAATGAGGAGGCCTGCAATGGCCAGGCCCCAGCCGAGCACCCCGGAGGCGTAGGTTTCCCCACCGAAGACGTCCGATGTCAGATACACCGTGAAAACGAACGTTGTCATGACGGCGTTGAAAGCAGCAGAGCCCCAGTCCCACGACGCCCACGCGAGAACGGGTTTTGTCAGTAGGCGTCCAGTGTGCTGTGCGGAATCCGTACCCATAGGCTGCATGCTATCCGCTGCGCCTAAAAACTGGTTCGAGTCCCTACTTATTCCACGCGCCTTGGGCGTTGCGCGGAGGGCGGAACCTGCCGGAGGAGCAGTGTATGCCACGGGTAGAATGTAGTCACGCCCTTGACCGTCAGCTGACCGTCTCGATCAGAGAGTTCAGGAGATCATCGTGCTGCTTGTGCTCACCGCCCTCTTCGCGGTGTCCGCAGTAGCGCCACTGATCTTCCGCCTGATGGGGCGCTCGGCGTTCTATGTCCTAGCCGCCGTACCTGCGGCCGGGTTCGTCTGGCTCCTCGCCACCTTCGCTGACTACACCGGAGCAGCACAGGTCAGCGCCAGCGGCCAACCCAACGCGCCGCCGTCCGTCGTCGTTCCCTGGATTCCGCAGCTGCAGCTGGAACTGGCCTTCCGCATGGACGCACTGTCGGCCGTGCTCAGCATTCTTGTTCTCGGCGTCGGATCCCTCGTGCTCTTCTATTGCGCGCGCTACTTCAAACAGGATGACGCCGACATCGGCCCCTTCGGCGCCCAGTTGCTGGCGTTCGCCGGCGCGATGTTCGGTCTCGTCATCGCCGATGACCTCATCCTCCTCTTCATCTTCTGGGAACTGACAACGGTTCTGTCCTATCTGCTGATCGGCTACTCCCGGCACCGCCTTTCCGCCAGACGGGCAGCGCTGCAGGCACTCATCGTGACGACGCTCGGCGGCCTGATCATGCTCGTGGGCCTGATCATCCTGGGACAGTCGGCCGAAACCTACCGCCTGTCGGACATCCTCGCCCGTGCCGAAACCCTCACCGGCCCGGCAATCGAGACGGCGATCGTTTTGATCCTCGTCGGCGCCATCTCCAAGTCCGCGCTCGTGCCCTTCCACTTCTGGCTCCCCAGCGCCATGGCAGCCCCGACGCCGGTGAGCGCCTACCTGCATGCCGCCGCCATGGTGAAGGCCGGCATCTACCTCATTGCGCGCTTTGCCCCCGGGTTCTCCGAGAACCTGCTGTGGTCCCCGGTTGTCCTCGGCCTCGGGCTCGCGACCATGATCTTCGGCGGATGGCGCGCACTTCGCCAGCATGACCTGAAGCTACTCCTCGCGTATGGCACGGTGAGCCAGCTCGGTTTCCTGACCATCGTGGTCGGCCAGGGAGGGCAGGAGGCGGCGCTCGCCGGGCTGGGTCTCCTCCTCGCGCACGGGTTTTTCAAGGCGACCCTCTTCCTGGTGGTCGGTATCATCGACCACCAGTCGGGCACGCGCGACATCCGGAAGCTTTGCGGAGTCGGTCGGTCCGCGCCCGTGCTGGCCTCCGTCGCCGTCATCGCTGCGGCCTCCATGGCAGGCATACCGCCCCTCCTGGGTTTTGTGGCAAAGGAGTCGGTGCTCGAAGCCTTCATCCACCAAGCGCAGGAAGGTGTGCTGGGCGTGGTGGCTCTCGTGGGAATCATCCTTGGCTCCATGCTGACCCTGGCCTACAGCGCCCGTTTCATCTGGGGCGGTTTCGCGCGGAAATCCGCCACACCGACCCCTTTCGAACGCGTCGAGCCGTCCTTCCTTTTCGCCCCGGCGCTGCTTGCCGTTGCTTCCGTTGTATTCGGTGTGCTGCCCGCTCCGCTGGACGCGGCGATCCAGCCGTACGTGCGTACCTTCCCGGCCGCGGAAGAGACGCCGCACCTGCTGCTGTGGCACGGAGTCACCCCAGCGTTGTTCCTGTCCCTGCTCTCGATCGCGGGCGGCCTCGCGCTGTTCCTGATGCGAGACCGTTTCGAGCGGATTCAGGCCCGGATCGCCCCGGACATCGACGCGGAACGGAACTACAAGAGCGTCATCGGCGTGCTCGACGACGTAGCAGTCTGGCTCACTGGCCGTACACAGCGCGGTTCACTCGCGTTCTACCTGTTCATCATCCTGTCGATGGCGATCATCGCTCCGCTCTCGGCACTGATCATCTTCGACGCACCGCTCCCACGGGCCTGGCGCCTGGCCGATTCCCCCGCCCAGCTCATTGCCGGCGTCGCGGTCCTTCTTGGCCTGGTCGCGGCACTGCGCGCCACCAAGCGCTTCATGGCCGTCCTCATGGTCGGAATCACCGGTTACGGGATGGCGCTGATCTTCGCGCTGCATGGCGCCCCCGACCTCGCGCTGACCCAGCTGCTGATCGAGACCATCGTGCTGGTCGCATTCGTACTCGCGCTGCGGTCCCTCCCGGCACGTCTGCGGCAACGGGAACCGGGAGTCCAGCACCGGCTGCTCCGGGCGGTGCTGGGTATTTCCTTCGGTGTGGTCATGGTTACCATCGCCATGTCTGCGATGGCGTCGCGGGTTGCGGACCCCATCTCGCTGAGCTTCCCGTCGCTGGCGTACGACGACGGCGGCGGCGCCAACATCGTCAATGTCACGTTGGTGGACATCCGGGCCTGGGACACCTTCGGCGAGATCAGCGTCCTCGCAATCGCGGCAACAGGCGTGGCAAGCCTGATCTTCATCCGCGGCCGCGGCGACGGACGGGTGCGCGCTGAGGGAGTGGAGAGCGGAACCGTCGGGCGAAACAGGGAACCGTTCGATGCGTACGGCCGGGAGGCCGCAGCGCTCGAGCTGGCCAAGAAGTTCGCAAGTTCCGTCAACGATGCCTGGCTTGTGGCAGGTCGGACGCTGGCCCCTGAACGCCGCTCGATCATCTTCGAGGTGATTACCCGGCTGTTGTTCCACTCAATCATCGTCTTCTCGATCTACCTCCTGCTCGCAGGCCACAATGCGCCCGGTGGCGGATTCGCCGGCGGACTCATGGCCGGACTGGCACTGACCATCCGCTACCTGGCAGGCGGTCGCTTCGAACTCGCTGAAGCAACTCCTATCAGCGCAGGGTTGTTACTGGGCAGCGGACTGGCCACGGCTGCACTCACGGCCATCGTGCCGCTGTTCCTCGGCGGCGCGGTGTTCCAGAGCGCAATCATCGAGCTGACGTGGCCAGTCTTCGGGGACATAAAGTTCGTGACCTCGACAATGTTCGACATCGGCGTCTACCTGGTTGTGGTCGGTCTGGTGCTCGACGTGCTGCGCAGCCTCGGATCTGAGATCGACGAACGCAGCGAGGAAGCAACGGCAACCATGGACGCCGGGCCCCGAGCGCCGGAGACACCCCGGGAACCGGAAGAAGAGGTGGTTCCGTGAGCGTCAACATCACGCTGCTCGTCGTCATGGGCGGATTCTTCGCCGCGGGCATCTACCTGCTCCTGGAGCGTAGCCTGACCCGCGTTCTGCTGGGCCTGATCCTGCTTGCCAACGGGGCGAACATGCTGCTTCTGGCCGCGGGTGGGCCAGGGGGCAGGGCCCCGCTCTACGCATCCGATATCCCCGCTGAGGACTACAGCGATCCGCTTCCCCAGGCGCTGATCCTCACGGCTATCGTCATTTCCTTCGCCGTGACTGCCTTCGTGCTCGGCATCATCTACCGGTCGTGGATTCTCGGACGGCAGGACGAAGTCCAGGATGACATCGAAGACCGGCGGGTGGCGTCCCAGAGCAGCTTCGATGCTGAGGATGACGCGGACATACCCATCGAAACAACGGAGTTCACGCCGGTCGAGGAGGCCGAGGAAGCGCCGGGCGCCCAGCGGACGGCAACCGGCAGAAGACCGGGCAAACCGCGGACGGAGGGGCGATGAACATCGTGAACCTGGCACCTCTGGCGGTAGTGCTGCCCTTCTTCGGTGCAGCGCTGGCCTTCGTACTCATCCGTCGTTCCAGGGCGCAGCGCACGGTCAGCATCACGACACTCTGTGTGACACTGCTGATCGAAATTTTCCTTCTCGTTGATACCAGCGGGAGGGGCACAACGGCGGTCTTCGTCGGCAACTGGGCCGCGCCGTTCGGCATCACGATGGTAGTGGACCAATTTTCTGCCCTGATGCTGGTCGTTTCCTCGGCGGTGAGCCTCGCCGTCCTGATCTACGCCACGGGGCAGGGCATGACCGACGGCGATAAGGACGCCCCGGTCTCGATCTTTCACCCCACCTACCTCATTCTGGTGGCCGGAGTCTCGAACGCGTTCCTTGCCGGTGACCTGTTCAACCTGTATGTAGGGTTCGAAATCCTGCTCACGGCGAGCTATGTGCTCATGACCCTTGGCGGCACCACGCCGAGGATCCGCGCGGGCGTAACCTACGTCGTCGTGAGCGTCGTTTCGTCGCTGCTGTTCCTGATCAGCATCGGCATGATCTATGCGGCCACGGGCACAATTAACATGGCCGACCTGGCGTTGAAGCTCGCGGATATCGACCATGCAACGCAGATGGTCCTGCATCTGATGCTCCTGGTCGCGTTCGGCATCAAGGCTGCGGTCTTCCCGCTGGCCTTCTGGCTGCCCGACTCCTATCCGACCGCGCCCGCCCCGGTGACTGCCGTGTTTGCGGGCCTGTTGACCAAGGTCGGCGTCTACGCGATGGTGCGGACCGAAACTCTCCTGTTTCCCGGAGACCGCATCAACACGCTGCTTATGGTGGTAGCGATGCTCACTATGATTGTGGGCATCCTGGGTGCCCTCGCGCAGTCGGATATCAAACGTATGCTCTCCTTCACCTTGATCAGCCACATCGGTTACATGATCTTCGGGCTCGCGGTATCAACGGTGATCGGCCTCGGCGCCGCGGTGTACTACGTTGCCCACCACATCATCGTGCAGACCAGCCTGTTCCTCGTGACCGGGCTAATCGAGCGACGCGGGGGAACGGCCAACATGGACCGCCTCGGCGGCCTTGCGAAGCTCTCCCCGTTCCTGGCACTGCTGTTTTTCATACCGGGCATGAACCTTGCGGGCATCCCGCCGTTCTCCGGATTCCTCGGGAAGCTGGGACTGCTTAAGGCGGGCGTGGAGCTGGGGACACCCCTGGCGTACGTGCTGGTCGGGGCAAGCGTACTGACGAGCCTCCTCACCCTGCTGGCGGTTGCACGTGTGTGGAACCGGGCATTCTGGCGCCAGCCGGAGGACGCCACACACCCGGACCCGATTCTGCTGATGACGTCGCCCGACGGCTCCGCCGTAACCACCTCGCGGAGGGTCTCCGGGCACAGTACCGGAAAGTTCGCGGGCAGGAACCCCGTGAACCTGCTCCCGCGGTCGATGGTCGGAGCCACCACCGGCCTGGTGTTGCTGGGCGTCAGCCTGACACTTATGGGAGGACCGCTTTTCGCCCTGAGCGAACAGGCCGCACAACAAATGCTTGAGCGAACCCCCTACATCGACGCTGTACTCGGCGACGGTGCTACCGAAGCGGCAGGTGCCACGCCATGACCAGACAACGAATCCCGTTCCGGGTCGAACTGCCGCTGCTGATCTGGCTCGTTCTTGTCTGGGGGGCGCTCTGGCAGGACTTCAGCCCGGGCAACCTGATCTTCGGTGCCATCATCGCGTTCGCCGTGGCAAACCTGCTCTACCTGCCGCCGGTCGAGCTCAGTGGACGCTTCAATGTGTTCTACGCTGCCGGTTTCGCCGTGCGCTTTGTGTACGAGCTGGTGCTGGCCAGCTTCCAGGTGTTCTGGCTGGCCCTCACCCATGGCCCGCGGCTGAAGAACGCTGTGGTTGCGGTACGCCTGCGCAGCCCATCCGACCTCCTGGTCACGGCCACCGGACACGCCATCTCATTGATTCCGGGGTCTCTCGTGATCGAAGTGGACCGCTCCACTTCCACCCTCTACCTGCACTGCCTGAATGTCGCCGGCCCCGATGACGCAGAAAAGGTGCGCCGGAATGTCCGGCGCACCGAGGAGTGGCTGATCCGTGTGATGGGAACCAGGGAGGACCTGGCACTGCTGCTCACCGCCGCCCCTCATCACCTCGAGGAAAGGGGACGCCCATGACCGTCATGCTCGGCGTCATCGCTGCGGTTCTCGGCGTCTCGGCCGTTTGCGCCATCTACCGGGCGGCTCGCGGACCGACGATTCTGGACCGTGTCATTGCCGTAGACGTACTGCTGGCCATCGTCGGCGGGGCGTTGGCCGCGGACATGGTGTTCAACGGCCACACCAACACTCTGGTAATCCTGGTGGCCACCTCCCTCATCGGGTTCATCGCCTCGGTGGCAGTTGCCCGATTCGTCATCGAAAGGAAGTGAGCCGCCGATGGATGCTGCCCTGGATATCCTTACCGCGGTCCTGCTCCTTGGCGGGGCGCTCATGTCGCTGGCGGCCGCCGTCGGGCTTATGCGGTTTCCGGACCTGCTGAGCCGCATGCATGCGGCAACAAAGCCGCAGGTTCTTGGGCTGCTGTTGTTTCTGCTGGCAATTGCAGTGGAGCAGCGCTCGTGGGCGGTTGTGCCCGTACTGATTGTCTGCTGGGTTTTCCAGCTGCTTACGGCGCCGGTGTCAGCACACATGGTGGGGCGCGCGGGCTACCGCACCAGGCACCTGCGCAAGGATCTGCTCAGCATGGATGAGCTGGACGAGGTCGTGGAACACGCGGCCACCCGACGCCGTGAGGCGGGCGACCGCGCGTCCGACGACTGACGCTTACGTGATGTGGCGTGTGTTCTCGTAGCGGCGGATGGCGCGCTGCGTGGTGCGGTTGGTGAGCACGCGGATGGTGGTGCTGACCGTACCGGATATCACGGCGAACACGAGCGCTGACCGCAGGCTGTTCTCCAGACCTTCAGTGTCTTTCGGCGGTTCGTTTCCGGTCACCCGCTTCCAGATGAAGTCCACCACCTGCGTGCCTACGAGGCCCGCCACAAGGCCCAGTCCAACACCCATCAGTTTGAAGATCGTATTCATGGTGCCTCCTTCAGTCGGCTTAGCTTTGGTCCCAGCCTAGCGTTATCGGGACCATCGATGGACGACCACGACGCCGGTACCACGGCCGGCGGGTGTACAGTTGGTATCGCTCAAAACAACGACAGGGGAGCGCAGCCACGCATGTGGTGGGCGCTGAGAGTGCGGACCACCGCAGACCCTCGAACCTGATCCGGTTAGTACCGGCGAAGGGAGTCGAGTTCTCAGGGCGACCGGCGCCCTGCCGGAAGGCCTTCCCCTCCTGTACCCAGGAGGATCAACAATCATGACTGCAACACAGAGTCCTACACCGTCCACATCCCGCCGCCGCTACGAATGGCGCGTCGTCGACATTGTGGTCGCCTCAGTCATCTCCGTGGCCGTAGGCGTCATCTTCTTTGCCTGGTCGGCCGGTTACAGCGGTATTGCCGCCGTGACCGCTGCGTACCCGCCGCTGGCCGGACTGTACTCCGGCGGTTGGCTCATCGCCGGTGTGCTCGGCGGGCTCATCATCCGCAAGCCCGGTGCCGCGATCTACTGCGAGGTACTGGCAGCGGCCGTGTCGGCGCTGATCGGCACGCAGTTCGGTATGGCCGTACTCCTCTCCGGTCTGGTGCAGGGCATCGGCGCTGAGCTGGTGTTCGCATTGTTCCTCTACCGGCGCTGGAACATCGGTGTGGCCATCCTCGCGGGCCTCAGCGCAGGTCTTGCCCTCGCGGTGAGCGAGAACATCATGTACAACGTCGAGTGGGCCATGGAATACAAGCTGATGTACGGAGTCTTCGCTGCCGTTTCGGGTGTGGTGCTCGCCGGTGTGCTGCCGTGGCTCGCCACCCGTGGGCTCGCGAAGACCGGTGCGCTGTCATCCTTCGCCGCGGGCCGCACGGCTGACGTTTAGCATGAGCACGACGGGGGTGTCCGCCCCGGCCTCGATCACGGCGCAGGGGTGGGGGTGGCGCCACCCCGGCCGGGTGCGCTGGGCGGTCCGGGATATCGACCTGACCATCGAGGCGGGCCAGCGCGTGCTGCTCCTCGGTGCGTCCGGCGCGGGGAAGTCCACGCTGCTGCATGGACTGGCAGGGGTTGTGGGTGACCAGGACGAGGGCGAGCAGGCCGGTGAACTCACGGTCGACGGCGTCAGCCCGGCTGCTGCACGCGGCCGTTCCGGCCTGGTCCTCCAGGATCCGGACACCCAGCTGGTGCTGGCCCGGGTGGGTGACGAGGTAGCGTTCGGTGCCGAGAACCTGGCCGTTCCCCGCGCCGAGATCTGGCCGCGCGTGCATCGGGCCCTCGACGACGTCGGCCTCGACGTTGCGTTGAATCATCCCACCACGGCGCTCTCCGGCGGCCAGAAGCAGCGGCTGGCCCTGGCGGCGGTCCTCGCGATGCAGCCGGGGCTGCTGCTCCTCGACGAGCCGACCGCCAACCTTGACCCCGCAGGGGCGATCGAGGTGAGGGACGCCGTCGTCCGCGTGCTCGACCGGACTTCAGCCACACTCGTGGTGGTGGAGCACCGGGTCGAGGTATGGGCCGATGTGGTGGACCGCGTGGTGGTGCTCGACTCCGACGGCGGCATCCTCGCCGACGGTGAACCGGACGCAGTGCTCCGGCACGGGTCAACGCGTTCGCGGCTCATCGAAGCCGGCGTCTGGGTGCCGGGCTACCGGCCGGAAACGCCCGCCGTCGAAACCTCGGCCGGACCGGACCTGCTGCAGGCGGCCGGGCTGGCCGTCGCGCGGTCAAAGCGTGGACGGGCAGTGCTCGACGACGTCGACCTCACCCTCCGGACGGGAGAGGCGGTCAGCGTGCTCGGCCCGAACGGAGCCGGAAAGTCAACGCTCGCGCTCACCATCGCCGGACTGCTCAGGCCGCGCGGCGGAGCACTCACTGCCCTTGAACCGCTCGCCCGCGGAGCTGGGACCAAGCCGTCGGAGTGGAAATCCGCCGAACTGGTGAGCCGGATCGGTACGGTTTTTCAGGAGCCCGAGCACCAGTTCCTGACCAACACGGTACTCGAGGAGCTGGAATTCGGTCCACGCCGGGTGGCCCGCTCCGACGAAGCGGAAATTCGACGCCGTATTGACCCCATCGCGGAGCGGCTACGCCTGACCGGGCTCCTGAAAGCGAATCCCTACACTCTCTCCGGAGGCGAAAAGCGGCGCCTGTCCGTTGCGACAATGCTCGCCACCAACCCGGACATCCTGATCCTGGACGAACCGACGTTCGGCCAGGACGCCAATACCTGGGCTGAGCTGGTTGCCCTGCTCGCCGAACTCATTCATGGGGGGACCTGCGTGGTCTCGGTAACCCATGACCGTGAGTACACGGCTGCGCTCGGGAGCCGGGTGGTGGCCGTCGACGGAACCTCCGCAACGCTGGAGGTGGTGGCGTGAGCGCCGACGTATTGAACCCCGAGATCACCGGCCGGGTGCTCCCGAGGGCCAATCCGCTCTCGAAGCTCTTCGCCGCGGTGGTGATCACCGTGGTGGTGATGCTCAGCGTGGACTGGGTGAGTGCCGGCGTCGTTCTCGGCAGTGAGCTGCTGCTGCTGCCACTGCTGGGAATCAGCGTGCGCAGGCTTTTGCTGCGGACGTGGCCCTTTGTTGTCGCGGCGATCGTCGCGGCGTACGGCACAGCATTGCTCGCGGAGAAGACCGGGCGGGTTCTCTTCGAGCTGGGGCCCGTGCTGTTCACCGAGGATTCGGTCAACGCCGGAATGGCCATTGGACTGCGTGGGCTCGCGATCGCGCTACCCGGGCTCTTCCTCCTCGCCAGTACGGACCCGACGGACCTCGCTGACGCGCTGGCCCAGCGGTTGAAGGCCCCGCACCGGTTTGTGCTGGGAGCGCTCGCGGGAATGCGGCTGGTGGGGCTCCTCTTCGAGGAGTGGCGGACGCTCGGTCTCGCCCGGCGTGCGCGCGGCGTGAGCCATGAGGGAAACCCTGCTGCACGCTTCGGGAACTTTCTCGGGCAGGCGTTCGGGCTCATGGTCCAGGCCATCCGCAGGGCTACCAGATTGGCGGTGGCCATGGAGGCGCGCGGCTTCGGGGCCGGTCCGCGCACGTGGGCCCGGGAGAGCACATTCAGCCGCGTCGACGCCGTCGTTGTTCTGGCGGGCCTGCTGATCGCAGGGCTTGCCGCGACCGCCGCGGTATATGCGGGAACCTGGAACTTCATCCTCGGTTAGCAAGCCCTGTTCGTAACCCGCTTCGGAGGTGCATCATGAAGAGAACCGATGCGGGATGCGGCAGGGTTTTCCCAACGTCGCACCGCGTCAATGGTTCGGGTACTGCGGTGTGATGTCTAGCGATGTCTAGTGTGGGGAACGAGCATGGCCGATGGACAGCCGGACTGGCTCAACGTCATCAGGGATAACCACCTGCGCCCGTTGCGGCGGTTCGTCCGCCGCCTGACCCCGGACGCTTTCCTGGCTGATGAGGTGGTCCAGCTGACCCTGCTGCGGGCGTGGGAGCATCCGGTCATGCGCGGACACAGTGAGCTCGAGATTCGCGCCTGGCTCTTTGTGGTTGCCCGGAACATCCTCGTCGACTCGTTCCGCAGCGGCTTCCGCCGCCACGAATTCGACGTGGACGAGGTCCCGGAAATTCCTTCCGACGACGAGGTGGAGCAGCTTCTGACGTCCTGGCTGCTGACGGATGCGCTCAACGAACTCTCGCCGCAGCACCGTGACGTGGTGCTGCACTTCTACTTCCGCGGCGAGACCGTGGCGGAGATTTCACGGGCCCTCTCCATACCGGAGGGGACCGTGAAATCCCGTCTTCACTATGCGCTACGCTCCCTGAAGACAGCGCTGCTTGCCCAGGATGCAGCCTCGGGAAGTTAGACCTCTTCGACCGTCATTGGATCATCGTGCCGTCGGGAGCGACGACGTACCAGACCTCATTCACACCCTGGCCCCTGGTGTCGCCCGCGGCCTCATCCTCAGCGAAGTAGTAGATCGGCATGCCGTTGATCGTGACCTGCATGTCGCCGTCGGGCGTTTGGATGGTGCCCACTTCTCCTGTGACGCTCTCCACCTCGGGCGACTCGCTGTCTGTCAGCACCGGCGGCCATGCCTCCAGGCAGCCACCCTCACAGGCGCTGACCCCGGAGTCCGGCTCATCGTTGGTGAAGACATAGACCACCATGCCCTCTGCATCGACGACCACCTCACCCAGGTCGGTTTCCGCGACGCCGAGCGGGGTTCCAACTGTTCCTCCACCGGCAGGCTCGCCGGTTGCCCCCTCGGTGTCGCCCTCGGTTGCCTCCACGGGGGGGTCCACCTCGGCCGGGTCCTCGGTAGGCGGTGCTTCCATCGCGGTTTCTTCACCTGCGGGAATGTCCTCGCTCTGGGTATCTGAGCCGCCACAGCCGGTGAGCGCCAGCAGGCAGATGGCGATGACGGCTAACAGGACGCGGATTGCTTTTCTCATGGTGATTCCTCCCGTGATCACCCCTGAACACCGGGGGTGGAAGTGGCCACTCGACCCCTCTGCCGGGAAGACGCTCGCACTACCCCGAATGGTTCAATGTGCGGTCGAACTCACAGCTGAATCCCAGCTTCAGCCTGCGGCGAGGGCCTTGCCGAGGTCCGTCTGAAGGTCACTTACGTCCTCAAGACCCACCGAGAGCCGGATAACGCCGTCCGACAGCCCGATGGCCGCGCGCCCTTCAGCACCCATAGCACGGTGGGTCGTGGTGGCAGGGTGGGTGATCAGTGTCTTCGAATCGCCAAGGTTGTTGGAGATGTCGATGATGTCCAGCGCATCGAGCAGTGCGAACGCCCGCTCCTTCGCCCGGCCCTCGGGGGCGTTCAGTTCGAATGTGACCACCGTGCCACCGGCCGTCATCTGGGCAGCGGCGAGATCGAACTGCGGGTGAGATTCGAGCAGGGGATAGCGCACCCAGGTCACTGCCGGTTGAGCTTCCAGCCAGCGGGCGAGGGTCAGCGCCGAGGACGAGGAGTGGTTGACCCGCAGGGAGAGCGTCTCGAGTCCCTTCAGGAGGGTCCAGGCGTTGAAGGAGGACAGGGCCGGACCGGTGTGCCGCATGAGGGTCTTCACCGGACCCTCGATGAATTCCTTGCGGCCGAGAATTGCGCCGCCCAGGACCCTGCCCTGGCCGTCGATGTGCTTGGTGCCGGAATAGACAACGACGTCGGCACCCAGTTCCGTGCACCGCTGCAACAGCGGTGTGGCAAAGACATTGTCCACGACGACCTGCGCGCCCGCGGCATGGCCGAGTTCCACGACTGCCCGGATGTCGACGATTTCCTGCATCGGGTTCGAAGGGGATTCGAAGAACACAGCGGTGGTAGGGACGCTCAGCGCTTCTTCCCACTGGTTGAGGTCCCAGCCGTCCACGAAGACCGTCTCCACGCCCCAGCGCGGGAGGACTTCATTCAGGATGACGAAGCAGGAGCCGAACAGGCTGCGGGAGGCGACTACGCGGTCGCCGGCAGCCAGGAGCGCTCCGAGCGCGGTGAAGACGGCGGACATGCCGCTGGCGGTGGCGAAGCACGCTTCCGCTCCTTCAAGAAGACGCAGTCGTTCCTGAAACATGGCGACTGTGGGGTTGCCGTACCGGGAGTAGACAAAGCGGTCGACGTCGCCGGTGAACGCGGCCTCCGCCGCAGCCGCGGAGGAATACACGAATCCCGAGTTCAGGAAGAGGGCCTCGGACGTTTCCTCGAAATTGGACCGTGCGAGCCCGCCGCGGACGGCGAGGGTGTCGGGCGACCAGGCGGCGGTGTCGTCGTCCGGCCGTTGGATCCGGGGGTAGCCACCGTTACCGGCGATCGGCTCCCGACCCGCTGCCGGAGAGAACGACGACGGCGTGGACTCACTCACCGGCGTCGCCCTGCCCGTTCGCCGGACTGGCAGCCGCGGATTCGGCACTGCCGGATTCAGGGGTACCGGATTCGGCGTGGGCGGTGGTCGCAAGGCCGCTGGAGCGCCAGCCGCCGTTCGCCTCGAAACCGTGCAGCACGTTGTAGGCGGTGTGCCCGGCAGCCGTTGCACTCTGCGCCGCGGCAACCGAGCGGACGCCCGAGCGGCAGAGGAACAGCAGCTCCCTGCCCTTGAGGCCGTTCAGCTGGTTGAGGAAGGAGACATTGCGGGTGCCGTCGGAGCGGTTCCACTCCAGGAAGAGGGGGACGGTCCCGGCATCGGTGAGGTCAGGGACGCCGACGGTCTGCCATTCCTCGACTGTGCGGACATCCACGAGGACGGCGCCCTTGCTGACGCGTTCCACCGCTTCGCGCGGCGTGATGTCTCCGGCGTAGCCGTTGCCTGGCTGCTGATGGGGGGTGTAATGCTGTGACACTGTGTCTCCTCACGCTGTGCACGCTGGTGATCGTGGATCCTGATCGGTGTGCCGAGTAGTCACCTGAGGCACCCCGCCGTGAAAGAGGGTTGCCGGCCAGCAAGTCAGGGCTTGGCACTGGCGCTCGTTACTCCGGATTGAACCTAGCACCGGCAACCCCGTCCGCCACGCTGTGCCGTAATGTGCGGTAACGCCCTGCGCGTGCGCTATATGTTCCGGTTCAGGAGACTGCCTGCACCAGGGCTCCGAGTTCGGCGGTCAACTCGGGAGACACCGTGACCGGCTTCCCGTCAATCGACCCGACTTCGGCGAGCAGGCGGACGCTCGAAATCAACCAGACGCCCTCGGAGTTGAACAGGTCCTCCGGCACCAGTGGGCCATAACCGAGTTCCCAGCCCGCATCACGGGCGGTCGCGAACAAGGCCCCCTGCGACGTTCCGGGCAGGATCCCGCTCTCCAGCTGCGGTGTGATTAGTTGCTTGACGCCGTCGGTCACCCGGGCAATCAGGACCGTCGACGTCGGGCCTTCGAGCACCTTGCCGTCGGTGGAGGTGAAGATGACGTCGTGGGCGCCGTGGGAGCGGGCGTAGCGGAGGGCGGCCATGTTCACCGCGTAGGAGAGAGTCTTGGCCCCCATCAGCAGCCACGGCGCGCGCTGCGCGACGGTGCTGTCATAACCGCGGTCCAGGAGGAGTACCGAGAGGCGCTGCCCGCGCAGCCCCTTGGGTAGCGGTGAGACCAGCACCCAGGAGGTCGCACCGGCCCCTTCCTCCCCGCGGGTGGCGACGAGTTTGACCACCAGTTCGCCGTCGTCGCCGGTTTCCTTCAGCGCGGTGGCGATGGCGCGTTCCCACGCGTCCGACGGCGGCACCTTCAGTTCCAGCGCCTCGGCAGAGGTCGCCAGCCGGGCCAGATGCGCCTGCAGCTTCCGGGGCGCGCCGTTGACGGCGAGCATGGTCTCGAAGATGCCGTCGCCGCGCGTGATTCCGGTGTCAGTGACCTTGAGCTGCGGCTGCGTCGCGTCAGCGATCCGGCCTGCGGGGGAGGAGGAGTCCAGGAACACCAGAACAGTCATGGGCACCAGCCTAGCGACCGAGGGGCCCGGGGCGAGCGAAGCGAGGCCAGGGAGGGCGATAGGCGCTAGCGACCGAGGGCCCCGGGGCGAGCGCTATGGGCCGGCGTTCTCAGGAATCGGGATTGCTTTCCCCGTTCAGTCCACGCTGTGCCCGGTCCGCTTCGTCAGAGGCCTCCTCAGGGAGGGGGTCGGTGGCATCCGGAACCTGGTCTGGGGCGTAGTCGATGAGCCCGGCGTCGACCCGCTCCTGCTCCGTGGCTGCCGCCAGGGCGTCATCATCCAGGCGTTCGGGCTCTCCTGCGTGCCCCTGGTAGATCCGGTTGGGCAGGAATTCGTTGTCCGGCTCCTGAACATCGTCCAGGCTGGGCGTGTTTTCATCGCGGGAGCTGGTCATGACCTTTCTCCTTCGTTGATCCGTCCTTTGCCTGTTCAATGCTTCCACACGGGATGAGGTGACGGAAGGCCGCGTGCAGCGAGCAATGTGGACTATGCCGGAAAGGACGAGCCCAGCGCGGACAATACCCCGAACGCCTTCGTCCGCACTTCCTCCCACTCCTCGGACGGGTCGGAATCGGCCGTGATCGCGCCGCCCACGCCGAGCGTGAGGCGGGTGTCGTCGTCGTCATTCTCCATCACGAGCGTACGAATGACGACGGCGAGGTCCGCTGCCCCATCGAGCGAAAAGTACCCGGCGGCGCCCGAATAGACACCCCGCGGTGCACCTTCGAGCCGGTCGAGGATAACCATGGTGCTGATTTTCGGCGCGCCCGTCATGGAACCGGCAGGGAACGCGGCGGCGACTGCTTCGGCGCGGGAGGACCCCGGCCGCAGCTGCGCGTCGATAGTGCTGACCATCTGGTGCACCGTTGCGTACGTTTCGATGTCGCACAGGCGGCTCACCGTGACGGTGCCGGGGATGGCCAGGTGGGAGAGGTCGTTGCGCAGCAGGTCCACGATCATGATGTTTTCCGCGCGGTCCTTGGTGCTGGTGCGCAGCTCGGCCTGCAGGGCGGCGTCCTCGTCAGGATCGGCGGAGCGGCGCCGGGTGCCCTTGATCGGTTCGGCGCGCATCCCGCCGGACGAGTCGAGCCGGAGGAACCGCTCCGGCGAGGTGCTGGCAATAGCAAGGCCGGGGAAAGAGAAGTAGTGCGCAAACGGAGCCGGGTTGGCACGCCGCAGCTCAAGGTAGGCCTCGAAGGGCCGAACCGGACCCTCCGCGTGAGCCGTGAGGGCGGTTGTCAGGCACACCTCGTACGAGTTGCCGTCGGCGATCTCCGCCTTTGCCGTGCGGATCTTCTCCAGGTACTGCTCGCGTGTATCGCGTGCGGAGAAGCGGGGAGCGGGCAGCCGCTCGGCCGGAGCCGGAGCAGTTCCGCCCGAGAGTACGACGGCGCGAGCACGTTCCAGCCAGGCATCGGCGTCAGTGTCTCGGGAGCCGTCACGCAGGGTCAGAAGGTGGGTGCGCCGATCTCGCTGATCGAGGACGACGGCGCGGCCCGCGAAGAGCAGCGAGGCGTCCGGGACCGTGCCGCGCATGTCGGTGCCCGGTGTGGTGGAACCGCCGGTTTCCCGCTTCAGCTCGTAGCCGAGGTAGCCGAGCCAACCGAGGGCGAACGGACCGGGGTAGGTGTCGGGCAGCCGGACGGCACGCCTGCCCCATACGCCGTCGAGCCAGCGGAAAAACGGCCCGGCGATACGTGCGGTGACCGGACCACTGGTGACCGAGGTGGTGCCGTCGGTGTGCTGGGCGAGCTGGCCGAACCGTCCGCCGTCGTCCGCCAGTATCGAGAACCGGCTGCGGCCCTGGGGGTCCTCGGTGGTGGAGCTGTCCAGCCAGACGGCCGAGGCGGCCGCCCCGTAGAGCTCTCGGAACACCGTTGCGGCCTCAGGGAACGTCTCGATCGTGTCGACCTGCAGTGTGAGGCCGCGCCGCGCCGCCCGTTCCATCGACATGAGGAACTCGCACTGGGGCAACCCGCTCAGGGCGCGGCGAAGCTGATCCGGGACAGCGTTTCCGCGGTGACCCTGCACCAGCAGATCGGCGTGGGGTGCGGGATGGTCTCCCGCGAGCCAGTGTTCCTCCTGGTCGGACCAGCGCTGCCAGAACGGAGCGTACGTGTCGCCGTCACGGGTCAGTGCGCTCGTGCGTCGGAGGTCGTCGGCGGCGTTGATCCAGACGACCACGTCGAGGAACTCACGCGCGGCTTCGCACGCCGCGCCCACTCCCTCCACCACCACAATGTCCGCGGGCTGTGTGAGGCGGGTGTCGCCGTCGTGGTTCGCGGTCCAGTCCCAGGCCGCCCACCGGGCGGGCAGCCCGGATGCGAGCGGGGTGAGCACAGAGCGGACGTACCGCTCCATACCGTCGGCAAGACCGTCCCAGCCGGGGTAGATGTCCTCAAGATGGAACAGGCTCACGGTGTGGTGTTCCCGCAACAGCGTTGTAAGCTCCACCGCCAGCGTCGTTTTGCCCGCGCCCGATCGGCCGTCCACGGCGATGATGAGCGGAAGGACGGCGTTTGCCGGCTTGTGTGCCATGAATCAGGAGAATGCCAGCAGTGCGCCCACGGCGACAAACAGCGTGCCGAAGATGCGGTTGAGCAGGCGCTGTCCGCGCGGACCGCTGGTGAATCGGCTGAAGGAGCGCGCCGCCGCGGCGAAGAAGAGCCACATCACCAGAACATCGATAACGACGACGGTGCCCGCCAAAACACCGTACTGGCCCAGAAGCTCCTGCTCCGGCCGGATGAACTGCGGCACGAACGCCAGGAAGAACACGATTGCCTTGGGATTGAGCAGGTTCACCCAGAGTCCCCGGCGGAACATCGACACCGCGCCTTCGGCGTGCAGCGTGGCGGCCTGCTCGGCGGGAATCGGACGTTCGAGGAACTTCCGGATGCCGAGGTACACCAGGTAGGCGGCGCCTGCATAGCGGATGATGTTGAAGGCCAGCGGCGACCCGGCTACCAGGAGCCCGACTCCGGCGGCCACCACGGCGATATGCACGAGCAGGGCCACCTGCTGGCCGAGGATGCCCCACATGGAACGCCGGAACCCCACCGTGAGGGAGTTGCTCATGGTGTTCACGGCACCGGCTCCCGGAGTGAAGCTGATGAGCGTCTGGGCGCCGACCAGCGCCAGCCAAATCGAGAGGGTCACTGAATAATCTTAGGGGCGTCCGCCGCAGCCTCCTGCCCCTGCCACCAGCTCACAGTCGCGGCCGCGCCGTCCCGGAGAGGAGTAGGTCGGAGTCCAAGGAGTGCCTCGCTGCGCGCGGAGTCCATCACGAACGGGTTCTCGAACTGGTACAGCATCTCCGCGAGCTCCCGCATGTCGCTCGTGACCTTTCCGAGCGAGCGGACCATCCAGCCTGGAATCGGGCGGACCCGTGGCTCCGGTGCGCCGGCGGCACGAGCGAACTCCTGGGCGATCCCGCGTTGTGTCGGAGCAGGAGCTGTCGGTGCGTGCAGTACGGAGTTCCAGAGCTGCTTGTTCCGGGCTGCCGCAATCATGGCTGCCGCGAGGTCGGGAACATAGGTGAAGGAGTGCGGTAGGTCCGCGTCCCCCAGCGGCCGGATGGTCTTTCCGGCCAACACCCGCGGGACTACGCGCTCGCCGGCATGGGAGGTCCGGACCCGGGGTCCGTAGAAGTCAGACGAGACCACGCTGACCGTCGCCGTAGCGGAGGCTTTCCGCTCCCGCAGCAGCCCGGCGCGCACTCCGCGTTTGCCTGTGGCGGCTGCCCGGGAAGAGCCTTCGGTCATGTATTCATCCGGCTGATCGTATGAATACAGGCTTTCCGGGAAGACGACGACGGCGTCTGCCTTCCCTGCCGCCTCCAGCACAACCCGCTCGGCGAGGGGCAGTTCCGCTTCCCAGGCCGCGGCGGTGTAGGCGGAACCATGAATGCAGTGGAAGACGGCTGCCGCGCCGTCAACGGCTGCTTCCATTTCCCGATGGTCTGATGCATTGGCAGGGACACGCTCGACGCCGGCAAGGTCCGGACCGCTCCCCGAGCGGGTGAGGATCCGCACCCGTGCGCCCTGGCCCGCCAATTGTTCTGCCACGGTCCAGCCCACCGGGCCGGCTCCAGTCACTATGTACAGCTGCGCCATTTCTTCTCCTGGTTGATCGATGCAAGTTTTGATGGATTCAAGTGAGAGCACTGCTCTCGCTTAAGGATGCGCGCAGTCGATGGTCCTGTCAATAGCACCGCTCTCTAAAGTTGACACCGCTCTCGAGGGTGGGGAGCATGGGTGTATGGCTCCCACACCCCGCGAACGTGCCCGCGCCCAAACCATGGAGGACATCACACGGATAGGACGGGAACACCTCGCCGTTCGTGGAGCTGCCGCACTGTCGCTGCGGGCCATCGCCCGGGAACTGGGCTTGGTTTCTTCGGCGGTGTACCGATACGTGAAGAGTCGGGACGAACTCCTGACGCTCCTCGTGGTCGATGCCTATACGGAACTCGGCGACGAAGTGGACCACGCCGTCTCACTGGCACCCGCCTCCGATCACGCGGCAAGGTTCTTCGCGCTCGCACATGCGGTGCGCGGCTGGGCTCTGAGGGAGCCGGCCCGTTATGCTCTGCTCTTCGGCAGTCCCGTGCCGGGTTATCACGCGCCCGCGGAGCAAACCACCGGGCCCGGTACACGTGTCATCAGGGCGCTTGTTCGGATATTCGACGACGCCTACCGATCCGGCACGGGCGAGGCGTTGCCTGATATTCCGCATGGCACGACCAGTCAGGGTCAGCTGTCGGTGGATCTTTCGCGCATTCGGGAAGAAATGGACCTGGCGGCCAGCGATGACCTGATCGCGCGGGGCACGCTCGTCTGGGCTGCCATTTTCGGCGTTGTCAGCTTTGAAGTCTTCGGCCAGTACGGCGCCGGCACCTTCTCGGACCCGGAGAAGCTGTTCGAGCAGCACCTGCTGGTGCTGAAGGACATTGTCTCGCTGTAGTTAAGCCTGTATCTGCCGAAGCATTTACCGAGCCGCGTGACCCCGCGCGAGATCCTCCTGCACGTACTGGACAATGCCGGGAACGGCGTCGTGAATCATCTGCCAGGTGGCTTCGAAGTCTGCCCCATCCCCGTACCACGGGTCATAGATGCCGAGCTCGGAGACCGGCGTGCCGGCGGTCGACGGGTCGAACTCGCGAAGCAGCCGCACCCGGCTGCGACTGTCGGCGTCAGGGGCTTCGAGCCGCAGGTCCTCATAGTGGTCCACGTCGAGCGCAAGAATGAGATCCCGCTCCGCGTACCAGGTCGGATCGAATTTCCGCGCGCGGTGTGTTTCGCTCTCCAGACCCAGCTCGGTGAGCTTCGCGGCGGCTCGCTCGTCGATCGGGTTGCCGGTCTCCCAACCGGTGGTGCCGGCGGAGTCCACCAGGACGTCGTCGTTCAGTCCGGCCTCCTCGAAGGCGCGGTTGAGCATGATTTCGGCCATGGGGGAGCGGCAGATATTGCCGGTGCAGACAGTGACGATCCGATACATGGGTCAATCGTAGGTACTGAAGCAAGACGGGCGCACGGGGGCGTGCCGAACTCCCCGGCTTCTTGACGCCGCTCATGACCGTCAGGTTACTCCGGCGGTTCCTCCACTGCTCGCTGGCGCGCGTCGACCGTGGCGTCGGTCACCTTGCGCATCATGGTGCTGAGCAATTCAAGCTCCTCAGCGGAAAAGTCGGAAAGTGCCTTTTCCACTTCGCGGGCCAGCGGTGCAAAAAGGCGTGACCCGGTTGCGAGTGCCTTCTCCGTCATCTCGAGGTGAACCTGCCTGCGGTCCACGGAACTGCGGGAGCGGCGAACATGACCTGCCTCGTCGAGGCGGTCGATGAGCGCGGTGGTCGCCGGTGAACTCAGGTTCAGCGCCTGCCGCAGCATTCCGGGCGTCACCGTTGCACCCGCGCGGGCAGCACCCATCATGATTCCGAGCGCGTTGAGGTCCGTCCGGTGCAGGGCATCCCGAACGCTGATTGTGTCCACGTAGCGGTCCGTCTCGACGGTGAACTGCTGCAACAGGGACATCAACTCGCGTGGTGCGGTGGCGGCCATATTCCTCCTCTTCATTTAACAGAGTAGGATACTGCCAATTATCTCCATCACGGATATAGTAGGCAGCAGAGATAATTCAGAGAGGTCAGGAATGTTCCAGAGGAAGTGGGTCCGGGCAATTCTCCCGGCGTTCATAGTGGTGTTGTGGTTTATCGGCGCCGGATTCGGCGGGCCCACCTTCGGAAAGTTGGAGGGCGTCTCCAGTAATGACCAGGCTTCGTTCCTTCCGGCCAATGCCGAATCAACGGAGGCCGGAGAACTGCAGGAGGCATTTACGGAGTCAACGGCATTACCCGCCGTGATTGTCGTCGAGTCGGAGACGGAGATTCCGCCGCAGGAACTGGCGCGGTACCGGGAACTCACGGGGGAGTTGGAGAAGGTGCCTGGACTTGAAGCGGCCTCGGATGGGCAGCCTGCAGTAGTCGGCCCCATTCCTTCCGAGGATGCCCTTGCCGTCCAGTACATCGCCTCTGTGTCCGACGACGGCGAGTTGGGTGAGGTTGTGGTCGAACTCCGCGAGGTGCTTGAGGCGGAACTGCCCGAGGGTACCGAGGGCTACGTCACGGGTCCGGCCGGATTCACCGCGGACCTGGTCAGTGCCTTCGGTGGCATCGACGGAATCCTGCTGGCAGTCGCACTGACCGCCGTATTCCTGATCCTGTTGGCCGTCTACCGCGCCCTCATCCTGCCCTTCCTGGTGCTTCTCACTTCGGTCTTTGCCCTCGCCACGTCGATCCTGCTTGTGTATGCGCTGGCCTTGTGGGGCTGGATTGAGCTGAGCGGCCAGAGCCAGGGCATCCTGTCGATCCTTGTGATCGGCGCGGCTACTGATTACGCGCTGCTTCTGGTTGCCCGGTATAGGGAGACGCTCAGGGAGTTCAGTTCCAAGTGGGACGCGATGAAGGCTGCCTATCGCGCCTCAGTGGAGCCCATCATTGCCTCGGGAGCCACAGTGATCCTCGCGCTGCTGTGCCTTCTCTTCTCCGACCTCAATTCCAACCGCAGCCTGGGTCCGATCGCCGCCATCGGCATTGTCTTCTCCCTGCTTGCCGCCCTGACCCTTCTCCCTGCGTTTCTCCTGATCTTCGGCCGGAGTGCGTTCTGGCCGCTGCGGCCAAAGGTCGGCACCCGTCCCGGCGGTGTTCATGACCGCAACGTCACCGGCCTTGAAGGTCTGCGCGGCATCTGGAAGCGCGTCGGCAGCCTGGTTGCGCGGTTCTCCCGACCGGTGTGGATCGTGTCCCTGCTGGTGCTGGTCGCCGGTTCGTTGGGACTGCTCCAGTTGCAGGCGTCGGGTGTGCCGCAGTCGTCCCTCATCCTGGCCCCGTCCAACGCTGTGGACGGTCAGGACGCGCTCGCGCGCCACTTCGACGCCGGCGCAGGCAGCCCCGTCACGATCGTTGCTCCCGAAGGCCGACAGGATGGCGTGCTTGAGGTCACCGAAGCACAGGAGGGAGTGGCAGAGGCGACCGTGGTCGCCGATGGCGCAGGCGACGTCGTCGTACGCGAAGGCAACGTCCTCGTCAGGGCGACACTTGATTACCAGGCGGACTCCGCCGAAGCGGAGGAGCTGGTCAAGCAGCTGCGCGTGGACCTGGATGCCGTGAGCCCAGACGTGCTGGTGGGCGGGGTGACCGCAGTGGCACTGGATACCAACGAGACCGCGCAGGCTGACCTGGCGAAGATCATCCCGATCGTCCTCCTGGTCATTCTCCTGATTCTCATGCTGCTGCTGCGGTCCGTGCTGGCGCCGGTGCTCCTCATCGGCTCTGTGGTGCTGTCCTATGCGACGGCGCTCGGCGTGTCGGCACTGGTGTTCAACAACCTCCTCGGGTTCGATGGCGCAGATGCTTCCGTGCCGCTCTTCGGCTTCGTCTTCCTGGTGGCGCTGGGTGTCGACTACAACATCTTCCTGATGACCCGCGTTCGGGAGGAATCGCTGCGGATAGGAACCCGGCCGGGCATTCTCCGCGGGCTGGGAGTGACCGGCGGCGTTATCACCTCGGCGGGCATCGTGCTGGCGGCAACATTCGCGGCTCTGGGCGTTATCCCCATCCTGTTCCTCGCACAGATCGCCTTCATTGTGGCATTCGGTGTGCTGCTGGACACCGTGATCGTCCGATCCCTGCTGGTTCCGGCGCTCGCCTATGACATTGGCCCGAAGATCTGGTGGCCGTCCGCACTCTCACGGCACGACGGCGGCGCTGCAGCTTCGCCCCATGCGAAGCACCGGGCGGGCTCCTCCACTGAAACGCATGATGCAGTGGGAGCGTCCGGACAGTCCCACTGACCCCATGCGGGACGTTCGAAGGCAGTCCTTCCCGAGAAGTTGAGCCCTCCCGACTCAACCTTGGTTTGACACCTGTGTGTGGCGTAGTAGGGTTGAGTGCAGAACGCTCAATGTGAGCGGAACCTGACAAAGCAGCCAACGGTCCTTGACCGGCGGCTCGTCGAAAGGAACACGCATGTCACGTGCAGTAGGTATCGACCTCGGTACAACCAACTCGGTCGTCTCCGTGCTTGAAGGTGGCGAGCCCACCGTTATCGCCAACGCGGAAGGCGCGCGCACCACTCCGTCCATCGTCGCTTTCTCCAAGGGCGGCGAGGTTCTGGTCGGCGAGATCGCGAAGCGCCAGGCCGTCAACAACATCGACCGCACCATTGCCTCCGTCAAGCGCCACATGGGCACTGACTGGACAAAACAGATCGATGACAAGACCTACACGCCGCAGGAAATCTCTGCCCGCATCCTGCAGAAGCTGAAGACCGACGCGGAGAGCTACCTCGGCGAGAAGGTCACAGACGCCGTCGTCACCGTTCCGGCGTACTTCAACGACGCTGAGCGTCAGGCAACCAAGGAAGCCGGCGAGATCGCGGGCCTGAACGTCCTGCGCATCGTCAACGAGCCCACTGCGGCGGCCCTGGCCTACGGCCTGGACAAGGGCAAGGAAGACGAGCTCATCCTCGTGTTCGACCTCGGAGGCGGTACGTTCGACGTCTCGCTCCTGGAAGTCGGCAAGGACGAGGATGACTTCTCCACCATCCAGGTTCGTGCCACTTCCGGTGACAACCGCCTCGGCGGCGATGACTGGGATCAGCGGGTCGTGGAGTTCCTGCTCTCCCAGGCAAAGGCCAAGGGCGCAGACCTGTCGAAGGACAAGATTGCCCTGCAGCGTCTGAAGGAAGCTGCTGAGCAGGCCAAGAAGGAACTGTCCTCTGCCAGCTCCACCAACATCTCCCTGCAGTACCTTTCCGTCACTCCCGACGGACCGGTGCACCTCGACGAGCACCTGAGCCGTGCCAAGTTCCAGGACCTCACCAAGGACCTGCTTGACCGCACCAGGAAGCCGTTCCACGACGTCATCGCCGAAGCCGGCATCAAGGTTTCCGACATCGACCACATCGTCCTCGTCGGTGGTTCCACCCGTATGCCCGCTGTTTCGGAACTGGTGAAGGAACTGGCCGGCGGCAAGGAGCCCAACAAGGGCGTGAACCCGGATGAGGTTGTCGCCGTCGGCGCTGCCCTCCAGGCCGGTGTACTGAAGGGCGAGCGCAAGGACGTCCTCCTGATCGACGTGACCCCGCTGTCGCTGGGCATTGAGACCAAGGGCGGCGTGATGACCAAGCTCATCGAGCGCAACACTGCCATCCCCACCAAGCGCAGTGAGACCTTCACAACCGCGGATGACAACCAGCCTTCGGTTGCCATCCAGGTGTTCCAGGGCGAGCGTGAGTTTACTCGCGACAACAAGCCTCTGGGCACCTTCGAGCTCACCGGTATTGCACCGGCGCCGCGCGGTGTTCCTCAGGTTGAGGTCACCTTCGACCTTGACGCCAACGGCATCGTGCACGTGTCCGCCAAGGACAAGGGCACCGGCAAGGAGCAGTCAATGACCATCACCGGCGGCACCGCGCTGTCGAAGGAAGACATCGACCGCATGGTCCGTGAGGCTGAAGAGCACGCTGCCGAGGACAAGCAGCGCCGTGAGGCCGCGGATGTCCGCAACTCGGCCGAGCAGCTGGCCTATTCCGTTGGCAAGCTCATCGACGACAACTCCGACAAGCTGCCCGAAGATGTCAAGACCGAGGTGCAGTCCGACGTCGATGCACTCAAGAAGGCTCTGGAGTCGCAGGATAACGACGACGAGGTGAAGGCTGCCTTCGAGAAGCTGCAGACCTCCCAGACCAAGCTCGGCGAGGCCATCTACGCCCAGGCTCAGCAGGAAGGTGCCGCCGGTCCCGGCGCTACCCCCACCGGTGAGCCCAGCGAAAACGGATCCAAGGCTGACGACGAAGACATCGTCGATGCCGAGGTCGTTGACGAAGACGAGAAGAAGTAGCCATGCCGCACCACGGAAACGAAGAGGAACACTCAGAGCCAGTGAGCTTCCGAGATAACCGGAAGATCGACCCGGAGACTGGGGAGATCCGTGGGCAGCACGGCACAGCCGAAACAGACGGCACGGGCACCCCTGGCTCGGCACCCTTCGCGGGGGCCGGCCAGGAGCCCGGCGCCGGAACCGGGCAGGATGCCTCGGACCCGGTGCACCTGGACGGAGCGGACGCCGGTGTTGATGCACTGGCGCAGGCAGAAGCGATCCTCAATGAGGCCGGTGGCGGGGAAGAGCTTCCTCAGGCGTCCACCAACGTTGAGGCCGAGCTTCGGAATGACCTGCTCCGGCTTCAGGCCGAGTACGTAAACTACCGGAAGCGGGTGGAGCGGGACCGCGACGTCGCACGGGATATGGCAGTGATCGGGGTACTGAACTCGCTCATGCCGGTGCTCGACGACATTGACGCCGCCCGCCAGCACGGCGACCTTGCGGACGGGCCCTTCGCCGCTATCTCCACCAAGCTGGAGAACGCGCTGAAAACCTACGGTCTCTCGCGCATCGATGAGACCGGCGTGGAGTTCGACCCGAACGTCCACGAAGCGCTCATCCAGCAGCCAAGCCCGGACGTCCAGTTCGACAGCGTCAGCCAGATCCTCCGCGCCGGTTACAAGAAGGGTGACCGCGTCCTGCGCGCAGCCCAGGTGATCGTAGCGGTACCTGAGTAGCTGAGCACGCCGTCCCCTCCGAACGGGGGCAACGAAATTCCTACGGGCCTGGCGGCCCTCGGAATATTAAAGCCCCCTTCCTCGGAGGGGACGGCGGCAATGCTTCCACGAACAGGACAACTTAAAGTTCAAGAGAGAGGAGGGGTCAGATGGCTAGTCAGGATTGGGTCGACAAGGACTTCTACAAGATCCTTGGCGTGCCCAAGGACGCCTCCGACGCCGACATCAAGAAGGCTTACCGGAAGCTCGCGCGCAAGCACCACCCCGACCAGAACCAGAGCACCGGCGGCTCGGACCGGATGTTCAAGGACATCTCCGAGGCCTACTCGGTGCTGTCCGATCCCGAGGAGCGTCAGCAGTATGACGCGATCCGCGCCATGGGAAGCGGAGCACGCTTCACCGCGGGCGGCCCGGGCGGGGCAGGCGGCGGTGCCGGCTTTGACGACATGTTCGGGAACCTCTTCGGTCAGACGGCGGGTCGCCAGCGTGGAGGTTTCGGCGGCGGCAGCAACCTGCCTCCGGAGTTCGCCGATCTGTTCGGCGGAGGCGGCGGCTACTCTTCCGGCGGTGGATTCCCCGGGGGCGGTGGGTTCCCCGGGTATCAGGCACCGCCGCGCAAGGGTGCAGACCGCACGGCGAGCACCAGCATCTCCTTCGCCGGGTCCATCCGCGGCACCACGATCGGCCTGCGTGAGCCCTCCGGCGAGGTGATCGACGTTCGTATTCCTCCCGGCATCCGTGACGGACAGAAGGTCCGTGTACGCGGAAAGGGTCAGACCGGGCACGCAGGAAACGGTGACCTCATGGTCACGGTGAATGTGAAGCCGCATCCGTTCTTCCAACGCGACGGCGACAACATCCGGGTGCACGTACCCGTGACCTTCCCCGAGGCAACGCTCGGTGCGCAGGTGGAGGTGCCCACCCTGGACGGTGAGATCGTCAAGGTGAAGGTGCCGGCGGGTACTCCGTCCGGCAGGACCCTGCGGGTCAAGGGCCGTGGAGTGAAGACTTCGAAGGGTACCGGCGATCTGCTGGTGACCATCGACGTCGTCGTTCCGCAGAATCTGAACAAGGATGCAGCGGCCGCCGTCGAAGCATTCGCCACCGCCACGAAGGATGCCGATCCGCGTAACAACCTCGCCGAGAAGGCGCGGCTTTAGGGTGTGGGGAATCTAGCCAGCAGAAGGGAGCGACACCATGTCTGTTGATATCAATATGCCGATCTATGTGATCTCCGTGGCGGCGGAGCTGGCAGACATGCATCCCCAGACGCTGCGTCAGTACGACCGGCTGGGCCTCGTCACTCCCAGCAGGGCGCCGGGGCGGGCCCGCCGGTATTCCCAGCGCGATGTCAATGTCCTGCGCGAAGTGCAGCGGCTGTCCCATGAGGGCGTCTCGCTGGAAGGGATCCGGCGCATCCTTGAACTGGAGAATCAGGTCATGGCGCTCCAGCACAGGGTCAGCGAACTCACCGAAGAGCTGGCACAGCGACGGAAATCGGAGACCAGCCGTGTCTTCGCTGCCGGTCTCGCGGGTGACGTCGTCACCCTCGCCCGGGGCCAGCGTCCCCGCCCGCGCAGCCAGGCACTCATGATCTGGCGCGGGGATCCCTCCCGCTGAGGGCCCCCACGTAGCGCAACCTCCAATTCCACGGCACACTTGTATACATGCCTGATTCAGAGTTCGCTGACGCCGCGGAAGTCCTGCTGGAGGGTGTTCTCCAGCTCCTCCTCTTTGGTGGAGCGGTCCTGGGTGTGCTGGCCATCGGTGCGGCAACCGGTACCTGGTTGCTCGTGCGCCGTGTCCGCCGTTCGGGGGTCCTCCGCCGCCGGATCGAGCGCGGGTCCAGCCGCCTGCGGTCCTTCTCCACGGATGCATCGGCACGGGAGCTCGCCAGGCTCCGGCTCCAGCTTGAGCGCTCCACGGACGCCACCCGCCGCTCCGTTGCGGCGGCTATCGCACAGGGTTCTCCCACGGGGGACCTGGCTGCAACCGCTGAGGATCTCACCCGGGCCGAAGCCGTACTCGGTGAACGCCTTGCGCTTGCCGGACGGGAACCGAACAGGGCGCTCCGTGAAGACCTTGCAGGCGGCATCGGCGAGCAGGTCAACTCCCTCTGCGAACTGTCGGCTCAGCTGCGTCGGGCCCTTCTCGAGGTTCATCAGGTCTCCGGCAGCAGGCAGCTTGAGCGCGCCACCTCGCGCCTCACTACGGAAATCGGTGCCCTGAGGACCTGGAATGCCGCCTACGGCACCGGCACGCGGCGGGCCTAGGACCAGTGTCTGTACGCCGCCGCATCTCACGCATCCTTTCCTCGCGCCGCAACGCTCCTGAACCGGTCGATCCCATCGCCGCGCTCGGGCAGACCCAGCGGCAACAGGAGGAAAACCTCGACCGTGCCCGCCGCAGTGTTGCCGACCTCGCCGCTGTACGGCACCGGGTCGACAGCCTCGCCCGGCAGGCAGCGGCAGACCTCGACGCGTGCAACCGCGAGGCGGAACGCGCGGTTGCGGACAACAACGACGACGCCGCCCGGGCCGCGCTTCGCCGTGCACTGGACGTGCAGAAAAGGCTCGAGGCTCTGACCCGCCAGCGCGATGGCGTCGATCAGCAGTTCCACTCCCTCGAAGCAGACCTGTACCGGCTTGAAACCTCATTGCAGGAAAATGCAGTCCGCTACGAATCCCTCAAGGCCCAGCACGGCGCCACCCAGGCGGCGCTGGACGTTCAGGGTGCGGTGTCCGCTTCAGCGGGAAGCAGTGTGGAAACCGCTCGTGCCGCGCGCGAGGCGGAGCAGGAAGCCAGGCGTCTGAGGCATCTGCAGGCAGCCCAAGAGGAACTCACCTGGTCGGACCCGTCCTCCGGGAAGCTCGAACAGGCGTTCGGCGAGCTCGAGGCACGTGAGGCAGCCGAGCAGGAACTCCGGCAGCTGAAAGAAAAGGCACAGGACCGCCGTCGAGGGCAGGCATAGGCCTTGCGGGCCCGGGAGGGAAGCGTCAGGGCGGGTTGCTAGGCTCAGGTCATGGGTGAGACCAACGCCGCCGACATCCGCGGCAAACAGTTCCTGGTGGTAGGAGCAACGGGCCAGCTCGGTTCGCGCATAGCTGCAGAACTGGACGCAAGGGGAGCGCGGCTGATCCTCAGCGGACGCGATGAAGCGAAACTCAGCGCTGTCGCTCATCGGTTGGGCGCCCGGTCCGTCGCTGCTGATCTCACCCTGCCCGGAGGGCCCGCCCGCATCGCCGATACGTTGGATGACGAGCCTCTGGACGGCGTGGTTTATGCCGCGGGCGTCGTGGCATTCGGTTCCCTCGCGGAGCTCGACGATGACACTCTGGACGAGCTGCTGCTCACCAACTTCGTGGGCTTCGCCCGGCTCCTCCGGGTTGTTGTCCCGCGGCTGAGCAAGGGATCCCAGGTGGTCCAGATCAGCGCTGTCGTCGCCGATAGTCCCACCGGAGGCATGGCGGCGTACTCCGCGAGCAAGGCGGCGCTGAGCGCGTTCGGCAAGGCTGCTGCGCTCGAGTTGCGCCGTAGCGGGCGCTTCAACGCCGCACCCGGATACGCTTCGATCTATGGCAATTGAACCGGATACCAAGGACTGGACCTGGGTGTTGGAACGAGCCTGCACCGAATGCGGATTCGACCCGGCAGACTATCCGCCTGATCGCATCGCGGAGCAACACAGAGCAGATCTGCCTCGGTGGCGGACCGTCCTCGAACGGGCCGACGTTCGCGACCGCCCCGACGAGAGCACCTGGTCAGCACTTGAGTATGCTGCCCACGTCCGGGACGTCTACGTGCTGTTCACTGAACGCACGGAACTGATGTTGGCGCAGGAGGACCCGCTCTTCGAGAACTGGGACCAGGACCGCACGGCACAGGAGGAAAACTACGCCGCCGAGGATCCGGCCAGGGTGGCAGGCGAGCTTGCAGATGTGGGCGAGGCGTACACCGCGCTGCTGGATTCGGAGACGGACTGGGACCGTGTAGGGCGGCGAAGCAATGGGTCGGGATTCACTGTCGCAAACCTCGCGCAGTACGGACTGCACGACGTCGTCCATCACCTTTACGACGTGCGCGCCTGACGGCAGCGGCTAAAACACCCGCCGGTACGCCAGGTCGAAGATCATGCGGCCAGCGTCATGGGCCTTGTTTTCAAAGCTCGTGAGAATCCGGCCCTCGAAACGCGGTGCCCAGCCTCCGAGCATGTCCTCGCCTTCGCGGGCCGAGGCCGTACCGGCGGGCTCGCGTCCCTCACGGCGGGGGGTCCCGCCGACTTCGTGCTCGACGCCGCTGGCCCACACCTGGGTCAGGGGACTGTCCCCCCCGGCGCGTTCGCCCTCGTGCAGGTTCTCGAACAATGGTGAGGCGTTGGCGGCCTCGCGCATTTGCGCCGCGTAGTCCGACCAGTCGGTGGCGAGGCGCAGAATGCCGCCGGGTTCCAGCACGCGCCCGGCCAGCTCGATGAAGGAGTCCTTGACGAGCCGGCGCTTATGGTGGCGGGTCTTGTGCCAGGGGTCGGGGAAGAAGACCCACAGTTCGGCGACCGACGCGGGACTGATCATCGTGGCCAGGGCTTCTGCCGCGTTCACCTGCGCGACGCGCACGTTGGTCAGCCCCCGCTGGTCAATTCGAAGCAGGGTCTGGGCCAGCCCCGGCTTGTACACCTCGAGGGCGAGGAAGTTGCGCGCGGGGTGCTCGGCTGCTGCATGCGCCACCGCTTCACCCAGTCCCGATCCGACCTCGATCACCAGGGGTGCATCGCGCCCGAAGGAGGCAGCGGCGTCGTACTCCCACATGGGGTCCACAGAAGTGTCCGCCGCGGAACTGCGCGGAACCTCCACGACGAGGCCTTCGGACAGCTCCGCCCATGCATCACGACGGCGGCCCTGGAGTCGTGAGCCGCGGCGCACGAAGGAGACGGGCTGGGCAGGGAAGGGCTGGGGCTCAGGGTGCGTGCTCATCGGTACAAGCGTAGCGAGGCACGCCAAGCCGGCGGTCCGGACGGGTCAGGCGCCCGAAAGCTCGGCGATCCGCGCCACTGCCAGTTGCGCATAGAGGGCGGTGCCGTCGGCGAGGATGCTGTCGTCGAAGGTGGCGTAGGGGGAGTGGTTGAACGCGGTTCCCGCCGGATCGACACCCGGTTGGACGGCGGACAGGAAAACGAAACTCCCGGGCACGGCCGCCAGCACCCGGGAGAAGTCCTCTGAGCCGCTGAGGGGATTGGCCATCTGCGTGTACCGCTCGTCGCCGAACAACTCACCGACGTGCTTCTCAACGTTCGAGGTCTCCGTGGGGTCCGTTACCGTCAGCGGATACTCCGTCTCATACTCCACCGTTGCGTAGAGTCCGTGCGCTTCGGCGATGCCGTTCACCAGGCGCGGGATCGCGGTTCGCATCAGCTCCCGGTTCTGCTCGGAGAAGGTCCGGATCGTCGCTTCTATGCGCGCTGATTCGGGGATGACGTTCCGCTTGGTTCCCGCATGCAGAAGACCGACGGTCAGCACCACGGGATCGAACATGTCGAACTGCCGCGTGATCATCGTCTGCAGGCTGGTCACAATTTCTGCCGCAACGGTGACGGGGTCTTTGGCACGGTGGGGTGCCGACCCATGGCCGCCGACGCCGTGGACGGTCACATCAAGCGAATTGGACGCTGACATCAGCGTGCCGGGCCGGCTGGCGAACAGGCCATTGGGCAGCAACGAGGACACAACGTGAATGCCGTAGGCCGCGTCCGGCCGCCGCCCTGCGGCCTCGAGTACACCCTCGCGGATCATCACCCCTGCGCCATCAAAACCCTCCTCGCCAGGCTGGAACATCAGTACGACGTCGCCCGCCAGCTCCTCGCGCCGGTCAGCAAGGATCCGCGCGGCTCCGGCGAGCATTGCCGTGTGCAGATCATGGCCGCAGGCATGCATGGCCCCGTCAATCCGGGATGTGTAGTGGACTCCGGTCTGCTCCTGCACAGGAAGAGCGTCCATGTCTCCGCGCAGCAGAACCACCGGCTTCTGTCCGTTCGACGACGGTGCCGTTCCGCGCAGAACTGCGGTCACCGACGTTGTGTCCTTGCCCACGCTCACCTCGTAGGGAAGCCCGTCCAGCGCTTCCAGCACCTTCTCCTGGGTACGGGGCAGGTGCAGGCCGACCTCCGGTTCCTGATGCAGGCGGTGACGCAGTTCAGTTACTTCCCCGGAAAGATCTGCAGCATGGGAGCGGATAGCAGCGGCGGTGGACATGGTTCCTCCTGCGGTGTGGTGAGGTTTCAGTGCGGCGCGCGTGGTGGGCTTGCTCACACAATCCCCATCCTCACCAACGGCCGTCAGGAGCGCAACCAGACCACTGATAGACTGGATCCACTTGTTTGCGGCACATGAAGCTTTTTACGAAGACCAACAGCCGCAGCCTGCGTCGATGAACGCATTCTTTTGTCCCGCGCTATCTCGCAAGATTGTGAGAGCGGTTGACACTGTCTGACTTTCCTTCGGCGGACTCTGGGCACCAACCGGTGCGCAGGGAAGATGAGAAGAAAGTTCGTGTACTTTACATGACTACCTTTGCTGCGCTTGGCGTGCCCACAGCGCTGGTCCGTTCCCTTACCGACCAGGGAATCACTGAACCGTTCCCCATTCAGGTCAAGACCCTCCCCGACACCCTTGCGGGCCGGGACGTTCTTGGCCGCGGCCGTACCGGCTCCGGTAAAACGCTCGCGTTTGCGCTGCCCATGGTGTCGCGCCTGGCCGAGCGCGAGGCAGCCTACCGCCGCAAGCCGGGCCGCCCGCTGGCGCTCATCCTTGCTCCCACACGTGAGCTTGCTACGCAGATCAACGCGACCGTCGAGCCGCTGGCCGCCGAGCTTGGCCTGAACACCACCGTCATCTACGGTGGCGTCTCACAGGCCCGCCAGGAAAAAGCGCTGCGCGCCGGCGTCGACATTGTTATTGCCTGCCCCGGCCGGCTTGAAGACCTGATGCGCCAGAAGCTGGTGACGCTCGAGTCGGTGGAGATCACCGTGCTGGACGAGGCCGACCACATGGCCGACCTCGGCTTCCTGCCCGTCGTGAAGCGGATCCTGGACACCACACCAACCGAAGGTCAGCGCATGCTGTTCTCGGCCACCCTGGATAACGGCGTGGACAAGATTGTCCAGCGGTACCTGTCCAACCCGCTGACCCACTCCGTGGACACGACACAGGCTTCGGTCACCACCATGGAGCACCACGTGCTGCTGATCGGCGACCAGACCCAGAAGAAGCAGCTCATTGTGCAGCTCGCCTCCGGCAAGGGCAAGCGCGTCCTGTTCATGCGCACCAAGCACCACGCCCGCAAGCTCGCCAAGACCCTGACCGACGCCGGTATCCCCGCCGTCGACCTGCACGGCAACCTTTCGCAGAATGCGCGCGACCGCAACCTGGCTGAGTTCTCCACCGGTGATGTGCGCGTGCTTGTCGCCACTGACGTCGCAGCGCGCGGAGTGCACGTTGACGACGTCGAGCTCGTGGTCCACGTTGATCCGCCCACGGAACACAAGGCGTACCTGCACCGCTCCGGCCGTACGGCCCGTGCCGGTTCCGACGGTACCGTCGTGACCATCACCCTGCCCGAGCAAAAGGGCGAAGTGCAGAAGCTCATGAAGGCCGCAGGTGTGAGCGTCGGCTTCGAGAACGTCACAGCGACCTCCCCGCTCGTGGGCAAGCTGATCGGTGAGGCCGCAGAAAAGATTGACCCGCGCACCCGTGCCGCCCTCCTGGCGCAGCGCGAGACCCCGCGCGGTTCAGGCGCCTCGACCGGCGCCAACGCCGAGCGCAAGCGTGCCCGACGCGCGGCTCCCGCTGCCGGCGGCCGCGGTGGCCGCGGCGGTCGGGGCCGCGTTGCAGCCGAGCCCCAGGGCAATCGTGCGGAGCGCCGCAAGGACCAGCCGCAGGCGCCTCGCTTCGGAACTGACAGTGAGCGTCGTACCGGTGAGGGTGCCGCAGCCGGCGGCAACCGTACCCGCCGCCCCCGTCCGGCCCGCTCGGGTGACGTCGCTGCCCACAGCGCCACGGCCAGTCGCGGCTCGCAGGGCAAGGCGCAGCCGGGCTCGGGTCAGCGCAGCCACGCGCCGTCGTCGTCCGGCCGTCCCGCCGGTAGCCGCGGCTCCGGCCCCCGCAGGGCAGGTGCACCAGCCTCCAACGAGCGCCGCGGCCGCTAAGTAGCAAGCCAATAACACTGCCCACCGAGCTGAAACAGCCGGTGGGCAGTGTTGTTTCTGCACAGGAGCGGAAGACAGTTCAGGGAAGACCCTCATGGCCTTTCGGTGCTGCAGGCAGGAAGAATAGACCCATGAATGCACTCCTGAACATCATCTGGCTTCTCTTCGGCGGAATCTGGCTGGCGGTCGGCTACTTCCTGGCCGGGATCGTGTGCTGTCTGCTCATTGTCACCATCCCCTTCGGAATAGCAGCGTTCCGCATTGGGGCCTACGCGCTCTGGCCGTTCGGGCGGTCCGTGGTGGACCGCGGCGGGCGCACCTATTTCTTCTCCACCCTGGGCAACGTGATCTGGGTTGTGGTGGCGGGCGTCTGGATTGCCATTGGCCACGTGCTGACATCCATTCCGATGTTCCTCAGCATCATCGGGATTCCGCTCGGCATCGCGAATATCAAGCTGATCCCGGTGTCACTCATGCCGTTGGGCAAGGAGATCGTTCCGACGTCGGGGACCCGGCTTCCGCAGCAGCTGCGATAGCGCTTTACTGACCGGCTCCACGGAGAAATTCCTCCATCAGCGGGCCACCGGAGATGGAGCCGCGTTCGCCTTCTCCAACGAAGACGGCGACGGCAAGATCGCCCTGCAGAGCCACCACCCAGGCATGGGTTCGCGGCGGGTCCTCCGTGCCGAATTCAGCGGTGCCGGTCTTGGCGAGAACGGATTCGCCCGGGATGTCCGCGAGCAGTTGCGCCCCTCCCACAGTGACGACGGCGCCCATCATCTCCTTCAGGGCTGCCGCCTCGTCGGCGGTCAGGTTGCTGGGTGCCGACGCTTCTTCCGGCGTGGCTGTAACCTCCGGTGATGCTTCTGCAGAAGCTGACGACGTCGGCGCCTCCTCCTGAGCTGCCAGGAGCGTCGGCGCAACCCGGTCGCCGGCCCCGACAGAAGCCGCCATGATGGCCAGCGACAGCGGCGAGACCAGGATTTCGCCCTGCCCGATCATCGACGCGGCATGGGTGGTTCCGTCCGCTTCCGAGGGGACAGAGCCGAAGAACGCCGGAGTGCCAATGGGAACGTCGATCCCGATTCCGAGGTCCGCAGCAGCCGTTGCGAGTGCCTGTTGGGAAACGACCTCGCGCTGCGTGATGAATCCGGTGTTGCAGGACTGTGCGAGCGCCTGCAGGAGGGGGATCTCGCCAGTGAATTCCGCCGGGTAACCGGGTACGTTCTTGAACGCGCGGCCCTCGACGTCCAGCTCCTCCGGGCAGTCTGTGGTGGTTTCCGGGGTGAAGCCGTTCCTGAGCAGGGCGAGCGAGGTGGCCACCTTGAAGGTGGATCCGGGCGGATACTGGCCGAGCAGTGCGCTCTGCAACCCCTCGCTTCCCGGCCCGTTGGCGACCGTCAGAATCTCCCCGGTGGACGGGCGGATGGCGACGATGGAGGAGGCTGAGGGTTCTTCCGCGAGTACGTTCTGAGCGAGTGTCTGCAGCGCCGGATCAAGGGTGATTTCCAACGATTTGCCTGGCACAGGGGCCTTCTCGAACAGGACCTCTCCGCTGCGCGCTTCACCTTCTCCGGTCACGGCCTCGATGAGCATGCCGGGTGTTCCGCCCAATTGCTGGTCATGCTGCAGCTGGAGGCCGGACAGCCCGGCAACGTCGCCGGCCTTGAGCCGCCCTTCTGACTTTTCCACCACTTCGGCGGTTACGGACCCGACGGATCCCAGAAGTTCACGGGCGAAGGTGCGTGTGGGGGCAAGCGGCATGGTATCCGGAATCCCTGCGGCGCCGGGGATGGCGGTCAACTCTTCGTCGGAGACCGGGCGGTCCTCGGTGTCACGGAAGACAATCGCCTCGACGAAGGCCTGCTCGCCGGCGCCGAGCACCTGTTCGGTGTAGGCGGCGGAGTCGACGCCCACCAGTTCAGCCAGGGCCGCCGCGGAGGATTCCAGCTCGGTCGGGTCGAGGAGGGTCTTGTCGATTCCTACCCGGATGACCGGCCGGTCAGTGACCAGGACCTCGCCCCCTGCGCCGAGGATCTCCCCGCGTTCGGCCGGAGTCCTGGAGACCACGAGCGAGGCTTCCTCGCCCAGGCCATCGACCGCGACGGATGGATTCCAACCCACCTGCCAAACGTCGTCCACCAGGGTCAGCTCCGCCGTAGTCGTGTAGGTCCAGTCCTTGTCACCCGCGTCGATGTCCCATGCGTGATTGAGCTGTGCCGTAGCCGTGTCCTCGCCTGTGGATTCCACTGACGCGACGGTTACTGTGGGCGAGACCGGGTCAAGGGCAGCGGTGATTTCTTCCAGTTGGGCTGTGGCCCGTTCGGGGGAGACTGAATCAAGAGTAACGCCGGTCAGGTCCGTGTTCGTCAGGCCCGCGGCGAGGGTTGTTGCCGCGTCTTCGGCGGTAGGGCCCTTCGGAGTGCAAGCGGTCAGAGTCAGCGCCATTGCGGCGATAGTTAGGACGGAAGTGAATTCGGCTTTCCCCATGCGCTCCATTATCGCCCACCGGCTTTGCGTTTGTTTCCCTTTCCACAACGGCTTACCACGCTCTGTCGGGCAGGCCGCCACCGGAATACCATCGAGAGCATGACCCTTACTCGAACTGAACTGGCGGACGGCTTCACCGTGAGTGCGCAAGGCTTCGGCGGCATGGCGCTGACCGAGGTCTACGGAGGAATCGACCAGCAGCAGGCCCTGAAGACTCTCCATCACGCCGTCGATGCAGGAGTGACGTTCATCGACACAGCAGACATCTACGGCGCGGGCAGTAATGAGGAGCTCGTGGGCAAGCTGCTCGCCCGGCGGCGGAACGAGGTGGAAGTTGCCACCAAGTTCGGCATCGAGGGAAGCCCGGCTGCGGGCTACACCGGCATACGCGGCGGTTCCGCCTATGTCCGAAGCGCGGCTGAGGCGAGCCTGCGGCGGTTGGGAACGGACGTCATCGACCTCTACTACATGCACCGACGGGACAGCTCGGTTCCGATCGAGGAGACAGTCGGCGCGATGGCGGACCTCGTCACAGCGGGCAAGGTGCGCCACCTGGGCCTGTCCGAGGTCACTGCGGACGAGCTCGCCGCCGCTCACGCCGTGCACCCGATCGCGGCTGTGCAGAGCGAGTGGTCGATCTGGAGCCGGGACGTCGAACGTCAGGTTGTGCCGCGAGCCGCCGAACACGGTGTCGGGTTCGTGCCCTATTCGCCGCTCGGGCGGGGCTTCCTCACCGGCACGGTCCAATCCCAGACCCTGTCAGAGGGTGATTTCCGTCATCGCGTGCCGAGATTCAGTGCCGATGCGATGCAGGCCAATGCCGCCGTGCTGGAGGCTGTCCAGTCAGTGGCGGTCAGCACCCGCGCTACACCGGCGCAGGTTGCGCTGGCCTGGCTTGCGCAGCAGGGTTCCAGGTTCGGGCTCCCGGTAGTTCCGATTCCCGGCACCCGAAAGCCCGAGCGCATCGACGAGAACATCGGTGCTCTTTCGATCACGCTCTCCCAGGCGGATTGCGACGTTCTGGACGCCGCAGCCAACCTCGTCGTGGGGGAGCGCAGCGCTGACCCCAACTGGGTCTCGAAGGGCCGGGAGGTCTGAACCGGTCCAGAGCATGAAGGTGGGTTCGCCCGAAGTGAAAATGGATTCAGCGCAGTGCGCACAAAAGTTGAGCGTAGTACACTCAACTTAGTTATTGTGGTATTGCAGGGAGGCCAGCATGGACACAAAGTTCACCACCAAAAGTCAGGAAGCTCTGAACGCTTCCGCAATGAATGCCTCCACCGCGGGCAACCCGCAGGTGGAGCCGGCACATCTGCTGAAAGCGCTGATGGACCAGCGTGAAGGCGTGGCTGTCGCGCTGCTCACGGCCGCGGGTATCAGTGCGGACAGCGTCAGCGTCAAGGCGAGCACCGCGATCAAGGCGATGCCGACGTCGTCAGGCTCATCTGTGGCGCAGGCACAGTTCTCGCGGCCCATGCTGCAGGTCATCACGGCCGCACACCAGGAGGCGGAGTCGCTCGGTGACTCCTACGTATCCACTGAGCACCTACTGCTCGGACTCGCCGCTGACTCCGGCGCCACCGGCAGGATCCTGCGCGAAGAAGGCGCCTCGCGGGATGCCCTTTTCGCTGCGCTTCCCGGGGTGCGGGGCGATCGGCGCGTAACCAGCCCCGATCCGGAGAACACCTTCCAGGCGCTTGAGAAGTTCGGCGTGGACCTGACGGAGATTGCTCGCTCGGGCAAGCTGGACCCGGTGATCGGCCGCGATACCGAAATTCGTCGCGTAGTGCAGGTGCTCTCGCGCCGTACCAAGAACAACCCGGTACTGATCGGTGAACCGGGCGTCGGCAAGACCGCGGTCGTGGAAGGCCTGGCCCAGCGCATGGTTGCCGGCGACGTACCTGAGTCGCTGCGGGGGAAGTCACTCATCAGCCTGGACCTTGGTTCGATGATCGCCGGCGCAAAGTACCGTGGCGAGTTCGAGGAACGGCTCAAGGCCGTACTCGAAGAAATCAAGGCTTCCAACGGCCAGGTTGTCACCTTCATCGATGAGCTGCACACCGTCGTCGGAGCCGGCGCGTCCGAGGGGTCCATGGATGCCGGCAACATGCTCAAGCCCATGCTTGCCCGCGGTGAGCTGCGGCTGATCGGCGCAACCACGCTGGATGAGTACCGCGAGAACATCGAGAAGGACGCCGCGCTGGAACGCCGCTTCCAGCAGGTCTATGTGGGTGAGCCGAGTGTCGAGGACACCATCGGCATCCTGCGAGGGCTCAAGGAGCGTTACGAAGCGCATCACAAGGTCTCAATCGCCGACTCGGCGCTGGTTGCGGCCGCTACGCTGTCCAACCGGTACATCACCGGCAGGCAGTTGCCGGACAAGGCCATTGACCTCGTGGACGAAGCCGCATCCCGCCTTCGTATGGAGATCGACTCCGCCCCGGAGGAGATCGACCAGCTGCGCCGGGTCGTCGACCGCCTCACCATGGAGGAGTTGGCACTGGAAGGCGAATCCGACGAGGCCTCGGCGGGGCGACTCGCGGCTCTCCGCGCGGACATGGCCGACCGTAAGGAGCAGCTCGCCGCGCTGAACGCCCGGTGGGAGGCCGAGAAAGCCGGACTGAATCGCATCGGCGACCTGAAGGCAAAGCTGGATGAACTGCGTTCCCATCAGGAGCGTACCCAGCGCGAGGGTGACTTCGAGACTGCTTCGCGCATTCTCTACGGTGAAATCCCGCAGGTGCAACGAGAGCTGGACGCTGCGCAGGCCGAGGAGGAGCGGTCCGCTGACTCGCCGGATCTGATGGTTGCGGAGGAAGTCACCGCGTCGGACATCGCGGAGGTCATCTCCGCGTGGACCGGCATTCCGGCCGGGCGCATGCTCCAGGGCGAAAGCCACAAGCTGCTGCACATGGAGGAGAACCTCGGGAACCGCCTGATCGGGCAGAAGAAAGCGGTCGCGTCCGTCTCCGACGCTGTGCGACGTGCCCGCGCAGGAATCTCGGACCCGGACCGTCCCACCGGATCGTTCCTCTTCCTTGGTCCCACGGGCGTCGGCAAAACCGAGCTCGCCAAGGCGCTCGCGGAGTTCCTGTTCGACGACGAGCGCGCCATGATCCGGATAGACATGTCCGAGTACTCCGAGAAGCACGCGGTCTCGCGGCTGGTCGGGGCGCCGCCGGGCTACGTCGGTTATGACGAGGGCGGACAGCTCACCGAGGCGGTCCGGCGCCGGCCCTACAGCGTTGTGCTGCTTGACGAGGTTGAGAAGGCCCATCCTGAAGCCTTCGACATCCTCCTGCAGGTGCTCGACGACGGCCGCCTCACCGACGGTCAGGGACGCACAGTGGACTTCCGCAATGTGATCCTGGTGATGACTTCGAACCTCGGCTCCCAGTTCCTGGTGGACCCGACGCTCGACGAATCAGCCCGGCGGGACGCCGTCATGTCAGTCGTCAACGTGAGCTTCAAGCCGGAGTTCCTCAACCGGCTTGACGACATCATCATGTTCGACGCACTGAGCCTCGAGGAGCTTTCGCGAATCGTGGACCTGCAGGTGCAGGCCCTCGCCGGTCGCCTTCAGGATCGTCGACTCACACTGGACGTCACCGATGCGGCGAGGGAGTGGCTGGCACTCACGGGCTTCGACCCCGCGTACGGCGCCCGGCCGCTTCGCCGCCTGGTGCAGCGCGAGATCGGCGACCGCCTGGCCCGCGGACTGCTGGCAGGGGCGATCAATGACGGCGACAAGGTCCGTGTGGATCGCGCAGCCGACGGAGCAGAAGGGCTGACCGTGACCGGCGTGAGCGGATAACGCCGGTTCTTCAGCCCCTCCGTCTAGCGCAAGCGGGTTACTCAGCGAGGAGGGTATCCGTGATGACGTTGCCTTCATCGGAAACCACGAAGCAGTCAATACGGCGGTCGCCATCGGCCCAGGTCCCCGAGGTTGGGGTGACCTGGGTGAGTGTGAGTTCCGGGTAGTCGGCGGCCGCGTTCTCGTCGATCGGCACCGAGTTGCACAGGTCATCACCGCTGGAGGTCAGTGCGGTTTCCCCGGGGAAATCCGAATCCTCGGGGAAGCTGGTGGTTGCGAGCAACTGGGCATTATGCGGCGTGGTGCAGGAGACGGTTGTGACGTCGGCACTGACGTTCACCGAATCGAATCCGAGTATGCAGGCTCCGGCGCCCAGTTCCAGCGGTGAGATGTTCTCCGCAATGATTCCGTCCGCGCCCGGCGTGGTGTTCGGTGAGGATCCTGCTGCCGAATCGCCTGATGCCAATGCGTTGACAATGCTCGTGATCGCGAAGATCAGTAGGACAATCACCAGCAGAGCCACTATGCCGAGGATAATCAGCATCTTTCGTTTCGAACCCTTCGAGGATCGTCCCGCCGCACGCGCCCGAATGCGGGTGGGCGCAGGGGCATCAGGGTTCGCCGGGGGCAGACCGTAGGCGCCGCCCACGGGTGGTACGGGGCTTCCCGGAGCTTGCGGGTGGGGGCGAGGGAAAGGCTGCGCCCAAGGTGCGTCAGGAGCTTTGTCTTCTGACGCTGCGTCTTCTTGAGCTGTGTTCTCCGCGGCCGAGGTGTCGGTAGCGGGAGAGGTCGGCGGGCTGTCAGGCAACTGATCTGCGTTTTTCTCTTGCCCGGCTTTCCCCGGACCATCAGCAGGCGGTGCGGGGATCCCCGCGGGCAGATCGGTTGCATCGCCCGGAGCGCCTCCCGCATCGCCGGCAGTGCCTCCGGCAGGTGCAGTGCCGGAGGGTGCTGCACCCTCAGCAGGGTCCTCGGCCGGACGGGGGCCGGCCACGAGCGTCCCCACATTCTCGGCTTCCTGGGCGACCGAATCGGCTTCTGCGGCTGCCTCCTCCAGCGAAGCGGCCTCGGCCACATCGTCGCTGATCTCCGCCCCTTCGAGGGTCGGCTCGCTCAGACGGAGCTCCTCCGCACTTGTGTTGAGGGTCGGCTCAACCGCATCAGCGGAGACATCCGGGTCGGAGAGGCGAACGTCGTCAGCGCTCAGAAGTTCCGGTTCCGGTACAGCGGCTTCGCCCGCTGCGGAATCGCCATCCTCCGGCTTGTCCGGCTGATCGCTCATAGTGAACTGCCCCTTCATGTGCCTGCCGCGGTGACGCGCTGATTCTGGTCCAAAGTACCCCACGACTCTAGCCAACTATGGGGCTTTTCCGCATGGGCGGGGGATAACCGCACAACTATTGCGGGAAGCAACGGCGTCGGCCAGCACGTCGGACCTGTGAAACCATGTAATCTATACGTACGACACATTGACCGGATACTCCGGGGCCTCGTTGCGCCTTTATTCTCAAGGCCCGGCGACCACCTCCGGATCGACGCACAAAAGGGGGTCACGCCATGGGGCGCGGCCGTCAGAAGGCGAAAGCCACCAAGCAGGCACGGGACATGAAGTACTTCAGCCCGGCCACAGACTATTCGGCGCTGCAGCGTGAGCTCACAGGCCCCGGTAGTCGTGCCTCCCGCCGCGATGACCCGGTTGAACCGGATTATTCGGCGTATGAGGACAAGTACGCGGACGAGTTCGATGATGAAGAGGACGACGGCGGCTCCCGCCGCATCGGCTAAGCTCGCTCGGCCGTCGGATTTCACTTAACTAACGGCGCATCGATCCCCATTGAGGGCGGTGCGCCGTTTTGTGTTGGCTTTCTCTATCGCGGTGTCCAGGTGGGTCAGCTCCATAACCGCCCCCGCGGCCGCGAGTACTGCCTGTGCTCAGGCTTGCTGTCGCATCCGGGGCACATCGCCCTGGCGCTGCTCCGCCGGCCGGGTAGTGCTCTGGCGCACCACGAGGCTGGTGGCCAGGTCCAGTTTGAGGTTGTTGGGGCGCTCGCCCTCGCGTAGGCGCAGGACCATCCGGGTGGCTTCCTCCGCCATCTGGATGAGCGGCTGATGAACTGTCGTCAGGGCGGGGCTGGACCACTGTGCCAGCTGCAGATCGTCATAGCCGACAATCGAGAGTTCCTCAGGCACGCGCAGGCCGAGCTGCCGGGCCGCATCGAGGACGCCCAGCGCCTGTAGGTCGCTCCCTGCGAAGATTGCGGTCGGCGGTTGTTCGCCGCGCAGCAGCGCGAAGGCATGGTCCCTCCCGCCGTCGACGTGGAAGTTGCCGTACCTGATTAATTCAGGATCAATCGGCAACGAGGCCATATTCATGGCGGAGCGATAGCCGTCCACCCGGGCCAGCGAACACATCATGTCCTCAGGTCCGCTGATGACCGCCACACGGGAATGTCCCAGTTCAATCAGGTGGCGCGTGGCCATCATGCCGCCGGCCCAGTTCGCGGAGCCCACGGACGGAACGTCCGGCGCGGGATCTCCGGCCGGGTCAATGATCACGAAAGGGATCCCACGCGCATCGAGCTTCTGCCGGAAGTCCTGTGGCAGCTCCGAAAAGACGAGGACAACGCCGGCCGGCCGGCGGGACATGACGCCCTCGATCCACTCAGCTCCCGGCGCCTGGCGCGTACCGGTTTCCGTCAGAACCACGCTCATCCCGTGTTCGCGCGCCACATTCTCCACGCCGCGGATCAATTCGAGCGCCCAGGCACTCTCAAGTTCGTGGAAGACGAGTTCGACGAGGCCTGTCCGGGTAGTGGAAGCCTGCCGACGCCGGTACCCATGTTCTTCGAGCAGCTTCTCAACTTTCGCTCGAGTTTTCGGGGACACGTCCGCGCGCCCGTTGAGCACTTTTGAAATCGTCGAGAGCGAAACCCCAGCCGCTGTCGCAAGCTGGGCGAGGGTAACGCGTGGTTCTTCCACAGGATTCGACATGTCGTCAGCTTACCTCCGCCACTCTCCAACGCAATGAACTGTTCATCGCATTATGTGACCGCCCGCACCTTTTCGCCTTGCACTTTGTGAGAACCGATATATACACTCGTGGCATCACATAACTTTCGGTATAATTATCGAAACTTTCGAAAGGCGTTCGATGAAGAACAACCGAACCTGGATGGCGCGGGGCATTGCCGGCAGCGCTGTCATGATGCTGGGACTGACGCTCGCCGGATGCGGCGGGGGAGGCAGCGACGCGTCGAATCGCCCCGAAGGTGAAATTCACGTCGCGGTATACGGTGATGCAGGCAACAAGGTCGAGCAGTCCATGGTGGACAAGTTCAATGCCACCTCCGACGTGAAGGTCGTCCTCGACACCATCCCCGGCGCGGACTACCAGAGCAAGCTGCAGACCATCATTGATACCGACTCGGCGCCGGACGTGTTCTTCAACTGGGGCGGCGGCAGTATCGCGAACTTCGTGGACGCGGGGCTTCTCATGCCGCTCGACGAGTTCATTGAGGAAGATCCGCAGCTGAAGGAAGCATTCCTTTCCTCGGTCTTCGAGACGGCGGTCATCGATGGCAAGGCTTACGGCATCCCGATGCGCGGTACGCAGCCGGTCATGCTGTTCAACAACTCCGAGGTACTCAAGGAAGCGGGCATCGATGCACCGCCAGCCACCTGGGATGAACTGCTGGACGCCGTGGAGAAACTGAAGGCAATCGGTGTCACGCCGATTGCCCTGGGCGGGGCGGACCAGTGGCCCACCCAGATGTGGTTCCAATACGTTTTCGACCGTGTGGCCGGACCGGAACTGTTCCAGGCGGCACTCGACGGCGACACCAGCGTCTGGGATTCCGATGAGAGTCGTGAGGCACTCGGGATGCTGCGTGAGCTGATTGACGCGGGCGCCTTCGGCACCAACTTCGACTCCGTCAAGTTCACCGACGGCGGTTCGCCCGCACTGCTCTCCAGCGGCCGCGCAGGTTTTGAACTGATGGGCTCGTGGGCGTACGCGACCCACCAGGACTCGGACCCCGAGTTCGCGGAAAACGTCCTCGGTTACAGTGAATTCCCCGCGATCGAGGGCGGCGAGGGCGATCCGAAGAACCTCGCCGGCAACACCAACAACTTCTACTCCGTCCACAAGGACACCCGCTATCCCGAAGAGGTCGCCGAGTTCCTGAAGCTGATGTACTCGGACGAGTTCGTCCAGGAGCAGGTGGCTATCGGCAATCTGCCCACCACGACCAACACGGAGAAGTTCCTCGACGAGGCAGCCGATCCGGAGTACGCCAAGTACCAGTTCAACCTCGTACAGGACGCGCCGAACTTCCAGCTCTCCTGGGATCAGGCTTACCCGCCCGAGGCTACCGTGACCATCCACACCGCGGTGTCGCAGTTCTTCAACGGCCAGATCGACGAAGACGGCTTCATCAAGGCCATGCAGAGCCTTTAGGAAACACCATGACAACGCTTGCTACCCGCAGGCGTCCAGCGCCGGGCGGCTCCACCGTGAGCCGCCCGGCCCGCTCGGGCGCCTCCTCCGTGGGACGCCCCGGCTTTGCCTGGGCACTACCGGCCACCATTTTCTTCGCGCTGTTCGCTCTCGTTCCGCTCGCGGCGGTGGCGGTCCTGTCCTTCACCTCCTGGAGCGGCCTCGGTGACCCCAAATTCGTGGGTTTCGAGAACTGGGAAACGCTCATCGCCGATCCCGTGATGCTCAAGAGCCTCTGGCTGAGCCTGCTCTTCATCGTGCTCGGTGTCATCACCCAGACACCGTTGAGCATCCTGCTCGGCGTCTGGGCCGCGGGTAACCAGCGGAACCGCGCAATCCTGAGCGCCATTTACTTCGTTCCGCTGCTGCTCTCTTCCGCTGCGATCTCCGTACTCTGGCGGGCGCTCCTTGACCCGAACTTCGGGATTCCAGGGCAGGTGCCCTGGCTGTTCGGCGACGGAAACCTGCTCGGCAGCCAGGCCGGCGCCATCGGTGTCCTGATCTTCGTGGGGATGTGGCAGTTCACCCCGTTCCATACCCTGATCTACCAGGGCGCAGCGAAGTCCATTCCATCAGTGCTCTACCAGGCGGCGTCCATCGACGGTGCCGGAACTGTGCGCCAGTTCTTCTCGATCACCCTGCCGCAGCTGCGGAACACGGCGATCACCTCGATTATCCTCATGGTCGTCGGCGGCCTGACCACGTTCGAAACTGTGCTCATCCTGACCAACGGCGGGCCGGGCACCGACACCACCATCACCGCCTTCTACATGTACCAGGAGGCGTTCCAGAGCTTCGACTTCGGCGTCGGCAGCGCAATCGCCCTCGTACTTGTGATCGTGGCAACCGCGATATCGCTGGTGGTCGTCAAGGTCTCGGGCTACGACAAGATGACGAGCTCTCTGGAGGGAGTGTAATGAAGCCCCGTCCCAACTACCTTGCCGGCGTCGGCTCTTTCATCTGGCTGCTGATCGTCGCCCTTCCCCTCTACGTCATGCTGTCCGGGACCTTCCAGACACGCGCCGAATTTGGTGACGGTGGACCGCTCGCCCTCCCGAGCAGCTTCACGCTGCAGAACTACGTGGACGCCATCACCAGCGGGTTCGGGCGGTACTTCCTCAATACCGTCGTCGTGACGGCCGGAGTGGTCGGCATTGTTCTGCTGCTTGTTCCGCCGCTCAGCTATGCGATTGTGCGCAGCCGGAGCCGCGGAGCGTCCTTCGTATTCCGCTTCTTCCTCCTGGGCCTGGCAATTCCGGCGCAGGCGGTGATCGTGCCGGTGTTCTACCTCATCAACACCGTTGGCCTGTACGACAACCTGATCGGCGTCATCCTTCCCACCGCAGCGTTCGCGCTACCTATCTGCACGCTGATCCTCAGCGGAACGATGCGCGACATAACAGGAGAGCTGTACGAGGCCATGGCCATGGACGGCGCCAGCCCTGCGCGTGCCTTCTTCCGCCTGGTCCTCCCGCTGTCCAAAGGCGGAATTTCGACAATCGCCGTCTTCTCTGCCCTGCAGGCATGGAACGGGTTCCTCTTTCCCCTCATCCTCACCCAGTCCGAGAGCACCCGCGTGGTGACCCTCGGTCTCTTCAACTTCCAGACCCAGTACGGCGTCAACATCCCGGGGCTGCTGGCCGCAGTAACCCTCTCGATGGTGCCCGTCCTGCTTGTCTATCTGTTTGCGCGCCGCGCGCTTGTCCAGGGCCTCATGGGCGCTGGCGGAAAGTAACCATGACTGAAACAACACTGCACGACGCCCTCTGGCGTAACACCACGGCGGCACCGGAGGACCGGGTCGAAGCCCTGATCAGGGCGATGACGCTTCGCGAGAAGATCGCCCAGCTCGTCGGCGTCTGGGTCGGCGCCAACACGGAGGGCGGGGAGGTGGCTCCCCATCAGAACGACATGAACGAGGCGGTCGACCTTGACGAGCTTCTGCCCCACGGCCTTGGACAGCTGACGCGTCCGTTCGGGACAGCTCCGGTGGAACCGGGGCTGGGCGCACTTTCCCTGCAGCGCACGCAGGAGCGGATCGTGGCAGCCAACCGGTTCGGTATTCCGGCGCTCGTCCACGAGGAGTGCCTGGCCGGGTTCGCAGCATGGAAGGCGACGGCGTATCCGGTGCCCCTGGCATGGGGAGCCACGTTCAATCCTGACCTGGTGCGCACGATGTCCTCCACCATCGGCGCGGACCTCAGGTCCGTCGGCGTACACCAGGGCCTTGCACCTGTGCTCGACGTCGTCCGGGATGCGCGCTGGGGCCGGGTCGAGGAGACCATCGGCGAGGACCCATACCTGATCGGGACCATCGCGACGGCCTACGTGCAGGGACTTGAACAGGCTGGGATCGTTGCCACCCTCAAGCACTTCGTCGGCTACTCGGCGTCGAAGGCAGGGCGCAACCTGGCACCGGTTTCGGTCGGTGAGCGCGAGCGGGCAGATGTCCTGCTGCCGCCGTTCGAGATGGCGATCCGGGAGTCCGGTGTGCGCTCCGTCATGCACGCCTACACGGATATCGACGGCATCCCGACCGCAGCGGACGGTTCGCTGCTCACCGGGCTCCTCAGGGACACCTGGGGATTCGACGGCACGGTGGTCGCCGACTATTTCGGGATCGCCTTCCTGAAGGAACTCCATCGCGTGACTGCGACTCTGGGCGAGGCGGCTGCTGCCGCCCTCACCGCCGGAGTCGACGTCGAGCTTCCTACCATCCACGCCTTCGGTGAGCACCTGATCGCAGAGATCGACGGCGGGCGGCTGGAGGAAGACATCGTTGACAGGGCATTGCGTCGGGTACTGCGCCAGAAGCTCGACCTCGGCCTGCTCGATCCGGAATGGTCACCCATTCCTCCGGCTCTCACCGATACGGAGCCCGCCACGACGCCGGTCATCGACCTGGACACGGCGGCCGGCCGGCACGTCGCAAGCGAACTGGCCGAGCAGTCCATCGTCCTGGTTCGGAACGACGGCATCCTGCCGCTCGCGTTCACCCCACGGGTTGCCCTTGTCGGACCGAACGCCGATACACACCGCGCGTTCCTCGGCTGTTACTCCTTCCCGGCCCACGTCGGTGAACAGCACCCGGAGGTTGAACTGGGACTTGCCATTCCGACCGTCGCCGAGGCGTTGCATCGGGAGCTTCCCGCCAGTGACATCACTGTGGCTGCCGGCTGCACCATCGACGGGACCGCGACCACCGGGTTCGACGAAGCGCTCGCGGTTGCCGGGGGCGCAGACGTGGTCATCGCCGTGCTCGGCGATCGGGCGGGTCTTTTCGGGCGTGGAACCAGCGGTGAGGGATGCGACGCCGAGTCCCTCTCGCTCCCGGGAGTTCAACAGCAACTGCTCGACGAGCTGCTCGGGACGGGCAAGCCAGTCGTCGTTGTGCTGCTGACCGGGCGACCGTATGCCCTCGGAGCAGCCGCACGTGAGGCAGCCGCCGTCGTGCAGGGCTTTTTCCCCGGTGAAGAGGGTGCAGCGGCCGTGGCCGGTGTCCTCAGCGGGCGGATCAATCCAAGCGGGCGCCTGCCCGTCAGTGTCCCGGGCACTCCGGGAGCCCAACCCTCCACCTATCTCGCCGCTCCGCTGGCACAGGCCAGCGGCGTGTCCAACATCAACCCGACAGCCGCATTCGGTTTCGGCCACGGAATCAGCTACACCGAATTCACCTGGCAGAACCTGGAAGCGGACGCCGTTTCCGCGCCGACTGACGGCGAGGTGACGGTCAGCGTGCAGGTGGCCAATACAGGTGGGCGCGACGGCGTCGAGATCGTTCAGCTGTACCTGCACGATCCCGTGGCATCGGTGGTTCGCCCCGTACAGCGGCTCGTCGCCTACGCGCGGGTTCCGCTCGCTGCGCGCTCATCAGCGCGGGTGGCATTCACCGTCCCGGCGGACGTGACGGCGTTTACGGGCCGGGACGGCCTGCGCATCGTCGAACCAGGGGAGCTGGAGCTCCGGTTCGGAGCGTCCAGCAGCGACATCCGGCTGACTGCCCCCCTCACCCTCACCGGGGAGACCCGGGTTGTGGACCATACCAGGCGGCTTCACTGTGAAGTGGGGATAGAGAGTCTGTAGGGTCCGAACAAGCACGGCAGACCGTCGCCGCCAACCGACGGCGGTCTGCCGCTCCACTCCCCGGCAGGGTTGCGTCAGGAACTGATCGCCCGCACGCTGGCCCGGGTGACGAGCTTGGTGGAGAGTTCGATCCGCGGACTCTCCACGGATTCTCCGCGAACCAGCCGGGCGAGCGTGCGCGCCGCAAGCGATCCCATTTCGGAGAGCGGCTGTCGCACCGTGGTGAGAGGCGGAGAGGCCCATCCGGCTTCCGGCAGGTCGTCGAACCCGATCACGCTGAGGTCATCCGGAATACGCAGGCCACGCTGGCGCGCAGCCTCGTATACGCCGAGGGCCATCTGGTCGCTCGCGGCGAAAATTGCCGTCGGAGGGTCCGGATGGGAGAGGAGTTCGGTTCCCGCAGCGAAACCCGACGGGTAATCGAAGTCTCCGGTGACCACGAGGTCGGGATCGGCTGTGATGCCTGCGGCTTCGAGCCCTGCCCGGTACCCGTCCAATCGTGCCCGGCTGCACCACAGTCCCGGCCGTCCGGCGACAAACCCGATGCGCCGGTGGTTCTGCTGGATCAGGTGCTCGGTTGCCGTCACTGCTCCGGTCCAGTTGGTCGCGCCGATGGTGGGCACGTCAAGGTCCGGCACACCGGCGGGGTCCACCACAACCACCGGAAGGTTGAGCCGTTGAAGCTCCGCGTGGAGAAACGAATCCAGGTCAGTGGTCACGAGGATGGCGCCGTCGCTGGTCCGGGCGCCGAGCGCGTCGAGCCACTTGCGTGTGGAATCAGCTCCGCCGCGGCGGTGGATTGCCGAAACCACGACAGACATGCCCTCTGCATTGAGGGCTTCCTCAACGCCGCGAATGATCTCGACGGCCCAGGGACTGTCGAGATCATTGAACACCAGGTCCACCAGGTTCGACGGCGCCGCCTGCACGCCGCGGCGGCGGTAACCGTACTCACGCAGCAGGTTCTCAATGCGCTCGCGCGTCGCCGGAGCGACGTCCGAGCGGCCATTCAGGACACGCGACACAGTGGGAATGGAGACCCCTGCTGCCGCGGCGATCGCCGAGATCGTGACGGCTGGTTGGGCGTTGTCCTGCAAGGTCTTCCTCCTGTGCGCTCCGGGAGCGGACGAAGGTGCCCCGGATAATTTTTCGGCCGCACCCTTGACCTCATGCGTGCGGTGTTCCTAACATACAACAGCGGTAGTTCCGGAAAGTTCCGGAAAAGTTCCGATCGAGGTATCGGACAGCCGCACCAGGCACCTCAAAGGAGAGCACATGTTGGTCCATCAGTCCCTTGCCGCGGCGGTCCTCGCATCGGCATTGATTCTTCCTACGGCGGTTCCGGCCCTCGCCGAGCAGCGCCAGCCTCCGCAGGCCCCCGGACTTGAGAAGCAGGACACCCTCCGTTGGGTTGCGCCGCAGGATCTCAAAATCGGCACAGCCGTAGCCGGCGGCGGTCATCACGAAACCCAGCCCTACCCGGACCCGTTCACTTTCGATCAGGAATACCGGGAGCGGCTTGCGGCGGAATTCAATTCCGTCTCCCCCGAGAACCAGCTCAAGTGGGAATTTGTCCACCCTGAACGGGATACCTACCGCTTCGCTGAGATGGACGCGATCGTGGAGTTTGCACAGCAGAACAAGCAGGTGGTCCGCGGCCACACCCTGTTCTGGCACAGCCAGAACCCAGCATGGCTTGAGGAGGGCAATTTCTCCAAGGATGAGTTGCGGGCAATCCTGAAGGAGCACATCCAGACGGTCGTAGGCCGGTATGCCGGCAAGATCCAGCAGTGGGACGTCGCCAACGAGATCTTCAACGGGGACGGGACGCTGCGCACCAAGGACAACATCTGGATCCGTGAACTCGGACCGGAAATCATCGCTGACGCCTTCCGCTGGGCCCATGAGGCAGACCCCAAGGCCAAGCTGTTCTTCAACGACTACGGGGTGGAGGGCATCAACGCCAAGAGCAACGCCTACCTCGAACTCATCCCTCGCCTGCAGGCGCAGGGGGTTCCGGTTGACGGCTTCGCCATCCAGGGGCACCTCAGCACCCGCTACGGCTTCCCCGGGGACCTCCAGGCGAACCTCCAGCGCTTCGACGATCTCGGGCTCGAAACGGCAGTCACCGAGATCGACGTGCGCATGGACATCGCACCGGGCACAACCCCGACGGCGGCCCAGTTGCAGAAGCAGGCAAGCTACTATGATCGGGCCCTGGAAGCCTGCGTGGCGGTGGAGGAGTGCAATTCCTTCACCATCTGGGGCTTCGTCGACAAGTACTCCTGGGTTCCCGTCTTCTTTGCGGGCGAAGGAGAAGCAACGGTCATGTGGAACGACTTCACCCGGAAACCCGCCTACTACGCACTGCAGGAGACCCTCGAGCAGGCATCTCCGGGCCGGGGTAACCGATGAGGCAGCGGCGTCTCGTTGCGGGCGCCACGGCGTTAGGCCTGATCGCGGGAGCCGGCGCGCTCGCGCTGCCGGCTGCGCAGGCGGAGGAAGCGTCGGTGCTGCTGAGCGAGGACTTCGAAGACGGCAGTTTCAGTCCGCTGACGCAGAACGGCGGGCCGGCACTCTCGGTGGTGGACGCCGACGGTGATAAGGCACTGCTGGTGCAGGGAAGGACGAACGACTATGACGGCATCAAGACACCGGCAAGCCTCCTGCAGGCAGGAGGCACCTACTCCTTCTCCGCGCAGGTGAAGCTGTCAGCAGCCGCCGGGACGACGACGTCGGCACGCTTCGTCGTTGAGCCCGCCTACAGCTGGGTAGGCAACACCACCGTCTCCGCTGACGCCTGGACCACTGTGAGCGGCACGTTCAACGCCCCCGCCGGAGCCGATCCGGCAACCTTGCGGGCCTATCTCGGAACTGGAGACCTCGGGGCACCCTATGACTACCTAGTGGACGACGTCGTGATCACCGGCACGGCCGCCCCGGCCGACGGCGGCACCTGGCAACCCGCTCCCGATCCATCCTTCGTTCCCGGCGGAGCGGTCAGCCCCACGACCTCACCGCTCGCAGCCGCGCGCGGTGAGGGAAACGCAGTTGCCCTTACGTTCGATGACGGGCCGAACCCGGGTGAGACGACAGCCGTGCTCGACTTCCTGCGTGACAAGGGGATCACCGCGACGTTCTGCGTGATCGGGCAGAATATCCAGGCCGGAGGCGGTGCGGAACTGCTCCGGCGGATCGTTGCCGAAGGACATACACTGTGCAACCACGGAACGTCCTACGCCGACATGGGGTCCTGGACTCAGGCACAGATCGAGACTGACCTCAAGGAGAACCTGCGGATCATCCGGGACGCTGCGGGCGATCCCACCCTGCCGGTGCCCTACTTCCGGGCCCCCAACGGCAGCTGGGGCGCCATCGGCGAGGTGGCAGCGGCCCTCGGCATGCAGCCGCTGGGTCTCGGCAACGTCATCTTCGACTGGGACGGCAACGATCTCAGCGAGGCAACCCTGACGGCAAACGTTCGCGCGGCCTTCACCCCCGGCGCGGTGGTGCTGGCGCACGACGGCGGCGGTGACCGCACGAACACGGTCCGCGCCGTGACGACGGTCGTCAGCGAAAAGCTCGCCGAAGGCTGGACATTCACCCTTCCGCGCGGCGGCGCCGGAACCGAGGGGTTCAGCGGCATCACCTCCGGCTTCGAAACCGGTACTGACGGCTGGACGGCGCGCGGCGACGGCGTGGAGGTAGCGCCCAGCGCGGACGCCCGCACCGGCACCGGAAGTCTTCTCGTCACCAACCGCACCCAACCCTGGCACGGGGCCGCGCTCGACGTGACGGCGGGCCTGCCTGTAGGCGCCGCAGTGGAAATCTCCGTCTGGGCAAAGCTGGCGCCGGGACAGTCCCCGGCCTCGCTCAAGATTTCCGTGCAGCGGGACAACAGCGGGGGCAGCGCCTATGAGGGCGTTGCGGGAGCCGGCGCCATGGTCACGGCAGACGGCTGGACGGAACTCAAGGGCACCTACACGCTCGGTGCGGCGGCCGACAAGGCTCAGGTCTATGTCGAGGGAGAGACAGGAGTCGATTTCCTGCTGGATGACTTCAGCCTCGCCCCGATCACCGAAAAGCCGATCCAGACAGACGTGCCGGCGCTGAAGGACGTGCTCGGTGCCCAGGGCATTGAACACGTCGGCGTAGCCATCGATGCGCGGGAAACCGCCGGAACCGCTGCCGACCTGGTGCGCAAGCATTTCAATGCCTTCACCCCGGAGAACGCGGGAAAGCCGGAAAGCGTGCAGCCGGTCGAGGGTCAGTTCGCCTTCACGCAGCTGGACCAGTTGCTGGACTTCGCGGACGCCAACAATGTGCAGGTCTACGGACATGTGCTGGCCTGGCACTCGCAGACCCCGGCGTGGTTCTTCAAGGACGGTGAGCGTGATCTCACCAACAGCCCGGAGGACCAGGCGCTACTCAAGGCACGCATGGAAGCTCACATTAAGGGCATCGCGGATCACATCAATGCCCGCTACCCGGACGGGAACAGTCCCATCTGGGCGTGGGACGTGGTCAACGAAACCATTGCCGACGGCGACACCGCCAACCCTCATGACATGCGGGACAGCCGGTGGTTCCAGGTCCTCGGGGAAACCTTCGTGGATGAGGCGTTCCACCTCGCGGACCGCTACTTCCCGCAGGCGGCTCTGTTCATCAATGACTACAACACCGAGATGCCGGAGAAACGGGCAGACTACCTCGAACTGATCCGCGCACTCGAGGCCCGGAATGTACCGATTGACGGGGTGGGGCACCAGGCCCACGTCGACGTCGCGCGCCCCGTGCAGTGGCTCGAGGACTCGATCAAGGCGGTGGAAGCCGTGAACCCGGAACTCCTGCAGGCCATCACGGAGCTGGACGTCAACGCGTCCACGGAGAACCAGGGAGCGGACGTGAGTGGCGCACCCCAGGATCCGTACAGTCCTGCATTCGAGAATGATGAGGACGCAGCGGCGGAAGTCGGGTATTACTACCGGGACCTGTTCGCCATGCTGCGCGAACACAACGAGTCGGTTGATGCTGTGACCTTCTGGGGTATCAGCAACGCCCGTACCTGGCTGCGGACCTGGCCCATGGCCCGGCCCTGGGAACAGCCGCTTCCGTTCGACGACGAACTGCAGGTCACTCCGGCCTACTGGGGGATCGTCGACCCGGCCAGGCTGCCCGCGCGTCCGGACGATGTGCTCCCGCCGCGGATCGCGGGCCAGTCGGACATCGCAGTGGTGTCCAATGGTGCCAGCGGCGCCAAGGTGAAGTACAACCTTCCGTCTGTCATTGACACCCTCGACGGCGTGGTGCCGCTGAACTGTGCGCCCGGGACTGGCAGCCGCTTCCCGGTCGGGATCACCACGGTGACCTGCACGGCCACGGACGAAGCGGGTAACACCCGGACAAGTTCGTTCGACATCGTCGTGACGCGCAAACAGGCCGGCAAGTCCTGAGGGATTCTGCCGGGCTGCCGCTGAACGGCTGAGCACTGCGAAGCCCCTGCACTCCACGTAAGGAGTGCAGGGGCTTCGCAGTGTCTGCGAGTCGCAGAAATCAGGCGTACGCGCCGACCAGCCGCACCGCGCCGCCGTCGACTCCCTTGGCTCCCTGTACGTAGTCCGGCCCGTCGGTGCTTTCACCGGAGGCACCGGCCACCTGGCCCATGACCCACGCGGGTACACCGCGCTCATTGAGGCGTGCCACGGCGTCATCGGCGCCCGCGGCGGAGACTACAGCGACCATCCCGACCCCGAGGTTCAATGTCCGCTCCAGGTCCGGCAGCGGTACGCTGCCGAGTTCTGAAACCAGGCTGAAGACCGGCGGAAGTGACCAGGTCGAGCGGTCCACGGTTGCCTCAAGTCCCCGGGGAAGGACCCGCGCGAGGTTGGCAGCGAGGCCGCCGCCGGTCACGTGGCTGAAGCCGTGGACGGCGCCGTCGGAATCGAGGGGGAAGTGGCGGGCGAGATCGAGACAGTCGGCCGCGTAAACGCGTGTGGGCTCAAGGAGTTCCTCACCAAGCGTGCGTCCGAGCTCGGACACCTGACGGTCCAGTGCCCAGCCGGCCTGGTTGATGACCCGGCGGACCAGCGAGTAGCCGTTGGAGTGCAGGCCGGAGGAAGCCATGCCGATGATGACGTCGCCTTCCCGCACCCGGTCCGGGCCGAGAAGGGCGTCGGCTTCGACCACACCGGTGGCGGCGCCCGCGACGTCATACTCGTGTTCGCCCAGGAGCCCGGGGTGCTCGGCGGTCTCTCCGCCCACCAGGGCCGTGCCGGCAACCGAGCAGGCCGCGGCGATACCGCGCACAATAGCGGCGATGCGCTCGGGGACAACCTTGCCGCAGGCGATGTAGTCAGTCATGTACAGCGGTTCGGCACCGACCACGACGATGTCGTCCACCACCATGCCCACGAGGTCGAAACCGATCGTGTCGTGGATGTCCATGGCCTGCGCAATCGCCACCTTCGTGCCCACACCGTCGGTGGAGGTCGCGAGCAGGGGCTTGCGGTAGGTCAGGAGCTTCGAAACGTCATAGAGACCCGCGAATCCGCCGACGCCGCCCACCACGTTGGCCGAGTGGGTGGCCTTGATGGCGTCCTTCATGAGCTCCACCGCCCGATCGCCGGCTTCGACGTCTACTCCGGCGCTTGCATAGGTGATGGGGTCAGAAGAGGTCATACCCGCTCTTTCTTGTCAGCTTCGGTCAAAAGGGTTTCAAGTTCGTTGCCCGGCCCGGGATCGCATCCGGTGGCGCCCGGCTTCTCGGCGGGATCGACCCTCTCAAGGAGGTTCTTGCCGCGGCGGTCTTCCTCGGGCAGCGCGATGGGGTAGTCGCCGGTGAAGCATGCCGTGCACAGACGCTCGCGCGGTTGCTTCGTGGCCTCGATCATGCCGTCTTCCGAAATGTAGGACAGGCTGTCCGCGCCGATGGACTTGCTGATCTCGTCGACGGCGGCACCGTTGGCGATCAGCTCGGCGCGCGACGCGAAGTCGATCCCGTAGAAGCATGGCCAGCGAACCGGCGGGGAAGAGATCTTCACGTGCACTTCGGCGGCGCCGGCCTCGCGGAGCATGCGCACGACGGCGCGCTGCGTGTTGCCGCGGACAATGGAGTCATCGACTACGACGATCCGCTTCCCGCGGATCACCGATTCCAGCGCGTTGAGCTTCAGCCGGATGCCCAGCTGCCGGAGCGTCTGGCTGGGCTGGATGAAGGTGCGTCCCACATAGGCGTTCTTCACGAACCCGTGGGCGAAGGGGATGCCGGATTCCTCCGCGAACCCAACTGCTGCCGGTGTTCCGGACTCGGGAACCGGGATGACGACGTCGGCCTCGGCCTGGTTCTCCCGGGCGAGCTGGCGGCCCATTTCCACGCGGGAGTCGTACACCGAGCGGCCGGCAATGGCGGCGTCCGGGCGCGCGAGGTAGACGTACTCGAAGACGCAACCGGCCGCCGTCGTCGGTGCGAAGCGGCGGGAGCGGACGCCGCCCTCATCGATGGCAATGAACTCGCCCGGTTCGATTTCCCGGATGAAACTGGCGCCGACGGTGGCGAGCGCCGCCTGCTCCGATGCGACAACCCAACCGCGCTCGAGCCGGCCGAGCACCAGCGGGCGTACGCCGTAAGCGTCGCGGGCAGCGTACAGCGTGCCCTCATCCATGAACACGAAGCAGAAGGCGCCCTCGATCGTGGGCAACAGGTCCATGGCCGTGTCCTCGAGGGAGCGGCCGTCGTCACCGGCGAGCAGCGTGGTGACCAGTGCGGTGTCGGAGGTGTTGCCCTGCGCCATCTCACCGGAGCGGGGCTTGCCGTGGCGCTTGAGGACCGTCTGGTACAGGTCTGCCGAATTGGTGAGATTGCCGTTGTGGGCAAGCGCTACGGTCCCGGCGGCGGTTGCGCCGAGCGTGGGCTGCGCGTTGGCCCAGTTGGAGGAGCCGGTGGTGGAGTAGCGGCAGTGACCAACGGCGATGTGGCCGGTGAGGGTGTTCAGTGTGGCCTCGTCGAATACCTGAGAGACCAGCCCCATGTCCTTATAGACGTTGATCCGGGTGCCGTCGCTGGTGGCTATGCCCGCTGACTCCTGCCCGCGATGCTGGAGGGCGTAGAGCCCGTAGTACGTAAGTTTGGCGACTTCCTCGCCGGGAGCCCATACGCCGAAGACGCCGCAGGCATCCTGGGGGCCTTTTTCGTTGGGGAGTAGATCGTGGGAAAGCTGTCCGTCACCGCGCACCATTGCTCTATTCTCTCACGGCGTAATGGTGCTCCATCTCGCGTCCCCGTCACATAACGGAGCGGTCAGTCACACGTCGTCGTCGTTGGTTCGCTCCGCCGTCGCCTGCTTCATGCGGCGGACGCTGATCCGGTCGAGAAGCAGTGCCATGAGACCGCCCACAAGGAGTCCGGGGACCGCGAAAACCACGGTGAAGAAGCCGAGCACAGACTCCCGGGTGAGCGTGGGATCAGCAGGACCGGTGTAGGCCACGATCAGCGCGGCGATGAACCCGATCAACGCTCCCAGTCCCATGAACGGAGCGAATTTAGGGGCCCGTCGGATGGTGACCTGACGGCGCTGCGGAGGCTGCTGCGAACTCATGCTTAAAGGCTACCGGGATCAGCTCCCGCGCTTGACCAGCTGGTAACCGGCCTCATAGAAGACAAGTGTGTAGTCCTCACCCGGGTAGGTCTCCTCGGCGTGCTGCTCCGCGCTGGCAGGACGCGTGGGCCCCCAGCTCCAGTCCTCGGCGTCCACCACGAGGTAATCCGGTGCCGGATTCTCGTTGCCGATCCAATACACCTCCGTATCCGGCACCAGGTACGGCATGAGCACCACCCCCGACTCCACGGTGGATCCCGCCGGGATGCGGTCCATCATCCGGTGCGCCGCGTCCCAGCGTGGTGACTGCTGGAAGGTTTCAGGCTTTTCCAGCGCGCCGAGCGGCTCGCCCGGCAGCAGCATGAGCGCAACCACGGTGACAACGGGCACGACGGCGGCGCTATACGAGCGCAGCCAGCCTCGCCTGCTGCGGCGGGCGGCGAGGATCGCGTCGATGAGTGCGGCAAACAGGATGGGCATGAGCACGGCGTTGTAGTGCCAGTCCGTGCCCCAGTAGGACGGATTCTCGGCAACGAAGCGCCACACTAGGGTGGGCAGCATCACGACGGCCAGGGGCGAGCGAAGGAACAGGAACCCGCCGGTGATCAGGAGCAGCCACAGCGTCTCGTATTTTTCCACGGCTGTGAGCATGGTGAAGATGGTGCTGACAGGGTTGGCCAGCAGCGCGTCGACGTCGATGCCGTCGGAGTAGTCGTAGGTTCCGCCGCTGTTCAGCGCCGGGAGTATGACGCGCACCGACAGGACCACCCAGGCGAGCCCCCAGAGCGCCAGCCACAGGCCCGCCTGGAACCGGTCACGGAAACGCCAGGCCAGCACTAGCCCGAAGGCGAACACGGTCAGCCCCATGTCCTCCTTCACGAACACCAGCAGGGCGCCGGCGACGACGGCGGTGCGGAGCCGGCCCTCGATGTACGCCGCCAGCGCCAGAGCCAACAGCGGTAACGCCAGTGCTACCTCGTGGAACTGCACGGCGACGGCGCCCTGGATCCCCCAGGACAGGCCGTAGGCCGTTCCGAGGAAGAACCCCGGAACACGTCCGACATGCCGCACGGCCAGGCGCGTGAGGACCAGGACCGACCACCCCACCAGCAGGTTCTGCAGGATGAGCAGGGTCAGCCCCGAGGGGAAGATCGCGTACGCAGGCCCCAGAATGATGAGCAGCGGATGGAAATGGTCTCCGAGGAGATTGAACCCGTGGCCTTTGATGGGCACAATCGGCGCTTCCAAGCCTGCATACGCCTTTGCGAGCTGCGTGAAGATGCCGAGGTCCCAGGACGGGGTATCGAGCCTGTTCCACTGGGCAATGGAGAAGACCGTGTAGAGGGCAGTGACCACTCCGGCAACCGCCCAGGCCTCGACCGGTTGGCATCGGAAAGCGGCGAGTACGCGGCGAACTCCCCGGACCAGGAAGTTCGGTTGGGTAGAGCGCTCGCGCTCGAGGATCATGCCGGACCCGAGGCAGGGGAGGGCGCTGGATGCGGGAAGAGGGGCAGCAGTGCCGACAGGTCGGCCCGCTGGCCGGAGGCCAGGACGGCCCCGGACGCAACGGCCTGGGTCCAACGGAGTTCGCCGGTGACCAGCGCGAGCCAGGTATCTGCATCCGTTTCGATGACGTTGGGCGGAGTCCCGCGGGTGTGGCGGGGGCCTTCAACGCACTGGGTGACGCCGAGCGGGGGCACCCGCACCTCCACGCTGTTGCCGGGTGCGCGGGCGGCGAGCTCCTCCAGGGAGTAGCGCACCGCCGTCGTCCGTTCAGTGCGGTCGGTGCTGCCGGCGGCCACCGCGCGGACCGCAGCGTCACCGGCTGCCGCAGGGATACGCCGTCGTGCCATGGTCAGTCCAGCAGGGCCATGACCGGAGCGGCGAGGCGCAGCTTGCCCACGGGCTCGCCGCCGCCGAGCACAGGCTGCACAACCTTCTCCAGCACGGGAGCAACCGATTCGGCGTCGAGTGCGCCGGAGGCGGCAAGGAGGGTCAGCCCCACGAGCGTAGTGGCCCGGATGTTGCCGTCCAGAACCTTGAGCGCCATGGAGACGCCGGTGGGCGCGGCCATCACAAGGACACCCTCGGCGCCGTTCTTGGCGAGAATCCCGAGGTCCTCCATGACCACGGAGTTCTCCCGGCCGTGTCCGTGAACGGCCCAGGGATAGTCGAGCATGGCTGTTGCAATGGTGGCCGCGCGGGCGTCCGCGTTCTTGTCTCCGGGGGCCTTGGCGATCTTGCCGATACCGCGCGCCAGCCCGGTGAGGGACACGGCAGCGAGCGGAGCTCCACACCCGTCAACCGCCCAGTGCTGGATCCGCTCTTCCGTGTATTCCTCGATGACCCCGGCGATCCGCTGCTGCAGGGGATGATCGCGGTCGAGGTAGGTCTTGTGATCCCATGAGTTCTCGGTACAGGCCCACAGGAACGCGGCGTGCTTGCCTGAGCAGTTGAACGCCAGGCGCTGGCGCCCCTTGTCGTTGCGGATCAGCCAGTGGCGGGCTTCCTCGTCCTGGGGCCAGTCGGCCGGGCACTGCAGATCATCCTCGGTGACCCCTGCTGCGCTGAGCATGGACTTCACGACGTCCATGTGCTCGTGGCTGCCCACATGGCTGGCCGCTGCCAGGGCCACCTGCGGTCCACGCAGCGGAACGCCCGCCTGCATGGACGCCAGGGCCTGGAACGGCTTCAGGGTGGAGCGCGGAAAGATCGGCGCGTTTACGTCCCCAAGTTCCGTGACGGTGGTGCCGTCCGCCGCGATTACGACGGCGGAGCCGATGTGGCGGGACTCGATGAAGCCGTTACGCTCCAGGACCGCGAGATCAACCGCGCTGGAGGAAGAGAAGGTGGAGGGCATGCTTCCAGTATTGCGCATCATCCGTTGCTCGTTCCCGACGTGCCTCGTGCCCACCGGAGCGGAGGGTCATCCGGCGGCACAAGTCGGGAGGCGCGGTTACTCTGCCGAGAACTGGACCGTGTGCCAGCCCGACGCGCCGTCCGGAACCGTGTCCGCGCGTTCTTCGGCCTGGACGCCGTCCGGGTCATAGGCCCGTGAGCGGATCCGGTGTGAACCGGGCTCAAGCTGCACCTCGTGTGTCCACTGCCGCCAGGTGTCCACTGTGTACTCGGCTGCCAGGGTGGCTTCTTCCCAGGGACCGTCGTCGACCTGTACTTCCACCTTGTCGATCCCGCGGTTCTGCGCCCAGGCGGTGCCGCCGACGCGGAGCGCTCCGGCGGGGACGTTGGCGAAGGGTCGTGGTACCTCGACCCGCGACTGCGTCTTGATGGGGCCGCGCTCGGACCAGCCGCGGTCGGTCCAGTACGCCCTGGCGTCGGCGAAGCGGGTCACCTCGAGGTCAACCACCCACTTGGTCGCCGAGACGTACCCGTACAGCCCGGGGACCACCATGCGCACCGGGTAGCCGTGTTCGAGCGGAAGCGGCTCGTCATTCATCGCGACGGCGAGGATGGCGTCGCGCTCGTCCTGCAGGATGGGCAGGGGAGTGGAAGCGCTGAAGCCGTCGGTGCTCGTGGACAGGACCATGTCCGCGCCCTCTGTCGGGCGGGCGCGTTCGAGGAGCTTGCGGATCGGGTAGCCGAGCCACTTGGCGTTGCCCACCAGGTCCCCGCCGATCGGGTTGGATACGCAGGTGAGGGTGATGTGCCGCTCTATCAGTTCCGAGTCCAGGAGGTCCTGGAAACTGATCCGGATCTCCTCCTCCACCATGCCGTGGACGCGCAGTTCCCAGGTGTCGACGTCGATGGTGGGTACCTGGAGTGCGGTGTCGATCCGGTAGAAGTCGGGGTTCGGTGTGAGCCACGGCTCGACCCCGTCAAGGTCCACGTCCACTCCCGCCGGCACCGGCATCGCGGGGCTCGCGGGCGCCGGGAAGCTCAGTCGCTCACGGGCCATGTTCACGGTGTTGCGGATTCCGCTGACTACTGCGCCTCCCGCTGCTGTGGCGGCGGCGACGACGGCGGTAACTCCCGCTGCGGCGAAGAACACTCGCCTGCTGACGGCGCGCCCCGGTGCCGCATGAGCGGCGCTGAAGGCGTCGTCGTCGTTGGTTTCTGCGGCTGCGGTGGTGGGCTGGGAAGCATGCAGCTTCCGGATCATCCACCGCAGCGCGGCGAGGCCGGCCAGCGTGCCCACGACCGACGGCACCGCGTCGAGCGGGGAGGCCCCGGCGCGGGAGACGACGGCGGCGACCATCACGGCGCCCATGAGCAGGACACCCGCGACGCCGAAACTCCAGCGCCGCCAGGCCAGGTAGCCGAGGACGGCGGCGAGGACGATGATCGTGACAGCCATGCCGATGAAGAGCGCAAGCTTGTCATTGGTGCCGAAGGTGTCGATCGCGAAGTCCTTCAGCCACGATGGCGTGAAGTCGATGAAGGTTGAACCCAGCGCGATCAGCGGCGCGGATCGGGGTGAGAGGAACGCACCGATCAGTTCAGCGACGCCCAGCACCAGCCCTGCCGCCAGAATTCCGGCGAACATCGGGAGTACTGCTGATGAGGCGCTACGCCTGAACGTGCGATCGGTTTTCATACTGAGTGTTCGGAGAGAGCGAGCCAGTGTATTGGTGCTGCAGTTTTTGTCGCCTATCTGCTGCTATCTGCGTCGCTTGACAGCAGGTAGGCAACAAAAACTTCTGTAGTCATTACTTTGGCACAGGACCGAGCCAGTACCCTGAACTACTGTGAAGGTTCTTGTGATAGGCCCCGGAGGCCGCGAACACGCCATTGTCCGAGCGCTCCTGATTGATCCGTTCGTGAGCGAGGTGCACGCGGCTCCCGGCAACGCCGGAATGGCCCAGGACGTACCCGTTCACGCGATCGACGCGAACAACCCCGACGCCGTGACGGAGCTGGCTGCCCGGCTGGGCTCCGACCTGGTGGTCGTGGGGCCGGAAGCGCCGCTCGCCGCGGGTGTGGCGGACGCGCTGATCGCAGCCGGTGTCCCCGTTTTCGGACCCACGAAGGCCGCGGCGCAGCTGGAGGCGTCGAAGGCGTTCGCCAAGCAGGTCATGGCCGCCGCGTCCGTTCCGACGGCGATGGCGAAGGTGGCTTCGAACGCCGCCGAAGCGAAGGAAGCGCTGGACTCCTTCGGCGCACCGTATGTCGTCAAGGATGACGGACTCGCCGCGGGCAAGGGAGTCGTGGTGACCTCAGACCACGCGGCTGCCCTTGAGCATGCGCAGGCGTGCTTCGACGCCGGCGGCTCCGTAGTGATCGAGGAGTACCTTGACGGCCCCGAGGTGTCGCTCTTTGTCCTCTCCGACGGATCCACCGTGGTTCCCCTCGCGCCGGCGCAGGATTTCAAGCGCATCTTCGACTACGACGAGGGGCCGAACACCGGCGGCATGGGCGCCTATTCGCCGCTGGAGTGGGTACCCGCGGGCCTGGTTGATGAAGTAATTGAGCGCGTCGCGCAGCCCACCATCGACGAGATGGCACGCCGCGGCACCCCCTTCACCGGCGTCCTCTACTGCGGGCTGGCGCTGACCTCCCGCGGGCTGCGCGTCATCGAGTTCAACGCCCGGTTCGGCGACCCTGAGACCCAGGCCGTGCTCGCCCGTCTCAAGACCCCCTTGGGGGGTCTCCTCCTCGCTGCCGCGAAGGGTGAACTGGACACCGTCGACAATCTCAACTGGTCCTCCGAGGCGGCAGTCGCCGTCGTGCTTGCCTCCGCAAACTACCCCGATACGCCGCGCACCGGTGATCCCATCAACGGCCTGGCCGACGTCGCCGCACTGGAAGGCGTGCACGTCCTGCATGCCGGCACCGCGCTCGCGGAGGACGGCTCGGTGGTGTCCGCCGGCGGGCGGGTGCTCGCCGTCGTCGGCCTCGGGGAGGATCTCTCCGAAGCGCGTGACAGGGCGTACGACGGCGTGAGCCGGCTTGAATTGGAAGGCGGCCAGTACCGCACGGATATCGCTGCGAAGGCTGCGCGCAGCGAGGTTGTCGTTTCGCAGGCGGCTTCAGTGGCGGGAGAGGCGTAGGCATGGCACAGGAACTTGCGGGCTGGCGGCACATCTACTCGGGGAAGGTGCGGGACCTCTACGAGCCCGAAACGGGTGAGGACGATCGCGTGCTTGTGGTCGCCAGCGACCGGATCAGCGCCTACGACTACGTGCTGTCCTCCGAGATCCCGGACAAGGGACGGGTGCTGACGCAGCTGAGCCTGTGGTGGTTCGAGCAGCTGTCCGGCATCCCCAACCATGTCCTGTCCACCGACGTTCCCGCCGAGGTTGCCGGGCGGGCCATGATCTGCCAGCGGCTGGAGATGTATCCCGTCGAGTGCATCGCCCGCGGGTACCTGACCGGCACCGGGTTGCTGGAGTACAAGGCGTCGCGGACCGTGTGTTCGCTGCCGCTGCCCGAAGGACTGGTGGACGGCTCGCGGCTGGAAGAGCCGCTGTTCACCCCGTCGGCCAAGGCGGAGGTAGGCGAGCACGACGAGAACATCAGCTACGACGCCGTCGTCATGATGGTGGGCGATGACCTCGCGGACAAGCTGCGCTCGTTGACGCTCGACATCTACTCCCGTGCGGAGTCGATCGCGCGGGACCGGGGGATCATCCTCGCGGACACCAAGGTGGAGTTCGGGATGTCGCGCACCGGAGAAGTGACCCTCGGGGATGAGGTGCTGACACCGGATTCGTCGCGGTTCTGGGACGCCGCGCTGTACTCGCCGGGCAAGGCGCAGCCGTCCTTCGACAAGCAGTTCGTGCGCGACTGGCTCACGTCCGACGATGCCGGTTGGGACCGCGTCTCTGAACCGCCCGCGCTGCCGGCCGACGTGGTTGAGAAGACCCGCGCCCGCTACATCGAGGCATACGAGCGGCTGACGGGCGAAAAGTTCGTCTAGAGCATTCGGGAAACAGCGTTCCGGAAACACAAAAGGTGCCCGCACCAGCGGGCACCTTTTTCTCTGTCGGGGTGACAGGATTTGAACCTGCGGCCTCGTCGTCCCGAACGACGCGCGCTACCAAGCTGCGCCACACCCCGATGTCTTTCACGGCCATAAGAGCTGCGAAAGCAACCTCTCAAGGATAACGGAGAAAGTCGTCAGTTACGAACTAGAGCGAACCAGCTCGCCACCGGAACATAACTAGACCAGCGAGTCCCGCCACGCGGCGTGCAGCGTCGCGAATCGGCCGTTGCCGCTGATGAGGTCGGCGGGCGTTCCGTCCTCGACCACGGTGCCGTCGTGCACCACCAGAACACGGTCGGCAATTTCCACCGTCGAGAGCCGGTGGGCAATGATCAGCGCGGTCCGGTTGCCCAGCAGCTTCTGCAGGCCCTGCTGCACCAGCCGCTCGCTCGGGATATCCAGGGACGAAGTCGCCTCATCCAGGATCAGCACTGCCGGGTCCGCGAGGAAGGCCCGGGCGAAGCTGATGAGCTGCCGCTGCCCGGAGGAGACCCGGCCGCCGCGCTTGTTCACATCGGTGTCATAGCCCTCGGGCAGCGAGGTGATGAACTCGTGGGCTCCCACCGCCCTGGCGGCTCCCTCGATCTCCTCCCGGCTCGCCTCCGGCTTGCCGAGAGCGATGTTGTCCGCCACGCTGCCGCTGAACAGGAACGCCTCCTGGGTGACCATGACGACGGCGCGGCGGAGGTCCTCCGGCGCGAGCTGGCGAAGGTCCACGCCGTCGAGCGTTACGCGTCCTGTCGAGACGTCATAGAACCGGGCAATCACCTTGGCAAGCGTCGACTTCCCGGCACCGGTCTGTCCGACGAGCGCAACCGTCTGACCGGCAGGAATGGTGAGATCCATGCGCGGAAGGATGACCGGGCCATCCCCGTAACGGAACTCGACGCCGTCGAACTCGATCCTGCCCTCTGCATTCTTCAGGACTACCGGGTTCTTCGGAGGACGAACGGTCGGTACCTCCTCGAGCAGCCCGGACACCTTCTCCAGGGCTGCGGCAGCCGACTGGAACGAGTTGTAGAACATCGCCATCTGGTCCACCGGCTGGAAGAAACGCTTGCTGTAGAGGAGCAGGGCCAGCAGCGCGCCGATCTCCAGGGACCCGCCGAGAACGCGGAAACCGCCGAACAGCAGCACCGCAGCCACGGTCACGTTGCCGATCAGCACCAGCCCCGGCTGGAAGACACCGTTGAGGTTGATTGAGCGCACCGTCACGCGGCGGTAGTCCTCCGCGAGCTCGTCGTAACGGTCCGCGTTGACCTTCTCGCGGCGGAAGGCCTTCACGGCGCGAATACCGGTCATGGTCTCGATGAAGTGAACGATCAGCTTGGCTGAGACCACCCGCGATGACCGGTACGCGATCTGCGAATGCTTCTGGTACCAGCGGGCCAGGAACGTCATCGGGATGGCCGCGACGAGGATCAGCAGCCCGGTGGGCCAGTCGAGCACAAAGATGGTGACGGCGGTGAAGATCATGTACATGAGGCCGGATGCCAGGGAGCTGACGCCGGAATCGAGCAGTTCGCGAAGTGCCTCAAGGTCGGAGGTCTGGCGGGAAATGATGCGCCCGGAGGTGTACTTTTCGTGGAATTCCAGGCTGAGCCGCTGCGTGTGCCGGAAGACGCGCACGCGCAGGTCCAGCAGCATCTCCTGGCTCAGCCTGGCTGCGGCGAGGACATAACCGGCGGTGAGCGTTGCCGCCAGCACGGCCGCAACGAGGTACGTGATGCCCGCAGCCCAGAGCAGCCCGGAGTCGCCCTGCAGCATCGAGGGAAGCGCATGGTCGATACCGAAGGCGATGATGGCGGGCCCGGCCACCCGGGCCATCTGCGAGAAGACCACCAGGAACGCGGTCCAGATGAACTGCCTGCGGTTGGGACGGATCAGCGACCCGAGGAGTTTGAAGGACCGTGACCGGACGGACTTGTTCTGCGCCCGGTCGAGCATCACCTCGTCCTCGTTGTGGACTCCGGAGGAAATGGCCGACGACGACTTGATCCTGGCCGGCTTCGGTGAGGTACTCATGCGCGGGCCTCCTGGTCATTGTGCTCCAGCTCTTCCAGCTCGCTGTCCAGATCCACCGGCTCCTCGGTCAGGCTCGCGATGACGTAGCGGTAGTGGTCACTGCGCGCCAGCAGCTCGGTGTGGCTGCCGACGTCCGCGATGCGTCCGTTTTCCATCAGGGCCACCCGGTCGGCCAGCGCGACCGTCGAGGGGCGATGTGCCACGATCAGCGTTGTGGTGTCGGAGAGGACTTCGCGGAGCCGTTCCTCAACCAGTTCCTCGGTGCGCACGTCCAGCGCCGACAGCGGGTCGTCGAGGACCAGGACCTTCGGTTTGGCAGCGATGGCACGGGCAAGCGCAAGCCGCTGCCGCTGCCCGCCGGAGAGGCTGAGGCCTTCTTCGCCGATCAGCGTGTCGACGCCGTCGGGAAGGGAATACACGAAGTGTGCCTGCGCCACATCCAGGGCCTCGGCGAGGATAGCGTCGGCGTCGTCGTCGTTCCTCGCGTCCGCACCCATCAGCACGTTTTCACGGACTGAATTCGAGAACAGCGTAGTGTCCTCGAAGGCCACTGCAACGTGCCGGCGCAGTTCCTCAATGGTGAGTTCGCGCAGGTCGATCCCATCGATCCGGATGGTGCCACCGGTGACGTCGTAGAGCCGGGGAACCAGCTGGAGCAGGGTGCTCTTGCCGCAGCCTGTCACACCAACCAGCGCCATGGTTTCACCGGCTTTCAGGGTGAGGTTGACGCCGTCGATGACCGACGTTGACGTGTCTTCGGCGTCGGGATAGCGGAAATGTACGTCGTCGAACGTGACCTCTCCCCGCGGGTCATGCAGGATGCGCGGATTGGGAGGGTCCGTGATGGTGTTCTCGGACTCCATGACCTCGTAGTGCCGGTCGATCGCCGTCTTGGCGGTGAACGTCATGGCAAGCAGGGGACCGATGAATTCGACCCGTCCTGCGACCACTCCGGCGGTTGCGAAGAAGGCTACTAGGCCGCCGATGGTGACCTCGCCGTTCACGGCCAGGAGGATGCCCGTCACAAGCGAAGCACCGAGCGCCAGCTCGGGCAGCAGCGTGACGATGAGCGAGAACGTTGCCAGGCTCCTGGCCTTGTGAATCTCCGTTTCACGCAGTTCCTCGGCCTGGTCGCTGAACGCGTCGAGGGCTTCCCTGCTCCGCCCGAAGGCCTTCAGGACGCGGATGCCGTGGACGGATTCCTCCACCGTGGTAGCGAGATCGCCGGCCTGGTCCTGACTCTTGCGCGAAACCCGGCTGTAGGAGGTGCGGAACCGGAATCCGTAGATCATCACGGGGATCGCGGCTGTAATGAAGATCAGCGCCAGGGGCCAGCTCATGAAGAACATGATGGCCACGCCTGCGGTCACCGTGAGAGCGTCGACCACGAGCATGATGGCGCCGAATGCCATCCACCGCCGCATGAGGTTGAGGTCGGTCATCGCGCGGGACAGCAGCTGACCGCTTCCCCAGCGGTCGTGGAAAGCCACGGCAAGGTTCTGCAGGTGCCGGTAGAACGAGGTGCGCAGATTGGTTTCGACGGTGGTGGCGGGATTGATGACGAAAAACCGCCGCAGCGCGACGAACGCTGCTTCGAGCACCCCGAGCAGGAGCACGATCCCGGACGCAATCCACACGGTGGAGGTGGACTGCCCTTCGGCAAGGGCGTCGTTGACGAGCACCCGGAACACCTGCGGGATGGCCAGGACCATGATGCTGGCCCCGAGCGCGGCGATGAGCCCGAGAACCAACCGCGGAATGATCGGCTTCAGATGCGGGTACAACCGGCTGAGAGACTCCCACAGCGTTGTTTGCGTCGGCATGCTCTTCCCTCGAAAGTTGAAGATAGGAGGGAGGCGATTATTTCGTGTCCCCCAGCAACAATCCTATGTCAGGCCGAGCTTGACGCCCGTCAGGAGTGCCGGTGGGTACCCAGCACTCAGCGGGACGTAAGCGTCAGCAATACTGCTTCGGGGCGGCACGCGAAACGGACTGGAGCAAACCGCGACGTTCCAATGCCGGCGGAAACATTCAGCGGGACAGCCCTGCCGTTGTTCTCCCACCGGGTCAGGCCCCGCGCACGCCAGGTTGGCAGGTCGCAGTTGCTCACGAGCGCGCCGTATCCGGGTACGCATACCTGACCGCCGTGCGTGTGACCGGCGAGGATCAGATCCGCTCCGCCATTGGTAAAGGCGTCGAGGACACGCTGGTAGGGGGCATGCGCGACGCCGACACGGAGATGCGGTGCCTCGGCTGCGGTGCTGCTTCCCGAGGGGAACCCGACGAACCTGTCCCGATTCAGGTGCGGATCATCGACGCCGCTGAGGTCGAGGCGCACTCCGCGGACAGCAACTGACTGGCACCGGTTGGTGAGGTCAACCCAGCCGGCAGCGCCGAACCGGGCGAACATCTGCTGCCAGGGCAGTTCCTTCGGCGGCTTGCTTCCGTTGTGTGATGACGGTCCGGCAAGGTACCTGAACGGGTTCTGCAGGCTTGGAGCGTAGTAGTCGTTGGATCCGGGCACGAAGACACCGGGGAAATCCAGAAGGGGTTCCAGCGCTTCCAGCAGGGGAGTCACGGCCTTGGGGTGGCTGAGGTTGTCACCCGTGTTGACCACGAGGTCGGGCTTCAGATCGGCCAGCTCCTGCAGCCATCTGGACTTCGCTTCCTGGCGGGGAACCATATGGATGTCCGACAGATGCAGGATCTGAAGCGGCCGACTGCGCGGGGGAAGGATTGCGAGGGTCTCGGTGCGGAGGCCGAACAGGTTCCTTTCGACCAGCGCGGCGTAGCCTAAAGTGGCGACGCCGGTCGCCGCGGTCAGACCGAGCGTGACGGCAGCGCCGGTGCGCGATCTCGCTTTAGTTGTCCCCACGATCAGCCGTTGCCTCCACCATTGCCGTTGCCGTTTCCAACACCGTTCCCATTGTTGCCCGAATTGTTCGACGACTGATCGGGCCGCGGACGCTCCATCGGGCGGTTGGCGGTCATCCTGGACGGCGGGTCAGCGAACGGCTTCGGCTTGTACGAACCCTGAATCTGCTCCATGTAGCGCGCCCAGGACGGTGCGGCAACGAACGCGCCGTCAATCTCGTCATACACCCGTCCACCGATCTTGAGGGCAGACAGCGAGGTGCTGTTTTCCTTCCAGTTGCCAACCCAGCTCGCGGTGGCCATAGCCGAGTTGTAACCCACGAACCAGGTCTGCGACCGGGCATCGTTGGTACCGGTCTTGCCGGCCATCGGAATGTCACCGAACTCAAGCAGCTGACCTGAGCCACGCTCCATCACTTCCTGGGTGGCGTAGTTGACGCCGCGAGCCAGCTCCTTCGGGATGACCTGCTCGCACTTGGGCTCCGGTACGGGGAAGGTGGTGCCGTCGACGGCGGTGACCTCTACGAGAGCCAGGGGCTCGCAGGTCAGGCCCTCAGCCGCGAGCGCGGCGAACGCCGTTGCCATCGAGATGGGAGCAACCTCGCTGCCACCACCGATCAGGGCAGAGGGCTGGATCTGCAGGGGTGAGTATTCGCCGCTGGCGCTCTTGCCGTCGTGCACGCCCAGCTTCGACGCGATCTCGAAGGGTTTGCAGAGGTCAACCTGCTTCGCGGTGTACATGGTCACGGTGTTGTAGGACTGCGCGAGCCCTTCAAGCACCGTGTAGTTGCCGTAGTTGATATCGCCGTAGTTCTGCGGTTCGTAACCTTCGGCATCGGGAAGGACGTATTCTCCACCGGGCAGGCAGCTGGCCTCCCAGGTTTCCCCCTGCTCGTATTTCCTCTTGCTGCCGTCCACGACGGTGCCGAGGGAACGGCCGTCCTCAAGCCAGGCCGCGACCACGAAGGGCTTGAACGTTGATCCGGGCTGGTAGCCGCCGAGGCCGCCGAGCGGCTTGTTTGGATCTCCGCCTGCGTACTGATCGACGTTGAAGTTGAGCACGGAGTCACCTGCGGTCTCGCCCGGCATGAAGCGCGTGTTCTGTGCCATGACCAGAATCTTTCCGGTCCCGGGCTGCATGCTCACCATCGAGTGGCCCACCGCAGCGTCGGTGGTTTCCCGGTTCGCGGTCTCGTTGATAGCGGTCTGGGCAGCGGCCTGCGCGCGGGCGTCGAGGGTTGTCTTGATGGTGAGGCCTCCGCGATACAGCAACTTCTCGCGATCTTCGCGGGTTTCGCCGTAGGCCGGATCGTTGAGGACCAGGTGGGTGACGTAATCACAGAAGTAGGGTGCCTGCTCAGCGCCGACACATCCGTTGAGGACCGGGGTGATGGCGAGGCCCAGATCAGACGCGACTGCGGCGTCGTGCTCTTCCTGCGTGATCTTTCCGGTCTCAAGCATGCGGCCGATTACCAGGTTGCGGCGCTCGAGCGAACGCTCCGGGTACAACTCGGGGCTGTAGAAGGTGGGACCGTTGACCACTCCGGCGAGGAGGGCGGCCTGCTGGATGTTCAGGTCCTTGGCCTCGACGTTGAAGAAGTACTTGGACGCAGCCTGAACCCCGTAGGTGTTGCCGGTGAACGGCACGATGTTGAGGTAGCCGGCCAGGATCTCCTCCTTGCTCAGCTCCTTCTCCACAGCGATAGCGAGCTTGGCCTCGCGGATCTTGTCGCCCAGAGTCTTCTGTCCGCTGAAGGTGATGTCCCCGCCGCTCTGCATGCTGGCGTCGATGAGCACGTTGTTGACGTACTGCTGGGTGATGGTTGAGGCGCCGCGGGTGGTGTCGCTGCTGATGTTGCTGATTGCAGCGCTGATGATGCCCTGCAGGTCTACGCCGCCATGGTTGTAGAACTGATCGTCCTCGATAGCGATCAGCGCATCCGTCATGTTTTCGGAGACCTCATCCAGCGTTACGGGCTGGCGGTTCTCCTCGTACAGGGTGGCGATCGGTGAGCCGTCGGAGGCGACAATCTTGGAGGGCTGCGCGAGCGCGCCGCGCTCAAGCTCAGCCGGAAGATTCTCGAAGAACTGGATCGAAGCGGATGCTCCGGTACCGGCAGCAGCAGCTACGGGCACCAGAAGGCCCGCAGCAAGCACCCCGCTCAATCCACTGATTCCAAGAAATGCAATGATTTTCCCAAGGGTGGTTGCCGTGTCAAAGAAAGGTGATTTACGAGCAGCCATGTATTCCAGTTTACTAGCACGCGCTACCCTGTGAGTCATGACCAAATGGGAGTACGCCACAATTCCGCTCATCATCCACGCAACCAAGCAAATTCTCGACCAATGGGGTGAGGATGGCTGGGAGCTGGTACAGGTGGTGCCAGGGCCTGAGGGTAACGGCCTCGTTGCATACCTCAAGCGTGAGAAGAACGCCTCATGACCAGCGCGAATGAAGCGGTCTCCGCTGTCGAGAGCAGGCTCCAGGAGCTGGGGATCACCCTTCCGGCGGTGGCAGCCCCGGTGGCGGCCTATATCCCCGCGGTCGTGTCAGGCAACCACGTCTACACCTCGGGGCAGCTTCCCTTTATTAACGGCGAACTCCCAGCAACGGGCAAGGTCGGTGGTGATATAGGCGCGGAGCAGGCCAAGGCTTATGCGGCGACCTGTGCTGTCAATGCCCTTGCCGCCGTGAAGTCCCAGATTGGGGATCTGGACCGGGTTAGCCGGATCGTCAAGGTCGTCGGTTTCGTAGCATCCGACCCCTCCTTCACTGGCCAGCCCGGGGTGATCAACGGAGCTTCCGAGCTGCTCGGGCAGGTCTTCGGCGAAGCGGGCGCACACGCACGTTCCGCCGTCGGGGTTGCCGTACTACCATTGGATGCGCCCGTCGAAGTCGAAATTATCGCGGAGTTCATCTAGTTTCGTGAATCGTTCAAGCACCAGGTTGTTTCCAGTCCCGGACGAGCAGCAGGGCGCCGCACGCAGTTGGATTGATCACGGCGAGCGCACCCCCATGAAGCCGCGACCGGCGTCGTCGGTCGTGTTGATTCGTGACGCTCCGGCGGGCACCGAGGTGTACCTCTCGTATCGCCGCGGGGAATCGCCGCTCGGGGTGGTGGCGTTCCCGGGCGGCAGCGTGGAAGAGAGCGACGACGACCACATCACCTGGTTTGGTCCCTCACCCGCCCAGTGGGCCGCGGCGCTTGCCACGGACGATCATCATGTCGCCCGGCGCTTTGTTGTTGCCGCGATCCGGGAGCTGTTCGAGGAAACCGGCGTCCTGCTGGCGGGACCGGACGCTTCGAGCCTGATTGAGGGAACCCGACATCCCCAGTGGATGGAGGCACGAGAAGCCATGGCGGCCGGTGACAAGACCTTCGCTGAGATCCTCGGTAAGCGCGGACTGGGCGTGCGCACTGACCTCATCAAGCCGCTGTCGGCCTGGCTCAGCCCCGACTTCGCGCATCGCCGCTTCGATACCCGGTACTTCGCGGCGGCACAGCCGGTGAATCAGGAGCCCACCCTGCTCGCGAGCAAGGGTGTCTGGGGGCAGTGGCGATGGTCCGCTGAGGAGATCATGCAGCGGAACACCACCGCACTCGGCGATGAGATCGGCCAGCCGAACACCGTCGGTCGGACCTTGAGCGAGTTGACCGTTCCCGCCGTCGAACTGATCCTCGAGAAAATCGGTTCCTCGCGGGGCTGTATCGCCTACCTGTCCCACAAGCGGCCCATGAAGGTGTACTCGCCTCGCCTGATCGAGGCGGACGGGGAACCCAAGATTGAAGTCGAGTGCTCAACCGCCACGGAAGGTTCCGAGCAGCGCGGCCGGTAGCCGCCGTCGTCGTTCTCCCTCCCCTGGAACTTTCGCGCACCTATGGTGGCTTCCCTGCGCCGTAACCCGCCTGACCTACGGAAAAGTTCCCGGCTGTGGATAGCCAGCACGCAGCGGATGCAGAATGCGCTGAGATGGACCATGCCCAGACGCACGCCCCTGCCTGAGGAACTGGCTGCCCGGTCGTTTACGTTGCGAGAGGCTCTCAGCGCGGACCTGTCGAGAAGTCGAACCCGTGCTAAGGACCTGAACACACCCAGTCGGGAAGTCCGCGTTCCGGCCGATGTTACCCAACCCATGCTGTCGCGTTGCCGGCCATATGTAGCTTTACTCCCGGGAAGCTTCGTCTCCCATACCACTGCGGCGGATATCCACGGGATTCACCTGCCGCCGTGGATCTCGCGGGAGAGCTTGCACCTGTCCCGGGGCAAGCAGACGGCCGCACCCCGCAGGAAGGGAGTGACAGGACACCGGCTCGACGTCTCAGAAAGGGACGTGGTTGAGATCGACGGCTTGTCGGTGACGAACGTGGCTCGATCTCGCAACGCTGCTCTCTCTCGAGGATCTCGTGGTGGCCGGTGACCAGATTGTGAGCGAGCACGTCCGCTCCTTCGATCGTTTGCGTGTCGGTGTTGATTCTCCTCCAGAGACGCTTGTGCGCTTGATCCTCGAGGACGCAGGCTTGCCCGAGTTCGTGGTGAACTACCCGCTGCGCGACCCCGCTCGGGAAATCATCGCCTGGACTGATCTTGGCTGTGAGGCATTCAGGACCTGCATCGAATACGACGGCGAGCATCACCTGACGTCTGAGCAGCAAGCCAGGGACATGGCACGGGACGCAAAGGTTGCGGAGATTGAATGGGGCTCAAGTGAAACTGAACCGGCTTGATCTGCAGGAGGGCGGTTGGCGAGTCGTTTCGAAGGTACGGAAAGCTCTTCTACGGCAAGGATGGCGCCCGGGATCTCACGAAGTTTTGCGCAGCCTAGGTGACTCCGACCGTTGGGAAACCGCCTGATCTGCCCGGAAGTTACGGAGGATGAGGTGCTGAGACGTCGACGGCGGGTGGTCCCATGGTAACCACCCGCCGTCGTACTGGTGGGAGCTTTTGTGCATGTCCGGCGGCATCGCGGCCTCCGAATCCCCCGATCTGCCCAAAAGTCCCGAGGGCGAAAGCTGAAGGCCTAGCGGCTCCGCTGGCGCAGGCGCTGGATGTCGAGGATGACGACGGCGCGTGCCTCCAGACGCAGCCAGCCGCGCTGCACGAACTCCGCGAGGGCCTTGTTCACCGTTTCACGGGAGGCTCCAACGAGTTGTGCGAGCTCTTCCTGGGTGAGTTCATGCGCCACGAGGATGCCGTCCGTCGCGGGCCGGCCGAAGCGGTCCGCGAGGTCGAGCAGGGCCTTGGCCACGCGCCCCGGAACGTCGGAAAAGACGAGGTCCGCGAGGGACTCGTTGGTGCGGCGCAACCGGCGGGCCAGAGCCTGCAGCAGCTGGGCAGACACCTCGGGCCGGGTCTCCAGCAGCGCGCGGAGGTTCTCGTTCTTGAGTCCTGCGAGGCGGGTTTCTGACACAGCCGTGGCCGTCGCGGTGCGCGGGCTCGGGTCGAACAGGGCCATCTCACCGAACAGCTCGCCGGGGCCGAGGATTGCCAGCAGGTTCTCGCGTCCGTCCTGCGCGGTGCGGCCCAGCTTGATCTTTCCGGAGACGATGAAGTAGAGCTGGTCGCCCTGGTCGCCCTCCCGGAAGACCGACGCGCCGCGGGACAGATCCACTTCGGTCAGCTCGTCAGTGAGTGCCGCAAAGACCTCGTCGCCCAACGAAGCGAATAGGGGCGCCCTGCGCAGTACCTCGATATCCATGAAATCTCCTATGTATGATGCAAACCAGCCAGTTTCCCGCTTTTCCCATCTTGCCGTACGCAGAGACGTTGTGACACCTGCTACACGCGTGTTCGCCCATGGGGTAGGGGAAATCACGCCGGGCCGCTCGGCGGACTGTCAGCCCGGGACCGTAGAATCGAAGCTCAGCAGGGGAAGTGCCGCGCTTCCTGAGAGGGGAGTGGAGTGTTCGGCTTTACGCTCCTGGACATCATCCTGATCCTGATGCTGATCGGTTACCTGATTACAGGGCTGAAGAACGGCTTCCTCGTTACCCTAGGCGGAATCATCGGGTTCGCTGCCGGTGCCGTTGCCGCCTTCTTCGCCATTCCGCTGGTAAGCGCCTGGGTATCAGAAGACGCCTGGCGGCTGGCAGCGGTGATAGCCACTGCGTTGATCCTGGTCATCATCGGGCAGGCGCTGGGCGCCGGCTTGGGGCGCGCACTCAGCAGCAGGGCGGGCTCGGTTCCCGTGCGCGTCGTAGACCGTCTGCTGGGCGGCGCCACGAACGTTGTTGTAGCGGCGCTCGTGCTCTCCATGCTCGCGTTCAGCATCAGCACCATGGGAGTGCCATTCCTGTCCCAGGCGATCGCGTCGTCGAAGGTGCTGGACAGCATCGATGTCCTGACGCCGTCGCCGGTGCGCGCCTGGATGGCGGAGATCCGTTCCATCGCGGTGGCCGACGGGATTCCCACCCTCCTCGAGGGCGTGGCGCCGGCCACACCCGCTCCGGTACCGGACGCGTCCGTGGATACGCCGGAGCTTGCCGCTGCCTCGCAGTCCGTCCTGCGGATTGCAGGTACGGCGTTCCAATGCGGCCAGAACCAGACCGGGTCAGGTTTCGTCATCGCACCCGGCAGGGTGGTCACCAACGCCCACGTAGTCGCCGGTGTGAACCAGCCGGTGGTGGAGGTACCGGGTGAGGACGCCATGCCCGGCAATGTTGTCTACTTCGACCCGGTCAGGGATCTCGCCGTGATTGCGGTGGACGGACTCGACCGTGCGCCGCTTGCGCTCGGTGAAGGGCTCGAGACAGGCGCCACCGCCGCTTTCGCGGGGTATCCCGCCGGCGGGCCGTTCCAGATTCAGCCGGCCAGCGTACAGAACCGTTCCGACGTGCTCGTTGAGAACATCTACGGTGCCGACCCGACGGCGATCAACGTTTACTCGCTCGCCGCCAACGTCCAGCAGGGGAACTCCGGAGGGCCGTTGCTGGACATGCAGGGGCGGGTTGCCGGCCTCATCTTCGCCAAATCCACTGCGGATCTCCCCGTGGGGTACGCGCTCACGCTTGACGAACTCCGCCCCGTCGTCGAACAATCCCCGGCACTCAACGAGACCGTATCCGCCGGGCAGTGCACCGAACGCTAACCCTGCAACATTCTCCGACTGATCGGGATACCGACCGCGTAATCAAATCGTGATGGCTTGCTGGCGGGAAATACTGCGAGCGTCAATGCTGAGAGTTAGGCTCGTCACATTAGGTAACACGGCATGCCGTGCGCCACACGGACACAGTGACGTGTCCGACCGGTACCAGATCACCAGGAGCCTCAATGTTCACAAGCAAAACGGCGCGGGGGACGCATCCCACAAGGAAGCGTGCTGCCGCCTTCACTGCCGGCGCCGCAATCAGCGCCATGCTGCTCAGCGGTTGCGTCCAGAGCGATCGTGAAGAAGGCGGCAGCACAGGAGATGCGGAAGCTGTTGACTCGACCTTCGTGTTCGCTGCATCGTCCGACCCGGCATCGCTTGACCCGGCATTCGCAAGCGACGGCGAGTCCTTCCGCGTCAGCCGGCAGATCTTTGAAGGTCTCGTCGGCGTGGAGCCCGGGACTGCTGACCCGGCGCCACTGCTGGCCGAGTCCTGGGAGACGTCCGAGGACGGACTCTCCACTACGTTCCAGCTGAGGGAAGGCGTCACCTTCCACGACGGCACTGAGTTCAACGCCGAAGCTGTCTGCTTCAACTTCGACCGCTGGTATAACTTCACCGGCCTGGCCCAGGCGCCGTCGGTGTCCTACTACTACAACAACCTCTTCCGCGGTTTTGCAGACTCACCGGAAGCCGCTGTCTACGAGTCCTGCGAGGTGAACGGCGACCAGGAGGTCACCGTCACGCTGGCAAAGCCGTTCGCAGGCTTCGTCCCAGCGCTCTCGCTTCCCGCATTCGCCATGCAGAGCCCCACCGCGCTGCAGGAGTACAACGCCGATGACATCGGCGGCTCCGCGGAGGCACCCCAGCTGAGCGAGTACGCGGAGGGGCACCCGGTTGGCACCGGCCCATTCAAGTTCGACTCCTGGAACGTCGGCGAGGACCTCACTATCTCCGCCTACGACGAATACTGGGGCGAGCAGGGAGATGTCCAGAACGTAATCTTCCGTATCATCGATGACCCGCAGGCCCGTACGCAGGCCCTGCAGGCTGGAACCATCGACGGCTTCGACCTCGTGGCACCGGCCGATATTCCGGTCCTGGAGGACGACGGCTTCAAGATCGTCCAGCGCGATCCGTTCACGATCCTCTACCTCGGCATCAACCACGCTGTCGAAGAATTGAGCGATCCGCTGGTACGCCAGGCCATCCACCACGCAATCGACAAGCAGGCCCTGATCGACCAGACGCTGCCCGAGGGCACCCAGCTGGCCACCCAGTTCATCCCGGATGTCGTGGACGGGTACAACGAGGACGTCACCACGTACGAGTACGATCCTGAGCGTGCAAAGGAACTGCTCGCTGAAGCCGGGTACCCGGACGGGTTCGAGGTCCAGTTCAACTACCCAACGGACGTTTCCCGCCCCTACATGCCGACTCCTGAGCAGGTCTTCACCAACATCAGCGCCCAGCTGAAAGAGGTAGGCATCACCGTCACTCCGGCGCCCGATGTCTGGACGCCTGACTACCTGGACCGTATCCAGGGCTCGGAGGACCACGGACTGCACCTGCTCGGCTGGACCGGCGACTACAACGACACCGACAACTTTATCGGCGTCTTCTTCGGTCAGGAAAAGATGGAGTTCGGTTTCGACAACCCCGAGCTCTTCGACGCACTGAGCGAGGCCCGCGGCATGACCGACCGCGAGGAACAGACCGAAATGTACGAGGAGATCAACGAGCAGATTGCGGAGTTCAACCCGGCGATCCCGCTGGCGCATCCGGCGCCGTCGTTGGCCTTTGCTCCGCGGGTGGAGTCCTACCCGGCGAGCCCGGTCAATGACGAAGTCTTCAACATGATCGAACTGAGCGAGTAACAACATTGGCGGAGGGGCCGGTCACGCGGGTCCCTCCGCTTTTGTCTGCACTCGTTTGCTTGGGTACCGCACTGTTGAAAGGACACTGTGCTTCGCGTCATTGGTAAACGTCTTGCCCTGCTGGTTCCCACCCTGTTTGGACTGTCCGTCCTGCTATTCCTCTGGGTGAGAGCACTGCCGGGCGGTCCGGCCACAGCTCTGCTGGGAGAGCGGGCAACCCCCGAGGCGGTCGCCCGCGTCAACGAACTGTATGGGTTCGACCAGCCGTTGATTCTTCAGTACTTCACCTACATGGGGAAACTGCTCCAGGGTGATTTCGGTACGTCAATCATCACCGGCCGGCCGGTCCTCACCGAGTTCGCCACCCGCTTCCCGGCAACCATCGAACTCAGCATCGTCGCGCTGATCTTCGCGATCGGCATCGGTATCCCGCTGGGCTACCTCGCAGCGCGCCATTACGGGCGGGTGCTGGACCATGGTTCGGTGGTCCTCAGCCTGATCGGGATTACCATCCCGGTGTTTTTCCTGGCGTTCATCCTGAAGTACCTGTTCGCCATCCAGTGGCCCATCCTGCCCCCGGACGGACGGCAGAATCCCCGGATCAACGCCACCCATTTCACGGACTTCTACGTCCTGGACGGCATCCTCACGGGAGAGTACGACGCCGCGTGGGACGCCTTCCAGCACCTGATCCTTCCGGGGCTGGCCCTCGGAACCATCCCGCTTGCCATCATTGTGCGCATCACGCGTGCTTCAGTGCTGGAAGTGCAGAACGCTGACTACGTGCGGACGGCACGCGCAAAGGGCCTGATGGAGAAGACAATCCGCAGCCGCTTCATCCTGCGCAACGCCATGCTGCCTGTTGTGACGACGATCGGTCTGCAGACCGGTCTGCTGATTTCAGGTGCGGTTCTTACCGAGACCGTATTTGCGTTCAACGGCATTGGACGTTTTCTCCGCGACGCCATCTTCGAACTCGACTACCCGGTGCTGCAGGGCTTCATCATCTTCATCGCCATCCTGTACGCGCTGATCAACCTCCTCGTTGACATCTCCTACACCATCATCGATCCAAGGGTGCGTGTGCAATGAGTACTGTCTTGCCTCCCGCCGCGGGCGGGCCAACCTCTCCCACCACGGAGCCAACCCTTGAAGAAGGCGGCGGAACCGGTCTCTGGAAAGACGCATTCCACAGGCTGCGCCGGAACCCGCAAGCCATCACCGGTGCCGTCATCATCGGGTTGTTCCTGCTGGTCGCCGCACTGGCGCCTATTCTGGCGCCCTATGGCGGGGAAGCGCTGCCCGGCCGTACGCAGATCACACCCATCAACATTCCCGGACCGGGTGAGCTGCCGGAATATCCCCTGGGGCTCGACCGCTTCGGCGGCGATGTGCTCAGCAAACTGATCTGGGGTGCGCAGGCCTCGTTGCTGATCGGTGTCATTTCGACCGCGATCGGTCTGGCTGGTGGAATGCTCCTGGGGCTACTGGCCGGAGGGCTGGGCGGCTGGGTGGACAGCGTCATCATGCGCTTTGTGGACATCCTGCTGTCGGTCCCGAACCTGCTGCTCGCTGTGAGCATCGCGGCGATACTGGGGCAGGGGCCGTATGCGGTGATGATCGCGATCGGTGTTTCGCAGTTGCCGATCTTCGCCCGCCTGCTCCGGTCCTCCATGCTCTCGCAGCGTGGGTCGGACTACATTCTCGCCGCGCAGACACTCGGCCTGAGCAAACGCACCATCACGATGAGCCACCTGCTTCCCAACAGCGTCGGTCCGGTGATTGTGCAGGCGACGCTGTCCCTCGCCACCGCCGTCATCGATGCCGCTGCCCTGTCCTTCCTCGGACTCGGCGGCGGGCTCCCGCAGACAGCTGAATGGGGCCGCATGCTCACGTACGCGCAGGCAGAACTGGCGTCCTCACCGCATCTGGCGTTCCTGCCCGGTGCGTGTATCGCCATCACCGCGCTCGGGTTCACCCTGCTGGGAGAGTCGCTGCGCGAGGCACTGGACCCGAAGACCCGGCAAAAGTAGCCCCGAGGCCTGAAAGTACGACGGCGGCCGGTCACCTCTCCAAGGGAGGGTGACCGGCCGCCGTCGTACCGTGGTGGATCCGGGGGCTCAGGCGATGTTCAGTTCGTTGCCCGGGATGGAGGCCAAAAGCTTCCGGGTATAGGGGTGGCGGGGGTTCTGGAACACTTCCTCGGAACTCGCAGCTTCAACCAGCTCGCCGTCCTTCATGACGCACACATAGTCCGAGATGAGCCGGACCACGGCGAGGTCGTGGGAAATGAACAGGTAACTCAAACCCATCTGGGACTGCAGGTCGCCCAGAAGCTTGAGGATCTGCGCCTGGACCAGCACGTCGAGGGCCGAGACGGGCTCATCACACACGATCAGTTCGGGCTTCAACGCCAGGGCGCGGGCGATGGCGACGCGCTGGCGCTGACCGCCGGACAGCTCCGACGGGTAGCGCCGCAGGGCGTTGTGGGGCAGAGCCACCTGGTCCATCAGCTCCCGAACCCGGGCAGAGCGCTCCTTCTTCGAACCACGCTTGTACGCGTTGAGGGGCTCCTCCACGATGCGCTCGATGGTGAACATCGGGTTCAGCGACGAGTACGGGTCCTGGAACACCGGCTGCACGCGCTGCCGGAAGTCGTCGAGGTGCGCCTTGTCGAGGGTTGCCACGTCCATGCCGTCGAAGGTCATGGTGCCGGATGTGGGTTCGATCAGCTTGAGGAGCATGCGCGCCGTCGTCGTTTTGCCTGATCCGGACTCACCCACGATTGCGACGGTCTGCCCGCGCGGGATGTCCAGCGTGACGTTCTTCGCGGCGTAGAAATCCTCGGAGCTGCCGCGTCGCTTGTAGATCTTGGTCAGGTCACGGATCTCGACGATATTGTCGGTAGGAGCCGCTTCCTCGACCGACTCGGCGTCCGCCTGATGCTCCTGGAAGGCGGCCTGCGCCGCGGCTGTGCGCTTCGCGGCGTCCTCGTGATACGCACCGGGGCGCAGCCGGACAGCCGCTACGCTCGGCGCAGCCCGGACGAGAGACCGTGTGTAGGGGTGCTGGGGATCATTGAGGAGCTGCGCGGCGGGGCCGGTCTCCACAACACGGCCGCGGTGCATCACCACGAGCTCCGACGCGCGTTCAGCTGCCAGACCCAGGTCGTGGGTGATCAGCAGGACAGAGGTTCCGAGCTGCTCGGTCATGGAATCGAGCTGGTCCAGGATGGTGCGCTGCACGGTGACGTCGAGGGCGCTGGTGGGCTCATCGGCGATCAGCAAACGCGGACGGCACGCCAGACCGATGGCGATCAGCGCGCGCTGGCGCATGCCGCCTGAGAACTCGTGCGGGTACTGCTTGGCACGGTCGGCGGCATCGGGCAGGCCTGCCGCAGACAGCACCTCGACCACGCGCTCCTTGACGTTTTTCTTGTTCGCCAGGCCATGGACCATCAGCGTCTCGGCCACCTGCGTGCCGATCTTGGCCACCGGGTTGAGGTTGGACATGGGATCCTGTGGTACCAGCCCGATCGCGCGGCCCCGGATGCTGCGCATCGCCGATTCGGGGAGCGGGACCAGATCGCGGCCCTCGAACAGGATGCTGCCGCGGGTGACCCGCCCGTTGCCGGGCAAAAGCCCGATGCAGGCCATCGCCGTCGTCGATTTCCCGGAACCTGACTCGCCCACGATCGCCAGCGTCTTTCCCCGGTGGAGAGTGAAGCTGGCGTCCTCGACGGCGGATACCTCGCCGTAGGTAGTGCGGAAGCTGACTGCCAGGTTCTTCACCTGAAGCATGGGAGCATTTTCGGCGCCATCGACAACGCTGTCGATTGAGGTGATTTCCGTCATAGGTCTATCGTGCCTCATAACCGCCGGTCATCAGGTCCTGCCGCGTCAGTTTCCGGACAAGGTGGTCAATGGCCAACCGGTAGCCGTCCACGCCCGCCCCCACGATGACAGCGTCGACCACCGCCGACAGATAGGAGTGATGCCGGAACTCCTCCCGCTGGTGCACGTTGCTGATGTGCACCTCGACGGTCGGCAGGTTTACTGCGCTGATCGCATCCCGCAGCGCAACCGAGGTGTGGGTATAGGCGGCGGCGTTGATGATGATCCCGTCCGCCGTTCCCGCAGCACGCTGGATGGCGTCAACCAGCTCGCCCTCATGATTGGACTGCCTGCAGTTGACGGCCCACCCGTGTGCACCGGCGGCCGAAGCGCAGAGCTCCTCCACATCGTCGAGCGTGTGTGATCCGTACACGCCCGGCTCCCGGGTGCCAAGCAGGTTCAGGTTCGGGCCGTTGAGGATCAGCAGGGTAGTGGTCGCCATGGCTTAACTATGCCTGATGCGGGGGTTACGCCCCGCTGGGTGCGCCGGGCGTCAGTCGCTCGTCAGCGCAGGCCGGCGCAGGCGTGCTGCCGCCGTCGCGCCGGCAACCGTCACGATGCTCATGAGCGCCAGTACGACGCCGGGATGCCACCACGCGCCGTCTGTCGCCTCGCCGAAGGCCTGGGTGATCGACGGCGCGAAACCGGCGACGATTGCGGCGATGCTGTAGGAGAAGGACAGGGCGGTGAAGCTGGTGCTCGGTTCGAAGAGGTCGGCCATGAGTCCTCCGAGAGCAGCCCAGCTGGCGGTCGGCAGGATTCCGCCGAGCAGAATCGCCGCGACATACAGGGGGGCGTCCGCAATGCTGATGACCCAGTACAGCGGGAAGCTGATCAGCGCGGTGCCAATGGCACCGCCCGCCACGACCTTCGCCGAACCGATCTTCATGGCCAGCCAGCCGAACGCCGGAATGGTCGCCAGCTGCAGCAACGAACCGATGAGCGCCGCGTTCAGCACCGTTGCTTCCGACAGGCCCAGCCGCTCGGTCCCGTACGCCTGCGTGTAGGAGACCATGAGGAAGTAGGAGCCGATGCCGAGGACGGCCGACGCAATGGCCACAACGACGGCGGCCGACTGGGACTGCAGCACGCTCAGCAGCGGTACGCGCACCTTCTGTGTGGTCCGGAAGACCGGCGTCTCGTCGATCGCGAGGCGAAGGTAGAGGGCGACGGCGAGGAACGGGAAGGCGAGCAGGAACGGGATGCGCCAGCCCCACGTGCTCATGACGTCCGGAACGGTTACGGCCAGAATGAGGAAGATCAGCGAGATCAGCATGGTGCCCACCGGAGAGCCCAACTGGGGGATGGCCGCGTACAGTGCGCGCTTGCGTTCGCTCGCGTGTTCGGTGGCGATCAGAATCGATCCGCCCCACTCACCTCCCAGCGACAGGCCCTGGAGCAGGCGCAGGACGGTCAGGATGATGGGCGCCCACACGCCGATGACGCTGTAATCGGGAAGAAGACCCACGGAGCCCGTGGCGAGGCCCATGAGCAGGATGGTCCAAATGAGGGTTTTCTTCCGGCCGATCCTGTCACCAAGGTGACCGAACAGGATGGCCCCGAGCGGACGGGCGACGAAACCCATCGCGAAGATCAGGAACGCCGACAGGGTGCCGGCGAGCGGGTCCTGTGCGGCGAAGAAGACCTCATTGAAGACAAGTGCGGCGGCCGTGCCGAAAACATAGAAGTCGTAGGACTCAAGGGATGTTCCCACGAAGGACGCGGCAGCGGTCTTCCGGGCCATTCCGGGGCGGACGGCCGGCGTCGGGCGGGATGCGGTAGAGGTGGACACGATTCGAAATTGTCCTCGCCGCCCGCCCGGCGCGGCCACTTTTTCCCGGCAACGTCACAGGCCTGCTTGACCCAGCTCACAGTCCTGTCGCCCGGCGGCCTCTTCGAGCGAAGCGGCCGCCGGGCGACAGGGATCCGGCAGGACCCTACTTACGCAGTGACGCGGCGATCTGCTGCATGATTGTCGGATCGGACAGCGTGGTGGCATCGCCCACCTCACGGCCCTCCGCGACGTCCTTCAGCAGGCGGCGCATGATCTTGCCCGAGCGGGTCTTGGGCAACTCCGGAACCACCAGGATGTTGCGCGGCTTCGCGATCGGTCCGATCTCTTTGGCGACGTGGTTGCGCAGGGTGGTGACGACGTCGTCGTCCTGAACCGCTGAGCCACGCAGGATTACGAAGGCAACCACCGCTTCACCGGTGGTCTCATCCGATGCACCGACGACGGCGGCCTCCGCCACCGACGGGTGGCTCACCAGCGCCGACTCGATTTCCGTTGTTGACAGGCGGTGACCGGAGACGTTCATGACGTCATCCACCCGACCGAGCAGCCAGATGTCGCCGTCCTCGTCCCGTTTGGCGCCGTCGCCCGCGAAATACATGTTGTCGAACCGGGACCAGTAGGTGTCCTTGTACCGCTCCGGGTCACCCCAGATTCCGCGGAGCATCGCCGGCCAGGGCTCGCGGATCACAAGGTAGCCTCCGGAGCCGTTGGGGACGGACTGGCCCATCTCATCAACGACGTCCACCGCGATGCCGGGCATGGGGACCTGCGCGGAGCCCGGTTTGCACGCCGTGACGCCGGGCAGCGGGGCGATCATGTGCGCGCCGGTTTCGGTCTGCCACCAGGTGTCGACGATCGGTGCGCGGGTTTCCGAGCGTCCTCCGTTGCCGCCGATGATTTCCCGGTACCACATCCACGCTTCGGGGTTGATGGGTTCGCCGACCGAGCCGAGGACGCGGATGGAGGAAAGGTCGAACTTCGCGGGGATGTCGCGGCCCCACTTCATGAATGTACGGATGGCTGTGGGCGCCGTGTACAGGATCGAGACCTTGTACTTCTCGACCAGCTCCCACCAGCGGCCCTGGTGCGGGGTATCCGGAGTGCCCTCGTACATCAGCTGCGTGGCGCCGTTGACCAGCGGGGAGTAGGCGACGTAGCTGTGGCCCGTGACCCAGCCGATATCCGCGGTGCACCAGAAAACGTCGGTCTCGGGGTGCAGGTCGAAGGTGTTTTTCTGGGTGAACGCCGTCTGGGTGAGAAAACCGCCGGTGGTGTGCAGGATGCCCTTCGGCTTCCCGGTGGTCCCTGAGGTGTAGAGGATGAAGAGCGGATGCTCGGAATCGTGTCCCTCGGCGGTGTGCTCCTCGGAAGCCGGTTCGACGACGTCCTCCCACCACGCGTCCCGGCCTTCGGTCCATTCGACCGGTTCGCCGTTGCGCTTGACCACAACCACGTTCTCCACGGTGTGCCCGGGACGTTCCAGGGCGCCGTCCACGGCGGGTTTCAGGGGGCTTGGCTTGCCACGGCGGTACGTGCCGTCGGAGGTGACCACCAGCTTGGCTTCGGCGTCGTCGATCCGGCTGCGGAGGGCGTCGGCCGAGAATCCGCCGAAGACCACGGAGTGGATGGCCCCGATGCGTGCGCAGGCCAGCATGGTGATGACTGCTTCGGGGATCATGGGCAGGTAGATGGCTACGCGGTCCCCTTTGGCGACGCCGAGGGACTCGAAGGCGTTGGCGGCCTTCTTTACTGCGGTGGTGAGTTCGGCGTAGGTGTACGTGCGGGTGTCGCCGGGCTCGCCCTCGAAGTGGATGGCGACCCGGTCACCGCGGCCCTGCTCCACATGGCGGTCCAGCGCGTTGTAGGCCGCGTTGACCTTCCCTCCGACAAACCACTTGGCAAAGGGGGCTTCCGACCAGTCGAGGGCCTGCGAGAAATCCTCGTGCCAGGTCAGCAGTTCACGTGCCTGATTGGCCCAGAACTCCGGGCCTTCCTTACCCTGCTCATACAGGTCGGCCGTGGCGATGGCGTTGGCCCTGAAACCCTCGCTGGGCGGGAAGCGCCGTTCCTCATGCAGCAGATTTTCGAATGCGTCACCCGCGTGAATCTGGGTGTCTTCAGACATTGTTGAACCCCTTAGGCCAATCGGTGCTTCGGGCGGACGTGAACAGACTTCAACAGCCCGCGTATGTGTCGTGTCCCACATTAGTAGCGGCTTCGCCCGAACGGTGTGCCAGTGGTCACAAGACAGATGCGAAAGGCACTGTTTCTGCGATGAGCGGTGAGCGCGCGACGCCGACATGTCCCATCATTGATATGAAAGGAAGTGGGCGTTGACTAGGGTTGTCAAAGAAATCCGAAACCGGCGCAACGCCCTCGGCACCCTGACTGCGGCACGCGCCGCCGTTATGAAACGGAGAATCCAGACATGACCGAACAGCGCCAGTACGACGGCGGCGCCGGCACCGCGCATAGCTCGCCGGTGCAGCAATCCGGCCGGTCCGAGACACCAGCTGATCCCTCCACGTCCGACGAACACACGGGGCCGGAGGCTGTAGCCGGTCCCTTCACCCTCCGCGAGACAGTCATCGGCGCTTCCGTGCTGGTGATGTTCATCGGCACCATCCTGCCCTTCGCGGACGGCGTCAACCTCTGGCGCACGTTCTCCCTGTTTTTCCTCGGTATCGGAATTCTCCTGCCGGTCACCGCCCTGGCGCTGCTGGTGGGCCGCCGGCTCGGCGCGAAGGGTCTGCGCGTCGGTTCGCTGTCCGTGGACCAGTTCGCCTCCGTGACCGCGTCGTTCGCCACTGCCTTCTTTTTCCTGCAGACGGTCACCACATTCGGTATCGGCTCCTTCGTCGCGCTGCTCGGATCGGTCGCATTCTTTGTGGCCACTGTCGGCGGCCCCCACCTTGGCGTCTTCAAGCCCGACTTCGCAGGGCGTCCGTCGTCGTCTGCGCACCGCATTGCCCGCGAGGCGCTGCCCGCCAAGCCCCGCCCGCCCAAGCCGGTCCCGGCAGAAACGGCCAGTGGCTGGAACAGCCCACACACGTCCGATGCACCCATTACGAGCGGTCCGAGCAGCGCCGGCTACAGCGCCGGTTACGCCGTGGCGGGTTACGCGGCAGGCCAGGGAGCTGCTGCCTCGAAGAGCTCCGCCGTCGAGCAGCAGCCCGAGGATCACGCATTGCAGTCCGAGAGCGCCCAGGCGCACAAAGAAACCCGCGAAGAGCAGCCCGCCCCTGGTGGGTCAACGGCCGTTCAGGCTGCCCCCGCCGAGGCCACGGCCGGTCAGGCTCAGCCCGCCCCGGCTGAGACCGGCACTGATGCTCCCGCCGAGTCCGACGGCCCCGCGGCTACCGTGGCGCAGCCCAAGGTTGAGGAAGCATCCGGGAAGAGCGTCGCGGAACAGACGTCCCAGCAGGCTGCACACACTGATGAGCAGGCGGCACACCCGCGGACGGAGTCAATTTCGGCTACACGTGACGCCGAGGATGACGAGCCCGTGGTTGAGGCCTTCTGGTTCGCCGTCGGAACGCCGCGCTCGGTGGTGGATGAGCAGACGGGAGCAACGCTGTTTGTCCTGCAGCCCGGGGATTGGGAAGTCGGTATCGAGGACCGCGGACACGAATTCCTGGTTCAGGACAAGCGGACGGGCCGCATCGGCGTGATGCGGGACCTGCGGAACATTGAGCGCGCTCCCACCGAGGGGTAGCCACACGGAACGAACGGGTCGGCGGGAACGGAAGGGGAAGACGGGGTCAGCGTGGATGTATCACCTATCGCTCTGAAGCGCCGCGCGCGCAGGATTCATCGCGAACTCGCCGACACCTATCCCTATGCGGTCGCCGAACTGGACTTTCGCAACCCCTTCGAACTGTTGGTCGCAACTGTCCTGTCGGCGCAGACCACGGATGTCCGGGTCAACCTGACCACGCCGGCGCTGTTCGCACGCTATCCCGATGCACGCACTCTCGCCGAAGCCCCCGAAGACGAACTCCAGGACATGATCCGTCCCACCGGGTTTTTCAGGGCAAAGTCCCGGAGCCTGCTCGCGCTCGCCACCAGGATCGTCGACGACTTCGATGGTGAGGTGCCGGGCCGCCTGGAGGACCTGGTCACCCTGCCGGGTGTGGGACGCAAGACGGCCAACGTGGTGCTCGGCAACGCCTTCGGAGTACCCGGTATCTCCGTTGATACCCACTTCGGCCGGCTGTCCCGCCGCTTCGGGTGGACCACGGAAGATGACCCGGTGAAAGTGGAGTCCGACGTCGCCTCCCTGTTCGAGCGGAAGGACTGGACAATGCTCTCGCACCGGGTGATTTTCCACGGACGCCGCATCTGTCATGCCAAGAAGCCGGCCTGCGGCGCGTGCCCGGTGGCAGCGCTCTGCCCCTCCTACGGCGAGGGTGAGGTGGACCAGGAGAAGGCGCGGAAACTGCTCAAGTACGAGTTTGCGCCCGGTCGCGAAGAGCTGCACCGCCGCATGCGGGAGGGCGCCTCGCGTGCCGAGCTCCTGGCCGCCGGGTTCACGCTGAGCCCATGAGCGCGTACAGCCAGTTGAAGGCCTTCGCCGAGCGTTCGACACCCATCGGTCCAGGTGTGGATACCACCGAGTCCTGGCAGCTGCGGGGCATGGACATCGCAACTGCCAGGGCCGCAGCCGTCCTCATCCTCTTCGGGCATCTCGATGATCGGCCGGCCAGGGTCCACTCCACCGCGGTGCCCGATGATCTCGATGTCCTGTTCGTGACACGCGCTGGAACATTGCGCAGCCATCCCGGTCAGGTGGCCTTCCCGGGCGGGAAAATTGACGACGGCGACGCCGATCCCGTCGCTGCAGCCCTGCGCGAGGCGGAGGAGGAGACCGGGCTGGATCCCGCCGGCGTTGAAATCCTTGGCGCCCTCCCGGAGGTCAGCCTCCCGGTCAGCAATTACCTGGTGACTCCAGTGCTCGCGTGGTGGGCCTCGCCGACGCCGGTGCGCGTGGTGGACCATGCCGAGTCATCACACGTCTTTCGTGCACCCGTCGCTGACCTGCTCTCAGCCGAGGTGCGCTTCACCGCGGTGGTCCGGCGGAACGGACGTATCCACAGCACGCCGGCCTTCACGATCGATGGAATCACGATCTGGGGCTTCACCGGCCTGCTGCTTTCGAGGCTTTTCGACGGGTTGGGCTGGACGCAGCCCTGGGATGAGACCAGGGAACGCGACGCGCCCATTTAGCTACTTCGCATCAGCGTAGGAGTCCACCACAACAACGCTCACCGGGAACTCCACCGGGATCTCGCCGAACATCAGCCGCGCGGCGGCGCGGGCGGCCTCGGTGACCATGGCGGACACCTGGTCCGCGAGTTCACGCGGCACGTGCAACATCACCTCGTCATGCAGGAAGAAGACGAGGTGCGCTCGGGCGAAGTCGGCAGTGTCCGTGCGCAGCCGGCGTCGTAATTCGGCCAGCCAGCACAGGGCCCATTCGGCCGCGGTCGCCTGGACAATGAAGTTGCGGGTGAAGCGGCCGCGTGACCGCGCGAGGGAATCAGCCCGCTGCTGCTCCGCGGCGCTGCTGGTGCGCTGCGCAGCGAGCCACCGGTCCGAGGGCGGTGGGCAGCCGCGGCCCAGGAAGCTGGCGACGACGCCGCCCGCCTCGCCCGTTCGTGCCGCCGCCTCCACCACGGAGATTGCCTGCGGATAGGTGCGGGTGAGCTGCGGCATGAGACGGCCGGATTCGCCCGTGGTTGCGCCGTACATCGCGCCGAGCATCGCGACCTTCGCCTTGGCGCGGTCGCCGCTGAATCCCTGGTCCGCAATGCCCTGGTAGAGGTCGAGGCCGCGTCCGGCTGCGGCCAGGGCGGAATCCCGGCCGAGCGCGGCGAGCACCCGTGGTTCCAGCTGCGCGGCATCCGCGACGATGAGTACGTTGCCGGGGTCCGCGCGGACGGCGTCGCGTACCTGATGGGGGATCTGCAGCGCACCGCCGCCGCGTGATGCCCACCGCCCGGACATACTGCCGCCCACGACGTACTCGGGCCGGAACCGGCCGTCGTGCACCCAGGTGTCCAGCCAGGTCCAGCCGTTGGCGGTGAGGAGCCGGGAGAGTTTCTTGTACTGCAGCAGCGGTGCGATTGCGGGGTGGTTATGGCGCTGGAGCTCCCATGATCGGGTGGACGAAACTTCGATGCCGGCCCGGTGAAGGGCGCGCAGGAGCTCCTGCGGGGAGTCGGGGTTGAATCGTGGATTGTCCAGGGCTGCGCGGAGCTCGCCGGCAAGCCGCTCGAGTTCGGCGGGGCGATGACCTTCCCTCGGGCGGAGTCCGAGCTGCGATTCAAGCAGGTTGTTGTGGATGTCTGCGCGCCACGGGATTCCGTGGAACTCCAACTCCGCGGCGATCAGGGCGCCGGCAGACTCGGCCGCCAGCAGCAGGGCCAGTTGGGCCGGACGCTTGCTGTTCCTGAGCGCGTGCTGCTGCGCCGCGAACTCCTCCGTGACCTCGAGTGCATCGGCGCCGGCTACGGGTTGAACGGCCTCGAACAGGCTGCCCTGGAGCGGCGACGGCGCCACGGGCGGCAAGGCACGGCCGGGATTCGCGTCCTCGGCCTCGGCCGGTCGTGACTGCAGGCGGCTTCGGTAGCCGGTCTCGGCACAGTCCGGGGAATGGCGCATGATCTCGCGGCTGAGGGCGATGTCATGGCAGCGCTCAACACTGATACCGGCGGCGAGCAGGCCGGGATACCAGGTCCGGGTGCTGTCCCAGACCCATCGGGTTTCGGGACGCTGCAGCCTGCGGACCGTCTCTGCCAGCTGGTCTGCCGGAACGACTACGGCCTCCGCAGTTGGGATTCCCGCCGGGTTCAGGGGCAGGAACGCTACCTGCGCACCGTCCGATCCGCTGATGCGCTGCCCGATCGATGGCGGCGCGAGGACGATGTACACGCCTCCTATTGTTGCCCACCCCGAGGCGCCGACTATTCCTGCACTTCTGCTGGAGATATCCACATACGCAGTACACGGACGTGGCGTGGCTTCTCCCGGCGCGCAGGCTTTTCCTATGTCTTCCTGGATTCCGGCTGCTGATTCGGCCGCCGTCGTGCTGGTCAGCTCCTCGCAACGCATTCGCGACGAGGTGGCACGCGTTGCTGTTGCTGCGGGTCTGGTGCTGGCCAGCGCCGCCTCGGTAAGTGACGCTCTGGCGATGCGCCCCGCCGTCGCGCTGCTGGACAGCGAGAGTGCGAGGCACGCTGTCCCGGGGTGTGCGGTCATTGTGGTCGGACTCGATGGTGAGGAATCAAACGCCTGGACCGCGGCTGCGCGGTGCAATGCGGATCGGGTGGCGATCCTGCCACAGGCTTCCGGCTGGCTGGCCGAACACCTGGGCATGCTCCAGCGCGCCAGGGATGAGGGAACCGTCGTCGGAGTGCTGGGCGCGGCAGGGGGAGTAGGCGCCAGCACCATCAGCGTGTGGCTTGCCGCCTGTGCGGCAGCACGGAGCCTGCGCCCGCTGCTCGTTGACGGTGACCCGTTCGGCGGTGGGTTGGAGCTTGCCCTCGGCAGTGAAGGACTGCCCGGGGTACGGTGGCCGGACCTTGGTGAGGTTCGCGGCAGCGTGAACCCGGACCAGCTGGTTCACGCACTGCCGTCGATGGACGGGTTCTCACTGCTGTCGATGGGCACCGAACCGCCGGCTCCGGGCGTGCTCGCATCCGCAGCGGTACCCCCGATCATGGAGGCGGCGCGGTCCGCATTCGAACTCACGGTGGTCGATGTGGCGCGCGGCTGGTCAGCGGACGGGTCCCTGCTTCCGTACTGCGACAGCATCCTTCTTGTGGTTCCCGGTCGTGTCCGGGCAATCTCGGCCGCGCGGTCCCTGGTGACCCAGCTCCAGCCGCTTCCCGTCCGGGCTGTGGTCCGGGGTCCGCTCGGCCCGAACCTCGACCCCGGCAGGGTTGCAGATGCAGTCGGCGTGCCGGGAGCCGGCTACCTGCCTCACCTTCGTGCCGCTGCCGCCACCGAGAACCAGGGGAGGGTCCTGGAACCGGCACGTCACCGAGCCGTCCGGTCCTTCGGGCGTTCCGTCCTCGACGCCGTGCTACCTGAAACGCTGAAGGCGGCCGCATGAACCGGGAGGTCAGGACCCGCCGGGCCCGCCAAACCGCCCAACTCTCGGATGCGGCCATGGTCGCGCAGGTCCGTGACGCCGTGCTGAGCGAGGCCGCACCGGTTACAGGAGCCAGACTGGCGGCCGCCGTGCAATCGACCGGACGACTACTCGGTTCCGAGGGAGCCTTCCGCACGCTGGACCGGGTCCGCGCTGAACTGCAGGGGCTCGGTCCGTTACAGCGCTTCGCCGAGGATCCGGCGGTGACGGACATTCTTGTCAACGGCCCGGGCGCCGTCTGGGTTGACGACGGCGCCGGCCTGCGTCGCACCGACCTCACCTTCGCGAACGATGCGGACGTGCGCGCGCTCGCAGCCCGGCTCATTGCCGCGGGCGGGCGCCGACTGGATGACGGAAATCCCTGCGTGGACGTGCGTCTGGACCGTTTCCGGGTGCATGCGGTTCTGCCGCCGCTCTCCACGGCCGGAACGCTGCTGTCCATTCGCATCCAGCGGCAACGCCACTTCTCCTTCGACGAGCTGGTGGCCTCGGGTGCGCTGGACCACCAGATGGCCGCGGTGCTGCGCGGGATAGTGAGGAAGCGGCTGAACTTCCTTATCAGCGGCGCCACGGGCACTGGGAAGACCACCCTGCTCGCCGCCCTGTTGTCACTGAGCGGACCCGATGAGCGGTTGGTCACGGTCGAAGACTCTGCTGAGCTCAGTCCTGCCCATCCCCATGTCATTGGACTCCAGAGCAGGCACGGCAATGTGGAGGGCAGCGGGTCGGTGGACCTCGCCGAACTGGTCAGGCAGGCCCTCAGGATGCGGCCGGACCGGCTCATCGTCGGTGAGTGCCGCGGCGCCGAGGTACGTGAACTGTTGGCAGCGATGAATACCGGACACGACGGCGCGGGCGGGACTATCCACGCGAACTCGGCCACGAGTGTCCCCGCCCGGTTGTCGGCGCTCGCAGCCCTCGCCGGGATGGAGGCGGCACCGCTGGCGCTGCAGGCAGCCAACGCGCTCGACGTCGTCATCCATGTCATCCGTGCCGGACCCGGACGGACCGTCTCGGAGATCGGTGTTGTCGAGAAGGCTCCTGGCGGTGAGCTGGTGGTCCGCGCAGCGCTGACACGAAACGGCGCCACGTCGGACCGTGGACCGGCGTGGGAAATGCTGGCGGCGAAGCTGGACCGGGGCCGCTGACTTGAGCAGCGCACTCGTAGCCGGATTGATCTTCGCCGCCTGCTGGGTCCTCGCAGTGCCGCGCCGCCCGCTGAATGGCGCGGAGTCCAGACGGCGAAGTTTCATTGCGCTCACCCGGGCTCCCCTTCGGAAGAGACGTCCGAAGACTGACCCACATGAAATTCCCCTGTTCGTCCACCAACTGACAGGCCTTCTTCAGGCCGGACGGACCCCCTCGCAGCTGTGGGGTGATGCGTTCGGCGTCCACGGCAGCACAGGATCAGGGTTCTCGGTTGCGGTCATGCCGACGCTCCAATCGGCCCATCAGGCTGCGCAGCTTGGTCTCAGCGTCCCGGAGGTCCTGCGCGAAGCTGCGTCCCGCACTCGTGATCCTGCGTTGAGGACGCTCTGGCAGGATCTGGCGGCATGCCAGGAGGTTGCCGAGCGTAGCGGGGCGCCCCTGGCCGCCGTCCTTGCGCGTTATGCGGTGCAGCGCGAATCCCAGCTGGACTCCGATGCTGCCCGCGACACCGCGCTCGCAGGTCCCCGCGCCACCGTCCGGCTGCTCTCCTGGCTGCCGTTGTTCGGACTGGCAGTCGGTTACCTGATCGGGGTCGACCCGCTGGCCGTCCTCCTCGGTTCCGTGCCGGGCATCGCAGCGTTATGTGCCGGGTTCGTGCTCATGGTGGCAGGCAGGATCTGGTCGAGCCGTCTCGTTCGGGCAGCCGCAGGAGAACCAGCATGACCGGTGTACTTGTCGCGGCGCTCCTCTGGGCCGGCTGTTGGCTGCTTCACCGTTCACCCCCGCTTGGGTATCGATGGTCAGCCGGCATGCGGAGCGATCCCGTCGGGATCGAACGGGAAGGGCTCCACGACCCGGCACTGATGATGGATCTCATGGCAGCCATGCTCGCCGTCGGATCACCACTGGACCGGGGACTGGACGTCCTCGCGCGTTCATCCTCACCGCCGGTCAGTGCTGCCCTGACCGCAGTCAAAACAGCACTGGACCTTGGCGCGTCCTGGGAGGTGGCGTGGGCAGCGGTCCCTTCCACCGGGAGCACCCAAGCCGCGCATGAACTCGGGCATTCGCTGCGATTCGCCGGAACAACAGGAGCCCCGTCCGCCGCCGTGGTCACCGCGCACGCCGCACAGTGCAGGCGCAGGAGGAACCGGGAAGCGGAGCAGCGCGCTGCCGCTCTCGGTGTGCGGCTGGTCGTGCCGCTGGGCCTGTGTTCCTTGCCGGCATTTGTGTGCCTTGGCGTCATCCCGATCCTTGTCGGTTTGTTTCCCGCCTTCAGCTGACAGCTTGCCCGTCGTGGGTGAACCCGGCAGCGGAACGCGTCCGCTCCGTCTGATGCTCCACAGCCCACGGGAATGCCTGCACTTGTCCACTTAGCGGCCTCTCCATCAGCTCTGAACCCGCCCACGCGAAACACTCGAAACAGCCGCTGACGCGGTTTGGCCGGAACGGCACACGCTGCCCCGGCAGCCCGGAAGTACCCACAAGAAACAATCAACCAAGGAGTTGTCATGACACGTTCCACCACCGCAGCAACAACAACCGCCTACGAGGACCGGCGGGAATCCCCGGCCCAGGAACCGCCGCTGGCGACTGTTACCTCACTGCGGCCCGAGACCGTTGAGCCCGGCCGCAGGAGGTCCGGGCTCATGCGATCAGAGGCAGGACTGGCCACCGCCGAGTACGCGATCGCAACGCTGGCTGCTGTCGGCTTCGCCGCACTGCTCGTCGCCGTGCTGTCGAGCGGGGAGATCCGCGGCATGCTCATGTCGCTGATCACCAGCGCCCTCAGCTTCGGCTGACGTTTCATGCGGCGGACAGGATCGCAGGTGAGGAACCCCACCGAGGACGGGGCAGTAACAGCGGAGGTGGCAGTGGCGTTTCCTGCGGTGGTTGCACTGTTGGCAGTTGTCCTCGCCGCTGCGGCAGTGGGACTGTCCCAGCTGCGCATCGAGGAAGCGGCAAGGGCCGGTGCCCGTGAAGTCATGCGAGGCGAGACGGCCGCCGTCGTTGGGGCAACTGTCCGCCGTATCGCCGGAGAGCAGGCGCACATCGCTGTTCAGTCCGGGGACGCCTTCAACACGGTGACCGTATCGACCACTGTTGACGTGCCCGTGCTTGACCTGTTCGACGTCGACCTCTCGGCTAGCGCAGTTGCCGTGCCGGAGCGGAAATGACGTGCTGCCACCCGGGACGGGAAAGCGGGGCCGGCACAACGTTGATGGCGGGTGTCGCAATGGCCGCGGTGCTGCTGCTCTCGGTTGTCGTCCTGTTCGCCCAGGCGTCTGTAGCGGCATCGAGGGCAGCAACGGCAGCAGACCTGTCAGCCCTCGCGGCGGCCGACGCCGCGAGGGGGCTCCGCGATGGGAGCCCGTGCGTGGTCGCCGCGGAGGTTGCCCGGCACCAGAACGCACGGCTTACGGGCTGCTCGGTTGAGGGAGGATCCGGACACATAGTCGAGGTTCACACCGAGGTGGATTCCATCCCGGCACTGCCTCCGGCGTCGGGGCGGGCACGAGCAGGCCCACCGCCCGTTCCCTGATTGACCCGTTCCCTGATTGAAAGGAGGACTACGCGTCGAGCATGCCATTGCCTGGCGCAGGCTCACCGTCCGGAGCCTGCGCCAGCAGCATGTCGAGCAGGGCCAGCGCGCCGTCCTTGCTCAGGGGGTTGTTGCGGTTCCCGCACTTGGGCGACTGGACGCAGGAGGGACAACCGGTGTCGCACTCACACGCCCGTATCGCCTCCGCAGTCGCGCTGAGCCACGTTTCCGCCGCCTCGAAACCCCGCTCGGAGAAGCCGGCGCCACCCGGATGGCCGTCATATACGAAGATGGTCGGCAGTCCTGTGTCAGCGTGCAGCGCGGTCGATACCCCGCCGATATCCCATCGGTCGCTCGACGCAACCAGCGGCAGCAGGCCGATGGCGGCATGTTCCGCGGCGTGGAGCGCGCCCGGAAGATCCGCCGCAGTGATGCCGCTGCGCTCGAGCAGCTGGTTATCACATTCGAACCACACGCTTTTCGTAAAAAGCTCGCGTGCGCCGAGATCCAGCGGCTCCTCGCCAAGGATTTCGTTGGAAACGAACGCCTTCCGCTGGAAGGAAATCACCTGGGTGGTCACCTTCACCTCCCCGAAGCACACCCGGATAGGACCCCACGGCACATTGCGTTGCTCAGAGATCACCTCAATCTGTGTGACGTCCCGTGCCTGCGTGTAGTAGTCCGGGTTTGAACGGGTCACCATCGCGCAATGGTCCTGCTCGTTCAGTTCATCCACAACGTAGCTTTGGCCCTGGTGCACGTACACCGCGCCGGTGTGCGCCTGATAGTGGCTCTGGGGCGAGTCCATGGTCCCGAGTACCGTCCCAGTGTCACTCTCGATGATGTTGATGGGCCCACCGCCGTCCGCGCGCAGGTGGACCATGCCCGCAGCGCTCTGCGGATGTGTCCAGAACCAGCCCGCAGGGCGGTGGCGCAGCAACCCCTGATCCACCAGCTGATCCAGCAGCGCCGGCGCGGTCTCGCCGAAGAGCGGCAGGTCCTCGACGGTCAGCGGCAGCTCTGCGGCGGCTGCGCACAGATGCGGTCCAAGGACATAGGGATTGGCGGGATCGAACACCGTCGCCTCGACCCCAACGTCAAACACCGACTCCGGATGATGGACCAGATAAGTGTCCAGCGGATCATCACTGGCAACGAAGGCGGCAAGCGCGTCCTGGCCGGAACGTCCCGCCCGACCGATCTGCTGCAGCAGCGACGCGCGGGTACCGGGCCAGCCGGCCACCAGGACCGCGTCCAGGCCGGAAATGTCGATCCCAAGCTCCAGCGCTGACGTGCTCGCGACGCCCAGCAGCCGGCCGGAACGCAGTGCCGCCTCCAGCTGACGGCGCTCCTCGGGCAGGTATCCCGACCGGTATGCCGCAACACGCGGCGGGAGTTTCGCGTCCACCTCACTGAGCAGCCGCTTGGTGTTCGCGGCGATGCTTTCCGCTCCGCGGCGCGATTTGATGAAGGCGATCGTCCGAACCTGCGCCGACACCAGGTTTGCCAGCAGATCCGAGGTCTCCGCGATGACAGTCCTGCGCTGCCGGGCGCCGTTCTCACCCCGAAGGTCGGTCAGCTGCGGCTCCCAGAAAGCTACCGTCGTCGACCCGTGCGGCGAGGTGTCCTCGGTGAAAGCACTGACCGGTGCGCCGATGAGCTTCCCGAAGGACTGCGCGGGTGCAGCCGAGGTCGCCGACGCCCCGATGAACACCGGGTCCGCCCCGTAGTACGCGCACACCCGGCGCAGCCTCCGCAGCAGATTGGCAACGTGCGATCCGAAGACGCCGCGGTAGCTGTGGGCTTCATCCACGATCACGTAGGTGAGACGCCGGAAGAACCGCGACCACCAGGCGTGATTTGGAAGGATCCCGTAGTGGAGCATGTCCGGGTTCGCCAGCACCAGATTGGCGTGGTCGCGGATCCAGCGTCGCGCGCCAGGGTCGGTGTCGCCGTCGTACGTGTCTGCGCGGACGGTAGCCAGCCCAAGGGACGAGATGGCGGAGAGCTGGTCCGCAGCCAGCGCTTTCGTCGGCGACAGATAGAGCGCGACGGCGCCGGCCGGCTCAAGCGAGACCTTTTCCGCCAGTGCGGAACGGTGGATCGCATCCAGGACAGGCAGTTGGTAGCTGAGGGACTTCCCGGACGCAGTGCCCGTGGCGATGACGACGTGCGAGCCTGCGTGAGCGGCATCCGCGGCAGCGCTCTGGTGCTTCCACGGCTCCTGAATTCCCCGTCCCCGGTACGCCTCCATCACATCGGGGTGAACCCACTCCGGCCAGTCGCTGTACACCGCGTCGCGGGCGGGAAGATGCCGGATGTGAACAAGCTGCTCAGGATCTACGCCGCCAAGAAGCGGAATCAGGGAATCATGGGCAGCCACCTGGCTATTTTGTCACCCCGGCACAAATCAAACCGGGTTCACCGTCTGGCTGCCAAGGGTCAGCGACGGATCACGAAGGCGTCAGCCAGATACGTCCAGCCCAGGTGCTGGTACAGGTGGCGTCCGTCTTCGGACGCCATCAGCAGCCCGGTGTCCACCTCGTCTTCGAGGATCGCGGCTGTCAGCGCGCGCATCACGAAACTGCCCAGGCCCCGTCGGCGATAGTTTGGGTCAGTGATGATGCGGTCAAAGACTGCGTGATCATCCTCTTTGGCTACAGAACCCTGTGCCACCTCTTCGCCGTTCACTGTCACTGAAACGCGCCGGCAGTCCGCCTCCCGGATGTGCTCGAGTTTGAATTCGTCGTCCGGGTGACGCGGGTCTTCCACATCCTGTCCGTCCATGTCTGCGCACATCAGGGCCTGCTGATAGTCGGTAATTCGCAGCTGAAGGGGAGAAGATGCATTGATGAGGTCGTGCATGCGGTTGGTGACGACGGTGAGCACACGGGAGGAATCGTCGCGGGTCAGATTGGCGAGTTCCAGGTACTCGCCGATCGTGGGCTCGTAGATGATGGTTTCGAGGTCGTCCTGCTGGTCGGTGAGAAGAACGGACATGCTGCGGCCGTTGTCCTGTGTCTTATAGCCCCGGCATTTAGCCCAGCCGGAAACCCACGTGCGGACGAGTTCTTCAGAAAGAGCGGCTCCCATGCCTGAACGATAGTGGCGGGCAGGCCGGTTGAACATAGCTCAGCCAAGAGGTTGCCGATTTGAGACCTGACGCCTGCGCGCCGGTACCCTTTAATGCGTGTCAATGAACCGAATTGTTCTGTACTATGCGTTCACTCCGTTGCCAGATCCCGAAGCCCTCCGGCTGTGGCAGCGCGCCCTGTGCGAGAAGCTGGGGCTCCGAGGACGAATCCTCATCTCCAAGGACGGCATCAACGGTACCGTCGGCGGGGAGCTGAACGCCGTCAAACAGTACGTGAAGGCAACGCGCGAGTACCCCGCCTTCAAGAAGATGGACATCAAGTGGTCGGAGGGCGGCGCCGAGGACTTCCCGCGGCTCAGCATCAAGGTCCGCGAGGAAATCGTGTCCTTCGGAGCGCCCGGTGAGCTGAAGGTTGATGAGAACGGGGTCGTCGGCGGGGGTACGCACCTCAAGCCGGAGCAATTGCATCAGCTGGTCGATGAACGTGGTGACGACGTCGTCTTCTTCGACGGCCGCAACGCCCTCGAAGCGCAGATCGGGAAGTTCAGGAATGCGATCGTCCCGGACGTGAACACTACCCATGACTTCGTGAGCGAACTCGAATCGGGGAAGTACGACCACCTGAAGGACAAACCCGTGGTCACCTACTGCACCGGCGGCATCCGCTGCGAGGTGCTCTCGAGCCTGATGGTCAACCGCGGTTTCAACGAGGTGTACCAGTTGCAGGGCGGCATTGTGCGCTACGGCGAGACATACGGCGATTCAGGTCTCTGGGAAGGCTCACTGTACGTATTCGACAAGCGCATGCACGTCGAGTTCACCAGGGACGCGAAGACGATCGGCAAGTGCGTGCGCTGCTCCGCGCCCACCAACAAGTTCGAGAACTGCTCGAACCTGAGCTGCCGCAACCTCACCCTGTACTGCGCCGACTGCGCCGCAGATCCCGCCACGCTGCGCTGTCCGCAGGGCTGCGAAACGGACGAGGCCGAAGCCACTGCAGTCGGCGCCGCCTGACCTCAGCCTGACCTCAGCCGGTGAGTTCAAGGATCGGCCCCTCGTGCAGCGCGAGGTACACACGGTCCCGCAGCGCGTTCGCCTCGGCGTCAGTCAGGGTGCGGTCCAGCGCCTGCAGTGTGAGTCGGACCAGCAGGTTCACCTGCCCCTGCCGGGCGTGAAGGCGTACGACGGCGGCGGTCGGCAACTGCTCCACCGGCGTCCGCGTGCGGATTGCGAGCGACTGCATGACGTCGGCGTCCTTCCCGAGCGCTTCCCGGGCGACGTCCCCGAGTGTCTCCTCGTCCGCACCCGGCCCGCACAGGACGGAGAGGTCCCGCCGGACGGCGGGCATGAGCGACACCGGACGCCACGGTTCCAGATCGAGCATCTGTACCGAGACACGGGGGTCGGGCGAGCGCAGCAGCCTGATGTCGTCCACGCTCTTGCGCAGCATGAGGGCCCGGTCCAGTCCCATCCCGAGTGCGAGGCCGCTCCAACGGCGGGGATCCAGCCCGGAGTTCCGGAGGATTCCCGCGCGCACCAGGCCGCACTCCGCCAGTTCCAGCCAGCCGGCCGGAGTCTCGACATCGATCTGCATGCCGTGCGAGGTGTAGGTATGGGTCGCCGGCACCGCACGCCAGCGGGCGCCGGGCAACACCGCGTCCACGACGGCGGCGGCCATGCCGTGCAGGTCCGCCTCACTCAGCAGGCCGCGGGCCTTGAGCCGCCACAGGTCCACCTGGTGTGGAGTACCGACGTGGGTGCGGTCCACCGCATCGCGGCGGTAGACCAGCCCGGGGAGGACATGAAGCCGGTCGTACGGGTCGTGGATCGGAGCCAGTGAGTCCAGCACCGCGGGGATTCCGGCGGATGCGTGGCTTCGGAGCATGACGGTGGGACTGGCATGGCGCGAGTAGCGCGCGTCCCGGGTGACGTCGTCGGGCGCGTAGCCCAGCCGGTCATAGTTGTCCGCCGTTGCAACAAGGGGAGTGGTCCGGTGCACCGTGGCGGGAATGTTCCAGGCCTGCGTCAACCGGGTGACGACGCCGTCGAGCAATTCCTGCATCGCGTGCGGGCCCTGCCCGGGATCCGTGAGGTCGCGGACGGACAGGGCGGAGGTGAGCTGTGGAATGGTGAGGTACATGGCTGGTCCTTCGGAAAGTCGGGGAGGGTTCGTAGGAAGGAACCCCCGGCCGCGGACACCGTGTGGACCGAGCTGGAGTCAGACGCGCAGCGCAGAGCCCTCACGGCCGACAGGCGGCCGGGGGCTGATAAATCGCTGGTTTGCGTGCATGGGTCCATCGTACGCGAGGACATTTTCGAGCGAAACGTTCGTGTTCTCACGATGATCGGGCGGCGTCGTCGTTTTCGGCCGAAAATGCGGACGATGGGGAGGCCAGGCAAACCGGACCTCCTGTTCGCCAATAAACTTGCCCAGTGATGAACCTTGCCGTTATCCCCGATGCCCCGCGAAGCGACGACCAGGACCTGCTGAACCGTCTCGCCGTGGATTTCCGGACGGCGGACTACACCGTCGACGGCGTCGCGGATCTGGTCGGCCCCGACGCCTACGCGGCGCTCGAAAGGGACCAGACTGTGCCTGCGCTCCTGGCTGCCCGCGCCGCCGGCAACACCGGCACCGGAAGCCGGCTGGCCGCCGTCGTGCTTGTTTTCCTGCTCGGAGAGACGGTGCCCGCCGCGTCGCTCGACGGCGCGCTCCCTTCGGTCGGTGCCGCCGGTCTGCTCGCGCTGGGACTGGTAGAGGATCACGACGGCGGCCTCCGCGCCTCGGTGGACCTGCGCCCCTATTCGTCGGACACCGGCGGTGACGTGTGGGTTGCATCGGACCTCGGTTCCCACGTCCGGCCGGGAGTGCTTCGGAACGATCACGTGCTTGGCATTGGCCGGGCGTCGCTGACACTCGCCCAGTTCGCAGCGCGTGCTCCGGTGGAACGGGCGCTGGACCTGGGCACCGGCTGCGGAATCCAGACCTTTCACCTGCTCGCCCATGCCCAGCACGTCACGGCCACCGACGTCTCCGAACGTGCGCTCGCAGTCACCAGGTTCAACCTGCTGCTGAATGCCTCGGCGCTCGGGATCGATCCGGCGAAGTTTGAGGCCCGTGTCTCGCTGCGTCTCGGGAGCCTGCTGGAACCGGTGGTGGGGGAGATATTCGACCAGGTCGTGTCCAACCCGCCATTCGTGATCACCCCGCGCAGCGCCGGTGAGACGGCTCAGGATCAGTTCACCTACCGCGACGGAGGCCTCGCAGGCGACGACATCGTGTCCTCGCTTCTCCGTGCCGTTCCGGCTGTCCTGTCACCGGGCGGGACCGCCCAGCTTCTCGGGAACTGGGAAATACCGGAAGGGCAATCCTGGGAAACCCGGATAGCGGGCTGGCTGCCGGACACCGCCGACGCCTGGGTGATCCAGCGCGAGCAGGTTACGCCCACCCACTACGCCGAGACGTGGCTCCGTGACGCCGCTGAAAACCGGAACCCGGCCCGCTTCGCTGAGCGTTTCGGCACCTACCTGTCCGACTTCGCATCCCGAACAGTGGAGCACGTCGGTTTCGGCATGGTGTGGCTGCGGAACTCCGACGGCGCGGCGACCCTCCGTCTCTTCGAGGAGATCACCTACGACCTCGAGCAACCCATCGGCCCGCACGTCAGCACGGCGGTCCTGCGCCACGACTGGCTCGGTGCCTGCCGGGACCTGTCAGCCGAGCATCTGCTCGTTGCCGACGACGTCACCGAGGAGCGGCATCAGCGCCCCGGAGCCGAGCATCCGGGCGTGATCCTGCTGCGGCAGGGCGCTGGTTTCCGCCGCACCACCCTGCTCAGTACGGAGCTGGCAGGTTTCGTTTCCGCGTGCGACGGCGACCTCACCACCGGCCAGATCACCGGTGCCCTCGCGGCGCTGTTGGACCGTGACGACGACGAGTTCCGGGTTGCACTTCTGGCGGACGTGCGCAACCTGGTCGAGGACGGTTTCCTGGTCCCCGTTTCGGTGTCCGACGGCCGCTGATACAACCGTCCGGGAGTGGGTTCGGTGCTGTTGGATTATGCACAGCGGGATTCCCCGTGACGAGGTGCCTCCGGTCAAGCCGTTACCCTAGTGCAGGTAGGCATACCGCATACTGTGAAGGGCAGGACGCCCACCAATACAAATATTGAGCTCAGAATGAGCGGTTGTTCTGCTGTTTAAGAAGCACCTGTATCGAGGAGTGAAGTGCCAGCTAAGGCAACGGACAAGAAGCCCGGCAAGAAACTCGTAATCGTCGAGTCTCCGGCCAAGAGCAAGACGATTGCGGGCTACCTCGGTGAAGGCTTCGAGGTCACCGCATCGATGGGCCATATTCGCGACCTTCCCCAGCCTTCGGATCTGCCCCCGGAGCTGAAGAAGAGTTCGCTCGGCAAGTTCGCTGTGGACATCGAGAATGATTTCGAGCCGTACTACGTCGTGTCGACGGACAAGAAGAAGCGCGTCGCGGAGCTCAAGGCTGCGCTCAAGGACGCCACCGAACTTTACCTCGCAACTGACGGTGACAGGGAGGGTGAGGCCATTGCATGGCACCTCCTTGAGGTGCTGAAGCCGAAGGTGCCCGTCTACCGGTTGACCTTCCCCGAAATCACGAGGGAAGCCATTCAGCGCGCAATGGAAGAGCTGCGTGACCTGGACATCCCCATGGTTGACGCACAGGAAACCCGGCGCATCCTCGACCGCCTCTATGGCTACGAAATCTCACCGGTCCTGTGGCGCAAGGTTGCTCGCGGACTTTCCGCCGGACGTGTCCAGTCCGTCGCCACGAGGCTTGTTGTCGAACGTGAGCGTGAGCGCATGGCTTTCCGCGCGGCGTCGTACTGGGACCTCACCGGCACCTTTTCGCCGGAAGATGCTTCGAAGGGGGAGGCCTTCAGCGCGAAGCTCGTCTCCGTTGACGGAACCCGCGTGGCAACCGGCAAGGACTTCAGTGACCTCGGCCAGCTGAAGTCGCAGAGCGTTGCCCTCCTTGACGAGGCAGCCGCACGGAGCCTGGCCGAAGGCCTGCAGCAGGCGGCTTTCGAGGTCCGTTCGGTCGACACCAAGCCGTACACACGCCGTCCGGCCGCACCGTTCACCACTTCGACGCTGCAGCAGGAAGCCGCACGCAAGCTGCGTTACTCTTCCCGCGTGACCATGCAGGTTGCCCAGCGCCTGTACGAGAACGGCTACATCACGTATATGCGTACGGATTCGCCGGCGCTGAGTGACCAGGCGATCAACGCTGCCCGCCGCCAGGCTTCTGAGCTGTACGGCGCCGAGTATGTTCCAGACGCACGCCGCGTCTACAAGGGAAAGTCGAAGAACGCGCAGGAAGCCCACGAAGCTATCCGCCCCGCGGGCGACTCCTTCCGCACACCGGCGCAGGTAGCCAAGGAGCTGCACGGAGACGAGTTCAAGCTCTACGAACTCATCTGGAAGCGCACAGTCGCCTCCCAGATGGCAGACGCCAAGGGCTCGACGGCGTCGGTGCGCCTCGGAGCGCGCACGCCTGACGGGAAGGACGCCGAGTTCTCGGCCTCCGGGACGGTCATCACCTTCCGCGGCTTCATGGCCGCTTATGAGGAGGGACGGGACGCCTCCCGCGATGAGGATGACGCAGCAGGCGGAGCCGATCAGCCCGGACAGGGCGGCCGGTTGCCGAACCTCGCCGCCGGTGACGCCCTTGGTGCGGAATCCATCGAACCGATTGGGCACGAGACCTCACCACCCCCGCGCTACACCGAAGCCTCGCTGGTCAAGGTGCTCGAAGAACGCGGGATCGGGCGTCCCTCCACCTATGCCGCCACCATCTCCACCATCATGGACCGGGGTTACGTCCGCACGCGCGGCCAGGCCCTCGTTCCAAGCTGGATCGCATTCTCCGTGGTCCGCCTGCTGGAGGAGCATTTCCACGATTACGTCGACTACGACTTCACCGCCGAACTCGAGGAAGACCTGGACCGCATTGCACGCGGCGAGGAGAGCCGTGTCCAGTGGCTCAACCACTTCTATTACGGTGACGGCAAGGAAACCGGGCTGAGCACCATTGTCAATGACCTCGGCGAGATCGACGCCCGACGCATCAACTCGGTGGAAATCGCGGACGGCATTGTCCTGCGCGTCGGTAAGTTCGGGCCCTACCTGGAGAAACCGCTGTCGGAGGACGCCCCTGAAGGCACCGAGCCCCAGCGTGCCAACGTGCCTGAGGATCTTGCGCCGGACGAACTGACGGCCGAGAAAGCCGTGGAGCTGATGAACAGCCCCGCGTCCGAGGAACGCGTGTTGGGAACCGACCCGGAAACCGGGCGGGACATCGTGGCTCGCGATGGGCGCTACGGTCCCTACGTCATTGAAATTATTCCGGAGCCCACAGCCGAGGACCTGGCGAACCAGCCGGTGGAGTACTACAAGAACGGCAAGCCCAAACCGCCCAAGAAGCCTGTAAAGGTGAAACCGCGAACGGGATCGCTGTTCAAGTCGATGTCCGTCGAAACGGTCACCCTCGAGGATGCCCTGAAGCTCATGAACCTTCCCCGCGTCCTGGGCAAGGATGCTGAGGGCAACGAGATCACTGTCCAGAATGGGCGTTTCGGGCCATACTTGAAGAAGGGCTCGGACTCCCGCTCGATCGGCTCGGAAGAGGAAATCTTCACCATCACGCTGGAGCAGGCGCTGGAAATTTACTCCCAGCCCAAGCAGCGTGGCGGACGGACCGCCACCCCGCCGCTTGCGGAGTTCGGTGACGACCCTGTGTCCGAAAAACCGATCGTGGTCAAGGAAGGCCGTTTCGGTCCGTACATTACGGACGGCGTCACGAACATTACCGTCCCGCGGTCCACTGCGATCGAGGAACTGACACGCGAAACCGCCGTGGCGTTGCTGGCTGAAAAGCGTGCAAAGGGCCCGGCGCCCCGCAAGTCAGGTGGCCGCGCGCCGGCCAAGCGCAAGGCCACCGCCCGGAAGTGAGCGGCCCGTCCCTGGGCCACTTGCCGGTCGATTGAGCCTGGGCAACCGGCGCGCGACATAATGGGGTCATGCGGCTAGGCGTCCTTGATATCGGATCCAATACGGTGCATCTCCTCTTGGTGGATGCACACCCTGGAGCACGGCCGGTGCCTTACGCTTCCCATAAAAGGCCACTTCAGCTGGTGAGCTTCCTCGATTCCGAGGGCAGAATCAGTGATAAAGGTCAGCAGGAGCTGGTCGGCTTTATCCGGCAGGCCCGTGCCTTCGCGTCCGATCATCGCGCCGAGGATTTCCTCGGGTTCTGTACTTCGGCCATCCGGGAAGCCGGGAACGGTGAGGAAGTCCTGAGACGTGTAGAGGCTGAGACGTCGGTGGTCCTGCAGGAGCTCACCGGAGACGAGGAAGCTGCCATGACTTTCCAGGCGGTGCGGCGCTGGTACGGCTGGAGCACCGGGTCCATCCTCAACCTGGATATCGGTGGGGGCTCATTCGAAATGGCCATGGGCCACGATGAGCTCCCCGAGGTCGCGCGCTCGGTGCCGCTCGGCGCGGGCCGCCTCACCCGGGAATGGCTCCCCGGTGATCCGCCGGCACCCCGCGACGTCAAAAAGCTGCGCCGTTACATCCGCCAGACCCTCAAGGAATCCGTCGGAAGCTTCACCAGCCTTGGCGAACCCCACCTCGTTGCCGGGACATCGAAGACCTTTCGGTCCCTGGCGCGCATTGCGGGGGCAGCGCCGTCCGCGGCCGGGCCGTTTGTCCGCCGCACGCTTCGGCTCCAGGACCTCGCTCTGTGGGCGAAACGTCTGGAGGCGATGTCCGTCGCTGACCGGGCCAACCTGGACGGAGTCTCCGAACTGCGTGCGCGTCAGGTGCTTGCGGGGGCGCTGGTCGCTGAGGCAGCCTTTGAAATCTTCAAGGTGAAGGAAATGGACATCTGCCCGTGGGCTCTGCGTGAAGGGCTGATCCTGAGGCGCTTCGACACCCTCATGTTCGAGGCGGAAGAGCCCATGCCGTCCGTCGGAGTAGGCCACGTGCGTCTGGGAGCGCCGTGAACAGTGAGCCGGCAGGCGCAGGACCACGCGGGTGCAGGACCACACTTGAGGTGAATAAGGAAGTGCCGGTGAGCCGTCAGCGTGGTTGGGGGAAACACTGCTGCGGCTCACCGGCACGACCGGGCCAGGGAGAGCCCGGCCTCATCACTCGCACCTTTATGAGGTAATAACGACTGTACTGCTATTTCGTGAAACTGCACCCCGGAACACACTGTGAGGATGCTGGGAATCGTTCAGTCATGACACGATGGGCCGATGGTTATCAACATTCCACAGCACATTTCATTCCTCGGCTGCGGTTCCATGAACGGCGCAATCCTCACGGGCCTGCTGGCTGCCGGGCTTCCCCCGGCGCAGGTAACAGCTACCGTGAGGGATCCCGAGAAGGCAGCGAATCTCTCGAAACGACACGGCGTGTCCGTACTGTCGTCCACCGAAGAGCCAGGCGCCAACCGCACAGCGGCGGCTGGGGCCGACGTCGTACTGCTGGGAGTGAAGCCGGTCGGTATCCTCGACCTTGCACGGGAAATTTCGCCCGCGCTGAAGCCGGGAACGGTGGTGATCAGCGTTGCGGCCGCGATCTCGATCGACATGCTGGAGGCGGCCCTGCCTGAGGGCCAGCCGGTGATCCGCAGCATGCCCAATACGCCGTCGAGCCTTGGCCGTGGGGTGCTGTCCATCTCTCCGGGAAGCAACGCGACCTCCGAGCTGATGGATCAGGCGCGCACTATCCTGAGTGCCGCGGGCACCGTCGTCGAAATCCCGGAGGAACAGGTCGCCGCGCTCTCCGCGGTGAGCGGTTCCGGCCCGGCATATGCGTTCTACCTCGCCGAAGCGATGGCCGCCGCCGGGATGAAGCTTGGCCTCGACGAGGATCTGGCGAAATTGCTGGCCACCCAGACAGTCGCGGGAGCCGGGTTCATGCTGGCGGAGGACGGTGCCGATGCAACTGCCCTGCGCAAGGCTGTCACGAGCCCGAACGGTACGACCGAGCGTGCCATTGCGACCTTCGACGAGCAGGGACTGCCTGACATCGTTGCTGCCGGGGCGCGTGCGGCGGCGGAACGTGCCGCTGCAATCACCCGCGAGCTCGGCGGATAACCATTCTCAGGGTCGCGCTGCGAACCGCTCGAGGAGATCCACGTGCCCGGAAACGATGAGCATGTCGCGGCTCGTGACCTTGGTGTCGGGCCGCGCGTAGGTGAAGTCCTCGCCCGGGGACTTCACGCCGACCACCGTGACGCCGTATTTCGAACGCACCGCTGACTCGCCGAGGGTGAACCCCTGTGTCTCCTTCGGCGGGTACATCTTCACGATGGCGAAGCCGTCGTCGAACTCGATGAAGTCCAGCATCCGGCCGCCCACCAGGTGGGCGGCCCGCTGGCCGGCGTCGGCCTCGGGGTAGATGACGTGGTTCGCGCCGATGCGTTTGAGGATCTTGCCGTGTGACGGCGTGATGGCCTTGACCCACAGGTTGTCGATATTGAGGTCCACAAGGTTGGCAGTGATGAGGACACTCGCCTCGATCGAGGTGCCGACCCCGACGACGGCGGCCGGGAACTCCTGCGCTCCAAGCTGGCGAAGCGCATCAACGTTGGTGGCGTCAGCCTGCACCACGTGGGTCAGGGTTCCGGACCACTTCTGGACCAACTCCTGGTCCTTTTCGATCGCGAGAACCTCGCGCCCCTGCTTCACAAGCTGCGCCGCGGTCGCGGAGCCGAAACGTCCGAGCCCGATCACGAGCACGGGCGCGTTGTGTGCTGGTTTCTCAGCCAATGATGGGCCTCTCTTCCGGGTAGTGGTAGAGCGTACTGCGCTGGCGCAGGGCCAGCGCCGAAGCAACGGTGATGGTTCCGAGGCGCCCGGCGAACATGAGGGCTGACAGAACGTACTTGCCTTCAGGTGGGAGTTCGGCGCTGAGGTTGGTGCTGAGACCGCAGGTGGCAAAAGCCGAGATCACCTCGAAGAGTACCCGGTTGAGCTCTACTCCCGAGATCCACAGGATAAGGCCGGTTCCAATCAGGACAATCGTGGCACCCGTGAAGATGACGGAAATGGCCACCCGCATGGCGCCCTGCGGGATCTTCCGGCCGTAGACGCTGACATCGGAATCACCGCGGGCTTCAGCGACGATTGCCAGGAACATCACGGCGATGGTCGTCACCTTGATACCGCCCGCGGTCGACGCCGACCCGCCACCGGCGAACATAAGCGCGTCCGTCAGGAGCATTGTCGTCGGCTCCATGAGGCTTTGGTCCACCGTGTTGAATCCACCGGAGCGGGTCATGATCGACGCGAAAACAGAGTGGATGATCTTGTCGCTCGCGCTTGAGTTCCCTATGGTGTCCTGATTGGTCCACTCCATGGCTGCCCAGAGTGCGGCTCCGACGACGAGCAGGATCACCGAAACGTTGACGGTCAGTTTTGTGTGCAGGGTCCACTTCTGCACGTGGTGGCGGTACTGCACGAGGATGAGAATCGCGGGGAACCCGAGGCTGCCGACGAAGACGCCGACCATGATGGGCGTCAGGATCCAGAGGTCCGTGCCGTACGAAAGCAGCCCGTCGGAGTGGATAACGAATCCCGCGTTGTTGAAGGCGGAGATGGCGTAGAAACTCCCGTGCCACACGGCCTCCCAGAACGGCTCGCCGAGGATGATGAACCGCGGGATCAGAGCCAGCGCGAGGACCAGTTCCACCACAACAGAGGTGGTGATAACGATCCGCAGCAGGGTGCCGACCTCGCCCAGAAGGCTTGCGTTGTTCAGGGCAGACTGCGCCAGGAGTTTTCCCCGCACGCCAAGCCGTTTACTCACCACGAGAGCCAGCAACGAGGCGAGGGTGATTGTGCCAAGGCCCCCAACGAAGATGCCGATCAGGATGATCACCTGGCCGAAGAAGGACCAGTAGTCCGGTGTGCTCACAACAGTCAGTCCGACGACGCACACTGCGGAAACGGCGGTGAACAGGGCATCGTGAAGAGGCGTCACCTGGCCTGTTTGTGTTGCGAAGGGCAGGCTCAGCAACGCGGTGAAGATCATTACGACTACGAAGAAGACGAGCAGGGAAACCCGTGCGGGGGAACTGTTGACGATGCCATCGATGAAGTCACGCGCCCTGCCCAGCAATCGCAGGCGGACCTGGTCGTCCCCTCCCAACCACGAGGGGTGTTCTCGTGCCATCCTTGCTGTTCCGCTCCGATCAGGTGGGGTTGCCGCTCACAGTCCTCCGAGTAGTAAATCACTTCCGACCAAGGACTGTGGGCAGGACCGGTGCGAATCGCGTAGCCTGCAGGAGTGGCCAGTACCCCCGCTCCTGCCCTTGCAACTGCCTTTGCAACCAAGGTGGTGTGGGACGACTCCATGCTCGCGTATAACTTCGGCGCCCATCACCCGATGAATCCGCAGCGGCTTGACCTTACCGCACGGCTTGTCCGGGCAGTCGGTCTGTTCGATCTCCCGCAGGTCGCGGTCGAGGCGCCGCAGGTGGCTGACGACGCCAGTCTGTTCACGGTGCACGACGCTGATTATGTACAGGCGGTCAAGGCAGCCGACGCCGACCCGGACGCCGCCGACGGAACGGCAGGGTTCGGAACGGACGACACCCCGGCCTTCGCGGGCATGCACTCCGCCAGCGCCCGGCTGGTTGGCGGTTCACTCGCCGCAGCCGATGCGATTCTCTCCGGTGAAGTCCAGCACGCTGTGAACTTCGGTGGGGGACTGCACCACGCCGGCCGTGCCAGGGCCAGCGGGTTCTGCATCTATAACGACGCGGCCGCCGCGGTGCAGCGACTTCTGGATGGCGGCGTGAAGCGCGTCCTGTATCTCGACGTCGACGCCCACCACGGAGACGGCACCCAGGAGATCTTCTGGGATGATAAGCGCGTCATGACCATCTCCATCCACGAGACCGGCATGAGCCTCTTCCCCGGGACCGGTTTCTCGAACGAGATCGGCGGACCGTCCGCGTCCGGGTATTCGGTCAACGTTGCCTTGCCCACCACCACGGGCGACTCCGGCTTCCTGCGTGCCTTCCACGCGGTGGTGCCGCAACTGACCGCCGCATTCGAACCCGAGGTGATAGTGAGTCAGCACGGCTGTGACAGCCATGTCGAGGACCCGCTCACTAACCTGCGCATCACCGTGGATGCCCAGCACGCGGCCGCCGTCGCCGTCCGCGACCTCGCCTCCAGGTACTGCGAAGGACGCTGGATCGCCACAGGCGGCGGCGGGTACAACATAACGTCGGTGGTCCCGCGCTCGTGGACCCTCCTTACGGCCGTGGCAGCCGGTGCCGACATCACCCTGACGACGCCGGTGCCCGCCCCCTGGCGGACCTACGTCGCCGAGCGCTTCGGCCGCAATGCGCCCGAATTGATGGGTGACGGTTCCGACACCTGGTGGCAGTCATGGGAAGCCGGGTTCGACCCCAATGAGCACCTGGATCGATCGGTCATGGCGACACGCAAGGCCGTTTTCCCACTCCACGGACTGGACCCCTGGTTCGACTGACCTCCCGGCGCAGGCGAGGGATGCCGCTTTCGATATATACGGTTATGGTAATGGGATGGTCATGGATGATGTGTTCGCCGTCATCGCCGAAGCCACCCGCCGTCAGATCCTGACATCGCTGCGGGACGGGGACAAAGCGGTAGGCGAGTTGGTGCTTGAATTAGAGGTCAGTCAACCCACCGTTTCCAAGCACCTCAAAGTTCTGCGGGAAGCAGGGCTTGTCACCATGCGGGCGCAGGGTCAGAAGCGTTTCTACTCGCTCGATCCAGAACCGTTGCAGGGAATCGCCTCCTGGCTCGCCGAGTTCCAATTGCCCGTAGTACAAATCAACTCATCGCTGGCGCCGGCCGTCATTGAACCTGAGCTCGGGGAGCTTGTTCCCGTGACTCCCGGCCTCGCGCAGCCCGATGGTTCCCAGCCGTTTGGACGAACCGTGGGCAGGGCTGCCGAGCGTGCCGCAGACCTCCTGTCCCAATTTCCCAAGCTGCGACGCCGCAAGGAGTAGTTGCTGCGGCAGGCCGTGTGACGCCCCGGCGGTCACAATTGGGCACCGGTGTTTTGCAATCTGCACCTCGACCGTTACGCTCAGTCCCATGACAACCCGTTGGTATGCGTATTATGCGTTGGCTCTGGAGGAGCCCGCGGCTTAGTACGCTGACCAACACCTTCAGAGCCAACAGGGCAGGACACGCTTCCTGCCCTTCGTCGTTTCCACGGCGGGTTCTGCAGGACAGTCCCGCCGAAGAACCCTCTTCGAAAGCCGGGACCCATGAAAACCCTCGCCACAGCATCCTCCAACGTCAACGTCCGGGGGATTGAACCGCTGCCGACGCCTGCCGCACTGATCGCCGAACTGCCAGGCACCGACGAGATCGCTGATTCTGTTCGCCGTTCACGCGAAGAGATCAGGGCCGTACTCAACGGGGTGGATGACCGCCTCCTCGTCATCGTCGGCCCATGTTCCATCCATGACACCGACGCGGGCCTCGAGTACGCCCGCCTGCTTGCCGATGCCGCGCACATGCACCGTGAAGACCTGCTGGTGGTCATGCGGGCCTACTTCGAGAAGCCACGAACCACGGTGGGCTGGAAGGGGCTTATCAATGACCCCCACCTCGACGGCAGCCACGACATCGCCGCCGGCCTGCGCGCCGCCCGCGGATTCCTTCACGATGTCGCAGCCCTCGGGCTTCCGCTGGGCACGGAGTTCCTCGAGCCGATCAGCCCCCAGTACATTGCGGATCTGGTCAGTTGGGGCGCGATCGGCGCCCGGACCACGGAGAGCCAGGTCCATCGACAGTTGTCCTCGGGCCTGTCCATGCCGGTTGGCTTCAAGAACGGCACCGACGGCGGTATCAGCGTGGCGCTGGATGCTTGCGCTGCCGCCGGTGCGCCGCAGGCTTTCCTGGGCGTCGACGACGAGGGGCGGGCATCTCTCGTCTCGACCACCGGGAATCCTGACACCCACCTGATCCTGCGCGGAGGGTCCGACGGCCCGAACTACGGCCCCGGCGACGTGGCGAACGCGTCAGCCAGGCTAGCCGCGGCGGGCCTGAACGAGAGGCTGATCGTGGATGCAAGCCATGCAAACAGCGGCAAGGATCACCGGCGGCAGGCGGAGGTCGCAAGGGAGTTGGCGGAAGCCGTGGCAGGCACGGATACCATCGCCGGCGTGATGCTGGAAAGTTTCCTCGTCGAGGGGGCACAGAAGCTGGATGTGAGCGCGCGCGGCGAGCTTGTGTACGGTCAGAGCGTCACCGATGGATGCATGGGGTGGGGCGTCACCGCTTCTGTGCTGGGTGATCTCGCAAGGGGCGCGCGCCGTCGTCGTACTGTGGCCAATCGTAACCAGCCTGAGCTTTCACTTTAGTCACACCAACCACTAGAGTATCTCCGTAGACGGATAATCCTACGGTCTCAAGGCGACACGCCGTCCGGCGTTCCATCCGTTGTCGGTGGACGCCATCTCAGGGTTAGCTCCAGAGAATAAGGACAGTGGTGAGATGACGAGCGGGAGCAACTTTTCCGATGTGCGCTTCCTGACGGTTGCGGAGGTCGCGAAAGTAATGCGGGTGTCGAAGATGACCGTGTACCGGTTGGTGCACTCGGGGGATATGCCGGCCGTCCAGTTCGGGCGCTCGTACCGGGTGCCCGAATCCGCCGTGCAGCAGTACCTGCGCTCCGCTACGGTGGAGGGCGAGTCGGGTACCGGCTAGGGGCTCCGGGCGGGGCCGGTCAGGAAGGCCGGTTTGAGCGGGTACTCTGTTAAGAAGCGTTTTGCGTAGGCGGCCGTTAGCACGGCCGCATGATGTACGTCATCGCGATGTACGTCTTTTGTCAGATTCGAGCGTCCCTGCCGCAGTTGATGCGGTAGAGGTTGTCCGGAACCGGAATCAATAGTTTGTGAGGACTTTATGGGTTCAGTAATCAAAAAGCGCCGCAAGCGGATGGCGAAGAAGAAGCACCGCAAACTGCTTCGGAAGACCCGCCACCAGCGCCGCAACAAAAAGTAGCATCGCATCCGGTCCGCCAGTCAGGCGGACCGGTTTTGCATTTAAGGACTAGCCCCTCATCCTGGTGAAGCCGCGCCACAGACCGTAAACGGCACCGGCTCCCGTTGCTGCCTTCAGGCCAAGGGTCGCCGCACGACGGCCGCTTCGGAAATCGTAGATGGGCCAATTTGCGTCACGGGCGTGCTTGCGGAGACGACGGTCCGGGTTGATCGCTACCGGGTGGCCCACAAGGCTGAGCAGTGGGATGTCATTGTATGAATCGCTGTACGCCCAGCAGCGGGACAGGTCCAGGCCTTCATTCCCGGCCAGCTCGCGAACGGCCGTAGCTTTCGCGGGCCCGTGCAGGAACTCACCCACCAGCTTGCCCGTGTAGAGACCCTCAAACACTTCTCCCACGGTGCCGAGCGCCCCCGTGAGCCCCAGACGATTGGCGATGACACTGGCCACCTCCACCGGAGTTCCCGTGACCAGCCAGACGCGGCGCCCGTTCCGCAAATGCTGCTCCGCCAGGGCGCGCGCTCCGGGCCAGATCTTCGAAGCGATCATTTCGTCGTAGACCTCTTCGCCGAGGGCGAGAATGTCCTCGTGGGCAATGCCGATAGCGAAGGCAAGCGCGGCGTCCCGCACGGCATGAATGTCGGTCATGTTCTCGCCGCGCATGGTGAAGCGCAACTGTTTCCACGCCAGCCCTGCAGCAAAGCGGAGGGTGAAGGCGCGCCGCTGGTACATCTTGCGGGCCACATGGAAGAGGCTGGCGCCGCGCATCATGGTGTTGTCGACGTCGAAAAAGGCTGCTTCTCCAGTGGGACCGCCCAGCGATGCCGCTTCAACCGGCGACTCCGCGGCGGACCCTGGTACGACGACGGGTCGGAGGCTGGCTGCGGACATAGCACGAGTCTAATCACAGCTTGGCGCCCGATGCGCCGCCCGCGCCCGTAATGCCTACTTGACCCCCCCACCTCACTTCACCGGGCACGGGACCCTCGGCAGTAGGCTTAGGGGATCATGAACCAGCAGACCCAGCCGCCGGCGGGGGACTGGACCTCCGGCCTTGTGTTGGTGACCAGGCCCAACTGCCACCTGTGCGAAGCAGCACGGGAGACCGTTGCCCGCGTCACCGGCGAGCTCGGCGTCAGCTGGCGGGAGGAATCCATCACCGCCCATACCGAGTTGCTTGAGCGGTTTTCGGAAGAGGTGCCCGTCCTACTTCTCGATGGAGTCCAGCGGGACTTCTGGACGATCGATGAGGCGCGTCTGCGCCGGCTCCTCGCCTGATGCGCAGCATCCATCACCAGATAGCGGGCATCGGACTTTGAGCGCTCCGCCGGGGGACCTAAAGTGGTGGTATCCCGCCGTCATCCTCCGGCGGGCGGGCGGAGCAGGTCCCGGCCGCCCGGCGAACAGTGATGGAGCGATGATCCAGTGACCATGTCGGAGATCCCCGGGCTACGGGCGGCCACCAACGACCAGCAGGGCAGGCAGATTCCGCCTGCGTCTCTGGCCCGGTTGACGATCTACCTGCGCGCCTTGAACTCATTGCTGGCGGAGGGTATAGAGCGTGTGTCCTCCGAGGAACTTGCTGACGCGGCGGGGGTGAACTCGCCCATGCTCCGCAAGGATCTGTCCTATCTCGGTTCCTATGGAACCCGCGGCGTGGGCTACGACGTCCAGTACCTCAACAGTCAGATCTCCACCGCACTGGGGTTGACCAAGGACTGGCGCGTTGCGATTGTCGGTGCCGGCAACCTCGGGCGGGCGCTCGCAGGATACTCGGGATTCCAGTCGCGCGGTTTCGAAGTGGTCGCCCTGTTCGATGCCGACCAGATGGTTGTCGGTACGGAGGTGGGTTGGCTGCGCGTCAGCCCGGTGCAGGATCTCGCTACGGTGCTGCGTCGGACCAGCGCCAATATGGCTGTCCTCGCCGTGCCGGCCAGCGTCGCCCAGGAGCTTTGCGACGAACTGGTTGAGGCAGGCATCACGAGCATCCTCAGCTTCGCGCCGGTTGTCCTGCAGGTGCCGGACCATGTGCAGTTGCGCAAGGTGGACATGGCTACGGAACTTCAGATCCTTGCCTATCACGCACAGCGGGCGCAGGACCCGGACATGGATGCCGGTTCCAGCGCCCGCGCTGCCCAGTAACCCAGCGCTCCTCGCAAGAGCGCTGGGTGGTGCCGTTAGTGGGTAATCTGCTGCGCTCTGAAGTAGGCGTTGGAAGGCTTGAGCCAACACAGCACCACTCCGGCCACACCCAGCAGGACCACGAGGATGTTGATGGTGATCGCGAAGCCGCTGGGCTGGAGGCTCTGATCGCCGAGCTGCGCCTGAACTTCGGGGTTCGATTGGAGCGCGGTGAGCGTAAGCCAGCTCATCAGCAGGAGCAGTAGCGAGATGCCGGCCAGAACCGTTGCAGTGATGCGTGCCCAGTTGTGCCCCTTGCGGATGAAGACAGCGAGGAGAACATAAATGCCGGTGGTGAGGATGCCGACTATCAGCGCTATTCCTATGCCGATGCCTGCAGCGCCGGCTGGTCCGGCGCTGCCTGACCCAAGCAGGGTGGAGATGAAGTTCAGCGCACCTGCGGCGATGATCAGCCAGAAGGCCAGATTCACTTCCCTGGGTAGCGGCGGCCGGGCAGCCTCCGGCATATTGGCCGCGCTGGGGTAGGCGTACCCAGCCGGCTGGGCCGACTGATAAGAGTACGGAGACGCCGGTTTCTGCGGCTCCGGGGACAAGCCCGCCCCCGAATTCTGGGCGGGCCCGGGCTCTGCGGGATTCAGCGGGTCGGTTCCGGAGAGCTGACGAGGGTCACGTTCGGATGGCTCGGGATCGTGTGATGGCGTACTCATGCGCCCAGCGTACCGCCGGGCATCCAGACGTTGGAGTGTTTCGGGTGGAAAACCCGATGGGGCGTACCGGCAGATCCGGTACGCCCCATGAAGGGATGGCCTTTGACGAAAGAAAGCCTAGTTGGCCGAGGGCGCTACGAAGGCGGCGTCGAGGTTGATGGTCACCTTGTCGCCCACCAGAACGCCGCCGGCCTCGAGGGCCGCATTCCAGGTCAGGCCGAACTCCTTGCGGGAGATGACTGTCTGGCCGGAGAACCCGGCGCGGGTGGCACCGAAGGGGTCAACAGCGACGCCGTTGAACTCGGTGTCGATGACAACTTCCTTGGTGATGCCGCGGATGGTGAGGTCACCGATGAGCTTGTAGGTCTCGCCGGCGCCTTCCACGCGCTTGGACTCGAAGGTCATCTCGGGGAACTGTTCAACGTCGAAGAAGTCATCACCGCGTACATGTGCGTCGCGGTTCGCGTCCTTCGAGTTGAATGATTCAGTCTTGATGGTCGCAGTGACCTTGGAGTCCTCGAGGGAGGATCCGACCTGCAGGGAGGCGTCGACGGTCTCGAAGTTTCCGCGCACCTTGCTGATGCCTGCGTGGCGGACGGTGAAACCGACTTCGCTGTGGGAGCCGTCGAAGTTCCAGATGCCCTGGGTGAGTCCGGTGGGGATAGCCATGATGATTCTCCTGATCTGAAGTGCTTGGGGTGTACGGCCGGGGGGCCGCACGGGCTTGTACATGTAATAAACATGCATTTGCATCTTTTATTCCAGAGATCGCTTGAAACTTCAAATATTTTCTCTCGGGCATGTGTTGCCCGCTCGATTTAGCCGTCTGACGCGAGGGATGCGAAACTTGACTCATGCCCTCAGCCACCGTTCACCTCGTGCGCCACGGCGAAGTCCATAATCCGGACGGAATCCTCTACGGCCGACTGCCCGAGTTTCATCTGTCCGAGCTTGGCCGCGAGATGGCAGAGCGAATAGGAACCTACTTTGCGGAACGCAGGAATGACGGCGCAGACATAACCCACCTGGTTGCCTCGCCGCTGACGCGCGCGCAGGAGACCGCCGAGCCGACGGCGCGGGAGCTCGGCCTCTCCATCTTGACCGATGAGCGCATCATCGAAGCGGAGAACCGGTTCGAGGGAATGACGCAGGTTGCCCAGCAGCTCAGGCACCCCAAGCACTGGAAGTCGCTGAGGAACCCGTTCACCCCATCCTGGGGCGAGCCGTACAGTGCACAGGTGGAGCGGGTGATGGCAGCGGTTCATGACGCACGCCGCGCAGCACTGGAGGCTAACGGGGGCAAGGATGCCGAAGCCGTGATGGTCAGTCACCAGCTGCCCATCTGGGTTGCCCGGCTCGCCGCGGAGAAGCGTCGCCTGTGGCATGATCCACGTCAGCGCAAATGCACGCTGAGTTCCGTGACGTCCCTCTATTTCGACGGCGACGACCTCACCGGCGTGAGGTACGAGGAGCCCTGCGCAGACCTGCTACCGCGCGCGAAGAACCTCCCGGGAGCGTAATACAATTACTACACGTTGTAGAACTTGTGGAAGATGTTGTGACTCATTCTGATGCTGCCCACCGCCGCCAACGAGGCGGCAGGTTGATGCGCCTGACCGCGCCGGTGCTCGCCGCCGTCGTGGTCCTTTCGGGCTGTGCTGCACAGGACCCGCTTGCCCAGCAGGCGGCGGAAGGCAACAACAAGAATTACATCGCCGGTGACGGTTCCGTCACCGAGTACACCGCCGCCGAGCGGGGTGAACCCGTGCAGATCGAGGGCACGCTCTACGACGATTCGTCCGTTTCCTCGTCCGAGTGGCCGGGCGATGTGACCGTTCTTAACTTCTGGTACGCCGCCTGCGCCCCGTGCCGGGAGGAAGCACCCGACCTCGTCGCGCTCCACGAGGAGTACCAGGCGCAGGACGTCCGGTTCTACGGCGTGAACATCCGTGACGGTAAGCAGAACGCAGAGGCGTTCGAGCGGAACTTCGGCATCCCGTACCCCAGTTTTAACGACTCCGACGGCGGGGTCCTGCTGTCGATGACAAGCTACGTTCCGCCGCAGGCCGTTCCGACAACCCTTGTGCTGGACAAGGAAGGGCGCGTGTCCGCGCGCATATTGGGCCTGGCCGACAAGGGAACCCTCAGCGCGCTCATAGACTCCGCGCTGGCCGAGTAGTGGCCGTGACCTCCACCTTTTCATCCGGTGCCGTGATCGCCCTGGCTCCGGCGGGAAACGCCTTCGCTGACACGGTGCTCAACGGTTCCATGCTGCTCGCGCTGCCCGTGGCGCTCCTGGCGGGCCTGGTCTCATTTGTGTCGCCCTGCGTGCTGCCGCTTGTTCCCGGGTACCTCGGCTACGTCAGCGGACTCACCGGCGTGGACCTGGAGCAGCAGAAGCGTGGGCGGATGGTGGCCGGGATTGGTCTTTTCGTCATCGGTTTTTCGCTGGTCTTCATGGCATACGGCGCGCTGTTCGGGCAGCTCGGAGCGTGGATGGCCGGCTCCCAGGAGTGGCTGATCCGGATCTTCGGCCTCGTGGTGATCGTGCTCGGGATTGTCTTCATGGGCGGGCTGTCGTGGTTCCAGCAGGACCGGAAGCTTCACACCAGGGTCCCGAGCGGCCTCTGGGGGGCGCCGCTCCTCGGACTCACGTTCGGCCTGGGTTGGGCCCCGTGCATCGGCCCGACTCTCTCTGCGGTGCAGCTGCTCGCTTTCTCGAACGACGGCGCCAGTGCGGCCAAGGGCGCGCTGCTCACCTTCGTGTACTGCCTGGGCCTCGGACTGCCGTTCCTGCTGATCGCACTGGGACTGCGGCGGGGGATGGGTGCGATGGCCTTCTTCCGGCGCCACCGGCTGCTTCTGCAGCGCTCCGGCGGTGGCATGCTCATCCTGGTCGGCGTGCTCATGGCGTCCGGCGTCTGGAACCTGTGGATCAACGAGCTCCAGCAGTGGCTGGGCGGCGTCACCCTTCCGATCTGATGACTCATGAATAATTCGAAGGCTGAAGCTAAGGACAACTCAATGGCAAAGAAGGACCGCGAAGACAACGTCGCGCTCCCGGCTCTTGGGTTCCTGGGCAGCTTGCGCTGGGTGTGGACCCAGCTGACGAGCATGCGCACGGCCCTTTTCCTGTTGCTCCTGCTTGCGGTCGCAGCGGTGCCTGGCTCGCTGTTCCCGCAGCGTCCTGCAAACCCTGCCGTTGTCACCCAGTACATTCAGGACAACCCGGAGACCGGCCCCATCCTGGACTGGTTCCAGCTGTTCGACGTCTACTCGTCCGTCTGGTTCTCAGCGATCTACCTGCTCCTGTTCATTTCGCTGATCGGGTGCGTCATCCCCCGCGCGATCGCCCACGGCCGTGCCTGGCGCTCGAAGCCGCCCCGCACGCCGAGCCGGCTCTCACGCATGCCGGTACACGGCACGTTCGCACTCCCAGCCGGACCGGGGCCCCGCTCGAGTGGGCAGGAAGGCGGGCGCCCGACGTCGGCCGCTGCCGCCGTCGTCGATGCCGCGGGCGTGCTGAAGAAGCGCGGATACCGGGTGGACGTGCGGGACGGGAACGGTGCACGGCCCTCCGTCGGCGCCGAGCGGGGATTTCTGAAGGAACTCGGGAATCTCGTGTTCCATCTGTCCCTGATCGGGGTGCTGGTATCCGTAGCCGTCGGCGGGCTGTTCGGCTACCGCGGGCAGAAGATCCTGGTCGAGGGCGAGACCTTCGTGAACACGCTCGTCGGCTACGACTCCTTCACACCGGGCACCAACTTCTCCGAAGACAACCTGGACCCGTATTCCATCACGCTTGAGGAATTCGACGTCCAGTTCGACCGGCAGCTCACCCACTATGGGCAGCCCATCGACTTCACCGCCACCATGACCAGCAGAACCGCACCCGGGGAGGAACCGGAGGAGCGGATCCTGAAGGTCAATGAGCCGCTGACCATCGGCGGCACCAGTGTGTACCTGGTGGGCAACGGCTACGCACCCGTCGTTACAGTGCGCGACGGCGACGGCAACATCGCGCACCAGGGCCCCGTCGTGTCGATTCCCCAGGACGGCCTGTTCACTTCGCTCATGGTGCTGAAGGTGCCCGACGCGCAGCCGGAGCCGCTCGGCTTCGTGGGCTTCTTCCTCCCGACTGCGGCGATCGATGAGAACGGTGTCTCCTTCAGCCGCGATCCCGACCCATTCCTACCGCAACTGAACCTGAACTCCTACTACGGTGATCTCGGACTGGACGACGGTGAACCCCAGAACGTGTACGTCCTGAATACTGACACCCTGACCGAGCTGAACAGCCGGAACAGTGAGGCCGGCGGCATCGTGCTCGACGCCGGTGAGACGTTCGAACTGCCTGACGGCCTGGGCTCGATAACGTTTGACGGGCTGCGCCGCTACGCAGCGCTGGACATCACCCACGACCCGGCGGAGCTCGGCGCTCTGGTGTTTTCATCCCTGGCCCTGGCGGGGCTCAGCGCCTCCCTGTTCATTGGCCGACGCCGGGTGTGGATACGGACGGGCACCGGCGCGGACGGCGGGATCACGGTCGAGTACGGCCTGCTGGCCCGCGGCGAGGATCACAGGCTGGCAGGCGAGGGTGCTGCAATCGAGAAGCTTTTGCGGGAACGCTGGCTGGCGGGCGGCACCGAAGACTACGAGAATGAGACAGCGCACGCGGGGGCGTCGGCGCCCGTAAGCGGTAAGGACAACTGATGCAGAACATTAACCAGACCCTTGGCCAGTACAGCGAGCTGTTCATGCTGCTCGCTGCTCTCGCCTACACGGTTGCTTTCCTCGCCTTCACCTGGGACCTCGTCAAGAGCAGCAGGCGCATCCGGGAAATCGAAGCAGAGCTCGCCGAATCGGCCGAGGAACGGGAGCTCGTGCTCGCCGGCGCGGTAGCCGGGGGGAAGCGCGGGAAGTCAGCCGACGACGACGGCGCTCCAGTCGGATCCACCGCCGACGACGCAATGAACTACCAGGGCGAGCGACGCTCGGTGGCGCGCATCGCCGTCGCACTCACCATCGTCGCCGCTGCGATCCACGCGGTTGCCGTGGTCAGCCGCGGTGTTGCCGCCGGCCGGGTGCCGTGGGGCAACATGTACGAGTTCTGCACCACCGGCGGCCTGGTGGTTGCTGTTGTTTTCCTGCTGGTGCTCACGCGTAAGGACCTGAGGTTCCTGGGCACTTTCGTGATCGGCCTGGTGGTGGTCATGCTGTGCGCGGCCACTATCGGATTCCCGACGCCGGTGGCCAACCTCGTGCCGGCGCTGCAGAGTTACTGGCTCATCATCCACGTGTCCGTGGCCGTTGTGGCCTCAGCGCTGTTCACCCTGACCTTCGCGATGTCGGTGCTCCAGCTGATGCAGGCGGACCGGGTCTCACGCCTTGCTTCGGGTCGGAATGACCGTCTGCCGTTCATGCGGTTGGTGCCGTCCGCACTGAGCCTGGAGAACCTTTCCTACCGCATCAATGCGATTGCCTTCGTGCTGTGGACGTTCACCCTCATGGCCGGAGCCATCTGGGCCGAGAAGGCGTGGGGCCGTTACTGGGGTTGGGACACCAAGGAAGTCTGGACGTTCGTGATCTGGGTGGTCTACGCCGGTTACCTGCACGCCCGTGCCACCCGCGGATGGACCGGAACGCGCGCCGCATGGCTCTCGATCGTTGGCTACCTGTGCATCGTCTTCAACTTCACGATCGTGAACATCTACTTCTCGGGACTGCACAGCTACGCCGGCGTCTGACCGCTCAACACCCAGCGCTTCAACCACCCAACGTTGAATGGGCAGGACACGCCCCTAATGCTCACGCGTTAGGGGCGTGTCCTGCCCATTCGTTCAAGTCAGCTAAAGCCTAAGAGGTCTTGCCGTCGTTGGCTGTGCCCTCGTCCTTCTTTTTCTCCTCGCGAGCGCGGCGCTCGGCCTCACGCTTGCGCTGTTCGGCCTCGCGGGCTTCCTGCCGACGCTGGACCTCAAGATTGCGCAGGAACTGAGGGTCGTCGTCGGGCGCGGTGGGGCGGCGCGTCTGACGCTGGCTGGGACGGTCATCCCTGCGTGGACGACCGAACAGGAACCATAGACCGGCACCCAGAAGGGGGACAAGGAGGATGGTGAAGAACCAGGCCGGTTTTGAGATGCTGCGCACTGATTCGGCCCGGCTCATGATGCAGTCGAACAGCGCATAAACAATGACAGCGATCCCCAGGATCACGAGGAACAGCAACAGGCGCGGCATGCATCAATTGTAGGCGAGTAAACTTGACACGTGCCCTTCCTCAAATTCACCGCTTTACGCCTCGGCTTCGTCGCGGTGTTCTTCGTGATCTGCTATTCCCTCGGCCTGGGGGCGATCTTCTCCGTGATCGCCGCAGCCATCATGGCCTGGTGCGTCACGTACCTCTTCTTCCGCGATCTCCGCAACGAAGCAGCGTCATCCCTGCAGCGCAGATTCCGGGACGGAGCCCCGCCCGTCCGCACCGCCAGTGAACTGCGCGATGCAGACGCCGAGGACACCCTGGACCCGAATACGCCAGTCAACTCCGACCGCCGCCAGCCGTAATCGCAGGCGGGCGAACCGGGTCTAGGACAGTGAGCTCGAGAGCACCAGGCCCGCGCCGAACAGCACGCTGAAGCCCAGATTGATGATGCTCGTCTGTTTCAGGACGGGAATGAGGCTGCGCCGTTTCTTGCCTTTGAGCATCAGCCAGCTCGGCATCAGGCACAGTGGGACCAGGAGCAGGACCAGCAGCACCCACGGGTAGTCGTAGACAAGGAACAGTGGCAGCAGCAGCGACACCGCAAGCATCATGACGTAGCTGATCCGGGCGGCCGTGTCGCCGAGGCGGACAGCGAGGGTGAGCTTGCCCGCTTCCCTGTCTGTGGGGATGTCCCGCACGTTGTTCGCCATCAGCAGCGCCATGGCGATGATTCCGGTACTGACCGCTCCGACCCAGGCGGGGCCGCTCAGCTGCCCGGCCTGGGTGTAGGTGGTTCCAAGGGTGGCCACCAGGCCGAAGAAGACGAAAACAAAAAGATCCCCGAGGCCCATGTACCCGTACGGGTTGCGCCCGCCCGTGTATCCCCAGGCTGCAGCAACGCAGCCCAGTCCCACGAGCAGCAGGAACCAGGCCTGGGACAGCACAATCAGGGCGAGACCTGCGACCATGGCCAGTGCGAAGCACCCGAAAGCGGCCCACTTCACCTCAGACGCTTTTGCCGCCCCGGAGCCGGTCAACCGCAGCGGACCGACGCGGTCATTGTCGGTGCCGCGGATACCGTCGGAGTAGTCGTTCGCGTAGTTGACCCCCACCTGCAGCAGGATCGCCACCAAGGCGGCCAGAAGGGCATTCACGGGCTTGAATGCCCCGAGGTCAAAGGCCGCGGCGGACCCGATGATCACGGGGGCCACCGCCATCGGAAGAGTGCGGGGACGCGCTCCCTCCACCCATTGCGCAGCTGTTGCCACGGTGTTCCTCCGGTTGTCTACGGTGTTGGTCCTGCCTGGACGCTGCTCTCGGGTGCGGGAGCCCATTACAGCGTTGACTGTTCGAACAGCGCGCGAACAGCCAGCCGGTCGGGCTTGCCGCTGGGCAGCATGGGAAGTTTGTCGAGAGTGAGCACGATTTTCGGTGCCGCGTGGGGCCCCAGCTGCTCCTGCGCGTGCTGCCGCACCGCGTCCGGATTGACTGAGCCGACGACGGCGGCCGCCACCTGGGCGCCCCACTCCGGGTGCGGGATGCCAAGCACCAACGCTTCACTGACTCCCGCCAGGCCCTCGATGACGCTGGCCACCGCGACTGCTGAGACCTTGAGACCGCCGGTGATGATGACGTCGTCCACCCGGCCATGAACGGTGAGCACACCGTTGTCGATGGTGCCGTCGTCGTCAGTACGGAACCAGCGGCGCCCGGAGTTGAACGGGAACCTCTCCCGGGTCAGCACCGGCTGGCCCAGATAACCGTCAGACAGGACGGGGCCGCTGATCCAGAGCCGGCCGTCTTCGTTGGTGAGTTCCACGCCGTCGAGGGGGACGCCGTCGTACACACAGCCTCCGCAGGTCTCGCTCATGCCGTAGGTGCGGACGATCTTCAGGCCGTGCGCACGGGCTCTGCTGCGGAGCGCCTCGGTGACGGCCGCGCCGCCGAGCAGGATCGCGTTGAACCGCTGGAGCGCCTTGATGGTTTCAGGCGCGGGATCATCCAGCAGACGGTGCAGCTGGGTGGGCACCAGGGACGTGAATCGCACCTTGTCGGTCAGTTCACCGGCGGCTTCAGTAAAACGTTCCGGGCTGAAGGTTCCGCTGAGGTCCATGGCCCATGGCCGGGTTCCTGCGTACAGGGAACGCACCAGCACCTGGAATCCGGCTACGTAGTGCACGGGCAGGGTCAGCAGCCACTGCCCCTCGGCTTTGAGTGCGTACGCGGTGCCCATGGCGGACGCGGCAAGCGCATCGACGCTGAGCATGGTCTGCTTCGGGGTGCCGGTGGACCCGGACGTGCTGAGCACCGCAGCAATCTCGTCGTTCGGCAGTTCGCCGTCGAAGCGCTGGTGCTCATCGGTGTGCGGCGCAACCGCGGGACCCTCGCCCGCGAGGGCTGCTGCGAGCGGGGGGAGCAGGGTATGCGGGTCGAAGCCGGGCGGGGTGTGAACGGGCAGGAGTTCCATGGGCGCCTAGAAGTAGTAGGGGAAGCTGGACCAGTCGGGGCTGCGTTTCTCGAGGAACGCTTCCTTGCCCTCGACGGCCTCGTCGGTCATGTATGCCATGCGGGTGGCTTCACCGGCGAAGACCTGCTGTCCGGCCAGCCCGTCATCGGGCAGGTTGAAGGCGAACTTCAGCATGCGGATAGCCTGCGGACTCTGCCTTGCGATGTCTGCCGCGTACTCAAGCGCGACTTCCTCAAGCCGTTCGTGATCAACGGCTTCGTTCACTGCTCCCATGTCGACCATGTCTTCGGCGGAGTACTCGCGTGCGAGGAAGAAGATCTCACGGGCGCGCTTCTGGCCGATCTGGCGGGCGAGGAGGGCTGACCCGTAGCCGGCGTCGAAGCTGCCCACAGTTGCATCGGTCTGCTTGAACTTGCCGTGCTGCCGCGAGGCGATCGTCAGGTCCGCCACCACGTGCAGGCTGTGGCCGCCGCCCGCTGCCCAGCCGTTGACGACGGCGATGACCACCTTCGGCATGGTCCGCATCAGCCGCTGAACCTCGAGGATGTGAAGGCGCCCGGCACGTGCGGGGTCGATGCTTTCCCGGGTTTCGCCCTCTGCGTAGCGGTAGCCGTCCCGCCCGCGGATCCGCTGGTCGCCGCCCGAGCAGAAGGAATGCCCGCCGTCCTTGGGGGAGGGGCCGTTGCCTGTGAGGAGGACCGTCGCGACGTCCGGGGTCATGCGGGCATGATCCAGTGCCCGGTACAGCTCGTCCACGGTGCCCGGACGGAAAGCGTTGCGTACCTCCGGCCGGTTGAACGCGATGCGGACGGTGGGCAGGTCCCGCGACGCGGCGCCGTCGTTGCGGCTGCGTTCCACCTGGCTGCGTTCTACCTGACGGTGGTAGGTGATGTCCTGAAGATCCTCAAATCCCTCCACGAGCCGCCACCGGGCAGGGTCAAAGACATCGGATACCTGGGCAGGAAGGTCTGTGGTCACCAATCGAGTCTAGCTTCGAGGGCGGGGGTGACTTCAAAGTGCTTCCTACCTAGCTCACACAGAACTCATTACCCTCAGGATCAGCCATGGTGTACCAGATGTGCGGACCCTCATTGCCCTGGTGCAGGAAGCGCGCCCCGCGGCTTTCCAGGGCGGCCCGCACGGCGTCCCTGTCATCGCCGTCGAGGCTGATGTCGAGGTGGATGCGATCCTTGACCGTCTTCGGTTCCGGTACTTTCATGAACAGGATGCGCTGGCGACCTTTCTGGCCTATTTCTTCAGGACGGCACACCGCCTCGCCGGTGTTCCAGACCCGGACGCCATTGTGCTCGATCAGGTCACTTTCCTGTGCGTATCCTTCTGCGAGCATCTTGTCGATGAAATTCTGGTTCGTCGGCTCAACCTCCCACCCGAGAGTTTCTGCCCACCAGTCAGCCTGGGTATGGGGATCTGCGCTGTCGACTACTACCTGAATGTTGTAGGTCATGGCTCCCAGCGTAGGAACGGCTGCAACCCCGATCCAGTACATTCCGGACAAACTCTGTCCGTTATTCCGGTGGCGGTCAGCCGCGGAAGGGTCTGGACCGGAACCGCGGGGAGGACTAGCGTGACACCCACCCGCCGGAGTGGCCGGCGTCCGCTGAAGGAGGAAGCATGGCGAACCATACGTACAGCATTTCCGAGGTTGTCGGGACATCACCGGACGGGGTGGACGCAGCCGTGACCAACGCGGTGACGCACGCTGCCAAGACGCTCCGGAACCTCGACTGGTTCGAGGTCAAGGAGATCCGGGGGCATCTGGTGGATGGCGCCGTCGCTGACTGGCAGGTGACCGTCAAGCTGGGCTTCCGTTTGGAGGAGTAGTCGCGGGCCGAGCCGTTGACGATTCCCGCAATACTGTCCCCAGACGGCCTCAGTTGACCCTTCCGGCACCCCGTGCGATTCTTTATAGAACGAACGGTCGGTAATTATGCCGCCCTCAGCGTGACGCGCTGACGATGACGACGATGATGACGGAGGCTGGCATGGCCGAGGCTTTTCTGGTGGGCGGGGTTCGCACCCCGGTGGGACGGTACGGTGGAGCGCTTTCAGCGGTTCGGCCGGACGATCTCGCAGCGCTCACCCTCCGTGAACTGGTCCACCGCTCGGGCCTGGATCCCGAGGTTGTAGACGAAGTCATCCTCGGCAACGCCAACGGCGCCGGCGAGGAAAACCGTAACGTCGCCCGCATGGCCACCCTGCTCGCAGGTCTGCCGGACACCATCCCCGGGATCACGGTGAACCGGCTGTGCGCATCCGGGCTGTCGGCCATCATCATGGCGTCGCACATGATCAAGGCGGGTGCGGCCGACGTCGTTATCGCCGGTGGCGTCGAGTCCATGAGCCGCGCGCCCTGGGTGATGGAGAAGCCCACGACGGCGTTCGCCAAGCCCGGTGCAGCCTTCGACACCTCGATCGGCTGGCGCTTCACCAATCCAACCTTCGCGGCGCAGGAAAAGACTACCTACTCGATGCCGGAGACGGCAGAGGAAGTGGCCCGCATTGACGGAATCACCCGTGAGGACGCTGACGCCTTTGCCTTCCGCTCACACCAGCGGGCGGTCGCGGCGACAGAAGCGGGTCGCTTTTCAGACGAAATCGTCCCGGTCAACACCACGCGCGGCAAGAAGAACGTCACCGTGGACACCGATGAGGGGCCACGGCCGGACACCACGCTCGAGGTGCTCGCGGGTCTGAAGCCGGTGGTGACCAAGGACGGCGTTGTGACCGCCGGGAACTCCAGCTCCCTCAACGACGGCGCGTCCGCCGTGATTGTCGCGTCCGAAGCGGCACTCACCCGGCTCGGCCTGACTCCCCGTGCCCGGATCGTCACGGGCGCCTCAGCGGGGGTGTCGCCGGAGATCATGGGCCTCGGCCCGGTTCCGGCAACGCAGAAGGTGCTCGAACTCTCCGGTCGTTCCATCGGCGACCTCGACGCCGTCGAACTCAATGAAGCGTTCGCCACCCAGTCCCTCGCCTGTATCCGCAGGCTCGGCCTCGACGAGGAAATCGTCAACCGCGACGGCGGCGCGATCGCCCTGGGGCACCCGCTCGGTTCCTCCGGCTCGCGACTCGCGGTCACCCTGATGGGCCGCATGGAGCGCGAGGGCGGACACCTCGGCCTCGCCACCATGTGCGTCGGCGTGGGGCAGGGAACCGCCATGCTCCTGGAGCGTGTGTAGTGCAAACCCTGAAAATCGACGACGGCGGCGACCGCCTGGGCGTCCAGCTCCACCGCCCCGACGTCCGTAACGCGATCGACCAGCAGATGGTCGACGAGCTGCACGAAGTGTGCGCTGACCTCGAGCGCACTCCGCGGATCCTCATCCTCTCCGGAACGGGCGGCGTGTTCGCCTCCGGCGCCGACATTGCACAGCTGAAGGAACGACGGCGCGAGGACGCACTCGCTGGAATCAACTCGACGCTGTTCTCCCGGATCGCAAGCCTCCCGATGCCCGTCATCGCCGCTCTGGACGGCTACGCACTCGGTGGCGGCGCCGAGCTCGCCTTCGCCGCCGATTTCCGGATCGGTACGCCCGAACTCAAGATCGGGAATCCGGAGACCGGTCTGGGGATCCTGCCCGCAGCCGGCGCGACGTGGCGGTTGCGCGAGCTTGTCGGCGAGCCGCTCGCAAAGGAGATCCTGCTCGCGGGCAGGGTGATGAACGCCGACGAGGCGCTCGCCGTCCGGCTCATCAGCGAGATCCATCCGGCTGAGGAGTTGCTGCAGGCTGCCCACCGCCTCGCAGACCGTATTGCCCGCCAGGACCCGCTGGCAACCCGCGTCACCAAAGCCGTGTTTCACGCACCCCGCGAGGCCCACCCTATGATCGACCAGCTCGCCCAGGGCATCCTGTTCGAGTCCGAGGCGAAGTTCGAACGCATGCAGGCATTCCTGACAAGGAAAGACACAGACAGGAAGAAGAAACTTTGACCACACAGCGCAATCAGGCCATTCCCTCAACCGTGGGCGTCCTCGGAGGCGGGCGCATGGGCGCAGGTATTGCGCACGCGTTCTGTGTGGCGGGTGCCGCCGTCGTCGTCGTTGAACAGAATCGCGACGCAGCGGAGGCCGCGCGCGGACGCATCACCGCAGCGCTCGATCGCAGCATCGCCAAGGGGACCACGCAGGAGAGTCTCGACGCGCTGTCGGGAAGGCTGGAAGTGGCCACCGATTACTCCGTGTTCCGGCCGTGCGGCCTGGTGGTTGAAGCGGTGCCGGAGGACCTCGGGTTGAAAACCGCGGCGCTGCGCGGTGTCGAGGAGCAGCTCGACGACGGCGCGTGGCTCGCAACGAACACCTCCTCCCTGTCCGTCGGTGAGCTGGCCGGCGTCCTGCAGCGGCCGGACCGGTTCTGCGGGCTGCACTTCTTCAATCCCGTGCCCGCCTCGACGCTCATTGAGGTTGTGCTCGCGCCTTCCACGTCGGCTGAACTGGCCGAGAAGGCACGCGGGTGGGCTGAAGCCTTGGGGAAAACGCCCGTCGTGGTCAAGGACGCTCCGGGATTCGCCAGTTCACGCCTGGGTGTTGCGATTGCCCTCGAGGCGATGCGCATGGTCGAGGAGGGTGTTGCATCTGCCGAAGACATCGACACGGCGATGGTTCTTGGTTACAAGCACCCGGTTGGTCCCCTGAGGACAACGGACATTGTGGGCCTCGACGTGCGGCTTGGAATTGCCGAATACCTGGCGTCGACCCTCGGCGAACGGTTCGCTCCGCCGCAGGTCCTGCGCGACAAAGTGGAGCGCGGCGAGTTGGGACGGAAGTCAGGCCGGGGTTTCTTCACCTGGGACGATTGACCGCCACGCGAGAGCCTTGCCCGCTTGAGAGCTAAAAGGGCTAAGGTTTTGGAATGAGCGAGCGGACGACCCTGGTGGATAAGCCGTTGATCGGACCGGTTGATGCGCCTGAGCTCCATGTCATGACCTACAACATCCGACGCCGGGTGGCTCATGTGAACCCCTGGAGCCACGATTATTGGGGCCGCAGGGAACCGCTGGTCCGTCGCCTGCTCGCAGCTGAGCAGCCCACCGTCCTCGGCGTGCAGGAAGCGCTCCCGGACCAGTTGCCGGCGATCCTCGAGAGCCTCGGAGACAAATACCGGAGTATCGGCCGCGGCCGCAACGCCGACGGTGACGGCGAGCAGTGCCCCATCGTCTACAACGCGGACCGGCTGGAACTGCTCGACTGGGATCAGGACGCGTTGTCCAACACCCCGGACACCCCGGGCTCCAACGATTGGGGAAACCTCATCCCCCGCGTCGTTGTTACCGGCCGTTTCCGGGACCGGAACACGGGTAAGGAACTCACAGTGGTCAATACGCACCTTGACCACATGTCCCGCAAGTCCCGTCAGCGGTCAGCGGAGGCAATCAGGTCGCTCGTTGCGCGGACTGAGGGCGCCGTCGTCGTCATGGGCGATTTCAATACCGGCGCCGCATCGCAACCGTATGAGGAGCTGACCAACGGCGAGGTTCTCGCTGACGCCTGGGACGCGGCACAGAAGCGGGTGACCGAGCTCTGGGGAACTTTCCCGCACTACCGTGCGCCGAAGCAGGGGCACAAGCGTATCGACTGGCTGATGGTGAACCGGGATGTCACCGTGGTGGAAACGGGCATCAACACCACGCGCTACAACGGGGACTGGCCCTCAGACCACACGCCGGTGCAGGCGACCATCACAATCGATTAGTCGATCGCCTTGCGCACCTCCGGCAGGTACCCGGACTTGTAGCCCTTCGCGGTTGGATGGATCTCACCAGTCCCCGTGCAACCGGTGAATGTGATCCGGGGGTCCGGCGAACCGATTCCGTGCTTATCGAATCCTTTGGCTACGTCCTCGAATTCGGCGCGGCGGCGGCAAGGTCGTTGCCGCCCGCGGAAACGGTAACAAGATCAGTCTGCGGGCTGATCTCCTCTGCTGCCGCAAGACCGGCCATTTGTTCCGGGAGGTCGGGCACACGCCTAACACGTTGGCGGCACGCGCACCGGAACAGGCTGTTTTGAACGTCAGCTGCAATGAGACCCGAAGCCAGGAGTACGCTGGCTGTGCTTCGGAGGAGTTTCATCGGATCAAGATACGCCTGAATCCCTAATTCGAACGTAGGGTTTCGGCGAGCCTTGCCAGCCTCGCCGAACAGGTACATCCTAGGTCTCATCGACACCTCAACGCGGGAGGGAAAGTGGGCCCTGAAGCCGATGCAGGGGCCGTCGCGGAGCGTATTTTCAACGCTGCACTCGGCACCATGGACATCCTCGCCATCCACCTCGGCGACCGGCTCGGCTGGTACCGGAGCCTTGTGAACGATGGCCCTGCGTCTGCGGCCGAACTGGCACAGCGCACCGGGACGTCCGAACGTTATGCCGCGGAGTGGCTCGAGCAGCAGGCCATCACCGGCCTCCTGACTGCGAACGACGACGACGGTGCCCGCCGCTTTACTCTGCCTCCTGGTGCGGCGGAGGTGCTGACTGACGGCAGCAGTCTCAACTTCCTCGCTCCACTGGCCCGGATGCTGGCAGGTGCTGCCGTGCAGCTTCCTGCGTTGCAAGCGGCGTACCGCGCCGGCGAGGGGGTCAGCTGGCAGCAGTTCGGCGATGATGCCCGCGTGTCGCAGGCTGATATGAACCGTCCGTGGTTCGAACGGGAACTCGCTAACGCCTTGAAACAGGCACCTGACGTGATGACGCGCCTGCAGAAACCACAAGCATCGATCGCGGACATCGGCTGCGGAGCCGGCTGGTCGACGATTGCACTCGCCCGGACGCTCCCCTCAGCGGAGGTCACGGGGTTCGATATTGACGCGGCCTCGATCGATCTTGCACGGACCAATGCGTACGCCGCGGGGAGCAGTGTAGATTTTCAGCACGTCGACGCTGCGGGGTTGCCCGAGCAGCAGTTCGACGCGGTATTCGCCTTCGAGTGCATCCATGACATGCCCTACCCGGTTGACGTACTATCAGCGGCCCGCCGGTCGCTCCGTGCCGGGGGAAGCGTCATCGTCATGGATGAAGCTGTGGCGGAAACCTTCGCTCCACCCGGTGATGAGGTCGAGCGACTTATGTATGGGTTCAGTCTGCTGATTTGCCTGCCCGATGGCATGGCTCACCCCAACAGCGCCGGCACCGGAACTGTCATGCGTCCGGACACCTTGCGCCGGTATGCCTCGGCAGCCGGATTCAGCGAGGTTCGGGTCCTGCCGATCGAGGGCTTCGGGTTCTTCCGCTTCTACGAGTTGGTGCCCTAACGGACTCGTTGCCGCTTGTTACCCTGAGGCATGGCTTCGATTGATCTGGATCACCTGCGCCGGAACGGCGTGAGCCGGACGGTTCCATGGCAGGGTGCGGTCAATGCGCGGGACCTTGGCGGCGTCAGCCCGGACATCCGCCCCGGAAGGCTGTACCGGATGGGCCGACATGAATGGCTCACGGACGCCGGTTGGCAACAGGCATACGACGACGGCGTCCGGACCATCGTGGACCTGAGGAACCCGGGGGAGCGCGGACGGCGTGACACGGACCCTGTGATCAATCCAGCCGTCCTGGACCGCTTCCGGGTGGTCAACTGCCCGACCGAGGACCAGTCCGATGAGGAGTTCATGCGGCTGGTCGGCCCCTACCTGAGCACACCCGAGTACTACCTGGAGAACCTTCGCCGCTGGCCCGAGAAGATCGCCGCGGTGGTGCGCGTCATCGCGGAGTCGGAGGGCGCCGTCGTCGTGCACTGTTCCGCCGGGCGGGACCGGACCGGCATGGTGACCGCGGTGCTGCTGGCGCTCGCCGGCGCGTCGCATGAGGACATTGCCGACGATTACGCGCTGGCCGTACACGGCATCAACGAGCACCACCGCGCACAGGAGAAGCCGCACGAGAGGCCGAAATCACCCGAGGAACTGCACGAGTGGATCCTGCACACCAGAGCTCACCTGCTGGAGCTGCTGGACGGTTTTGACGCCGAGGCGTACCTGCGGAAGGCGGGGCTGTTGCAGGCGGAGATTGACGCGGTTCGTGCGCGGCTGACCTCCCGGACCTAGCCCTTCCCGGGTTTCTTCTCGAGCAGCAGGTTGGTGATGCGCAGGGTGCAGAGGCGGCCGCCGCCGTCGTTGGTGATCACTACCTCATGGGTTGTGAGGGTGCGCCCGAGATGGATCGGGGTGGCGGTAATGGTGATGATGCCGTCCCGTGCGGACTTGTGATGCGTCGCCGAAACGTCGACCCCGACAGCAGTCTTGCCCAGCGTGCTCGCGTGAATGACTGCAGCCCAGGAGCCGACGGCCTCGCCGACCGCCAGCGACGCTCCACCGTGCAGCAGCCCGAACGATTGGCGGTTTCCTTCCACCGGCATTGTCGCGACGACCCGTTCGACGGACTGTTCGAGGATTTTCACGCCCATCTTCTCGTCGAGTTCACCGAGGGTTATTTGCCAGGGTTCGCCGGTCACTTAGGGCTCCTTGTGGGGGTGTGGGCGGATCGCACGTTCATGTACTCTGGACATATTACCGAACGTCCGTTCAGTAATGTTTGTTCAGACACCTCCGTGAGCTTCCGAACGCGAAAGGTCAACGATGACTTCGACCGCCCTCAGCGTGGACATTGTCCCCAGCTTCATCCGCGACGCCTGGTGGACCCCTGACCAGCACACGTTGTCCGAGGACAACGCCGCCGAAGTACGGGATGCCAGCACCGGCGAACTGCTTGCCCTGGTGAGCACGAGCGGGCTGGACGTTGCCGACGTCGTCGACTACGCCCGAACCACCGGGCAGGGCGAGCTGGGGGAGTTCACATTCCACCAGCGTGCACTGAAGCTCAAGGCGCTGGCCCAGTTCCTGAACGACCGTCGTGAGCAGCTCTATGAGCTCTCTGCCCGGACCGGCGCAACGAAGATCGACTCGATGGTGGATATCGACGGCGGTATCGGAGTCCTGTTCACCTTCGGTTCCAAGGGCCGGCGGGAGCTGCCCAACTCGCAGGTTGTTATCGACGGGCCGGTGGAGGTGTTGTCGAAGGACGGTTCCTTCATCGGGGAGCACATCTACACCCGCATCCCCGGGGTAGCCGTCCAGATCAACGCCTTCAACTTCCCGGTCTGGGGGATGCTTGAGAAGCTCGCGCCGGCGTTCCTGGCCGGTGTGCCCACCATCGTGAAGCCCGCGACGCCGACCGGTTATCTCACGGCCGCCGTCGTGAAGCTCATCATCGAGTCGAACATCCTTCCGGCGGGTTCGCTGCAGCTCATCTCCGGCCCTGCCCGCGACGTGCTCGATCACCTCGATTACCGCGACCTGGTGTTGTTCACGGGTTCCGCGTCCACGGCGAACAAGCTGAAGTCCCACGAGAATGTGACGACCGGCGGCGTACGCTTCTCGTCGGAAACTGACTCGCTCAATGCGGCGATCCTCGGTGAGGACGCAGTGCCGGGCACGCCCGAGTTCGACGCCTTCATCAAGTCCCTCGTGACGGAAATAACCGTCAAGGCAGGCCAGAAGTGCACGAGCATCCGCCGAACGCTGGTTCCGAAGGCGCTGGTGAACGACGTCGTTGCTGCCGCCCGCGACCGCATCGAGCAGCGCGTCACGCTCGGCGATCCGCGCGCTGAGGGTGTCACCATGGGCGCGCTCGCGTCGGTGGAGCAGCTGCGGGGTGTCCGCGAGGCCGTCGAATCGATGCTTGCAGCCGGCGGTGAGCTCGCGTACGGAACGCTCGACTCTCCCCGTGTCACACACGCTGACGGCACTGTGGATGTCGCTGAGGAAGGCGCGTTCATGGCTCCGGTTCTTCTGACCTGGGAGAACGCGGACGCCGTGGAGCTTCATACGGTGGAGGCTTTTGGTCCCGTCGCCTCGGTGGTGGGGTACGACGACGTCGCCCACGCCGTTCGTCTGGCCGCCATGGGGGAGGGTTCGCTCGTGGCGACGGTCTGCACGAATGATCCGTCCACTGCCCGCGAGCTGGTGACCGGTATCGCCGCCCACCATGGCCGCGTCCTTCTGCTGAACCGTGAGGATGCGCGGTCATCAACCGGGCACGGCTCACCCGTTCCGCACCTGGTGCATGGCGGGCCGGGCCGCGCCGGTGGCGGCGAGGAGCTCGGCGGTATCCGGTCCGTACTGCACCACATGCAGCGCACAGCCCTGCAGGGTTCGCCGAACATGCTGACCGCGATCACAGGCGTCTGGCATACCGGTGCTGACCGCAACTTCGATGAGGAACATCCGTTCCGGAAGAACCTCGCGACGCTGCGCATCGGCGATGCGGTACGGTCTGACCTGCGTCAGGTAACCCTTGAGGACATCACGGCCTTCGCCAACAGCACGGGTGACAAGTTCTACGCCCACACCAACGAGGAAGCCGCGGCTGCCAATCCGTTCTTCCCGGGCATTGTGGCGCACGGATACCTGCTGCTCTCGTGGGGTGCAGGGCTGTTCGTTGAGCCTGCGCCGGGGCCTGTTCTAGCGAACTATGGTCTCGAAAACCTGCGGTTCATCACGCCCGTTGCGGCCGGCGACTCCATCCGCGTGACGCTGACGGCGAAGCGCATCACGCCGCGCGAGGATGAGGAATACGGCGAGGTGGCCTGGGACGCGGTACTCACGAACCAGGACGACGAGATCGTGGCCACCTACGACGTCCTGACCCTCGTGGAGAAGTAACTCCAGGTCTCTGCTCGCGTCCAGCCCCGCCCGCCCACCTCGACACTCCACCTCGACGGTCCACCGGGATTTCCCACCGAACTCGCGTGTTCGGTGGGATAGTCCGGATATTCCCACTCAACCCGCGAGTTCAGCGGGACGGTACCTCGCGACTGCTTGCTGAACCAGCCGAACGAATTCGTTCGGCCGATCCACGATGAGCTGATAAGTGGCCCGGAGCAGGGGAGTGCCGTTCAGCGTCAGCATGTTTCCGCGTCGCCGATCTTCCTCAAAATCAGCGGCATCGCTGTGGTGCTTCCTACCGTCAGCTTCAATTCCGAGGACTCCCTCGACGAAGAGGTCCAGCCGGCCGACGCCCTTCACGTAAACCTGCGTCTGGACGGACAGTCCCGCGGCCCTCAAATGGTACCTGGCGGCAGTTTCGATGATCGATTGCGAGTGCGGGTCTACGAGATGCACGATTCTTCGCAGATTTCGATCCCGCACTCCGCCCGTACGGTTGCGCAACTGCTCAAGAGTGACAAGCCGCTTGATCACCGCTGATTCAACAATGCACAGGGCCTCGAGCTCAGGAAGGCACCTCATGCATTGCAGGCAAATATCGAGCGGCGTAAGCCGGATGCCTGAGCGATGAACCAGGAAGTTGCCCTGCACAGGTCGTCCATGATCGACGCTGACGTGAATGGAGCGTGGTTTGGTGAGAACCCATAATCCCAGACGCTCCGCAGCACTAATGCACGCTAATTCGGTCATGGCACAGGTGGCCGCAAGAAGTACGGGGTCAGCATCGGGTACGGCGTACACGCCACGGACGGGACGGAAGAGGCGTTCGTCTCGCAGCGCTGCGAGGATCTCGTGCCCGCTGAAACCAGCCCTCTCCAAATCTCGCCGCCGGGCCACTCCGCCTCGTTCAGCGACCATTTTCACGATGTCCATGCCCACCATGCTCGCGGCCACCTCGCGCGCGCGGTCGGGGGAATATCGCTATGTGGATAAGGCTCCCGCTGGGATATCCCGCCGAGCTGAAGGCCTCAGTGGGATAGTCCGGATAATCCCACTGACCTACCCGGTTCGGTGGGATATCCCGATGGAGGTGGGCGCAGCCGGCAGGCTAGGACCAGGGCGTGACGGGCTTGTCTTGCTGTGCGCCGTCGACCAGCAGGTCCACCCGCTCGTTGAAGAAGCACACTAGGCCATGGATCTGGTTGGCATCCGGGAAACGTGAGTCGTACTGCCAGGCGATGTCCCTGCCCTTCGGCGACTCCGCGTAGGAGAAATAACTCGCTTCGCCCTTGTAGGGGCACACCGTCCGGGTCGCGCTTGGCTCAAGCACATCGAACCGCACGTCCTCGGGCGGGATGTACAGACGAGGGGGCAGGAACGTTTCATACAGCAGGGCGGCGCGTGACGTCTCGGCGAGTGTGGTGCCTCCCATCCGCACCGTGACCTGTTCGGACGAACGGCGAATGTCGATGCGGCGGAACGGGTCTCGTGGATGTCCGATGATCGATTCATCGTCCTCACGCCAGTCCAGCGCATCGAAGTCGAGCAGGATGTAACCAGCGAGTGAAGCGTCGTCCGGGCGGAAGGCAGCATTGGGCCGGGAGGAGTTGCCCGCCGTGACGGTCAACGGGGTGCCGGTTGTCGTGTGCCGGCTGAAGGGCGTGCGGGGTCCAGGACTGGCGGACCCTCCAGCATGATGGCCACGGGGTACTCCTCGCCGACCGGCTGCTCCGCATTCGGGGGAGACAGTTCCGCCCGCACGTCCTCCTCCGGCACCGCGAAAATCGGGGTGACCCGCTTCGGCTCCCACACAAGCAGCGCACGGCGGGTGTCGACGACCGAAGTGCCGTCGAGGTCACCACGAACTCGTTTGAGGGTGGGCTCGTAGCGAAGTTCGGAAAGCAGACCCAGCATCGTGTCGGAGAGCTTGGTGCTCATAGGATCAGGGTCCGCTCAGGGCGGGGATCAGTCAAGACCGAAGACGTCAGGCGTGGTGGAGGCCCTCAAACACCATGGCGATGACGTCGTCGGCAAGTTTTTCGGGAGTCAACGGGCCGCCAGGCTTGTACCACTCGACCACCGAGTTGATGGTGCCGAACAGCAGCCTCGTGGTGGTGCGCGGGTCGATGTCCCTGCGGATGGAGCCCTCGGAGCGGGCAGCCTCAACAAGTGCGGCGACCTGCCGGTCAAACGTACGACGGCGCTCAAGGGCTTCGCGCTCAACCTCCGTATTGCCGCGTAACCGCAGCAGGAGCGTCACGAAGGGCAGGCGCTCGGTCAGCACTGCGATGGTGCCGCGCAGCACGTACTCGAGCCGCTGATCCGCCTTGCCGGAGGTTGCTTCCGCTTGGGTCAGTACAGCCTCGAGTCCGCCGAGTGCGTGGTCCAGGGCAAGCCGTAACAGGTCACCCTTCGACGGCACGTGATGGTAAATCGCCGACTTGCTGATGCCCAGGTTCTCCGCGAGGACCCCCATGGACGTGGCCTCATAACCATGCCGGTTGAAAACGTCGACGGCGATGTTAAGGACGGTCTGCTGGTCATATCCGGGGCGTCCGCGGCGGGTAGCGGCCTGTGGGCTGGGCATACGCGCTATTTTCGCATGAACGTTCGGTCAGATGAGCTAACGGGTGTCACGCTGTTACGCCTTCGGCCGCAGGTCGTAGATCCGCTTGAGCTTGCCGCTTGAGCGCGCCAGCGATCCGCTCTCCACGACCGACACGGCGCAGCTTGAACCGATGTGAATCTTGATCTGTTCGCTGAGCTGGGATGCCGCCGCCTCAGCTTCATCGGCGCTGACACCCTCGCGCGGCTCGATCCGGACGGTCATCTGGTCCATGCGCTGGCCCTCAGGGCGTGTGAGCTCAAGCTGGAAGTGCGGGCTCAGCGCCGGTATGCGCAGTGCGATCTCCTCGATCTGCGTGGGGAAGAGATTCACGCCGCGCAGAATGATCATGTCGTCGCTGCGCCCCGTGATGCGGTCCATGCGCCGCATGCCCGGGCGTGCGGTGCCCGGCAGCAGGCGGGTCAGATCATGCGTGCGGTAACGGATGATCGGCAGTGCCTCCTTGGTGAGCGAGGTGAACACGAGCTCCCCGGACTGGCCGTCGTCGAGCACTGTGTCGGTGAAGGGGTCAATGATCTCAGGGCGGAAGTGATCTTCCCAGATGTGGGAGCCGTCCTTGGTCTCAACGCATTCACCCGCGACGCCGGGGCCCATCACCTCGGACAGCCCATAGATGTCACAGGCGTCGAAGCCCATCCGATGTTCGAGCTCCTGACGCATCTGGTTGGTCCAGGGCTCGGCGCCCAGCACGGCGGTCTTCAGCGAGGTGCTCTGCGGATCGATGCCGGCAGCGACCATTGCGTCAAGGATGGTCAGCAGATAGGTCGGAGTACTGAGGATTGCGTCCGGTTCGAAGTCCCGAATGAGCTGCACCTGACGTTCGGTCTGTCCGCCCGAAATGGGGATCACGGTGCAGCCGAGCCTTTCCGCACCGGCATGAGCTCCAAGACCGCCGGTGAACAGCCCGTAGCCGTACGCGTTGTGAACCTTGTGCCCCTTCTTCACGCCGCTTGCACGCAGGCACCGCGCCACGAGTGACGCCCACCGGTCCAGGTCCCCGGTTGTGTAGCCGACCACGGTGGGCCGCCCGGTTGTGCCGGAGGACGCGTGGATCCGCGCCACCCGGTCCTGGGGGACAGCAAACATTCCAAACGGGTAGGTCTGCCGAAGGTCTTCTTTGGTGGTGTAAGGGAATTTGGCGAGGTCCGAGAGCTCGCGTAGATCAGTGGGGTGCACGCCGGCGTCGTCGAACTTGTGACGGTAAAGGTCCACATTCTCGTAGGCGTACCTGACCGTCCACTGCAGCCGCTCAAGCTGGAGTTCCTCGATCCGACCCCGGTCGTAATTCTCCTCGGGATCCCAGGTGGCTGTTTCCGCTGCGGTTGCCTTGATGGCCGTGGTGGTCATGCTTTCCTCGTTCCGGACGCGTCTTCCGATTGGGGCAGGTTTTGATTGCGGCGGTTCGGGACGGTGCGGGAGCGACCACGGAACAGGGCGACGAGGCGCTCGCTGTCGGGGGCACCGCCCTCATCGGTTGCCGTTATGGTGATGTCAAAGACGCCGCTGCGCCCCGCGCCGGCACTTCTGTCCGCCACCGCAGTGAGGCGTTCGCCGGGCATCGCCGAAGACAGGAAATTGATGTCGACGCCGGAGGCGACAGTGATGGTGTCAGTCTCACCAATGGGGTTGCAGGCAAGAGCGAACGCCGTGTCGGCGAAGGCGAAGATCATTCCGCCGTGGGCGATGCCGAAGCCGTTGAGCATTTCTTCACGCACACGCATGGTGGTGGTGGCGTGCCCGTCGGCAAGGCGCAGCACCTCGATGCCGAGCCAGTGAGAGGCGTAGTCCTTCTCCAGCATGGGGTGAACAGGGCGGACGTCAGTGTCCTTCATGGAGGCCTCTCGAGATTTATTTACCGATCGTTCATTAGGTAATACCTCGAGGGCCTCCACTGTCAAGCAGATGAAGGGCCGTGACCCGGAACCTATCCCGCGACGGCGGCCTGCGAAAGCACCTTCGTGGCGCCGAGGGCGTCCGCGACGAACGCGTAGTCCCAGGCGACGTCCTTCCACTGCTCATACCGCCCGCTGGCGCCGCCATGGCCGCCGTCCATCTCGGTCTTGAGCACAATGGGCTCGTTGCCGGTCGTGACCTCGCGCAGCCTCGCCACCCACTTGGCAGGCTCCACGTACAGCACCCGGGTGTCATTGAAGCTCGTCACAGCGGCAATTCGCGGGTACGCCGTCTCGCGGATGTTCTCGTACGGCGTGTATTCCTTCATGTACCGGTAGACGTCGGGGTCGGTAATGGGGTTGCCCCACTCCTCCCACTCCAGCGCGGAGAGCGGAAGTTCCGGATCCAGAATCGTCGTCAGGGCGTCGACGAACGGAACCTGCGCGACGATTGCGCAGTACTTCTCGGGAGACAGGTTGGCCACCGCACCCATCAGGAGTCCACCGGCGGAACCCCCGATCGCCGCGATCCGGTTCGGGTCCACCCATCCGGACTCGGCCAGATACGTGGTGGCGTCCACGAAATCCGTGAAGGTGTTCTTCTTTGCGAGCTTCTTTCCGCCCTCGTACCAGGTGCGCCCCATCTCGCCGCCACCACGGATATGCGCGACGACGAAGATGATCCCCCGGTCGAGCACCGACAGGCGTGAAATGGAGAACCCCGGATCCATGCTGATTTCATAGCTGCCGTAGGCATAGACGACGGCGGGGTTGGTGCCGTCCTGCTGGAGGTCACGACGGCGAAGCACGGACAGCGGAATCTGCGTTCCGTCCGCCGCGGTAGCCCACTGGCGCTCGGCGACGTACTCCTCGGACCGGTAGCCGCCGCGCACCTCCGTCTCTTTGCGCAGGGTCAGGACACCGCCGTCGAGCAGGTAGTCATACACGCGCGGCGGCGTGAAATATGAGGCGTAGGAAAGCCGGATCACGGGAGATTCGAACTCGGCGCCGGCGAGGTTGCAGGTGTATAGCGATTCATCGAAGGTGGGCTCTGTCAGCAACGGCTGGGCGGGTGTGCCGAGGCCTTCGCGCGGCAGGATCTGCACGCGCATGGTGGTGTCCTTCCGCACTGAAACCAGCACATGCGTGGCGGTGACGGTGGCGCCGTGGACGCGGACGGCGTCGTCGTGCCCCACTACGGTCCGCCACTCCTGCTCTGCGAGCGGGCGCTCGAACTGCTCCGCGGGAACGAGGCTCACCATCGAATTCTTCGCGCGGTGGTCATGGGTCAGCAGGTAGTGGAGGCGGCCCTCGATGTGCAGGGGCTCAGGCTCATAAAGAACGCGTTCGGAACGCGGGATCAGGGTGGTGAGTCCGGCTCCCTGGTTCTCGAGGTCCAGTACGCGGTACTCGCTGTACTCCGAGCAGCCGATGCCGATGAGGAGCTGCGTGCGGTCGGCGGAAAGGTCGAAGCCGGTCCACATCGCGACGTCGTCCTCCTGGTACACCAGGACGTCCTGTTCGACGGCGGTGCCAAGACGGTGCGATCTCACCTGGTAGGGGCGCCAGCTGTCATCGACGACGGTGTAGAACACCTGGGATGCGTCCGGGGAGAAGGCCACGCCGTAGAAGACGTTGGGAATCACATCGGGCAACAGCTCCCCGGTGCGGAGGTCCTTCAGCCTCAGGGTGAAGCGCTCATCCCCGGCGTTGTCCACGCTGAAAGCCAGCAGGTTGCCGTCCTCACTCACGGAGAGTCCGCCGAGCGAGAAGAAGGGCTTGCCCTCCGCCTCGGTGTTGCCGTCGAGCAGCACTTGCTCACCCTCGACGGGCCGTCCCGGCACGACCTCGGGCGGTGTCCAGTCCAGGGCGACGTCGCCGGTGTCCGTCGCGCGTACCCGGCAGTGGATGCTGTACTGCTTTCCCTCTTCGGTGCGGGAGTAGTACCACCAGTCCTTTTTGCGGGCGGGGACGGAGAGGTCAGTTTCCTGGGTACGGTTCTTGATCTCGTTGAAGATGTCCTGGCGCAAATCTTCCTGCCCGGCAGTCACGGCCTCGGTGTACGCGTTCTCGGCCTTGAGGTGCTCAACGACCTCCGGGGTCTCCTTGGCGCGCAACCATTCGTAAGGGTCGATCACGGTGTCGCCGTGGTGGGTGCGTTCGGTTGGAACCTTCTTGGCAACGGGAGGGGTGAAAGTCATGGCACCATCCTGCCAGAGGGACGGGCGCGTCAGCTGGTTGAAGTTCCGCCCGCGGGATTACGCTGACAGGGCGGCGCTCAACGGGAACTGGGCCGTAACCACGGCGACGGCGGCGCGGCAGGGGGAGCCGATATGGTCATGACTTCGCAGGGAGGGCCCGTGGTCAGGAGCGACGTTGCCGAGTTCCTGGTCTCCGGTGCTGCTGCCCACTGGCTGGGGCCGGGTGTGCTGGCCTGGGACCTCCCGGATGCCCCCGAAGGCGCCTCTTACCGCCTCTACCACTCACCCGACGGTGGCCTTGACATCGTGGACAGAGTTGTCGCGGGCGGCGACTACCTTGATCTGGAACGCAGCTCCGATGTCCTCGACCCGGAGTTGGCGGCCGCGTCCCCACACCTGAGATCCTTCGATACATTGACCCTTCCGAAGAAGGGTGCACGGCAGGCAAAGCACCTGCTGAAGGGTGAGCTGCTCGCCGTCCAAATCGGTACGGACGGGTCGGTGCTGCAGGCGACCGGCGTGCAGGTTCCCCGAGTTCTCGATTCTCTCTACCGGAATGCCGCCAACCGCTCGCTTGGCCTCAGCTGGAAGGGGCGGCGCCCCCGCTTCGCCCTGTGGGCGCCGACTGCCCGCCGGGTAAGCCTCCACGTGTACCGGGAAGGATCCGGCGGTGAGCCTGTGGCTACTGTTTCCCTGAAGGAAGGAAACGACGGCGTCTGGACCCTTCTCGGCGAGAAGGACTGGAAGGATGCCTACTTCCTCTACGAGGTTCAGGTCTACGTACCGGAAACCGGCAAGGTGGAGCGCAACCTCGTCACCGATCCCTACAGTGTGGGCCTGTCCACGAACTCCGAACGCAGCCTGATCGTCAACCTGGACGATGCGGAGCTGGCACCCCCGGGCTGGGAATCCCTGGAGAAACCCGCCCTGGCCGGGCCAGTAGACCTGTCGATCTACGAACTGCACGTGCGGGACTTCTCGATCAGCGACGCCACGGTTCCCGCGGAGCGCCGCGGCACCTATGCGGCCTTCGCCGAAAGGGGCAGCGACGGGATGAAGCGGCTGACGGAACTCGCGGACGCCGGCCTCAACGCCGTCCATCTCCTGCCGGTGAACGACATCGCAACCATTGAGGAGCGTCGGCACGCACAGGCACAGCCGCAGTGCGATCTTGCGAGCTTCGCTGCCGACAGCGACGGGCAGCAGGCCTGCATCTCAGCCGTCGCGGGCAGGGACGGCTTCAACTGGGGCTACGATCCGCTGCACTACACCACGCCGGAGGGCTCCTACTCCACCAATCCCGACGACGCCACCCGCATCTGCGAGTTCCGCGAGATGGTGGCGGGCCTGAACAGCGCAGGGCTCCGTGTGATCCAGGACGTGGTCTACAACCACACCGCCGGCGCCGGCCAGCAATCGAGCAACAACCTGGACCGCATCATCCCGGGTTACTACCACCGGTTAGACCCGATCAGTGGGGCCGTCGAGACGTCGACCTGCTGCCCCAACACCGCCACCGAGAATGCCATGATGGGCAAGCTCATGGTGGATTCGGTGGTGACCCTCGCGCGCGCCTACAAGCTGGACGGATTCCGTTTTGACCTGATGGGCCACCACAGCAAACAGAACATGCTGGATGTGCGTGCTGCCCTTGACGAGCTGAACCTCAAGCGGGACGGCGTCGACGGCAAGAGCATCTATGTCTACGGCGAAGGCTGGAACTTCGGTGAGGTGGCAGGCAACGCGCGGTTCGAGCAGGCAACCCAGGCGAACATGGCAGGCACCGGCATCGGAACCTTCAATGACAGGCTCCGCGACGCAGTGCGCGGCGGCGGACCCTTCGACGAGGACCCGCGCGTGCAGGGCTTCGGTTCCGGGCTCTGGACCCATCCGAACGGTGCGGAGGTGAACGGCACACCTGAGGAACAGCGTGCCCGTCTGCTGCTGAACCAGGACCAGATCAAGGTCGGGCTCACCGGGAACCTGCGGGACTACACCTTCACAGACCGAACCGGGGTCCGGGTGGCGGGCGGAGACGTCGACTCGAACGGCAGCGCTGCCGGATACACGGCCGACCCGCAGGAGGCTGTCACCTACGTCGAGGCTCACGACAACGAGACGCTGTTCGACAGCCTCGCCTTCAAGCTGGCCCCGGGAACTTCGATGGCCGAGCGGATCCGCTTCCAGGCCCTCTCGCTCAGTACCACCGCCTTCGGACAGGGTGTTTCCTTCTGGCACGCCGGGGGAGAGGCGCTGCGCAGCAAGTCCCTGGACCGCAACAGCTACGACTCCGGTGACTGGTTCAACCTCCTGGACCACACCGGCACGGAGAACGGCTTCGCCCGTGGACTGCCGCCGGGCACAGACAACGCCGACAAGTACGGGTTCATGAAGCCCCTGCTGGCGGACCCTGCGCTCAAGCCCGCTCCGGCGGACATCGCTGAAGCCCGGGACCAGGTACTGTCGCTCCTCGAGATCCGCAAGAGCACGCCGCTGTTCCACCTCGGCACCGCCGAACTGATCCAGCAGAAGATGTCCTTCCCAACCGGTGGTCCGCACCAGACCCCGGGCGTGATCGTGATGCATATCGATGACACAGCCGGACCGGATGTAGACAGGGAGCGGAGCGGCGTCGTCGTTGTTTTCAACGCGTCGGCCACGGAAACCACCCAGACCGTTCCTGCGGTTGCGGCGCAGGCCTTCGGGCTGCACCCGGTTCAGTTGACCGGCTCGGATGAGGTCGTGAAGCGTGCGACGTTCGACCCGTCGACGGGCAGCTTCACTGTCCCGCCGCTTACGGTTGCGGTGTTCGAAGCGAAGTAGAAGCTGGTCGACAGAGGGCCTGAACAGCGCCCGCTGTTCCGACCTTTTGCGCGTCCACGACGCCCAGTGGTGTTGACTCTGAACTCCCCGCGCCGATATCCTGAACGAACGGTCGGTAATTATTTCGGGTCGGCACTTCAGCCGGCCTCGCACAGTGAGGTGACCATCATGACAACCGTGACTGACGCTCCGCAGGAGAAGACAGCGGAGCAGGAACAGTTCGACCGGCTGATCGCCGAGGACTCGCGCATCGAGCCACGTGACTGGATGCCCGAGGCTTACCGCAAGACCCTCACCCGCCAGATCTCCCAGCACGCGCACTCGGAAATCATCGGCATGCAGCCGGAGGCCAACTGGATCACCCGTGCACCCAGCCTGAAGCGCAAGGCCATCCTCATGGCGAAGGTCCAGGACGAAGCCGGGCACGGGCTCTACCTTTACTCGGCTGCAGAGACCCTCGGCACCACACGCGATTCGATGATGGCGGACCTCATCGCCGGCAAAGCGCGCTACTCAAGCATCTTCAACTACCCGGCACGCACCTGGGCTGACATGGGTGCTATCGGCTGGCTGGTCGACGGCGCAGCGATCGCCAACCAGGTCCCGCTGTGCCGTGCATCCTACGGGCCGTACGGACGCGCCATGGTGCGGATCTGCAAGGAAGAATCATTCCACCAGCGCCAGGGCTTCGAGATCCTGCTGGAGCTCGCGAACGGAACGCCGGCCCAGAAGCAGATGGCACAGGACGCCGTGAACCGCTGGTACGCGCCGAGCCTCATGATGTTCGGCCCTCCGGATGAGGATTCTCCCAACTCCAGGCAGTCCATGGCCTGGAACATCAAGCGGTTCTCCAACGACGAGCTGCGCTCGCGCTTCGTCGGCATGATCGTCGAGCAGGTCAGGACCCTCGGGCTCACCCTGCCTGATGACCAGATCCGCTACAACGAGGAAACCCGCACCTGGGAGCACGGCCCGCTGGACTGGAACGAGTTCAAGGAGGTCCTCGCCGGTCGCGGACCATGTAACGCCCAGCGCATGGAGCGCCGTCGGGAAGCTCACGACGGCGGTGCCTGGGTTCGCGAGGCCGCTGCAGCCTACGCCGCGAAGCAGGCCGCCAAGCGCAACGAAGAGAAAGAGGCGGCATAAATGGTCAGCGGATCACAAACGGGCGACGACGGCGCCAAGGCCCCCAGCGCCGAGCAGCCGGGTCACCCGACGGCCGAACCGTGGCCGCTGTGGGAAGTGTTCGTCCGGTCCTCGCGGGGTCTCAGCCACGTGCACGCCGGTTCGCTGCACGCGCCCGACGCCGATATGGCCGTCCGCAATGCCCGCGATCTGTACACGCGGCGCAATGAAGGCGTGAGCCTCTGGGTGGTGCCGGCGTTGGCCATTGTTTCCAGTGACCCGGATGCGAAGGGCCGGTTCTTCGAGTCTCCGCAGGGCAAGGACTACCGCCACGCCACCTACTACACCAAGAGCGAGGGAGTGAAGCACCTGTGAGTGAGTCAAATGCGAGCGCCACCCGCATCACTCCGGGTAACGCTCTCCGACCGGAGGACATTGCGGCCTCCAACGTCCGGCCCAGCGGGGCCGTGGCGGAGTACGCGATGCGTCTCGGCGATGACGCCCTCATCCTCGCCCAGCGACTGGGCTGGTGGATTTCGCGGGCCCCGGAGCTTGAAGAAGATGTGGCGCTGGGCAATATCGCGCTGGACCAGATCGGACATGCGCGCTCCTTCCTCGCCTACGCCGGGCATGCCTGGGATAAGACCGAGGACGACCTTGCGTACTTCCGCGGGGAAGACGAGTTCCGCTCGGCTCATTTGGTGGAGCAGCCCAACGGAGACTTCGCGCAGACAATCGCGCGTCAGCTGGTGATCTCCCAGTACCAGTTCGAGTTGTACTCCCGGCTGGTGAATTCAGCTGACGCCACACTTTCCGCCATTGCCGCCAAAGCCGTGAAGGAAGTGGATTACCACCGCGACCATGCCCGCCAGTGGGTGCTCCGCCTCGCGTTGGGAACCGACGAATCCCGCCGACGCATGATCGAAGGACTTCTCCTCACCTGGCCGTACGTCGGCGAGCTGTTCGAGGATGACGACCTCGTGAACGGGCTCGACGGGGTCGCGGTCCGCCCCTCCGCCCTCCGTGCCGCTTTCGACGCCGAGATCGAATCACTCTTCGCCGAGGCGGAGCTCGAGGTGCCGGATGTTCCCGCCGCGACAGGCGGCGGCCGCTACGGCCGCCACAGTGAGTACCTGGGCTATATCCTGGCCGAGCTGCAGGTCCTGGCCCGCGAACATCCGGGAGCGACATGGTGACCACACTGCATCCATCCAGGAGCGCCCTCCAGGCGACTGTGTGGGGGATCGCCGCAACCGTTGCGGATCCCGAGATCCCCGTGCTCACCATCGAGGACCTCGGTGTCCTGCGAGTGGTCACAATAGACGACGACGGCGTCATCACTGTCACCATCACCCCCACTTATTCGGGGTGCCCGGCCATGGATGCGATCCGCGACGACATCATTACTGCTCTCGACGCGCAGGGCTTCAGCGACGTGCGCGTGAACCTGGTGCTCTCGCCGGCCTGGACAACCGACTGGATGAGCGCGGCGGGCAAGGCGAAGCTTGAGGAGTACGGAATCGCTCCGCCCACGGGCAAGGCCGCCGCCGGAAAAGTGAGGCTTGGCCTGAGCGTCAAATGCCCGCAGTGCTCCTCCCTTAATACCCGCGAGCTCACCCGTTTCGGTTCCACGTCCTGCAAGGCGCTCTACGTCTGCCAGGACTGCCGGGAACCCTTTGACTACTTCAAGGTCCACTAATGGCAGTGAAACTGGCACCGTCCACCAAACGGCGAACCGCCTTCCACGAACTGACGGTTGCAGAGGTACGGCGCCTCACCGAAGACGCCATCGAGGTGACCTTCGCGGTTCCCGAGGAGTTGGCCGGCCGCTTTGATTACCTGCCCGGGCAGTACGTGGCGCTGAGAACGACGATGGACATCGACGGTGAGCCGAAGGAGGTGCGTCGCAGCTACTCCATCTGTGCCGAACCTAAACCCGGTGAGATCCGGGTCGCCATCAAGAAGGACCTCGGCGGTACCTTTTCCACCTGGGCGAATGAGTTCCTCAGGGCAGGGGACAAGCTCGACGTGATGAGCCCCATGGGCCAATTCATCTCGAAGCACCCTATGACCGGGCTCAACGACCCCGGGAGCATAGACACCACGACCGAGCATTCGTTTGTCGCAGTGGCCGCCGGCTCGGGCATCACACCCGTGATCGCCATCGCGCGCTCGGTGCTCGCCGCCGACCCGGCGGTTCGCTTCGATCTCATCTACGCCAACAGGGCCTCAATGGACGTCATGTTCCTGGAGGAGCTGGCTGACCTGAAGGACCGGTATCCCGCCCGGTTTGCGCTGCACCACGTGCTGTCCCGCGAACAGCGCATCTCGCCGCTTTTGAGCGGACGCATCGACGCCGAGAAGCTGCAGACCATGCTCACGAAGGTGATCCGTACCGACGAGGTGGACGAGTGGTTCCTCTGCGGGCCCTTCGAACTGGTTCAGCTGTGCCGCGACACCCTCGCCGAACGGGGAGTTGCGCCGGAGAAGGTGCGGTTCGAACTGTTCACCACGGGTGAGCCGACCAAGCCCGAAGGCCAGATCGGCCGTCCGGTGAAGGACGACGGCAGCGAGGACAGCTACTCCATCAACTTCAACCTCGACGGACTCCAGGGCACGGTGTCCAGCCCGACCCACGCGCGCGAATCAATCCTCAACGCGGCGTTGCGCGTCCGCCCCGATGTGCCCTTCGCGTGTGCCGGCGGCGTGTGCGGTACATGCCGTGCCAAGGTGGTCAGCGGGACCGTGGACATGGAAGAGAACTACGCACTGGAGCCGGATGAACTGGCAAACGGCTATGTGCTGACGTGCCAGTCGCGGCCCACGAGCCCTGAAGTCACCGTCGACTACGACGCCTGACCACCGAAAGTTTTCGTCGCCTATCTGCTGTTTACGCACGCTCATGACAGCACATAGGCGACAAAAACTCTAGAGATCGAGGAGCGATTGCATGATCAGCCTGACCATCGACGGCAACGTCGCCGAGATTGTCCTCAACGCGCCGGAAAAGCTCAATTCCCTCAACGAGGAGGCGCTCGCCGAGCTGTCTGATGCGTACGACGACGCTGCCTCCGCTGCAGCGGATGGCCGGGTCCGTGCCCTGCTGCTGCGTGGCGAGGGCCGGGCGTTCTGCGCGGGACGGGACATTGCCGGCGTCGAGCCCGAAACTGACGACGCCGTCGCCTACCTGGACGGTCTTGTCACCCCGCTGCTGAAGAAGATGTCAGCTTTTCCTGCGCCCACCTTCGCGGCCGCACAGGGTGCGTGCCTCGGGGTGGGGCTTGGGCTCCTTATCGCGACGGACGTTGTCTACGTGGCCGACTCCGCGAAAATCGGTTCCCCATTCGCGAAGCTCGGCGCAACACTGGATTCCGGCGGGCACTGGCTGTTCACTGAGCGGTTGGGTGCGCACCGCACGCTCGACCTCATATACACCGCAGACCTGATGACCGGCGCGGACGCGGTCGCAGGTGGACTCTTCAGCAGGGTCTTCCCGGCCGGGGAACTGCTCCCGTCCACAAGGTCCGCCGTCGAGCGTGTCGCGGAAGGCGCCACGGGAGCATTCCGGGCGTCGAAGAATCTGGTGGCATCGATCCGGGACCGGAGGCTTGGCCTGTGGGAATCAGTGACTGACGAAAACGCTGCCCAGGGTGAGCTGTGCAGGAGCACCGATTACGCCGAGGGATTTCGGGCCTTCCAGGAGAAACGCCCGCCGATCTTCAGGGGCTGATGCAAAGGTGCCGTGTTTATTACACGGAAGCAACCACTTAGGCAACGGTTTGAACTCAATACTGCGTAATCTGCGCAGAACCGGCCACATTCGTCATTTCGTGGCATTTACTAGGACTTGTGGCCGGGGAGTCTGTCGGGGGGCCTCATGGGGGACGGTGACATTCAGAACGGGATGTCACCTACAGTACGGCGGACACCTCGGCCACACCTCTTCTTCAGCACCAGAGACGTCCGGAAACCGGGCCTGTCTTAATGCCCGGGACCAACTGATGACCGGTTGCTCGATTCCCAAAGCCAGCCCGGTTTCCCACCATCTCTAAGCTTGCCCCGTATATCTTAACTTGCACTCTGATATATCTGTCTTATACTAGATTGGATCCGCCGGAGGATTGATCGCTAACTCAATGAGGAGTGGAAACAGCATGCAGCAACTGGCGCACCGGCTCGAACGTCTGGGCACCGAAACCGCCTTCAGCGTCGCCCAGGCCGCGGCCGCCTGGAAGGCGAAGGGGAACCTCGTGTACCCCTTCCATCTCGGCGACATCAATATCCCGACGGCCACGCATATCGTCGAGGCGATGAACCGGGCTATTGCCGACGGCTATACGGGCTATTGCCCGGGCCCCGGAATCCCGCAGTTGCGCGAGGCCCTCGCCGACGATATTGGGTCCCGCCGAGGTGTCGAGTTCGCACCCGACAACGTCGTAGTGATGACGGGCGGCAAGCCTGTGATCACGAAGTTCCTGCAGGCGGTCATGAATCCCGGCCAGGAAGTGCTCTATCCCAACCCGGGCTTCCCGATCTACGAATCGCAGATCGAGTACCTCGGCGGCACGGCCGTGCCGTACCGCTACCTGCCAACGAGCCAGGGCTTCGCGATCGATCTCGACCAGGTGCGCGCAGCGATCACTCCGAATACTGTCGCAATCATCTACAACGACCTGCAGAACCCCATCTCGGCAGAGTCGACGTCGGCCGAGCGGGAGGCTATCGCACAGCTCGCGCAGGAGCACGACCTCTGGGTACTCTCCGACGAGGCATACTTCGAGACACGCTATGAGGGTGTCTCGAACTCCATCGCGTCCCTCCCCGGGATGGCGGAGCGCACCGTGATCCTGTACACGTTCAGCAAGAAGTTCGCCATGACCGGATCCCGTCTGGGCTGCGCAGTAGCCCCGCTCGAGATCGCCAAAATTCTCAGCACACTCAACACCAACGACGAGTCGTGCACGACGCACTACGTGCAGTGGGCCGGCATTGAAGCGCTCCGTGGCACCCAGGAGCCCGTTCAGCAGATGCTCGACATCCTCCGGGAGCGCCGCGACGCCGCCTGCGAACTCGTGAACGACATCTCCGGCATGCAGGTCGCCGTGCCGAAGTCGACGTTCTACCTTTTCCCCGACGTCACCGAGGTCATGCAGCGCATGGGTTACACGGCAGTCGGCGATTTCGCCTCCGCCGCACTGCACGAGACCGGCGTGTCCTTCTGCACACGTGAGCACTTCGGACGCCGTCAGCCCGGCGAAGAGCGGCAGTACATCCGGCTCGCCTACTCGGGCATCGGCGTCGCCGATATCCGCGACGGCCTTGGCCGCCTGCGCAAGTGGATCGAGACGGCGTGAGCCGGGTAGTCGTCACGGGACGTGTACCCGAAGCCGCCATCGAGAAGCTTCGTGCCGAGCACGAGGTCGACGCCTGGGAGGGTCCGGAGGCGATCGGGCGGGAGGAGTTCCTGCGCCGCGTAGCCGGCGCCGACGCCGTCGTGAGCCTGCTCACCGAACGCATCGACGCCGAGCTGCTCGACGCCGCCGGCCCGCAGCTCAAGGTGGTCGCGAACGTCGCCGTCGGCTATGACAATATCGACGTGCCTGCCTGCACCGAACGGGGCGTCGTGGCCACCAACACCCCGGGTGTGCTCACAGACGCTACAGCCGACATCGCGCTCGGCCTGATCCTGATGGCGACCCGCCGGCTCGGTGAGGGGGAGCGGCTCATCCGCTCCGGCCAGCCCTGGAAGTGGGGGATGTTCTTCCTGCTCGGCACCAGCCTGCACGGCAAAACCCTGGGCGTCGTCGGTATGGGCGGCATCGGCCAGGCGACCGCGCGCCGGGCCAAGGCCTTCGGCATGGAGATTGTCTACCAGTCGCGCAGTGAGATCGATCCGGAGATCGCCGCCGAGCTGGGCGCCCGGCGGGTGGATCTCGACGAGTTGCTGACCGTCTCCGATGTCGTTTCCCTGCATTGCCCCTACGGGCCTGCTACGCATCATCTGATCGGTGCCGAACAACTGGCGGCGATGAAGAGCTCGGCGTACCTGGTCAACACGGCGCGCGGACCAATCGTCGACGAAGCGGCGCTCGCGTCCGCGCTTCGCGAGGAACAAATCGCGGGTGCCGGCCTGGACGTCTATGAGCACGAGCCCCGGGTGCATCCCGGGCTGCTGGAGCTCGACAACGTGGTGCTCCTGCCTCATCTGGGGTCCGCTACGGTGGAGACGCGCACCGCGATGGCGATGCTCGCCGCCGACAACGCCCTTGCCGTGCTCAGCGGCGAAGGACCGCCCGCCCCAATCAACTAGCAGATACGAGTACGAGCCCCGTCCAGAAAGGACGGGGCTCGTACTCGTTAATGTCGTACTTCGTTAGTGTACGGCGCAGTGTTAGGCAACAAACCTAGCGCGTATCCATGTCCTCGAACACGAGGAAAGTCTGGGTATCCAGCACACCCGGCATGGACTGCAACTGATCGAAAATGACCCGGCGGAGATCCACATTGTCTTGGGCGCGCACCAGCAGGATGACATCGAAGTCCCCGCCCACCAGTGCAATGTGGTGAATCTCGGGGATGGCCCGCAGCTGCTCCCGCAGCTCCCGCCAGGAGTGCTGGCGGACCTTGAGGGTTACATACGCGGAAGACCTGAGACCGGCCTTGATCGGGTCGATCAGAGCCGTGAACTTGGTCAGTACCCCGGTTTCTGTCAGTCGGGAGATGCGTGAGTAGGCATGTGCCCGCGAGATATGGACGTTCTCGGCAACGGCAGTAACGGAGAGCCGGCCGTCGCGGGTGAGTTCGGCGAGGATCTTCCGGTCGACGTCGTCGAGGGACTGCTCTGCCATCTGTCTACACCCTTGTTTGTTATCCAGCTCACAATGTCAATCTGTCCGTGAGAAGTCGCGTTATGAAACCATTCTTCCACGATATTGGGATCTTGTGGATACGAAACTGGTCGCAAAAGCATAATTGAGGAACAGATATCGTTCCCCGACCACCCGTCGGGGGACGCCAGGCAGAGAAGCCGTCCTCACGTCGTGACGGCTGAGGAGGCAGCATGACCATTTCAACCGGCAGCTCCGCCAACCAGTACGGCGAATCCATGAAGCGCTCGGGGCACCGCAGCAGCGACATGGGCCCCACAGCGGAGGAATACATGCTTCCGTCCCCCCAACCGGTCCAACTCGTAGACCCGGAGGGCGAACACGTCCACAACGACCGCTACCCCCTGCCCGACGGCGAAGCGCTCCTCGCTGCCTACGAGAAGCTCGTGGTGGGCCGGCGCATCAACGACCAGGCCAATGCCCTGGTCCGGCAGGGCCGGATGGCTGTCTACCCTTCATCACACGGGCAGGAGGCATGCCAGGTGGCTGCCGCCGTCGTTCTTGAGAAGGATGACTGGCTTTTCCCGACATACCGGGACACAGTTGCGGTGGTCACCCGCGGCGTGGATCCCCTCGAAGTGCTGACACTGCTGAGGGGCGACTGGCATGCGGGCTACGACCCGTACAGGCACAAGACCGCGACCCAGGCAACGCCGCTTGCCACCCAACTGCTGCACGCTGTCGGTGTGGCACACGCAGCCAAGCTGCGCGGCGAGAACACGGTGGTGCTGGCCCTGTGCGGTGACGGAGCCACCAGCGAGGGGGACTTCCACGAGGCCCTGAACTTCGCTGCCGTATTCCACGTTCCGGTGGTGTTCCTCGTGCAGAACAACGAGTACGCCATCTCGGTGCCGCTGAAGCACCAGACAGTGGCCCCGTCGCTTGCCCACAAGGCGATCGGCTACGGCATGCCCGGTGAACGCGTGGACGGCAATGACCTGGCAGCCATGTTGTCCGTGCTCGGCAAGGCTGTGGACCGCGCACGCGACGGCGGAGGGCCCGCTCTCGTGGAGGCCCACACCTACCGGATGCAGGCCCATACCAACGCGGATGATCCGTCGAGGTACCGCTCGCAGTCCGACGTCGACCAGTGGGTGCCGAAGGACCCGATCACCCGCATGCGTACGTACCTCGGCAACCTCAACCTGCTCACATCGGATGGCGAGCAGCGCATCGCTGAGGCCGCCGAACGGACAGCAAGCACCCTCCGCGACGGGCTCAACTCGGATCCGGAGATCAACCCGGCCGATCTGTTCGAGTACGTCTACACCGAGAAGACGAGCCAGCTGCGCGAACAGGCGGCGCTCCTGGCCGAGGAGCTCTCAAGGGAAGAGGCGTAGCAATGACCGAGACCGCAGTCCGACCCGGACCGGCTGAGAAGGCCGCCCGCAACACCCAGGCGGGGCCCCAACCGCTCACCTTCGCCAAGGCCCTGAACACCGCGTTGGCCGACGCCATGGAAGCCGATTCCTCAGTCGTCATGTTCGGCGAGGACGTCGGCCCGCTCGGCGGAGTCTTCCGGATCACCGACGGGCTGACAGCCCGCTTCGGGGAGGAACGCTGCTTCGATACGCCACTCGCGGAGGCGGGAATCATGGGCATGGCGGTGGGCATGGCGATGAACGGCATGCGTCCCGTCGTCGAAATGCAGTTCGATGCCTTCGCCTACCCTGCCTTCGAACAGGTGGTGAGCCATGTGGCGAAGATCCCCAACCGAACAAAAGGCAAGGTGAAGCTGCCGCTGGTCATACGCATCCCGTACGCCGGCGGCATCGGGGGAGTGGAGCACCACTGCGATTCCTCGGAGTCCTACTACGCGCACACGCCCGGCCTCACTGTGCTTGCGCCCGCCACAGTGCGCGATGCCTACCTGATGCTGCGTGAAGCGATCCGTTTTCCTGATCCCGTCGTCTTCCTCGAGCCGAAGAAGCTCTACTGGTCCAAGGAGACACTCGACCTGGATGAGCTGCGCAAGGAAGCCGACGACGCCGCGACCACCGGCGTGACCATAGGCCGTGCCGTCGTCGCCCGCTCAGGGACCGACGCCACCCTCATTGCCTACGGACCCTCCGTGCCGACCGCGCTCGCAGCCGCGGAAGCGGCTGCAGGGGAAGGGCGCAGCCTCGAAGTGATCGACGTGCGTTCCATCGTGCCGTTCGACGACGAGACCGTTACTGCCAGTGTGCGGAAGACAGGCCGCGCCGTCGTTATTGCAGAAGCGCCGGGGTTCGCGTCGGTGGCATCGGAAATTGTCGCCCGCGTCCAGGAGCGCTGCTTCCATTCGCTCGCCGCCCCGGTGCGGCGCGTGACCGGGTTCGACATTCCGTACCCTGCACCGAAGCTGGAGCACTACTTCCTGCCCAGCGTCGACCGAATCCTCGACACCGTTGACGAACTGCAGTGGGAGGACGCATGAGCGCGGAAACAATCTCACCCTCCGTCAAGGTGTTCCTGCTCCCAGACCTCGGTGAAGGACTGACCGAGGCCGAACTGGTGAACTGGCTCGTAGCCGAGGGCGACACCGTAACCGTCGACCAGCCGGTTGCCGAGGTCGAGACGGCGAAGTCAATGGTGGAGGTTCCCTCTCCCTTCGCCGGCGTCGTGACCCAGTTGCACGGCGAGGCAGGAAGCACCATCAACGTCGGTGCCCCTCTGATCTCCGTGCAGCCGGCCGGTGCTGCAGCGGAACCGTCCTCACCGGAGTCAGTTCCCCATCCTGAGGCTGAGGTCTACCGCGAAGAAGAACGCGCCGGTGTCAGCGTGCCCACGGACGCGGAGGTCGCTGCTGCGCCCGCGGCGGACGAGGAGAAGGCAGATAACGCCGCAGAGTCAAACGGAGGATCAGGCAACGTCCTGATCGGTTACGGGACTCCCGGAACCGGAACGGGTGGCCGGACCCGGCCTCGCAGGAGCGGGACAGCGCTAACTGCCGTGCCGGAATGTTCAGAGCCCGACGCCGTTACGCGGGCCGTGGTGTGTATCTCACCGCTGGTGCGCAAACTGGCGCGGGACGCGGGACTGGACCTTCGGTCAATCAAGGGCAGCGGAGCCGACGGCATGATCCTGCGCCGCGACGTCGAGCGCGCCCTGGAGGATTCCGCCGGAACGCCGACACCGCAGCGTGAGGGCGGACAGGCCACTGCGGAGGAGGACGAGAAGGATCGCCGGACCGGTCTGCGCGTCACAGACCGGGTCCCCGTTCGCGGAGTACGGAAGGCCGTGGCCGAGGCCATGACCCGCAGCCGCCGCGAGATCCCCGAGGCCACCGTATGGGTGGACGTCGACGCAACCGCACTGGTGAACCTGCGCGCCGACCTCAAGCGCCGCCAGCCGGACGCCACGCCCGGGCTGCTGGCCTTCGTCGCGCGGTTTGCGCTGGCCGGCCTGGCACGGTACCCGGAACTGAACACCCGCATCGTCGACAGCGCTGACGGGAGTCAGGAGATCCTGAAGTTCGACGGCGTGAACCTCGGCATCGCCGCCCAGACCGACCGGGGACTTCTGGTCCCCGCCGTTCAGCGGGCCGACAGGATGAGCGCGCGGGAATTGGACGCTGAGATCCGGCGGCTGGCCGCCGTCGCACGCGAGGGCAAGGCCACCCCGGCTGAGCTCACATCCGGGACATTCACGCTGAACAACTACGGCGTGTTCGGGGTGGATGGCAGCGCCGCGATCATCAACCACCCGGAGGCTGCAATCCTTGGTCTGGGCCGGATCATCGACCGGCCGTGGGTTGTGGACGGTGAGCTGGCTGTGCGGAAGGTAACCGAGTTGACGCTGACCTTCGACCACCGGGTGTGCGACGGCGGTGTGGCAGGAGGATTCCTGCGCTACGTTGCCGATGCAATCGAGAACCCGGGTGGAGTCCTCGCCGACCTCTAGCTAGCGCCTACCTGCCGATAGCGCCTACCGGCCCCCCGGGGCTCGCTGCGCTCACTCCGGGTCCCTGCCGATAGCGCCTACCGGCCCCCCGGGGCTCGCTGCGCTCACTCCGGGTCCCTGCCGATAGCGCCTACCGGCCCCCCGGGGCTCGCTGCGCTCACTCCGGGTCCCTGCCGATAGGCTTAGGAACAGCCGCTACCGGAGAGGAACCCATGTCCGAGGAACAAATCGAACAGTCCCATCCCTGGAAGCAATTGGGGGAGGGGGTATGGATACTCCGGACCGATCCGCTGGGTCTGAACACGGGACTCGTGGTTGGAACGGAACGGGCGCTCGTTATCGACACGGGAGCCGGCCCGGGTCAGGCTGCACGGATCATGGACGCTGTGCGCCAGCTCACCGACCTGCCGCTCGTTGTTGTGAACACGCACTCCCACTACGACCATGTCTTCGGGAACGCGTATTTCGCTGCGCACGGCGTGAAGGACTTCTGGGCAACCGACCGGTGCGCCGCCGTCGTCAGCGAAAGTGCCGAGAAACAGCGGGCCGAAGTTGCCTCGATCGAGCCGGCGATGGCTGCCAACGAGGGCGAGCACACCGCTATCCATGCCGCCAACAGGCACGTTTCCGGATCGCCGGTTGACCTGGACCTTGGCGGCATTTCGGTGACGCTGTTCCACCTCGGTTTCGGCCACACCGACAACGACCTTTTGGTTGCAGCCGGGAACGTCCTCTTCACCGGAGACCTGGTGGAGGAAGGGGCGGATCCGGGGTTCGAGGACTCGTATCCGGCGGAGTGGCTCCGGACGCTGGGTAAGATCGCAGCGCTCGAAGACCTGTACGACGTTTTCGTCCCGGGCCATGGTGCGCCGGTCGATGTCGAGTTCGTGCTCACCCAACTGAACAAGATGCGCAGTGCGGTTCGCGTCACGAAGATCGCCATGGACGAAGCCTCAACGGACATGACCAAGGCCATCCCTATCCTGCCGTACGGCCCCGAGCAGTCGCGGGCGCTATTGACCCGCCTGCGCACCCTCGCGCACTGGAAGTGGCTGGAGCGCCAGAGCAGCAAGGGGTGACAATGGCGGGATAAGTGGCTCCAGCCGGGCGTCGATCTGTTCCAGCAGGGCCGCGGCTGTCTCCGCTTCAGTTCCATTTGCGTCCACCAGCGTGTATTCCCCGAAGCGAGGGAGCCGCCGGTAGGAGGCGTCAAGCGCCGTGAGGAACTCGAGGGTTTCCACGTCCGTGTTCCGGGAAGCGATGCGCTCCTGCGCCGTCTCCGGTTTCACGCTGAGGTAGACCACCAGATCTGGTTGCGGCAGTACGCGCAGCAGCCACGGCAACAGTACGCCGGTCGGCAGACCCCGCACCTGCCGCAGGGCCAGCTGGCACTGCAGGTGACGGTCGTAGAGAACGACGCCCCGCCGTCGTCGTGTCTGCAGGGTTGACCGCAGCACCGCCAGAATGCGGACTGACGTTTCGATCGAATCAAGCAGGCGCGTGCCCAGCAGCGCCTCGGCCGTACGCGAGTGCCGTGACGCGCAGCGGTCGAGGGTTCGCCGCCCACCGGGGTTGCGGAACAGCTCCGCCTCCATGCCCCGCTGATGCAGCTGACGAACCACTGCACGCGCGGCTGTTGTTTTCCCTGCCCCGTCTATTCCGAGCAGCACCACAACAGGAACCTGCGGATTCCTTGGAACACCGGTCATTTTTGCCTCTCGCGGGTGTATCTTCGAAACAATCATCGCAGGGGCGACTGAATGGATACTGACACCGCCATCACGCAATCCTCTGGGCTTCCCGTGACGAAGACACTGTGAGATGGGATAAATGCTCCCGGGGAAGCCGGTTGTGGATCCCGCCGGAATGGAGAGCCATGAAAATCCCACGCAGCGCGCTTGGCCTGAGTCTTGCACTTGTGCTTGTTGGAGTCGCCGGATGCGGTTCGGGTGATCAACCGACCGGCGAGGCTCCGCCGGCTGAAACCACCAGCGAAGCAGAAGCCACGGCTGAAGCTACAGACGAGACAACCACAGCCGAGGAACCCGCCTCCTCCGAGGAAGCGTCGGAGGAGCCCACAGAAGAGGCGCCGGCCGAGGAAATTGTCATCACCATCCGCAACTTCGAGTACGAGATGCCCGAAACCGTGCCCGCCGGTGCCGAGATCACCGTGGTCAACGAGGACACAGCCCCGCACACCGTGACCTCCACCGAGACCGAAGACTTCGACGCCGTCGCCAAGGGTGGTGAGACTGTCACCTTCACCGCGCCGTCAGAGCCGGGTGAGTACCCCTTCGTCTGCACGTTCCACGCGAACATGTCGGGAACGCTGGTGGTAAGCAGCGATGGCTAGCGCGGCGGCACACGGGCGGCGTGTCAGCCGCGGACGGTCGGCTCCGCAGTTGATCGGTCTCCGTGTCCTCATCGCGCTGGGGCTGGCGATCGACGCGTACGTGCATTTTCTCCTCGCGCCGACCTACGAGTTGGCCTACCCGGACGGGATGGGCGGAGGGACTCTCTTCCGCATCCAGGCCGTGGCGGCCATCATTGCGGGTCTCTATGTACTGATCCGCGGAAGCCGCCTGTCCTACGCAATCGCGGCCCTTGTTGCGCTGTCGGCGTTCGCCGCCGTCGTGCTGTCTGCCTACGTCCAGCTGCCGCAGATAGGGCCCATACCGGCGATGTATGAACCTGTGTGGTTCTTCGAGAAAACCCTGAGCGCAGTCGCCGAAGGAATCGCAGGAGTGCTCGCCGTCATCGGATTCTTCCTGCTGAAGCGGAAGGATGCCGCACTGCGCTAGTTTTGAACGGTGCGCCAGGAACCGTTCAACCTTCGAAAAATAGCAGTTGGCGCCTACGGTCCCTCACTCCTGTACGGCGCCGCAACGGGTTCGATCATCCCGGTCATTGTGCTCTCGGCCACGGAGCTGGGCGCGAACGTCGCGACGGCGGCACTGATCCTCACGCTCACGGGGATCGGATCGCTTGTCACCAACGTCCCGGCCACCCTGATCACCTCCCGCTTCGGCGAGCGGTGGTCGCTAGTGGCGGCCTCGCTCTGGTGCTCTGCCGCGATGATCCTTGCACTCGTCGCGACGAACCTCGCCGTCTTCGCCACCGCCATCTTCATGATCGGCATGGCCGGAGCCGTGTTCGGGCTCGCCCGTCAGAGTTATCTCACCGAGGCGGTGCCCGTTCACTTCCGTGCCCGCGCGCTCTCGACCCTGGGCGGAGTGACGCGGATCGGCGTCTTCCTCGGTCCGTTTGCCGGTGCGCTCGCGATGAGTTTCCTCGGGCTCGACGGCGCTTACTGGGTTGGCGCTGTCACCACCGTCGTTGCCGCTGTGCTCAGCTTCCAGGTCCCCGAACTGGGCGGACCGCGTGCGTCCCGACGACGGGATACCTCCGACCTTGCCGTAGCCGTACCGACCCTCCGGACAATCTTCCGAAGCCACGCGCGGATTTTCGGAACCGTCGGCCTCGGGGTACTGCTGATCGCAGCGGTCAGGGCCACAAGGCAGGCTGTCCTCCCGCTCTGGGCCCAGGAAATCGGTCTGGACCCGACGACGACGGCCCTCATCTACGGTGTGTCCGGCGGGATCGACATGCTCATCTTCTATCCTGCGGGCAAGGTGATGGACGTCTACGGCAGGCGCTGGGTCGCAGTGCCCTGCATGCTGCTCATGGGTACGGCACTGCTCCTGCTGCCGCTGACACAGGATGCGTTTGGCCTGCTGGCCGTGGCGCTGCTCATCGGATTCGGTAACGGTATCGGCTCCGGGATCGTGATGACGCTGGGGGCGGATTTCTCGCCGTCGCCGGGTCGGCCGCAGTTCCTTGGCATCTGGCGTCTGCTGTCGGACATCGGGACCATGGCGGGCCCGGGAACCGTGTCCCTCGTTACAGCGGCGGCAACGCTCGCGGGCGGAATCTGGGCCACCGGTGCGCTGGGTCTGCTGGGAGCGCTCGTGCTGTGGCGGTGGGTGCCGCCGTCAGAGAGCCGGAAGCTGCTGGTGCGTTAGGACTTGCGGAGCCGCGCCTGCGAGCCGAACAGCCAGCACGCCGTGCCGCTCAGCGTGTAGCCCACGCCGACAATGAGTGAAAGGCCGGACCAGAAAAACAGCGGAACCCCGGCAGTGCCGGGCACAGGAGCGGGACCGATTGCCTGCACATACATGTACAGGCCGAGTGACAGTGCCAAGGAAAGCAGGCCCGGGATCCAGCACAACGCCAGCCACACCCGGGATGCGCCCCAGGATTCGCCGAAGCCGTCCCAGACGTTCCAGGGATTGCCGGTACGCATGATGAGGAGACCGCCGATGAGTGTCCATGCACCGACCACCAGGTAAGCGGCCACGACGTCGGCGGGCCGGTGCCACAGATTGATGAAAGTTGCGGCTCCCGCCAGGACGGAATAGGAGCCGCCGGCGGCGGCCGCGAAGGGGCGCCAGCGGGGGGACACGACAAGGAATATAGCCGCTGCGGCCGATGCGGCCAGGGTGGTGTGCCCGGAGGGAAGCGAGTTGAAGTCCAGGGTAGGCACGCCCCGGTCCGGACGGTCGAAAAGGAGGTTCTTCAAAATCTGCGTAGTGAGATTGGCGCCGATGATTGTGCCGAGGGCGATACCGGCCGCGGCCCACCGCCGTCGTCCGAGTGTGACGAAGAGGATCACCACTGCCGCGATGAACACTGAGATCATCGGCAGGCTGTCGAGCAGTTGTAGAAAGGGCCCTCGACTGTCCGGTGCGGCGATGCCCGCTTCCGCCCAGGCCGATTCATCCGCAAATTGCCCTGTCGTGGTGCGCACGAACGCCCAGTACGTCCAGCCCAGAGCGACAAAGCACCCGATCGCGCCGAGGACAAACAGCACGGGGTGTCGTGCGGCAGTTGAGAAGCGGCGTGACTTGGTCGGGTGCTTGGTGCTCACCTGATTAACACTTACACGATCCCGGGTTGGTTCTTGAACAGCGCGCCCGTACTGTTCGCCAAACGGGTCCGCCCGCACACCTTCCGGCGTGCGGGCGGACCCGTGTCAGGTGGTGCGGCGCTACCGCCTGGTGACGGGTACCGTGATGGATCCGCCGGCCGAGGACGTAATCTTCGCTTGCGACGTCGCGGTGGCGTTGGAGTTACGAACGCGGATGGTCCAGCTGCCGTCGGCCAGGACCGTTGCCCGTCCGATGAGGGTGCCGTTCGCATCGACCGCTGTGATGGTGTTGTTTGCGGTAATGCTTGCGCTTCCGCCGATCCGCCACTCACGCTTGTCGGCACGGTACTCCGCGGTCGCCGTGAGCTGGTCCTCGGGAGTGACCGTGGAGGAGGCACCGCTGCCGAAGGTCCCGGGCGGGCTGTCACCGGCAGCGCTTGTTGCAACGAGCTTCAGGTTGTACACGGTTTCGTTGGTCAGCCCGTTCAGTACCGCGCTCCGTCCTGCAGCGTCCGTCTTGACTTCAACAGCTGCGCCCGAAAGCGGCGTAGCCGTCAGGACATAGCCCGTAACCGGCGTGTTTCCGGCGGTGGCCGGCTGCCACTCAACGGTCGCGCTCTCGTTGCCCGCGGTCACCCGCACAACGTTGGGAGGAGTCGGTGCGGTCAGGGTTCCCGCCTTCGGGGTGAAAAGAACCGGTTCAGCTGCGGTGTTGCCCGCCGCGCTGTTCGCCGTCACAACGAAGCTGTGCTCCGTTCCGGGGGTAAGGCCCTCGAGCGTTGCCGATGTGGCACCGCTCCCGACTGTGGTTATAGCAGCTTCCGTCGTCCCGGACATCGCCGTGACGGTGTAGCCGGTCACGGCAGAACCGTTCGCGGCCGCCGCGGTCCAGGAGATCTCGGCTGAACCAAGCAGCGAACCATCCTTGACCGCTACGTCGCCCGGAGCCGACGGTGCAGTAGCCGCAGGCGGCGTTTCGACGGATGTGACCGTGACGGTGCCGGCCTCCGCGGCGGTGCTTGCCTGTCCGTTGAGGGCAAACACCTGCACCGGATACGCCTGGGCATTGACCAGTCCACGGATGGTGGCGCTGGTGGCTTCCGCCCCGACCTTCACGCTCACTTCCTGGCCCAGGGCCGTGTCTACCGCGACTACTTCGTAACCGGTGATCGCGGGGGCGTCAGCAGGAACGGTTGCGGCCTTCCAGGTGACATTGATGCCGTTCTGTCCGGCTGCGCTGGCGAAGGCTTCAGTAGGAGGGTTGGGAGCCTGTCCAGCCGGCCCGGCGGGGCATCCGCCGAATCCCGGTCCGTCAATCTCCTTGAATTCGGAGATGGTCAGGCCCAGTTGGGCTTCAACATTTGCCGGCTCGGCCTGCCAGCTGGCTACTGAAGGATCACCGGCGAAAGCTGTGTCCTGCTCCGCCTTGGAGAAGAAGCCGTACGTGACCTCGAATTGCCCACCCGCCGCCGTGCCGTCCACGGTGTAGGTTGCAGGCGCCTCGTCGGTCGGCCAGCCGATCGCCCGCTCGCCGATGCCCATGGCTCTCATATCGGGGTTGACGATTTCAACTCCCATGCGGGCGAGGTCAACGTCTGGACCATAGGTGCCCTTGACAACAACTGTGCCTTCGACGTCGCCAGCAACATCCGGCGTTGCTGTGCCGTCAACGGATTCAACGGAAGTGATCAGCGCCGTTCCTGCAACCGCCCCGTCGCTGCTGCCATCTTCGAATTCCGCCGTGACGACGTCGAGGCCGGTGATGTTGGGGGTGACCACGTCCCAGCAGGACCCCCCGGGGTGATTGACCTCGAAGAAGCCATCATCACCGACCACCCCGTGTGAAATGCCGATGAGGTTCCCCCCGCGGGTGACCTTGATGGCGACGTCCTGGCCTGCCTGGGCGGTGTAGCCCTCGATGGCGACCATGTCCCGCTTGGTGAAGATCTCGATGTTTCCTGGTCCGATGGGAGGATTTGCCGCCATGACGACGGTCGCGCTGCCGGCAATGAGCATCAGTGTAGTGCTTCCCGCGAGCAGTCCGGTAACGCGTCTCCTGGAAGACGGGGTACCTGTAGCACCGGGAGAAACGTGACTGTGTAACTTCATCACGAATCCTTTCCTAACGGAGCTCGCAGGCCCCGAAATAGTTCGCTGCAGGACGGACGCCTGCTTCCGTTAGGATCGTCCCGGGATCTTGGGAATTTCTTGACTGGTCGTTATGACTACGCTGATTCAATGGAGCAACCCACTGCGGATGAGCTGCTGGCTTCCGCACACGTAGTCTCAGTCCCCATGCGCGTCCGCTTCCGCGGAGTCACCCATCGGGAGGCGCTGATTCTGCGCGGACCGCGGGGCTGGGGCGAGTTCTCGCCTTTTCCCGAGTACGACGACGCCGAGTCGGCTTCCTGGCTGCGCGCGGCGGTCGAAGCCGCGTGGGAGGGCTTCCCTGGGCCGGTGCGGAGCCGCGTCCCGGTGAACGCCACTGTCCCCGCGGTGGCGGCGGCCGGCGTCGAACCCATACTGGCGCGGTTCGGTGCCGTGAGCGCTGTCAAGATCAAGGTGGCGGAGCGCGGGCAGACGCTTGACGACGACGTCGCCCGCGTCGCTGAGGTGCGCCGCCTCCTTCCGGAGGCGAAGCTGCGTGTTGATGCCAACGGCGGCTGGGACCCGGCCGATGCCCTTCCAGCGCTCGAGGCCCTCGCTCCCTTCGGACTTGAATACGCCGAGCAACCGGTCATGGGTACTGCTGATCTGCGGGCCGTCCGGCTCGAAGTACGGCGACGCGGTCTCCCGGTTCTGATCGCGGCGGATGAGGGTGTCCGCAAGGCGGAGGATCCGCTCCGCGTCGCCCGGGAGGACGCGGCGGATCTGATTGTCGTGAAGGTTGCACCACTCGGCGGCGTCCGGCGTGCGCTGGACATCGTGGCGCAGGCGGGCCTTCCCGCCGTCGTAAGTTCCGCTCTGGACACCTCGGTCGGCATCCGAGCGGGGGTGGCGCTCGCCGCGTCGCTGCCGGAGCTGCCCTACGCCTGCGGACTGGCTACCCTCTCGCTGATGGACGGTGACGTGTCGCCCGAGCCCCTGTTGCCCGACGGCGGCTGGCTGCCGGTGCGCCCGGTGACTGTTACCGAAGAACTCCTTCAGCGCTTCGCGGCACCAACGGACCGTACTGCCTGGTGGCTGGAACGGTTGAAACGGGTACACACGATTCTCGAATCCGGGGCTTAAACGGCGAAGGCCGGGGTATGCGGTTCATGCACACCCCGGCCGCGTCCGCGGAGGTTACTTCCGCAGGCCCTTGCCGTTCTTGCCGCGGAAGACCTGGACCACCGAGGGACGGGGTGCAGGGGTTCCGTCATACGGGAACAGCGAGGTGTGGTTGCCCCACGAGCCGTCCTCACCCGGGTGCTGCACGGCGACGAAGATCATGCCTTCCTGGTCGTGGATGACCGGTCCGCAGGTTTCGGCGTCCCGTGGCACGGAGAGGAACTGCTCGACCTTGCCTCGGTCGGCGCCCTCAAGGGTCACCTTGAAGAGGCCGTCGTTGTAGCCGATGCCGGACGGCGCGCCGTCGGTGGAGATCCAGAGGTTGCCCGCTGAGTCGAAGGCCACGTTGTCCGGGCATGAGATGGGGGAGACCTGATCCACCGGGTAGCCGCTGAAGTAGGTCACGTCGCCCTGGGCAGGATCACCGCAAACCATCAGCAGGTTCCAGTTGAAGGTCGAAGCCGTGGCGTCGTTGTTGGTTTCGGTGATCTCGACGATGTGGCCGTCGCGGTTCTGGGTGCGGGGGTTGGTTTCATCGGCGGCAGGGTTCGAGCCGACACCACGGTTCGAGTTGTTGGTGCACGCTACGTAAATCCGCCCGGTCACCGGGTTGGGCTCAACGTCTTCGGGGCGGTCCATCTTGGTGGGGCCGACCTTGTCCGCGGCCAGACGGGTGTGAACCAGCACCTCCTCGATGCTCATGCCGGGAACGGCGCTGCGTCCGCCGCGGCTGAGCGGAATCCACTCGCCCGTGCCGTCGAAGGAACCGTCGGAAGGCACTGCACCCGAGCCGTCGATCTCGGCCTCCGAGTTGCCGCGGAACCGTGCGACGAACAGGTCACCGTTGGCGAGGAGCGTCTTGTTGTGCTCGCGGTTGCCTTCGATGTGCTTGTCGCGTGAAACGAACTTGTACAGGTAGTCAAAGCGCTCGTCATCGCCCATGTAGGCCACAACGTGTCCGTCGGCGTTGAGCCGGACGTTGGCGCCTTCGTGCTTGAAACGGCCCATGGCAGTGTGCTTGACCGGGGTCGAGGTGGGGTCCATCGGATCGACCTCAACGATGTAGCCGAAGCGGTTCGGCTCGTTCCTGTAGCCTTCGGTGGACGCGTCGAAGCGCTCCTCGTCCAGGTGCCAGCCGCGGCCGGGATTGGTGCTGGTGATCCCGTAACGGCGCTGTGCAGCGGTGGGGGTTCCCACCTTGAAGTAGCCTTGGAAGTTCTCTTCGCCGGAGAGGATGGTGCCCCAGGGTGTGGTGCCGCCGGCGCAGTTGTTCAGGGTGCCGAGTACGGTGCGTCCCTCGGGATCCGCAACAGTTTTGACGAGATCGGAGCCGGCAGCAGGACCGGTGAGCGTGAACGGCGTCGACATGGTGATCCGACGGTTGAGCTTGCCGGTGCGGGTGTACCTCCAGGGGAAGCCCTCGCTCTTGCGCTCGAGTTCGACGACGGCCATGCCGTGGGCGTTCTTCGCGATTGCCCGGATGGTGGCGGCATCGGTGCCTGGAGGGAACATGATGCTCTCGTTGGTGTACTCGTGGTTGGCCACGAGAACGGCACGGGTGTTCTTCCTGTCCAGCGGCAGAATGTCCAGGTAGTCGTTGTTGTAGCCGAACTGGCCTGCCTGTGATTCCGGAGTCTGGTTATGGATGTCGAACTCGGGCGCTCCCGGCAGAATGGGATCGCCCCAGCGGATAATCGGCTCCCATGAGTACGTCTTCGGGACGGTGAACTCATCGACGGATGCGGGCACGGGGGCGATGGCGGAGAACTGCAGGCGTCCGCCGGCCTTTGCAGCCGGCGAAAGACCCTGGGCGCCCGGTGCCTGGTTGACGGCGTTCGCGCCGAGCAGCAGGGTCAGCGCGCCGACAGCGCCCGCACCGAGCACGTTGCGGCGTGAGTATTCGGCGGAGACGATGTCGCGCATGTAGCTGTTGTTCGACGTGTTGCAGACGTCTTTGGCGCACGCGTTGTCACACTTCAGCGCGCAGGTAACCGCGCTTCGTTTGCCCTTCACATGGTCCAGCATGGGCAGGAAGCGGCGGCGGGATTCGATGGTCATGGGAGTGTTGCCTTCCGAAGATGAACGGTCGAATCTGAGGCTGTCAGTGCCACCTGTCCCGGCGAGGACTATCAGGTGAACCCGGGGTAAATAGTTGGGCGCCCGGGGGAAGCAGGGTCATCAGTGAAAGGATGGACCGGTGAAGTCGATCGAATCAGCCCGCGCCGTTGTTCGGGCGCTGCACAACTCCGGAATCACCGACGTCGTTCTTGCCCCGGGATCACGCAGCGCACCTCTTGCATACGCCCTGGCGGAGGCAGCCGAACACGGCGGGCTCCGACTCCACGTTCGCGTGGATGAGCGGGTGGGTGGATTCACCGCACTGGGACTGGCGCTCGGGTCCCAGCGTCCGGCTGCCGTCGTCACCACCTCCGGCACCGCCGTGGGGGAATTGCTCCCCGCTGTGATGGAGGCCAACCACGCTGCGGTGCCCCTTGTGGTCCTCTCCGCAGACCGGCCGGACGAGCTGCGCGGAACCGGCGCCAACCAGACCACGCGCCAGGTGGGCCTGTTCGGCGTGCACACCCGTGCCGCACTCGACGTTCCGGCAGGCACTGATCCTTCGCCCTACGTTGCGCGGGCGCTCGCTGAGGCGCGCGGAGCCAACGGCCCCGCGGGACCGGTGCAGGTGAACCTCGCGTTCCGGGATCCGCTCGTGCCGGACCTCGACGAGGTGCGCGGTCCCGCCGAGACGCAGCCTCTTGGCGCCGTGCCGATGGTCCGGACAACAGAACCAGCGGGGACCGCGGCGCCTGCTCCGAACGACGCCGCCCGCACTGTTGTGCTCGCGGGGCACGGAGCAGGGGAGCTGGCAGCGGTGTTCGCGCAGCATCTGGGCCTCCCGCTGCTGGCGGAGCCGTCGTCGAACGCGCGGTTCGGCTCGTCCGCCATCGGCGCGTACCGGCTGCTGCTCGAGCAGTTCGGGCCGCGGATCGAGCGGGTCGTTGTGTTCGGGCGGCCGACGCTCTCCCGGCCGGTGGCAGCGCTGCTCGCCCGGACGGACGTGGAGCGGGCACTGTATGTACCGGAACCGCAGGCGTGGTTCGAGGAGGGCAGGCGTCCCGAACGGATGATCAGCACGCTTGACGGGTTAGTGGCCTTCGCAGGGTGCGGCGCTGACGGATGGCTCGAGGAATGGCGGGAGGCGGGTGCCCGAGCTGAGGCCGCCCTTCAGCTGCACCTAGCCGACGAGCCCGCACTCACAGGGCTGCACGTGGCGGACGCGGTGTGGGAGAACACTACGGACAACCTGGTGCTCGGGTCATCGAACCCCATCCGTGACATGGACCTTATGGCCTCCGGTGACTGGCACCCCCTCGAGGTGTACGCCAACCGCGGTCTGTCCGGGATCGACGGCACCATCTCGACCGCGACCGGCATTGCGCTTGCCGCGGGTATTCCCACGCGGCTGCTGGTCGGTGACCTGACCTTCCTGCACGACGCCGGCGGCCTCCTTCTCGGTACCGGCGAGGAGGAGCCGGACCTGCAGGTTGTTGTACTCAACGATTCAGGCGGCGGCATTTTCGGCCTCTTGGAGCATGGGGATCCCGCGACGGTGGAACGCTACGGACCCGCTGTGGAACGCCTGTTCGGCACGCCGCACGCGGCGGATCTCGCCGCCCTGGCGGCAGGCTACGGCGTTCAGCACCGGCTCGTCAGTACTCCCGACGAGCTGGATGCTGTTCTGGAGCAACCGATCAGCGGCCGGTCGGTCCTGGAAGTCAGGATCGACCGCGCCGGGCTGCGCGATTTGCACGCACGGGTGAGGACTGCCGTGCGGAACGCCGTTGAGCGTTAGTTACCGGAACAGCCGGTAGGTCTGCCAGCCCTGACCGATGGTCGCGGCGGTTCCCCACCTGTTACCCGGCATCGGGTAGTACCTCAGCTGGCCGGTTGCTGTCGAGCGTGCCCTCAGCCCGTACGAACCCGGGCCCTGGAAACCGGAGATGGCAGTGAGGCTGTCCATTGACTGCCAGCCCTGCCCGATCACGCGCCGGGTCTCGTTCACGAAACCGCCGGAACCGTTGGAGCGGTACAGGGCGAGCTGGCCGTTGGACCGCGTGCCCAGAATGTCCTGGTTGCCGTCCCGGTCCCAGTCGGCCTGGGCGATCCCCAGGTTTTGCCACCCGTGTCCGATTCGAACTCCGCGCGACAGGGTGCCGCCTGCGGTGTTCGCGTAGTGCCAGAGTCCGCCTGTGCTGTCCTTGGCCACCACGGATGGGAAGCGGCTGTTCCGCAACCAGCGGCCCACCGTGACCTCGTGAGAGCCCCAGCCCTGGCCGATGCTGACCGGTGCCTGGAATCCTCCACCGAACAGGCCTCGGTACAGGGTCAGCCGGCCGTCGTTCCACTGGGCGACGAGGTCCTGGATTCCGTCGGCGTTCCAGTCCGTATTGAAGCCTGCCTTCAGCGAGGACCAACCGCCGCCAAGACGAGCCCTGGGACGGAAACCGTTGAGGTAGTTCGATGGATAGGTCCACAGGGCGCCGGTGGCGTCGGCGGCCACGACATCCGAGGAATGCTTCACCGAAGGATTGGAGCCGTTGTAGTAATGCTCCATGGTGGGGATGCCACGGGTTTTCATTTCGGTGGCCACTGACCGGCCGACATAGCGCAGGTGCCACGGCTCAAAGGTGTAGCCGGTGGTCGGCTGGTATCCGTCCGGGTACCTGACGATGAACCCGTACCGGTGCGCGTTCGCTGCAACCCAGCGGCCGCCGGGGGTGTTCGCGAAGCAGGCGCCGAGACCGCAGGATCCGTCCTGGTTGCCGACGTCAACCGCCAGCCCGGTTTGGTGTTCGCTGTGGCCGGGGCGGGCGGAGATGGTATCGGCAACTGCTTGACCGTAGAGGCTGACGTAATAGTTGTAGAGCGCAGCCTGCTCGTCGTACGAGCGGTAGGCGCTTATCAGGGCAAGCGGGGCGCCCGCACCGCGGGCGGCATTCAACAGGTTCTGGAGGTTGGACGACACCTCGCGCCGCACCAGGTAGCTGGTGCCCGGGTAGTACACGAGGTCCGGCGGAACGTATCTGAGTGGATTCAGGGGCCGGGACTTCGTCACCAGCACCTGGACGTTATTCGGATCGTTGACCGGGATGGCCGCATTGGCCGGTGGTGCGGTGAGCAATCCGGCGAGCAGAGTGAGACAAACAACGACGACGGCGGCGAACCGCGCCCTCAGGCGCGGACGTCCGGCGGTGAGTAACTCGGACATCGATTTCCTGGGGTAGGGGAGACCAAGCGGGTTGGTGCGTTTTATCTTCGCACGCACCAACCCGTTTAGGAACGGCCCCTTAAATCACAGTTAGAGAACCTTTGAGAGGAAGCCCTGCGTGCGCTCGTGCTGCGGGTTGCCGAGGACATCCTCCGGATTGCCCTGCTCCACCACGACTCCGCCGTCCATGAAGACCACGCGGTCGCCGACTTCCCGGGCAAAGCCCATCTCGTGGGTAACCACCATCATGGTCATGCCGTCGCGGGCGAGTTGCTTCATCACGTCCAGGACGTCGCCGACCAGTTCGGGGTCGAGCGCGCTGGTGGGCTCGTCGAACAGCATCATGTCCGGGTCCATGGACAGCGCACGGGCAATCGCCACGCGCTGCTGCTGGCCGCCGGAGAGCTGCGAGGGAAAGGCGTCTGCCTTCTCGGCGAGTCCCACCTTGTCGAGGTTCCGCCGCGCGACTTCCTCAGCTTCCGCCCTACCGCGCTTCTTCGCCCGGATCTGGGCCAGCGTGAGGTTGCGCAGCACGTTCAGGTGCGGGAACAGGTTGAACTGCTGGAACACCATACCGATGCGGGTCCGGACCTTGTCGAGGTCGGTGTCCTCGTCGGTGATGTCGACGCCCTCGACCATGATGGTGCCCGACGTCGGCTCCTCAAGCCTGTTGACACAGCGCAGCAGCGTGGACTTGCCCGAGCCCGAAGGGCCGATGACGCAGACCACCTCACCCTGGTCCACATGGAAGTCAATGCCCTTGAGCACTTCGTTGTCCCCGAAGGATTTGTGCAGATCGCGTACCTCGATGGCGGGCACGTCAGTTCTGCGGTGCGGTTCGGCCATGGCTTATCGGCCTCTCTTGTTGTGTCGTTCCAGCTTGGCAACCAGCTGGGTAAGGGGGAGGGTGATGACCAGATACATCAGCGCCGCGAGCACCAGGGGTGTTGCGTTGGCCTGCGATGACACGGAGTCACGGGCGAAGGTGGTGAGCTCGCGGTCGCTGAGGGCCATGCCGGCGATGAACAGCAGAGAGGTGTCCTTGATGAGGATGACCAGCTCGTTGGTCAGGGGAGGCGTGATGATCCGGAAGGCCTGGGGGAGGACTACGGACACCAGGGTCCAGGACGGCCGCATGCCCAGTGAGCGGGCTGCTTCGACCTGGCCCTTGGGCACGGCCTCGATGCCGGCGCGGATGGTTTCGGCGATGTAGGCGGCGCCGACCACGATGAGCGCGATCAGGCCGGCGCCGGCACTGCCGCCCGGAGGACGCCACTGGAAGGCGATCGGAACAGCGAAGGCGAATCCGAAGATCACCAGCAGGGCGGGGAGGCCGCGGAACAGTTCAATGTAGGCGGTCGCCAACCAGCGGTACGGGCCGACGGGCGAGAGCTTCATCAGGGCGAGGATGAGCCCGCCGATCATGCCTCCGACGAAGGCGATAGCCGTGTAGACGACCGTATTTTTCGCAGCGGTGGTGATGACCCCCGGGAAGGCCTGCGCGGCGACGTCAAGATCGAAGAAGTTTGAGCGGATCGCTTCCCAGTCGGCCAGGAACACAACGACGGCGATGGCGATGATGAAAATGGCATAGAGGACACCCCGGAAGAGCCGCTTACGGGTGGTGGGTTTCACGTGTTTTCTTACCTATCTTTCGGGAGGTGAACACGGCTGCGGCAGTCCCAGAACCTGGAACTGCCGCATATCCGTGGAGTGGTTACTTCTCCTCGAAGTAGGTGTTGTAGATCTCGTCGTACTTGCCGCTGTCACGCAGCCCGGCGAGCTCGGTGTTCACAGCTTCGACGAGGGTTTCGCTTCCCTCCTTGGGGAACGCGAACCCATACTGCTCGTCCGTCTCGAACTCGGCGGCGATGGTGTATGCGCCGTCCTCGGTGTGGTTCAGGTTGACGGGCAGATCCTGAAGGATCGCTGCCACGTTCCCCGCCTGGAGCGCTGAGTAGAGCTCCGCGTCACTGGGGAATGCCACCACCTCGGTGTCGGCCGGGACATTGTCGCGGGCGTATGCCTCACCGGTGGTGCCCTGCTGAACGCCCACGGATTCACCGGCAAGATCCTCGAGGCCGGCAATGGCGGAGTCCGCCGGAACCAGCAGTGACTGCAGCGAGTCGTAGTACGGCTCAGAGAAGGTCAGGTTCTCTTCACGGTCGGGGGTGATGGTCATGGCGCTGGCGCCGACGTCGCACTGCCCGGCAGCAAGCACGGCACCGGACTGGAGTCCGTCGAACCCGACGTCCTGCACGGTGAATTCAAGGTCAAGGCCAGCGGCGATTTCCTTCATCAGATCCATGTCGAACCCGACGTATTCGCCGTTCTCTTCGTACTCGAACGGCTCGTAGGGGATGTCGGAGCAGACAGTCAGCGTGCCGGGGGAGACAAGGTTCAGTTCGGAGCCGCCTCCGGCTGCCTCCCCGCCCTCCTCGGGCTCGGAGCCGCCGCCGCAGGCGGTAAGTGCCAGGGTGCCGATTGCCATAACGGCAAGCGATTTGGAAATCTTCGAAAACATGCAGTACCTCAGCTCAGGACGGAGTAAGAAAACGTCATGGACGATTCTAGCTGTTATGGAGATGTGCATCACAGGCTACAGCCATTGCCTATTGGTAACCAACAGCTTCAGGGAAAAGAATCAGGATCGTGATGGTGCCCGCAGGCCGAGCGCTTCGATCATGGGCCGGAACTTGCTCCACGTTTCCGCGAGTTCCGCCACCGGCTGGGAGCCCTCAACGATGCCGCAGCCGGCGTACATCCGAACCCGCGTGGGAGTCTCGACGACGGCACCGCGCAGGGCAATGCCCCACTCGCCGTTTCCATCGGCGTCCATCCAGCCCACCGGTCCGGCGTACGGTCCCCGTTCAAGGTGTTCCAGTTCCCGGATCAGCTCACCGGCAACCGTGGTGGGCGTGCCGCATACAGCCGCCGTAGGGTGCAGGGCCTCGACCAGAACCAATGACGACGGCACGTTGCCGTCGCTGTCCTCGGCAAGTTCGGCGGTGACGTCGGAAGCGAGATGCCACACGTTGGGAAGTTCTAGGACGAAGGGCTCGCTGTGTGAGGTCATGGTCCGGGTGAACGGTTCCAGCTGCCGGGTGAGGGAGTCGATGGCGATCTCATGTTCGTGCTGCTGCTTCTCCGAGCCGGCCAGCACCCGCTCCGCGTAGCTGCTCTCCCCGGCCGGCGCCGAGGATCGGTCAAGGGTGCCCGCCAGAACCCGGGCGCGGGCGGTGTGGTTCTCGACCTTGATGAGCATTTCCGGTGTGGAGCCGATGAGCCCGTCCACCGAGTAGGTCCAGCAATCGGAGTAGCGGACAGCGAGCTCACGCAGCACCTGCGCCGCGGAAATGGGTGAACCGAGCTCGGCAACGACGTCGCGGGCCAGGACGAGTTTGCTCAGCTCACCGTCACGGATGTGCGCGACGCCGCGACTGACCGCCGTCATCCACTGCTCTTCGGTCAGAATCCCCGGAGCCAGCCGGTCGCCTGGGCAGGGTTTCCGTTCCGGCTCAACTTCGTCGAGGTAGGCGGCAAGCTCCGCTTCCGCAGCAGAGGCACTCACCTCCGCGTCGTCGTCATCCGTGATGTAGGTGAGCCAGCTCTTACCCTCACTGCTGCCGACAACTATCCGCGGCACAATGAGACGGGAGAGGTGGCGGGAGGTCTTTGAGAAGGCAAAGGACCCGAACGACATCAACCCGGTGCCGGGCTGGCTGAGGGGATTGACGACGTCGGCAGCCGCGACGACCTCCCGCCACCATGCCTGCGCCTCGGCGAATCGGCCCGGTCCGGAGGTGGTGAAGCGCGCCGCCTCGCCGAAGCCGACAAGGCCTCCGCCGCGGCGGATCCAGGTGTGGACCTCATTGCGCACCACGTAATCGAGGAGGCCGGTGTCCAGTTGAAGGTCGCCCCGCTCAAAGGTGATGCTGCGAAGGGCAGGCGCCTGATCCAGCGGCGTCGCCACTGCAGCAGGGGACGGAATGCTCATGATGCTCTAGCGTACTCCCGCGCGCTGTCCTCCCTGTTCCGTCCTGTCCGTTCAATTGGGGGTGCGGTTCAATGTTTGAGACAATGACGGGGTGAATCGAGCATCGCTGGATAAGCGTCCCGAGGAAGTTGCCGCCATGTTTGACGATGTGGCGCCCAAATACGACGTAGTGAATGACGTGCTTTCGCTGGGGCAGACCCACCGTTGGCGGCGTGTTGTGGTGGACGCCGTTGATGCGGGTCGGGGAGACCGGGTGCTTGACCTGGCAGCCGGTACGGGCACGTCGAGTGAGCCCTTCGCCGACGCCGGCGTACATGTGGTCGCGTGTGATTTCTCACTCGGGATGCTGCGCGTGGGCAAGCGCCGCCGTCCGGACATCGACTTCATTGCCGGCGACGCCACCAACCTGCCGTTCGAAGACAACTCCTTCGACGCCTGCACCATCTCCTTCGGGCTGCGCAACGTCGACCGCCCCACCAAGGCGCTGGAGGAAATGCTCCGCGTCACCAAGCCGGGCGGCCGCCTCGTCATTGCCGAGTTCTCGCAGCCCACCGTTCCGCTCTGGCGCACTATGTACACCGAGTACCTCATGCGCGCACTCCCGGCGATCGCCACCAAGGTCAGCTCCAACCCTGAGGCATACGTTTACCTCGCCGAGTCCATTCGAGCCTGGCCCAACCAGGACGAGTTGGCCGCGTTGATCACCGAGAGCGGCTGGCAATCGGTCGCCTACCGCAACCTGAACGGCGGCATTGTGGCCGTGCACCGCGCCACCAAGCCGGAAGCCACCATCACAACGACGGCGGCAGCCTCCCAGACCCGCCAGCGTCGCCGCAGCAGCAGGGCCGCAAACTAAGTGTCCGTCCTCATCATCGGCGCGGGGCCGGCCGGGTCCACGGCTGCCTACTACCTCGCTGCTGCAGGTATCGAAACGACGGTCGTCGAGAAGACGTTCTTCCCCCGCGAGAAGGTGTGCGGGGACGGCTTCACGCCTCGCGCCGTTCGGGAGATACAGCTGCTGGGATTGCCGCACGGCGAAGAACTCGGGTGGCGGCGGAACATGGGCCTTCGGCTCCTGGCCGGCGGCAGGACCGTCGAACTGCCCTGGCCTGAGCTGTCCGACTTCCCGTCCTACGGGCTGGTGCGCACGCGGCTCGGCTTCGATGAGCAGCTTGCCGAGCACGCCCGGTCCGCCGGTGCACGGATCCTCGAGGGCCACTCGGTCACCGAAGCGGTACGGGACCATACCGGGCGGGTGACCGGCGTCGTCGTGAACGTCCTCGGCCCTGGCGGGCGGCGGACGGGCGAGCAGAAGACCCTGAGCGCCGACGTCGTGCTGGCGGCGGACGGTAACTCGACCCGGACGGCCGTGAGCCTTGGCATGGCCAAGCGGGACGACAGGCCCCTGGGCGTCGCGGTGCGGACCTACTTCACGAGCCCCCGCCATGAAGACCCATGGATGGAGGGCTGGCTGGAACTGCCGGACGCCTCCGGGAAGCCTCTGCCCGGCTACGGCTGGGTGTTCGGTGTGGGCGACGGAACCTCGAATGTGGGCCTGGGGATCCTGAACTCCTCTGCGTCGTTCGGGAAGCTCGACTACAAGCAGGTGCTGCGGGACTGGACCGCCGGGATGCCCGCCGATTGGGGATTCACCGAGGAGAACCAGATCGGCGAAATCCGCGGCGCGGCCTTGCCGATGGGATTCAACCGGACTCCGCACTACTCGCCGGGCATGCTGCTGCTCGGAGACGCCGGTGGCATGGTGTCGCCGTTCAACGGTGAGGGAATCTCCTACGCCATGGAGTCGGCGCGGTACGCGGCCGAGTTCATCGAGCGGTCCCACGCCGTGGACCCGGGGCCTGCGCGGGACAGCGTGGTCTCGGGATACGCGCCGTACATCCGCGACCAGTGGGGAAGCCACTTCACCCTCGGCCGCGTCTTCGCCGGACTGATCGGCAAGCCGGCCATTCTGCGGCTCGCGCTGCGTACCGGCATGCCGATCCCGGTGCTGATGCGGTTCGTTGTGCGGATGCTGGCCAACCTGACCGACTCCGGAGGCAAGGGTTTCGAGGATCGGCTGATCCATGTGCTCGAAAGCCTCGTCCCGGCGACGGATAACCAGTCGGTAGCTCGGAACCGGTAGAACCCCGGGAACTTTTGCGCACCTCTGGCGGGTTGAAGGGCGGCCCAGAACCCGCCAGAGCTGCACGAAAGTTCCAGCCCGTTGACTCCCAATGCTCGCTGCGCTCCCTCGCCCGATAGGCTTAGACCCATGACGGATTCCCCCCAAACCAGCTGGACCAGCGCTGGCCATCCGCGCCCGCTCATCGACGAGCTGGAGCCGAGCACCGGCGTGATCGCCACGGGGCTCCGCCTGCCCGCAGGTTTCGCCCTGATTGCTGAGGATCCGGAGCTTGGACCGGCTGTGTCAACGTGCCTCGCCAAGGTCGAGAAACAGCTTCGCGAAGCGATCTCCAGTTCCGATCCGCTGGCAGACGCCACCTCCCGCCACCTCGTTGAAGCCGGCGGCAAGCGAATCCGTCCGCTGCTGACCATCCTGGCTTCCCACCTCGGAGATCCAACCAAGCCGGAAGTGGTGGTTGCCGCCGTCGTCGTGGAACTGACGCACCTGGCAACTCTGTACCACGACGACGTGATGGACTCCGCGCCGTACCGCCGGGGCGCTCCGACGGCACACGAAGTGTGGGGTAATTCCGTAGCGATCCTGACCGGCGACCTGATCTTCGCCCGGGCTTCGATCTTGGTTTCTGAGCTGGGATCCCGTGCGCTCGGTATTCAGGCGCGTACTTTCGAGCGGCTCTGCCTCGGCCAACTGCACGAGACCGTTGGTCCCCGGGACGGCGAGGACCCGGTGGAGCACTACCTGTCGGTCATCGCGGACAAGACCGGCTCCCTGGTTGCCGCGTCCGGGCAGCTCGGTGCGATTTTCGCGGATGCACCGGCGTCGGCTGTCGATGTCATGGTGTCCTACGGCGAGAAGGTTGGTGTTGCATTCCAGCTGGCAGATGACGTCATCGACGTCACCGGGCTGAAGTCTAAATCGGGCAAATCTCCGGGGACCGACCTGCGCGAGGGCGTACCCACGCTGCCCGTACTCCTGCTGCGCCAGGCGGCTGCTGCCGGCGACGGGTCCGCGCAGCGCGTGCTCGAGTTGGTGGACGGCGACCTGACCTCGGACGAGGCCCTCGCAGAAGCTGTTTCAGCCCTCCGTGAGCACTCGGCCACACGCCAGGCCTGGACCGTTGCGCAGCAGTGGGCGGAAGACGCGGTCTCCGCACTCGACCCGTTGCCCGACAGCATGGTCAAAACTGCGCTGGCGAGCTTTGCACAGGCGGTCGTCAGCCGCGACGTCTAGCGTCGGCCGGCGCTATGTACGGCGCTATGTACGGCGCTATGTACGGCGCTATGTACGGCGCTATGTACGGCGCTATGTAGATCCGCAGGCGTGTCAGGAAGAGCACTTCTCATCTTTTCTAGAGGGAAGGTTGCAATTTTCGCTGAAGAAAACCGAGTGCGTCGTTCCTCAAAGCCGAGGAAAAGACATGCCCCTCGTCGTACCAGGCTCCGGTGTACCGGCCCGTATCCTGCGCATGCAATCGCTGAAGCATCCTGTCGGCGTCCCGCATGCCAGTTCGAGCAAACAGCGGATCGGTGTCGGCAAACTGCACGAGGAAGCTGCATCCCGAATTCAGGGTTGTGAGTTCCGGCAGGTCGAACGCTCGAGCCAGCCCCGGCGTGTTGAGCAGCCAGGAGTGATGGTCGAGATGATCAGGGAACAGGCCCGCAAAAGTAGTCATCATGCAGGAAATGACGCAGGCTCGCACATCAGGAGCGAGTGCTGCGAGGGCGAGTGAGCGGCCGCCGCCCCCGGAGAAGCCGGCAGCGCCGATACGTTCAGGGTCCACTATAGGCAGCGAGCGCAGGATGGCCAGGGCAACAAGATCCTCGTGTGCAACCATCCCCGCATAGCTGGTGCCCAGCAGGCCTGAAGCCTTTGCGATCGTATTTTCGTGGTGTGCCGCTGCTGCGTTATACAGCATCCCGGCCGAAGGGACTATGCGCTGCTCAGCCCACTGTGCCATCCGCGCTTCAACCCAGTCCGCTGTCCGACGCGGAGCGGGATCCAGCGTGAACTTTCGGCTACCCCAGCTGAAGGCGTCGTGAACCAGTACTGCGAAGCCTGCCCGGGCGACCTCGTTGGCAACAGCGTGGCCGTCATACAGTTCCCTTTGCAGTACCGAGACTTCCTCTGGTGTTTCCGGCCCGATATCGATCAGCCGCTCGGAGCCTAACCATTTGTTCCCCGCGTGGCACTGGTTCCAGAGCACCGCCGGGAGCGGTCCGCGACGGTGCTCTGGAACCAGGAGGTACGCAGTGGTGGGAGGACCATAAGACAGTTGCCACTGGAGCTGGGTCACCTGGACGCCCTCCACAGCCCAACCCGTCCCGTGCATGATCTCAGGTTGCGTACTCGGTAGCGCTGGGACCCCGAGGGTTGCCGCAAGCCGCCTACTGCCGTCGTCGTGCCCTTGATGCAGGGGGCTGGCCCGCACATAGGCGGGCCAGTCCTCAAAACCTGCAATCGGGCTGGGTTCTGTTGTCATGGTGGGGACGCTGCTAAGCGTTGATCAGTCCTTCGATCTCAGCGGTCATCTGTTCGGCAGCCTGCTGGGGGGTGAGGGCGTCAAATAGCACCTCGGAGGCATAACGCTTGATCACGTCCTGCACGCCGCCGGCGCCCACGGGCGAGATCTTCTCAGGCCCGGCCATGTCCGGGCGGATCTCCTCGAGGAAGTCCACGACAGTCTGCTCGGTTTCACTCAACTCCGGCTCAATGGCGGCGACCATATCAGGATTGGCAGGAACACCGCGGTCGACCATGATCTGCTTTGCGGCGTCCTCGTTGTTGGCAAGGTAGTTCACAAATTCAGCCGCCGCCTCCTGGTCATCGGACTGGCTGGAGATGGACCAGTACATCGTCGACTTGTAATACATTCCGTTGTCTGCCACTTTCCCGGAGACCGAAGGTGTCCGCAGCATGCCGATGTTGCTTCCTGTGGCCGTCTCGAGCGATGCCAATTGGTTGGACCAGAACCACCCCATGGCGGCCTTGTTTGTGGGGAAGCTGCTGGCCTCGAACGCGCCGGATTGTTCCTCAGTGAACTGGGCAGCACTCATTCCACCGCCTTCATCGCGGACATCGAGGAGGTGCTCAAACCATGCCGCGGCCGTAGCGGCGCTGTAGCCCACTCCTGTTTCTTCACCGTACAGAGATTCGCCGTGCTGCCGCAGCCAGATTCGCAGGTCGGCTTCCTGCGCACCATACGTTGTTCCGCTTTCGTCCCCGAGCTTTTCGGCCAGTTCAGCCGAAAGGGCGTAGTAGTCCTCCCAGGTCCATGTGGTGTCATCGGGTAGCTCAACACCGGCCTCTTCAAAGAGATCCTTATTCACCATCACCACATAGGCGTTTTGGCCTGTGGTCAAACCGTAGATTCCGTCCTCGTACGCACCAAGTTCCAGTGCCGATTCATCGAACATTGAGAGGTCCAGGCCTGGCAGTGTGCTGAGGTCGGTCAATGCGCCCCGGCCGGCGTATTCCTGAAGGTACTTCTCGTCCATGTTGATGACGTCGGGTGCGTCTCCGCCTGCGGTCATGGTGGCCAATTTGTCCCAGTAGCCACCCCATTCGCCGTACTCACCTTCAACGGTGATGTCCGGGTTCTCGGCCTCGAAGTCTTCTATGACGTCCAGGGTGGTGTTGTGCAGGGGATCCGAGCCCCACCAGGAGAACCGCAGGCTGCCGTCCCCGGATTGAGCTTCCGCTCCGTTCCCGCAACCTCCCAGGGTGAGACCAAGTGTCATGGCAAGCGATGTGGCCATGATGGCGCGGGCTGATCGCGGGAACTTCGTCATTGAATCTTCCTTCACTGTGGTGGGTCGTCAGTGCTCTGTTGTGCTGGCCCAGGTGGATCGCAGCACTTTGAGAAAACGTTTTCTCAGTAGGAAGTTGAGGCTATCCGCTGATTCGAAACCCGTCAAGAGCCTCGGGTTAGAGGCCCAGCGCCTTGCGAAGTTCAGCGGCCTTGCCGGCGCGGATTGCCGGGTCCACGATGGGCCTCCTCGGCGTGAAGTAGAAGCCGTCGTCGTGCCAGCGGGGGAGCACATGTTGGTGGTAGTGCCAGACATGCTGGCTGCCGGCGGGTTCGTTGTGCTGGCGGGTTGAGACGCCGTCCGGGTTCCACGCGCGCTTGATGGCGATCGCCATGTCGCGTGTGACGGTCATGATACGGCCGGCCACGTCGTCGGGAAGTTCGTACAGCAGTTCGTGGTGGGCGCGAGGCGTCACCAGGACGTGCCCGGGGTTCGGCTCGAAGCCGTGTGAGGCGATGAACGCCAGAACCAGGTCATCCGAGTAGATCAGGTCGCCCGGCTCGCAGAGGTTGGAGGCGAATCGGAATTCGCCCGAGGCCAGGTCGCAGAACGGGCACTCGTATCCTTGCGGAGCGTGGGTGACCCAGGTCATTCTGCCTCGTCATCGAACACCCAGTCGAACATGTCGAGCATGAATTCGCTGAAGGTCCCTTCCTCATTTTTCCAGGAACCACGGGCGTTGTTGCGACGCCAGACGATCGGATCGGGGACGGTCAGCTGGTCAGCCTTGACGCCCCAGACGAACTTTTCATCGACGTCTTCCATGAACAGCAGGAAACCGTCCTCGATTTCGAGCTCGTCCGGATCCCAGACGTAGTGGAACGCTTCCATGAGGTCTTCGGAAGCGCCGACGGCGAGGTAGAACTCGCTCATCGCCATCGGGAGCGGGAAGTCCTGGCCCTCCCGCAGCTGGGCCAGTTCGTCTTCAGACAGGCCGTCTTCCGCCACCCAGGGTTCCTCGAAGTAAGCGGGTACGAGGGCGCGGAATTTATCCAGGAACAGCTCGGTCACAGTGGCTCCAGGTGAGGTTGGGGGATCGCTCAATCCTATCCCGCCGGGGGAGGCGCTGAAGGACGCGGTGAATGGGTGGCCAGGGGTGCATGCCATCCCGCCCGCCAGGCAAGAACCCGCAGGAGGAACACCAGTGCCGCGACGGTCACTCCGGTCAGGACGTTGAACAGTTCCAGCTTCGCGAGGACGACGGTGAGGGCCGCGCCCAGGAAGGCAGGCAGCGCGTAGATGTCTCCCGGATTGAACAATCCCGGCACCTCGTTCGCGACGACGTCCCTCAACAGTCCACCCCCGACGGCGGTAGTGACGCCGAGCAGTACTGCCGCGACCGGATTCCATCCGGTGTTGATGGCCTTCAGGGCCCCGACAATGCAGAAGAGCGCCAATCCGCCGGCGTCGAAGAGCATCAGAAGGCTGGTCACCTTCTCGAAGCGTGAGTAGAGAAAATGGACCAGAAAGGTGGCCAGGAGAGGCGGCGCCAGGTACAGCGGGTTCGTGAATGCCACGGGATCGACACCGATTATTACGTCCCGGGCCACGCCGCCGCCGAGCGCGGCGAGGGAAGCCAGCAGGAGGGAGCCGATGAGGTCGAAGCCTTTCCGCGCCGCCAGCAAAGACCCGGACACAGCGAAAAAGAAAACGCCGAACAGGTCAAGGATCAGCGGGGCGTTCATGGGGTCAATTCGTTACGGGACACAACTGTCAATAGTCGCAGGCGGGTGCTTCAATGGCCAACATGCCTTCGTCTAACCAACCCGTCCTGATCGCGTGTTCACACGGCACCAGCAGCGCCGAGGGGCAGGCTGCCGTCAACCGGTTGCGTGACGAGATGCGTGCGCTTCGCCCGGAACTCGACATCCGGGAAGCTTACGTCGATGTCCAGCAGCCGGACCTCCCTGAGGTGGTCGCCGCGCTCCCGGAGGGGTCGGCCGTAATCGTGCCGCTGCTCCTGTCTGTGGGTTACCACGTGAAGGTGGACATTGCCGAGGCGGTGCAGAGCCGGCCCGGCACGTACGCCGCCGCTCCGCTGGGACCTGACCCGAGGCTGGCCGAGTTGCTGCAGCAACGGCTGGAAGAAGCCCGGGTGGAGCCGGATGACGCCGTCGTACTTGCTGCGGCAGGTTCCTCGGACGCGTGCGCCGGTGTGGATGTCGCGGAGCTCGCGGTGCAACTCGCGGAGGTGCGCCCCGGCCGGATCGTCGTTGGGTACGGCGCAAGCGCACGTCCCTCCGTGCCGGAAGCGGTTGCAGATGCGCAGGAAGGGGCCGCCAGCCCGGCCATCGCTTCCTACCTGCTGGCCCCGGGCTACTTCCATGACCAGCTGGCCAAGGCAGGGGCAAGCGTAGTGAGTGCTCCGCTGCTCCCATCCAGGACCGTCGCTGAGATTGCGCTCGCCCGTTACGACGACGCCATCAGCCGTCTTGAGGCGCCGGACCCCGGCAGAGACTGCGGCAGGCCCTGCAGGCAGCTCGTGAAGGTGTGCGCCCGCCCGTGATCGGGCAGATTCCGGGAACGCCGCCAGTCCTGTCAATACCCTGACGCCTTTGTGACGTGCTGTGTCGTCACGTGAACGGGTGTTGCCAAACCTTTGAAGGGCCTCTCGCCCCGGTCCTACTGTCTTTACATGACGAGTTCAGTCGCGACCACAGACACCACAGATACTGCGCGGAAGCCCCGCGCAAGCAGGCCTGCCGCCAAACCGCATGGCCAGTGGAAGGTTGACGGCACCACGCCCCTCAACGCCAACGAAACGTGGAAGCAGGAAGACAACGGGCTCAACGTCCGTGAGCGGATCGAGACGATCTACGCGAAAAACGGTTTCGACTCCATCGACGGCACGGACCTCCACGGACGCTTCCGCTGGTGGGGCCTCTACACGCAGCGTCGGCAGGGTATCGACGGCGGCAAGACGGCCACGCTTGAACCGCACGAACTCGAAGACAAGTACTTCATGCTCCGGGTGCGCATCGACGGCGGTGCTTTGACCACCGAGCAGCTGCGGGTCATCGGCGGCATTTCCACCGAGTTTGCCCGTGACTCCGCTGACATTACCGACCGTCAGAACATCCAGCTGCACTGGATCCGGGTCGAGGACGTTCCGGAAATCTGGAACCGCCTCGAGGCAGTCGGTCTCTCCACAACGGAGGCATGCGGTGACGTTCCCCGCGTCATCCTCGGTTCGCCCGTGGCCGGCATCGCCAAGGACGAAATCCTCGATCCCACCCCGCTGATTCACGAACTCAGCGAGCGGTTCATCGGCGATCCTGAACTGGCCAACCTCCCGCGCAAGTACAAGACCGCGATCACAGGCCACCCGAGCCAGGACGTCGTACACGAGATCAACGACTTCGCCCTGGTGGGCGTGGTCCACCCCGAGCTGGGCGCCGGTTATGACCTCTGGGTCGGGGGAGGGCTTTCGACCAACCCCCGGCTCGCCGAGCGGCTGGGTGTCTTCGTTTCACCCGATGTCGCCGCCGAAGTGTGGCTGGGTGTCACCAGCATCTTCCGTGACTACGGCTACCGCCGCATGCGCACCAAGGCCCGCCTGAAGTTCCTCCTGAACGACTGGGGAACCGAGAAATTCCGCCAGGTCCTCCAGGACGAGTACCTCGGCTTTGAGCTCCCTGACGGCCCCGCCGCACCCAAGCCCGACACCCCGGGCGACCACGTAGGCATCCATGAGCAGAAGGACGGCAATTTCTTCATCGGTGTCGCACCGACCGTGGGCAGGGTTTCCGGGACAATCCTCACCTCCCTCGCTGACACCCTCGAGGCACACGGCTCCACCCGCCTGCGCACCACGCCCCACCAGAAGCTTGTTGTCCTTGACGTCGAGAAGGACCAGGTAGAACCACTCGTTACGGAACTCGATGCGCTTGGGCTGTCCGCCCGTCCGTCGCTGTTCCGCCGGTCAACCATCGCGTGCACCGGCATCGAGTACTGCAAGCTCGCGATCGTTGAAACCAAGGTCACCGCGGCCACGGCCATCGCGGAACTCGAGCGACGCCTCGCAGACCTCGTCGACGACGGTACGCTCACCCAGCCGATCGCGATGCACATCAACGGCTGCCCCAACTCCTGCGCCCGTATCCAGACGGCGGACATCGGGCTGAAGGGCATGATGCTTCCCACGCCCGACGGCGACCCCACGCCGGGCTTCCAGGTTCACCTCGGTGGTGGGCTGGCTGCCATGGACCGGGGCGAAGCGGGTCTTGGCCGCACCATCCGCGGGCTCAAGGTGACCGTCGACAACCTGCCCGACTACGTTGAGCGCGTGGTACGCCGATACGCGGCGGACCGGCATGAGAACGAGACCTTCGCCCAGTGGTCGCACCGCGTCGACGAAGGAGTACTGCAGTGAGTCTGTCACCGGAGAACGTTGACGTTGACGCCGCTAAGCGGTCCCGGCGTTCGGACGAAGAACTGAAGGCGCTCGCCGCCAAGGGCGCCGAAGAGCTCGGCTGGGATTCGTCCGCCGATCAGGTAATCGCCTGGGTGGCCCGCAGCTTCAACCTGTCCCTGGCCGCCGTGGCGTGCTCCATGGCCGACGCCGTCCTTCCGCACCTGGTCTCGCAGCAGTTCCCCGGCGTGGACGTACTCTTCCTTGAGACCGGCTACCACTTCACCGAAACGCATATCACCCGCGACGAGGTAGCCGACCAGCTCAACATCACGATCGTCGACGTCATGCCTGAACTGACGGTCGCTGAACAGGATGCAACCTACGGGAAGGACCTGTTCAACAGGGATCCCGCCCAGTGCTGCGCCCTGCGCAAGATGGACCCCCTCAAGAAGGCGCTCTCCGGCTACGAGGTGTGGTTCACCGGAGTACGTCGCGACGAAGCACCCACGAGGACCAACACGCCCCTGGTCACCTGGGACCGGGTGCACAACCTGGTCAAGATCAACCCGCTGGCAGCGTGGAGCTTCGATGAACTCCTCGACTACGCCGGTGAGCACCAGGTCCCGGTGAACATGCTCCTGTCCAACGGGTACCCCTCGATCGGTTGCATGCCGTGCACCCGTCCGGTAGCACCAGGAGAAGACCCGAGAGCCGGCCGCTGGGCTGGCCTAGCGAAGACAGAGTGCGGAATCCACCAATGAGCCATTCAACTCAGACCATTGAGGACGCGAGCGTGAAGACTGTGAATAGTGAAGCCGTAGCTTCGGAAGCAGCGCATCGCGGCGCCGAGGAACGAGGCGACGTGTCTAAGCTGCGTGAAGCTACGGCGAAGCGACTCTCAAGCCTCGACGCCCTCGAATCCGAAGCCATCCACATCATCCGCGAGGTGGTTGCCGAGTTCGAACGTCCCGCCCTGCTGTTCTCCGGCGGCAAGGACTCCGTGGTCATGCTGCACCTGGCGACGAAGGCTTTCTGGCCCGGTAAGGTGCCGTTCCCGGTGCTGCACGTCGATACGGGCCACAACTTCCCCGAGGTCATCGAGTTCCGCGACCGCACCGTTGAGCGGCTCGGTGTCCGCCTGGTGGTCGGCTCCGTTCAGGAGTACATCGACCGCGGCGAGCTGAGCGACCGCGCTGACGGCACACGCAACCCGCTGCAGACTGTCCCGTTGCTGGACACCATCAACACGAACCGGTTCGACGCTGTCTTCGGCGGAGGCCGCCGTGACGAGGACAAGGCGCGGGCCAAGGAGCGGATCCTGAGCCTGCGGGACGAATTCGGGCAGTGGGATCCGCGCAACCAGCGGCCCGAGCTGTGGAACCTGTACAACGGCCGGCACACTGTGGGCCAGCACGTGCGGGCCTTCCCGATCAGCAACTGGACCGAGCTGGACGTCTGGCGCTACATCGAGCGGGAGAACATTGAGCTCCCGGGCCTGTACTACGCCCACGAGCGCGGAGTTTTCCGCCGTGACGGCATGTGGCGTGCAGTCGGCGAGGTTTCCCAGCCGACTGAGAAGGAGGCCGTGGAAACGCGTACGGTCCGCTACCGCACCGTCGGTGACATGTCCTGCACCGGGGCAGTCGAATCAGACGCAGCGACCGTCGCGGAAGTTGTACGCGAAGTCGCCCTCAGCACACTCACCGAACGCGGCGCCACCCGCGCGGACGACCGGATCTCGGAAGCCGCGATGGAAGACCGCAAGAAGGACGGCTACTTCTAATGGCTACCCCCACCGCTGTTGAGACAGCACTTGAGCACTCCACCCTGTTTCGGTTCGCTACGGCGGGCTCCGTCGACGACGGCAAGTCCACCCTCGTGGGCCGCCTCCTGCATGACAGCAAGTCGGTCCTTGCAGACCAGCTCGACGCCGTTGCCCGCACCTCCGCTGAGCGCGGTTTCGGCGGGGAGCGCGGTGGACTGGACCTGGCGCTGCTGACCGACGGTCTCCGGGCTGAGCGCGAGCAGGGCATCACCATCGACGTCGCCTACCGCTACTTCGCCACCGCGAACCGCACCTTCATCCTCGCGGACACTCCGGGTCACGTGCAGTACACGAAGAACACGGTGACGGGCGCTTCCACGGCCGACGCCGTCGTCGTGCTCATTGACGCACGCAAGGGCGTGCTGGAGCAGACCCGCCGTCACCTCGCGGTGGCGCGGCTGCTCCGCGTGGCGCACATCATCGTGGCGGTGAACAAGATCGACCTCGTGGACTACAGCGAGGCCGTTTTCCGTGACGTCGAAGCGCAACTCAAGCAGGCTGCCCGCGAGCTGAAGGTCGATGAGCCGGCCATCATTCCGGTGTCCGCCCTCGAGGGCGACAACGTGGTGGACCGCTCGGAGAAGACACCCTGGTACGGCGGGCCGTCGCTGCTGGAGACCCTTGAGCAGCTTCCGGCGCTGGCCGATCTCGAGACGGACTTCGAAGCGTTCCGGTTCCCGGTCCAGACCGTCATCCGGCCGCAGGGCGCGGTGGCTCCCGGGCTCGACGCTGAAACCTACCGGGACTACCGGGGGTACGCCGGACAGGTGGCGGCCGGGTCCATCCGGGTTGGCGACGCCGTGACGGTGCAGCCGTCGGGACGCGAAACGACCGTAACCGGCATTGACTTCGCCGGACAGGAACTGGTGGAAGCTTTCGCTCCACAGTCCGTGGTGCTGCGGCTCGCCGATGACATCGACATTGCCCGCGGCGACCTCCTGGCGGAAGCCGGTTCGCCTGATTCGATCTCCCAACTCCCGCAACCCACCCAGGACCTGTATGCAGCACTCTGCTGGCTGTCGCCGAAGCCGCTGAAAGAGGGTTCGCGGCTCCTCATCAAGCACGGCAGCAAGACGGTCCAGGGACTGGTTCGACAGGTCATCAACAAGCTGGATCTGTCGACGTTCGCCGATCAGCCGGCGTCGGGTCTGGAGCTCAACGACATCGGGACCGTCCACATCAGGCTCGCGGCTGCGCTGCCCGTGGACAACTACGTGAACTTCCGCCGCACCGGAGCTTTCCTGGTCATCGATCCCTCGGACGGCAACACCCTGGCCGCAGGCCTGGTGGAATCCGACCATCTTGAACTGGCGGCCCGCGAGGACGAACGCTATGACATCTAGCACGCCCGGTGCGCCGTGAACGGCGAACCGACCGTCAAAATTGCGAACCTCACGAAGAACTTCGGGAACACGCCGGTCTTCGAGGGGCTCAACCTGTCCATCTCCAAGGGCGAGTTCCTTTGCCTGGTCGGCGGATCAGGCTCCGGCAAGTCCACACTGCTCAACATCGTTGCCGGCCTGGACCACGCCGACGGCGGTACCGTCCTGGCCCCGCCTGCGGCGGTCATGTTCCAGGAATCGGCGCTGCTGCCTTGGCTCAGCGCAGCGGGCAACATCTCACTCGCGCTGAAGTTCGCCGGCGTTCCGCGGAACCAACGTTCCGAGCGGACACAGGAACTGCTGAACATCGTCCGTCTTCCCGACGCCGGCAACCGTCTGGTCCACCAGCTCTCAGGCGGAATGCAGCAGCGGGTAGCTCTTGCCCGCGCGCTTGCGCAGAACCGCAGCCTGCTCCTCATGGACGAGCCGTTCAGCGCACTGGACTCCATCACGCGCGATTTCCTGCACGATGAGCTGGAAGACATCTGGCGCGCCACGGGCCGGACCATCGTCCTCGTTACCCACAACGTGCGCGAGGCTATCCGGTTGGGCCAGCGCGTCATTCTCCTGGCCTCGGACGAAGGAGCCATCGCCGGGGAGTGGCAGGTCTCCGATACCCAGCGCCATGATGCCGTCGCGGGGGCAGCCCTGGCCGAAACCATCAAGAACGTACTCCATCGGGAGGTGCACGGTCTTGCCGCAGTTAGCTGAACCACTCAAGCTTGCCCGTCCCGCCCGGGTAGTGTCGGCGGGCCCTGGCGCCTCCCGTTCCCGCGGCGTCCTGCTGACGCTGGCACCCGTAGCCACTCTCGTGGTGGTGCTCGGCCTGTGGGCCGCAGCCTCCTCGGCCAGCGGTGGAACAGGTCCGGCGGAGCTCTTTGCCGCTCTGGGGCGACTCTGGGCAACCGGTGAGCTTGTCCAGGGCGTCGCCACAAGCCTGGGCCGGGGCGTGCCAGGATTCCTCCTGTCCGTCATTGTAGGCACCGTGCTGGCGCTTGTGCTGTCCGCCTCGGTGTGGCTGCGCGCCGCCGTCGCGCCCTACATGACGTTCCTGCTCACGCTGCCCACCGTGGCCTGGGTTCCGGTGGCAATCCTCTTCTTCGGGGTTACCGATGCCACGGTGTACTTCGTGGTTCTTACCGGCGCAGTTCCGGCCATCGTCAACGGCTTGCTCGCCGGCGTGGACCAGATCCAGCCGCTGCACCGCAAGGTGGGGCGCGTACTTGGGGCGGGGACCTGGGACACCGCGCTGCACATTGTTCTCCCGGCCGCCCTCCCGTCCTACATTTCGGGCCTTCGACAGGGCTGGGCATTCTGCTGGCGCGCACTGATGGCGTCGGAAATCATCGCCGGCGGGCAGGAGCTCGGCCTGGGTCTGGGCACCTTGCTGCAGCGCGGACGCGAACTCGATGACATCGGCGGCGTGATGGCGACCATCCTGCTGATCCTGGTAGTCGGCGTGGTGATCGAGGTGCTGGTCTTCGGCCCGCTCGAACGACGACTGCTGCGCCGCCGCGGCCTGCTCACCGGAGGTTCACGATGACTTACCCCCTCGGACTGCAATTGCGCGGCCGCCGCGTGCTCGTGGTCGGCGGCGGGCCCGTGGCCGCGCGTCGGCTGCAGGCGCTGCTCGACGACGGCGCCCTGGTCACGGTCGTAGCGCCCTACGCCTGTGAGGATATCGCGGATGCCGCTGCTGCCGGCCGGGTGGACTGGCAGCAGCGCGAATACCGCACTGCTGATCTCGACGGCGCCTGGCTGGTCCTCGCCCACTCCGGTTCCGCCGAGGTGCAGGACCGGATCGCTGCCGAGGCGGACGCTGTCCGCATCTGGTGCGTCAAGGGCGGTGACTCCGGAGCTTCCGCGGCCTGGGTTCCCGCCGTCGCACGCATTGATGACGTGACGGTGGCCGTCAACACCCACGGTGACCCGAAGCGTGCCGCAGCCCTGCGCGACGGCGTCGCTGCCGCCCTCGAATCCGGTGAGCTGCCGTTGAGGCGGCACCGCCGCAAGGACGGGTTGGGTTCGGTTGCCCTGGTGGGTGGAGGACCGGCTGATGCGGGTCTGCTGACCACCCGCGGCCGGCGACTCCTGGCGCAGGCCGACGTCGTGGTCGCTGACAGACTTGGACCGCGCTCGCTGCTCGCGGGCCTATCGCCGGACGTTCAGGTGATTGAGGTGGGCAAGCTCCCCGGCCACCATCCTGTGCCGCAGGACGAGATCAACCGGATTCTGGTGGAGCAGGCGCTGCTCGGCCATCGTGTGGTCCGGCTGAAGGGCGGAGACCCGTACGTGCTGGGCCGCGGCGGTGAAGAGGAAGCGTACTGCCGCGACCACGGCATCCCCGTCGAGGTGATTCCGGGTGTCACGTCCGCCATCTCGGTGCCGGCCGCCGCGGGAATCCCCGTCACCCACAGGGGAGTGGCGAAGGGCTTCAGCGTCATCACCGGGCACGAAGACATCCGCCAGCAGACCGGGCTCATCCCGCAGGGAAGCGACCACACCCTGATCCTCCTGATGGGGGTATCGCTGCTGCGGTCCTCCGCGGCATCGCTTATCAGCGGTGGTCGGGCGGCATCCACACCCGTCGCTATCATCGAGGACGGGTGGATGGAATCGCAGCGCGTGACCACCGGCACCCTCGCCACGATCGCCGACCTCGCCGAAGAGCGCGGGGTGAAGTCTCCCGCTGTGATCGTGGTGGGTGACGTCGTCGCGCTTTCACCACACTGGCAACCCACGAACTTCCCGCTGGATGCGCAGATAACAAGCCAATAGCGCTCCCATAACGTCCTTATCTGCGCACCCAGCGCATCGATTCACTAGCCCGAAGCAACCCAGCAAAGGAACACAGCCGTGTCGCAACCCACAACTTTCTCCCACGGTGCCTCCCAGCGTCCACTGCGCGTCGCCGTCGTCGGATCCGGTCCGGCCGGCGTCTACGCTGCGGACATCCTGACGAAGTCTGCACCGGTCGCCTCCGGGGAACTTACGGTCAGCATTGACCTCTACGACCGCTACCCAGCGCCGTACGGCCTCATTCGCTACGGTGTTGCACCCGACCATCCCCGCATCAAGGGCATCGTCAACGCACTGCACAAGGTCCTTGACCGCGGCGACATCCGTTTCTTCGGCAACGTTGAGTACGGCACGGACCTCACCATGGAGGACCTGCGGACCCATTACGACGCCGTCATCTTCGCCACCGGCGCGATCAAGGACGCCGACCTCAACATCCCCGGCATCGAGCTCGAGGGGTCCTTCGGCGGAGCGGACTTCGTCTCCTGGTACGACGGACACCCGGACGTCCCGCGCGACTGGCCGCTTGAGGCCAAAGAGGTTGCCGTCATCGGGAACGGCAACGTGGCACTCGACGTGGCGCGTGTGCTTTCCAAACACGCCGAAGACCTGCTGGTCACCGAGATCCCCGACAACGTCTACCAGGGGCTGAAGAACTCGCCCGTGACGGACGTCCACGTGTTCGGCCGGCGCGGTCCTGCGCAGGTGAAGTTCACGCCGCTGGAACTGCGTGAACTCTCGCACTCACGTGACGTCGACATCGTGCTCTACCCCGAGGACTTCGAGTTCGACGCGGAGTCCGACCGCCAGATCCAGACCAACAACCAGACCAAGACCATGGTTGGAACGCTCACCAACTGGATCGCCGAGCAGCCGGAGGATCCCGCCGAGTTCACGGCGTCCCGGCGGCTCCACCTGCACTTCCTCCACAACCCCGTGGAAGTTATCGGCGAGGACGGGAAGGTCACCGGCATCAAGTTCGAGCGCACCGCACTGGACGGCACGGGCAACGCCGTGGGCACGGGCGAGTACATCGACTACCCGGTTCAGGCCGTCTACCGCGCGGTCGGCTACTTCGGGTCCGCCCTGCCGGAGGTGGAATTCGATCACCGCCGCGGCGTCATCCCGAACGACGGCGGCCGCGTGGTCGATGCCGCCGGCACCCACGTGCCGGGCATTTACGCGACCGGCTGGATCAAGCGCGGACCGGTGGGCCTCATCGGACACACCAAGGGCGATGCACTCGAGACCGTCACCTACCTGCTGGAGGATCTTGAGAACCTTCCGGCGGCAGGCGCGCCCGACGACGGCGCCGTCGTCGAGCTCCTGACCTCCCGCGGCGTACAGTTCACCACCTGGGAGGGCTGGCTGGCGCTGGATGCGCACGAGCGCGCGCTGGGCGACGCCGCAACAGAGATCGACGGCGTCGTTCGTGAGCGGATCAAGGTTGTGCCCCGGGAAGACATGGTGTCCGTGTCCCGCAGCGTCCACGTCGAGGCTCAGGCCGACGCATAACCGTCTCCCGCAGGACCAGCACCGCGCCCCGGCAGATTTACTGCCGGGGCGCGGATTCTTTCGGGCGCTGCAGCGCGGCCCGGCTCTATAGAGTGGGCACTGTCGGAACCGCACGGGAGCGTTAGGAGCAGCAGACACCATGGACAATGCTCTGTCCTACCTGACGTTGAACACCCGGCAGTTCCACGAACTGTCGATGCGGACCCGGGTGCTTCTCAGCCAGGCACCGCTGTCCATCACCACGGCACTTCTGGCAATCGGCAGCATCTTCTTCCACCCGGTGGTGTGGTCCAGCGCTTCCTTCCAGTGGGGGATCGCCGTGAGCGCCATCATCCTGATGGGCTGTGCGGTTACGCCGTGGGACCGCGTGCCCTATGGCGTCTTCCTCATCATCCCGGTGCTCGACTTCATCCCGGTGGGTCTGCTTCGTTTCGGCGCAGGCACGGACGTTCTGGGAGTGGGGCTACTGGCGGTATTTCCGGTGGTCTGGCTGTGTGCCTCCGGTCTGTATCCGAAGGTCTGCCTTGCGCTCAGCCTGCTGGGGCCTCTCGCGATGATCTGGGTGCCGCTCTTCATCACTGACGCTGAGGTGACCGCCGCCAGCCTGACCCAATCGGCTCTGCTGCCCGTCATCATTTTCGGAATTGCCGTCTCGGTCCGCGTGATGACCGCCAGCATGATGGACCAGCAACTGGCCATGGAGGAGAAGGACCACGCACTGCAACAGTTGCTTCAACGCAGCGCCCAGCGTGAACGGCTGCTGAACGCAACGGTCAACACGGTCGACGTCGGATTGCTCGCCGTAGACGGGGACGGCCACGACATCCTGTTCAACCGGCGTCAGCACGAGATACACCGCGCAGGATTGCCGGAGGGAGTTGACGACGCATCCGAGAGAGACCTCCTGCTGTTCAAGGCCGACGGCGTCACTCTCATCCCGATGGAGCAGCGCCCGGCGTACCGGGCGGTTGCCGGGGAGACGTTCTCCGACTACCTCATCCGGGTGGGCGCCGGTGACAAACAACGTGTCCTGTCTGCCTCTGCCCGCATGCTGCTGGACGAGGGCGGGAAGCGGGAGGGCGCCGTCGTGGCCTTCAACGATGTCACCGACCTCGTGAACGCGCTGAACGCCAAGGAGGAGTTCGTCGCGATGGTCTCGCACGAGCTGCGCACACCGCTGACGGTGATCGTCGGCTACCTGGAGCTCATACTCGATGACGACCTGCCGCCGGAGACCGAGGCCGGGCTCAAGGTCGTCGGCCGGAACGTGGTGCGTCTTCGCAGGCTTGTTGACGATCTGCTCACCGCAGCCTCAGGACCGCCGGACGTGTCCCCGGTGCGTACAGACCTCGCCGAGATCGCGAAGGAATCAGTGGCCGCCATTTCTGCACGCGGCAAAGAGGCAGGCGTCGAAATCCTCAACGAGGTCCCCGACGGCACGATTGCGCGGAGCGATCCCGCCCGGATTGGTCAGGTGCTCGACAACCTGCTGTCCAACGCCGTCAAGTACTCGCCCGCGGGAGGCACGGTCACGGTGCGGGCGCAGAAGATGCCCGGGTCCGTGGTCTGCGAAGTCGAGGACCACGGCATGGGCATGAGCCCGGAGGACAGCGCCGAAGTCTTCTCGAAATTCTTCCGGACCTCGGCTGTGCGCCAGGCGGCGATTCCCGGAGTAGGGCTCGGCCTCGCCATCGTCCGGTCAATTGTTGAAGAACACGGCGGCCGGATCCACTGCCGCAGTGAGCTGGGCCGGGGCACCACCTTCACATTCGAGCTGCCCGACAATCCGCGGGGGAGTGAATCCGACAGCGGCCGACCGTGAGGGAGGTTGCCCGAACTTACCGAATTCGGGTGGCCAGACCGGGATAGTCCACCACAATGCCTTCACGGTCGATCTGCAGTTCAGCGGTGAACCCGTGATTGTCCGAGCTGTAAAGCACCACGCCGTTGCGGTCTTCGTTCGCAGCGCGCAGCTGGCTGTACATCTGGCTGCTGCGCATCACGCGGAGGCTCGGCACGTCCACCCACGCCATGACCATCGAGGTCTCGTCCACGGGAGCAAGTTCCGCTGAATGAAGGTTCAGCCGCAGGATCGGCATGGTGTTGGTGACCGGGCACAGGCCAAGGTCGCAATCCAGGGCACCCGTCAGCAGGGACGGGTCGTCGATACCGGGAGCGGGAAGGCTGCACTCGCCGGCGCTGGAAGCGGTACTTGACCACACGCCGTCGTCATCGCGTTCCAGCTCAAGGTGGCGGCTCCAGCCGTAACCGTGAACCGTTGCGGTCAGCCGGCGCGTTACCCAGCCGTCCGTGGTGGTAAGCGCCCAGCTCAAGGCATACGAGTCCGTTCGGGAAGTGCCGTGTGCGCTCAACCGACCCGGCTCGAGGTTGATGGTGGCGGAATCCAGGCGGGCCGGATCCTCAATGCCCTGCCAGGTGTGCAGCAGGCTCGTATGCAGTTCATTTCCCATTCGTTCACCTTATGGATCGGCGGGGCCGCCACGCTAGAGGGTGCCGCGAGTAGGATCCTTGCAAAACTGACGTCGGGGAGGCCACATGAGCGATGAAAAGCGGTTTCGGACCCTGCTTCAGCGCGAGCTGGCCGCATCGCGTAAGACACAAGCGGCCCTGAACGGGGACATCGTGTCCACCAGCGACCTGCGTCGCGATTCCAATGTGGACGATGAACATGATCCCGAGGGCTCCACCATTGCTTTTGAACTCTCGCAGTCTGCGACGCTGCTGCGTGATGCCGACGCCCGCATCGCCGAAGTGGAGGCGGCGCTGCGTCGATTGGACGAGGGACGTTACGGGACCTGCGAGGTGTGCGGTTGCCGCATCGCTGAAGGCCGGCTGGAGGCGCGGCCCTGGACGCGGTTCTGCATCGACCACGCAGGAGGCCGGTGAGGCTACCGCAGGCCGCGAACGTTCAACGCGAGGTACAGGTGCACCCGGTCAGCCGTAACAGCCGGGTCATAGCCCGTCAGGTCAACGATCTGCTGCAGCCGGTACCGCACCGTATTGCGGTGCAGCTGCAGGACGTCCGCGACCGCGGCCACCGACCCGTTGTGGGCGAGGTACTTCTCGAGCGTGAGCATCAGCTCGGCGCCGTGCCGTTCGTCGAACGCCACCACGGGATCGAGCGCTTCAGCAGCCAGGTCCGCCAGAGGCACATCCTCGCTCGCCATCAGGAGCGAGGTGAGGCTGAGCCGGTCGGGGCGGTTGACCGGCTCCCCCCGGGTCAGCGACTCCCTTGCTTCAAAGTAGCTCCAGCGCAGCCCGCTCACCTGCGCATAGCCGCCGCCGAAGCCCACCCTCGCGGTGAAGCCGGCGCCGTGCAGGTAGGTGCTCAGCGCCCTGCTGACGGATTCACCGTCATTTTCCGGCACCGCGATGACCAGGCGATCATCCAGGACCGCGGTCACGACGTCGTCGTACTTTCCGGGCAAGGGAAGCGTCCGCAAGGCGCGGCGCTGACCGGTTGCCACATCTGCGAGCACAATGCACTGCCGGCGGACAGTGTCGATTCCTGCGCTGCCCAGGCGGGCCGCGGCGTCGCTTCCCGCCAGCGTGCCGCGCACCACGTCCTGCAGCAGCTGCCCGACGACGGCGCGGTCACTCGCCCTGCGCCTCGCCTGGTTGCTCAGCTCGACGCTGATCAGGCTCTGGGCGTAGTCGGTGATGGCGTCACGTTCGTAGGGTTCAGCGATGGCCAGGGTACAGCGGTCCTTCAGCCCGGTTGCCACAGGGACCCGGTGCCATGCACGGTCTCTCTCGCCGAGTGAGGATACCGCAGCGCTTCCGCCGGTCGCGAAGAGCTGCGTTCCGTATTGGGAAAGTGCGACGTCGGTGCGCAGCATCGCGGCCAGCTCGCGCAGGAGTTGGGGCAGGCCGCCACCGCTCAGCAGGGCCGCGGCCAACACCTGGTGGCCCTTCAGCAGGTTCTCGAGACGCGCGTAATGCTCCGCGGACAGGGAATCGGCAACCATCTTCCCGATTGCGATGAAGGGCGTCTCATACGGGACCCGGAACACCGGGAGGCCGAGCTCGTCGGCCTGGTCCAGAAAGGCAGCGGGCACCTTCTCGTGGCTGAGGCCGGTGGCGAAACCGATGGCGAGCGCACCCGTTGCATGGACGTGCCGGACGAAGTTTCGTTGCGACGTCGCTGACTTCTGCCGCAGGCCGGTGGTGAGCACGATCTCGCCCCCGCTGAGGAACGGTTGAGGGTCCTCAAGTTCGGTCACGGCGACCCACTGAACGGGAACGTCGGTGACTTCGCTGGTGCCAACCTGCTGCAGCTTCAGCGCGGGCGTCGCCAAGAGCGCCGACAATGTGATCGCCATAACTCCACTATAGGCGGGAGAGCTTGTGCGGATGCATGACGGTTCTACTGAAGCGTTGTGCGGATAAACCTAGGCGGAGTGGCGTGGACCACGTAGGGTCGGCAATGAATTTGGGCAGTACTGTCCCGGAACGAAAGGAAAAATGCCGTGGTAACCACCCTGCAGAACTTCATCAACGGGCAATTCGTCACCCCGAGCGGCACCGAGATGATCGACATCGTCAACCCCACCAACGGGGAAGTTGTCGCGAAAGCTCCGGTTTCCGTGCAGGCTGACATTGACGCCGCCATGGGCGCAGCCAAAACGGCCTTCGCCTCCTGGAAGAAGGTCACGCCCGGCCAGCGCCAGCTCATGCTGCTCAAGCTCGCCGACGCGATCGAAGCCAACAGCGACGAACTCGTCGAGGCCCAGCACCGTAACACCGGCCAGGTCCGCACCATGATCGCTTCGGAGGAAATCGCTGCGGGCGCCGACCAGCTGCGATTCTTCGCGGGCGCCGCACGCCTGCTCGAAGGAAAGTCCGCCGGTGAGTACTTCGAGGGTCATACCTCGTACGTCCGCCGCGAGCCGGTGGGCGTCGTCGCGCAGGTTGCTCCGTGGAACTACCCGTTCCTGATGGCCATCTGGAAGATCGGGCCGGCGCTCGCCGCCGGCAACTCGATTGTGCTGAAGCCCAGCGACACCACTCCCGAGTCCACACTCGTCCTTGCCCGGCTGACCCAGGGGATCCTGCCCGACGGCGTCCTCAACGTGCTGCTCGGCACCGGTGAAACAGGCGCGGCCATGGTTGAGCACAAGACACCGGCCATGGTATCGATCACCGGTTCGGTGCGCGCCGGCATCGCTGTCGCCACCGGCGCCGCCAAGGGCCTGAAGCGTGCCCACCTGGAGCTGGGAGGCAAGGCTCCCGCCATCGTCTTCGCCGATGCTGACGTGAAGAAGACGGCAGCTGCCCTCGCCGAGTTCGCATTCTTCAATGCAGGCCAGGACTGCACCGCCATCACCCGAGTGCTGGTGCAGGATTCGGCTCACGACGATCTCGTGGCCGCCATGGTTGACCACACCAAGACCCTCACCACGGGTGACGCCGACGACTCAAAGAACTACTTCGGGCCCCTGAACAACATCAACCACTTCAACGCCGTCAACGCGGTCATGGATGCGCTGCCCTCGCACTGCTCCGTGGCGACCGGCGGCAAGCGCTCCGGTGACCAGGGCTACTTCTTCGAAGCAACCATCATCACCGGTGCCCAGCAAACCGACGACATTGTGCAGAAGGAAACCTTCGGCCCGATCATCACCGTGCAAAAGTTCTCCACCGAGGATGAAGCGATCGAAATGGCCAACGACGTCGACTACGCCCTCGCCTCCAGCGTATGGACCACCGACCACGGCACTGCCATGCGCCTCTCCCGCGACCTGGACTTCGGCGCAGTCTGGATCAACACCCACATCCTCCTCACCGCCGAAATGCCCCACGGCGGGTTCAAGAGCTCCGGCTACGGCAAGGACCTCTCCATGTACGGCGTTGAGGACTACACCCGTATCAAGCACGTCATGAGCGCGCTGGACGCCTAAGCAAGCGCTACACGGCCCAGAAAGGACCTTCCTATGACCACCCAGGCACTCCAGCCACAATTCCGGCTCGAGCAGAAGCGCCGCATCATCGGTGATTTCCCCGGCCCCAAGTCCACCGCGCTCAACGCACGCCGCTCCGCCGTCGTCGCCAAGGGTGTTGCCTCCGGCGTCCCCGTGTACGTTGCGGACGCTGACGGCGGCATCGTGCACGACGTCGACGGCAACTCCTTCATCGACTTCGGCTCCGGCATCGCGGTGACGAGCGTCGGCGCGTCGGATCCCGCCGTCGTCGGAGCCGTGAAGGAGCAGGTTGAGCACTTCACGCACACCTGTTTCATGGTGACCCCCTATGAGGGGTACATCGCGGTGGCGGAGAAGCTGGCGGAGTTGACCCCCGGTGACTTCGAGAAGCGCACCGTACTCTTCAACTCGGGCGCGGAAGCGGTGGAGAACGCCGTCAAGGTCGCACGCCTGGCCACGGGCCGGTCGGCTGTCGCCGCATTCGATCACGCCTACCACGGGCGCACCAACCTGACCATGGCGCTGACCGCGAAGTCGCTGCCCTACAAGGCCGGACCGGACGGCACTTTCGGCCCATTTGCGCCCGAGGTGTACCGCCTGCCCATGAGCTACCCGTTCCGTGAGGAGAACCCGGCCATCACCGGCGAGGAGGCTGCGAAGCGCGCCATCACCATGATGGAGAAGCAGATCGGCGCCGAATCCCTGGCCGCGATCATCATCGAACCGGTCCAGGGCGAGGGCGGCTTCATTGTCCCTGCCGACGGATTCCTGCCGACCCTCGCCGCATGGGCAAAGGAAAAGGGGGTCGTGTTCATCGCCGACGAGGTCCAGTCGGGCTTCTGCCGCACCGGCGAGTGGTTCGCGGTGAACCATGAGGGCGTTGTGCCGGACATCATCACCATGGCCAAAGGTATTGCCGGCGGCATGCCGCTGTCGGCTGTGACCGGTCGGGCCGACCTGCTCGACGCCGTCCACCCGGGCGGCCTCGGCGGCACCTACGGCGGCAACCCCGTTGCGTGTGCTGCGGCGCTCGCAGCGATCGACACCATGACGGATTTGGACCTGTCAGCGCGTGCGCGGCGGATCGAGGAAATCGTGGTGCCCCGTCTGAAGGCACTGCAGGAGGAGACGGGCATCATCGGCGAGGTGCGCGGCCGCGGGGCGATGCTCGCCGTCGAGTTCGTGATGCCCGGCTCCAGGGAGCCAAACCCCGTTGCAACGAAGGCCATTGCAGCCGCATGCCTCGAGGAAGGCGTCATCATCCTTACCTGCGGCACCTACGGCAACATCATCCGCCTGCTGCCTCCGCTGGTCATCGGCGAGGAACTTCTCAAGGACGGCCTTGACGTCCTGGAGGCGGCGATCCGCTCGGTGAAGTAGCGCCCTTCCGCAAGGGAATACGACGGCGGTCGGCTGGACAGTTCTTCGGGGCTGAACCGGCCGGCCGCCGTTGTTGTGACCGGACAGCAACAATGTGTCCTTGCGCACAGGAGCATCAACCGGCATACTAAACGAACGTAATTCGTTTATGGAATCTCCGGTGACAGTGGATACCCCGCTTCCCACACGGCGGTCCTCACACCATTTCCTAACAAAGAGGTAAGGAACCCATGAGCACTACGCAAGTGCGCACCGGCGCTCCAGACAACACGCCCAAATTCTCCAGCAAGGGACTCAAGACGGGGCAGCTCGGCCTGCTCGCCGTCGTCGTCATCGGTATCTCCACGATCGCCCCGGCCTACGTCCTGACCAGCACGCTCGGCCCCACCGTGCAGAGCATCGGTGAGCACCTCCCGGCGATCTTCATTGTCGGGTTCATCCCGATGTTCCTGGTGGCGCTCGGATACCGCGAACTGAACGCGGACACCCCCGACAGCGGAACCACGTTCACCTGGGTGACCAAAGCCTTCGGCCCCTACATCGGCTGGATCGGCGGGTGGGGTCTGCTGGCTGCGAACATCATCGTGCTCTCCAACCTGGCCGGCGTCGCCGTGGATTTCTTCTACCTGTTCCTCTCCCAGCTCACCGGCCAGGAGGCGATCGCCGACCTCGCCGGCATCCGGTGGCTGAACATCCTGACCTGCCTGGTGTTCGTCGCGGCGGCGGTATGGGTTTCCTGCCGCGGCGTGAAGACCACGAAGGCCGTCCAGTACGCGCTCGTCGGACTTCAGGTGGGAGTGCTTGCCTGGTTCGTCATCGCTGCGTTCAGCCGCATCCAGCAGGGCGCGGCGGTCGGCGCCATCTCGTTCAGCTGGGACTGGTTCAATCCGTTCGCCATCGAGAGCTTCTCCGCCTTCGCGCTGGGTCTCTCCCTGTCCATCTTCGCGTTCTGGGGCTGGGACGTCTGCCTCACGGTGAGCGAGGAATCCCGGAACGGCAAGCGGACCGCAGGTCTGGCAGCGGCGGTGACAGCCGTCGTCGTACTGGGGATCTACCTGCTCGGCGCTATTGCAACCGTGATGTTCGCCGGCGTCGGTACCGAGGGGCTCGGCCTCAACAACGCCGACATCTCGGAGAACGTCTTCGCTGCGCTGGCCGCTCCGATCATGGGCCCGTTCGCGATCCTGCTTTCCCTCGCGGTCCTGTCGAGCTGCGCTGCGTCCCTCCAGTCGACATTCCTTTCGCCGGCCCGCAGCCTGCTCGCCATGGGGTACTACAAGGCCCTTCCGGAGAAGTTCGCCACAGTTCACCCGACCTACCGCTCACCCGTGTTTGCGACAGTGGTTGCCGGCGTCATCTCCGCAGGGTTCTACTCGCTCATGCGGGTGATCAGCGACAACGTCCTGAACGACACCATTATGGCCCTCGGCCTCATGATCTGCTTCTACTACGGACTCACCGCGCTGGCCTGCGTCTGGTACTTCCGCCGGAGCGCATTCATCTCGGCACGGCACTTCGTCTTCCGTTTCCTCGCCCCGCTGCTCGGAGGACTCGGTCTGGTGGTTGTGTTCCTGCAGACCGCAGTGGACAGCTGGGACCCCGCATTCGGCAGCGGCTCGGAGATCTTCGGAGTGGGCCTGGTGTTCGTCATCGGCGTGGGGATCATCGCGCTAGGCGTGCTCGTAATGTTCGCCGTCCGGCGCACCCACCCCGGGTTCTTCCGCGGCGAAACACTGCGGCAGGACACCCCGGCGCTTGAGGTGGCCGAGTAGCCCCCTGCTAGGCGCCCGCGGGCTGCTCCAGCGGTGCGCTGTTGCGGGGCCTCGCGCTCTTCCGGACCGTACGGATCATGTCCACGGTGAGGAGCGCGAGGCCCACCCACACCAGTCCAAAGCCGATCCACCGCTCCAGCGGCATTTCTTCACCGAAGACCGTCAGGGCCAGAATGAACTGCAGCACAGGTGCAAGGTACTGCAGCAGACCGATGGTGGTCAGGGGGAGTCGGCGGGCGGCAGCTCCGAAGAAGATCAACGGCACAGCTGTGATGACCCCGGACGCCGCCATAATCCAGAAGTGCCCCAGTCCTTCCGTGGTGAGCGTCGCTCCGCCGGAAAGCGTCAGCCAGATCATCACTGCCGCGGCAATCGGCGTCAGCACCGCCGTCTCGACGCTGAGGCTGGTCACGGCGTCGACACTCGGTCCCACGCGCTTCTTCACGAACCCGTAGAAGCCGAAGGAAAACGCGAGCGCCAGCGCGATCCAGGGCACGTTGCCGTAGCCCACCGCCAGAACGACGACGGCGACAATCCCCATTCCCACGGCTGTCCACTGCAACCGCCGGAGTTTCTCCCGGAGCACCAGGACGCCCAGGAGCACCGACACGATCGGGTTGATGAAGTAGCCCAGTGACGCTTCGATGGCGTGACCGTTGGTGACGCCGTAGGTGTAAACGAGCCAGTTGACGGCGATGAGAAACCCTGCAACGGCGAGGGTCCCGAGTACCTTCGGGTTGCTGACAGCCACACGGAGGGTGCCCCATGACCGGAGGATGGTGAGCAGCAGGGCGCAGAAAATGAGTGACCACAGCACCCGGTTCGCAACGATTTCCACGGCGGTGGCCGGCAGCAGGATGAGGAAGTACAGGGGAAGAAGCCCCCACAGCCCGTATGCGCCGATGCCGAAAAGGATGCCCGTCGCGTTGTCGCTGCGGGCGGGGCGCTCGGTGGTGCGGGTGCGGCTCACATGGGTGCCAACCGCCGTCGTGCCGTTCCTATTCCGGCTATACGCAGGTGAGCCTCGCCACTGGTTTCGACGCCGACTGAATTGGGGATTTAGAATAGGGAATTGTGCGCTAATGCGCGCGGTCGTCCCTTCGGGAAGCCCAGGTAATCCACCAGGAAGAAGGCATCAGTGTCCAGCACGACGTCGGCCCGTCCGCTTCGGGTCGCCATCATCGGCGCAGGCCCGGCCGGTGTCTATGCCGCAGATATCCTGACGAAATCGCAGGAGGTCAAGGGCGGAGACTTTGCAGTTTCCATTGACCTCTTCGACCAGTACCCGGCGCCGTATGGCCTCATCCGCTACGGTGTGGCACCCGATCACCCGCGCATCAAGGGCATTGTCAACGCCCTCCATAAGGTTCTTGACCGCGGGGACATCCGCTTCCTCGGCAACGTCAACTACGGCCGCGACCTTACGCTCTCTGACTTCCGCACCTTCTACGATGCCGTCATCTTCGCCACGGGCGCAGTGAAGGACGCAGACCTCAACGTTCCCGGCGTGGAACTTGAGGGATCCTTCGGCGGGGCCGACTTCGTGTCCTGGTATGACGGGCACCCGGACGTCGACCGGGACTGGCCGCTCGATGCCAGGGAGGTCGCCGTCATCGGCAACGGCAACGTGGCTCTCGACATTGCCCGTGTCCTGTCCAAGCACGCTGATGACCTGCTGGTCACCGAAATCCCCTCAAACGTGTATGCCGCGCTGAAGAAGTCGCAGGTAACGGATGTCCATGTGTTCGGCCGGCGCGGTCCGGCGCAGGTGAAGTTCACGCCGCTGGAACTGCGCGAGCTTTCCCACTCGCGCGACGTCGACATTGTGCTCTACCCCGAGGATTTCGACTTCGATGAAGCCTCCGAACAGCAGATTGCCGGCAACAACCAGACCAAGACCATGGTCAAGACGCTGACCAACTGGCTGGTCGAGCAGCCCGATGACCTGGCCGAACTCACCGCATCACGCCGGCTGCACCTCCACTTCCTGCACAGCCCCGTCGAAATCTCCGATTCCCCCGAGACCCCGGGGAAGGTAGCCAACATCCGCTTCGAGCGCACGCGTCTCAATGGCTCCGGCTCGGTCGAGGGCACCGGCGAATACATCGACTACCCGGTGCAGGCCGTCTACCGCGCCATCGGTTACTTCGGATCGGAGTTGCCCGAGGTCGGCTACGACGAGCAGAACGGAGTCATCCCCAACGAGGGCGGCAGGGTTGTCGACGAATCCGGCAACCCTGTTCCGGGCATCTACTGCACCGGCTGGATCAAGCGTGGGCCGGTCGGCCTGATCGGCCACACCAAGGGCGATGCCCTCGAGACCATCGGCTTCCTTTTGGAGGACCGACTGAACCTGCCGCCGGCCGAGCATCCGTCTGAGGACGCCATCATCAACCTCCTTGAGGAGCGCGGCGTCCGTTACACCACGTGGGAAGGCTGGCTGCGGCTCGATGCCCACGAGATGAAGCTGGGCGCCAACTACCTGCACGACGACGCGGGCCTCGCCGAGCTCGTCCGGGAGCGCGTAAAGCTGGTTCCACGTGAGGACATGATCGCGATCTCCCGCGGGGAGTAGTCTCTGCACTGTTGGGCGTGCCGGATTCCCCACCTCTCGGCGGCGGCTCGGTTAGATGAGCGGCGTGTCGTAGGGCGACACGCCCTTCCGCGCCCAGCAGTTGGGGGAACCGGTACGCGCTCACAGGAAGGACCGACCGTGAAGGCCATCATCATCGGTGCGGGAATTGCCGGTCTCGCCACGGCGAAGAACCTTGCGGACATCGGCTGGCAGGTGGAGATTCTTGAGATTTCCCGTGGCCCGAGAACCGAGGGCTACATGATGGATTTCTTCGGTCCAGGCTACGACGCTGCCGAGAAGATGGGCGTCCTGCCCGCTCTGAAGGCCCGCGCATACGCAGTCGAAGAGGTGTCCTATTTCGACGCGAAGGGGCGCACAACCGGGCGGCTCAGCTTCAAGCGCTTCGCGGACGCGGTCAACGGTCGGCTGCTGAGCATCATGCGGCCGGATCTGGAGGAAGCGCTGCGGGAAAGCCTCCCCGAGCCCGTCCGGCTCCGCTGCGGCGTAACGTTCGCTCGAATCGAGAACAACGACGACGGCGTGCGCGTCCATACCTCCGACGGTGGGGTTGTCGAGGGCGATCTGCTGGTGGGTGCTGACGGGATCCACTCGGCCGTGCGGGAAGCCGTCTTCGGTCCGGAAGAACGGTTCATCAAGTACCTCGGATTCCACACCGCAGCCTTCATCTTCGACGATGACGAGGTCAACGAACAGGTCAGCGGCAAGTTTGCCCTCAGCGATACGAGGAACAGGCAAATCGGGTTGTATGGGCTGCGGGGCACCAGGGTAGCGGCCTTCCTGCTCCACCGGGATGCTTCACCTTCCCTGCCGGCGAATCGGAGGGAAGCGCTGCGCTGCGAATTTGCCGGCGCCGGTTGGCTCGCACCGCGTGCCCTCGGTCAGACGCCCGCTGACCCCTATTACGACGTCGTCGCGCAGATCCATATGGACCGCTGGCACTACGGCCGGGTGGTCCTGGTGGGCGATGCGTGCCAGGCAGTGTCGCTGCTCGCCGGCCAGGGATCCTCACTGGCGATTGCGGGAGCCCGTGTGCTGGTGAATCATCTGGGCGAGTCCGCGTCGATCGCAGACGGTCTCGCCGCCTATCAGAACCACTGGATGCCCGTTGCGCGGGAGAGGCAGGAAACGGGCAGGCGTGCAGCGCGCTGGTTCCTGCCGTCGTCAGGCGCGGAACTGGTGCTGCGCCGCCTGATGCTGAGGCTTTCCGGTCTTCCGTTCATCAGCCGGTTCATCGGCAATTCACTGGCGGGTAAGTCCGTGTCTGTGCGCTAACGTTTTACGCCCCCTTCAAAACTTGCACGGTGTGCAAACTTGCACCTAGTGTAAGTACGTGACAGAACAGCAGATCAGCCGCCGCGAGCAGAACAAGCTTGAGACCCGGCGGGCTATCGCCCATGCGGCCCTCGACCTGGCGCGAACGCACGGCATGGGCGGCTTCACGGCAGAGCAGATCGCCGACCAGGCAAATGTCTCCCGCCGGACCTTCTTCAACTACTTCCACAGCCCCGAAGAGGCACTGATCGTATCCACGGAGTCCTTCCTGGACCGCGCGGAAGCCGAGTTGGCGGCACGCCCCAAGGATGAGCCCATCCTGGACGCCATGATCGCCGCTCTCGCCGCCACCACGAAGGTGGAAAACCTGAAGGACTGCGGTGACCTCTTCCGCATGTCCGCCGGTAGCCCGGACCTCCTCGGCACCCATCTGCTCGCCTGGGAGCGCGCCGAAGCCCGCATCATCAGCGCGGTGGAGCACCGGCTGCAGGGCCAGGCCTCGACCCTCTATATCCACGCGCTCGTCGGTTCACTGCTGTCCTGCGCCAAGGCGGCAATGCGCGAGTGGGCATCGGGTGAAAATCCGGATGTCGACGCCGCGCAAACCCTCGAAAACTTCATCGTCGCAACGCTGAACATGCTGCGCGACGGCTTCTCCCACCCAACGCTCTAATCCAGGACGCACAATCATGGCATTCCTCCTGTACCGACTCGGTTCCTTCGCCTATCGCCGCCGCTGGTGGGTGGTTTCCGCCTGGCTGGCCATCATGGTCGCTGTGGGCGGCTCCGCCGTCGCCTTCTCCGGCACCCTGAGCAACAACTTCACCATCCCCGGCACCGAATCCCAGCGCGTCCTCAACCAGCTCAAACAGGAGATGCCCGAGGCCGTCGGCGGCATGGGAACCATCGTTTTCCAGAGCCCGGACGGCGAGTTCACCGGCGAACAGAAGGAGGCAGTCAGCACGGCCCTCACCGATGTTGCCGACCTCGAGGGCGTCGAAGCGGTCATCGATCCGTTCGTGACCGCCCAGCAGCTTGCCGACAGCCGCGACGAGATCGAGAACGGCCGGGCGGAACTCGAGACCGGAGCGCAGCAGCTGGCCGACGGCGCCGCCCAACTCGACGCCGGACAGGCGCAGCTTGATGAGCAGCGTGCGCAGTTCGAGGCCGGGAAATCCTTCCTTCCCGCTGAGCAGATCGACGCGACCGTGGCGCAACTCGACGCGGCCCAGGCCGAGATCGACGCCCAGCGCGGGCAGCTCGACCAGGGCCAGGCAGAGCTCGACGCCGCGCGCGTTGAGCTCGAGCGCGGTGAGCGCCTCCTCGAGGCCTCCTCCGGTGTGCAGTTCGTGTCCGACGACGAAACCACAGCGGTTGCGAGCGTCCAGTTCACTACGGCGGTCGACGCCGTCACGCCCGAGACCCGCGAAGCGGTGCAGGAAGCTGCAGCCGCCGCCGCCGACGCAGGTGTGAATGTCGAGTACAGCAAGGAGATCGTCCAGGACATCTCTGAAATCTTCGGGCCGGCGGAGGTCATCGGCCTCCTCGTCGCCGCCGTCGTCCTGATTGTCATGCTCGGAACGCTGGTAGCTGCCGGGCTGCCGCTCCTCATGGCGATTGTCGGCGTAGGTGTCGGCGTCGGAGTCACCTTCGCCCTCACCGGGGTCATCCAAATGAGCTCGATTTCACCCGTGCTCGCGCTGATGCTGGGCCTCGCCGTCGGAATCGACTACTCACTTTTCATTGTCAACCGCCACCGCACCCAACTGCTCCGTGGCATGCCGCTGCAGGAGTCCATCGCCCGCGCCACCGGTACCGCCGGAAACGCCGTCCTGTTCGCGGGCATCACGGTCATCATCGCGCTGGCTGCGCTCGCGGTCCCCGGCCTGCCGTTCCTGACGATCCTCGGTCTCTCCGCTGCCGGAACCGTTGCCGTTGCCGTGCTCGTTGCCCTGACCCTGACCCCCGCGCTGCTCGGCTTCATGGGCCGCAAGGTGATCTCCAGTCGCCGCTGGAAGACGGCGCACCCAGCGAGCGAAGCGGAGGCGGACAAACACTCCGTGGATGATTCATATGCCGCCGGTCGGGGTTGGGGCGGCATCGTCACCCGCAAGCCGATCCTGACGGTCCTGGCCGGCGTCGTCGCGCTCGGTGTTCTGGCGCTCCCGGCGCTTGAACTGCGTGTAGGGCTGCCCGACGGCGGATCCGAGCCCGCCGATTCCACCGCTTACCAGGCCTACACACTGGTGGGGGAGAAGTTCGGTGAGGGCACCAACGGTCCGTTGCTGGTTGTCGGTGAGCTGCCGGCGATCGAGGAAGAAGGCGAACGCACGGACCTTCGGCTCGACGTCGCCGACCGCCTCGCTGGAATCGACGACATCGTGGCCGCCGTCCCGGCCGGCATCAGCGACGACGGGCGGACCGCCATTTACCAGGTCATCCCCGAGGCAGGCCCCGCGAGTGAAAGCACCGAGCAACTGGTCCGCGACCTGCGCGCCGAGGCCGACAGCATCGAGGACGCTACCGGCGTGACCGTATCCGTCACCGGGCAGACCGCCGCGAACATCGACGTGTCCGCCAAGCTCATGGAAGCGATGCCGCTGTATCTGGGCATCGTCGTCGGGCTGTCACTGATCCTGCTGCTCCTGGTATTCCGCTCCATCCTGGTGCCGCTCATTGCCACGGCAGGGTTCCTGCTCTCACTGATGGCAAGCTTCGGCGCAACGGTCGCGATCTACCAGTGGGGCTGGCTGGGGGACATTTTCGGCGTGACCAACCCCGGTCCGATCCTGAGCTTCCTGCCCATCATCCTCATCGGCGTGCTCTTCGGGCTAGCCATGGACTACCAGATGTTCCTCGTGTCCGGCATGCGCGAGTCCTTCGTGCACGGCCGGCCCGCTAGGGAAGCCGTCCGGGTCGGGTTCAGCCACGGTGCGCGGGTGGTGACAGCCGCCGCGATCATCATGGTGGCGGTGTTTGCGGGCTTCGTGTTCTCGCACCTGACAATGGTCCGGCCGATCGGTTTCGGGCTGGCGTTCGGCGTGCTGCTCGACGCGTTCATTGTCCGTATGACGCTGATTCCGGCGGCCATGCACCTGCTTGGCCGTTCGGCCTGGTGGCTGCCCCGGTGGCTGGACCGCATCCTTCCGGATGTCGATGTCGAGGGCGCGCGCCTGGTGGAGAAAACGGACGACGACGGCGCACGCCGGCTCCCGGCGTCGGAGCCGGTTCCGACGGGACACTGACAATTAGGTGCGTCCATAACGGAATCACTACAATTGTCCGGTCACATTTCCCCAGCAAGGACATACAGCCGTGAATCTTTTCCGTACCAAGTCGGTCGAACAATCGATCGCAGACTCAGGTGAGAAGGGCCGCACACTCAAGCGGTCGCTGAACACCTGGGACCTCATGATCATGGGAGTCGCCGTTGCGGTCGGCGCAGGCATCTTTTCGGTCGGCGCTCAGGCAGCGGCCTTCAACGCCGGCCCGGCAGTGACCCTCTCGTTTGTCCTGGCCGCCGTCACCTGTGCTCTGGCCATCATGTGCTACGCCGAGTTCGCCACGGCCATCCCCGTGGCAGGCAGCGCCTACGTCTTCACGTACGCCACGATGGGAGAGATGCTTGCCTGGATCATCGGCTGGAACCTGATCCTTGAGCTGCTCATGGCCGGTGCTGTCATCGCGAAGTTCTGGGGCGTGTATCTCAGTGACCTGTTCGCGGTGCTCAACCTCGATGTGCCGTCACAGATCAGCTTCCTGGGTGTCCCGATGTACTGGGGGCCGCTGATCATCGTCGCGGTCTTCACGGTGATTCTGGTGCTCGGAACGAAGCTTTCCGCCCGGGTGAACAACATCTTCACGATCATCAAGATCGCCATCGTCCTGTTCGTCATCGTGGTCGGCTTCTTCTATGTCAACGGCGAGAACTACACACCGTTTGTCCCGGCAGCGGAACCGCCGGCTGAGGTAGACAGCAGCTGGACAACGCAGCCGTTTCTTTCCTTCCTCAGCGGCGCGACGCCCGCGATGTACGGCTTCACCGGCATCATTTCCGGTGCGGCGCTGGTGTTCTTCGCGTTCATCGGATTCGACGTCGTCGCCACGTCCGCCGAGGAAGTGAAGGATCCGCAGAAGACCCTCCCGCGCGGAATCTTCGGCGGCCTGGCGCTGGTGACCGTGCTCTACATCCTCGTCACCCTCGCGGTGACCGGCATGGTCTCCTACCGCGACCTTGCAGCAACGGAATCGCCGTCATTGGCCACCGCATTCCAGCTCGTGGGCGCGGACTGGGCCGCCGGAATCATCTCCGTAGGAAGCCTCATCGGGCTGACTACGGTGATCATGGTCCTGCTCATGGGCCTGGCACGTGTGATTTTTGCGATGAGCCGCGACGGACTGATGCCGCGTGCACTGAGCCGAACCTCGGAGAAGCGCAGCACTCCCGCTCGTACGCAGATCCTCTGCGGCGTCGTTGTGGCCCTCCTGGCCGGCTTCACCGAGGTTGAGCTGCTCGCCGAGATGATCAACATTGGGACTCTCTCAGCGTTCGTCACCGTCAGCCTGGGCATCCTGATTCTCCGGAAGAAGCGCCCGGACCTCAAGCCGTCCTTCCGTGTGCCGTTCGGCAAGGTCATCCCGATCATGTCAGCGCTGCTCTGCTTCTACCTCATGCTGAATCTGGCCACCGTAACCTGGGTGTTCTTCGGTATCTGGCTCGTTGTCGGGTTCGCGATCTACTTCGCCTACGGGCAGCGCCATTCAAGGCTGGCAACGGAAGCTGCGGGCCACCCGGAACGGGACGAAGTGCGCACCGGCGCCTAGGAAGCGGCCAGCGGGGGCGGGCCCTGCGCCTGTACTATGCAGCCATGGCCCGCCCCCCGAACCCGGAACGCAAGAACGAGCTCCTCGATCAGATTGTCGAGTACCTTCTCGACAAGACCTTCGCGAGCCTGAGCTTCCGCACCCTGGCCGATGGCCTCGGCATCAGCAGCTACGTGCTTGTGTACCATTTCGGCAACCGCGAGGAACTCGTCAACGAGATCGTCCGGCACATTGAAGGCCGTCACGATGTCCTTAAACAGGAAAAGTCCGAGGACCTGACCCCGGACGGCTTCCGCAAGTGGCTGGTGGGCGGCTGGAATTCCCTGCTGATGGAGCGCAACCGCCACCTGCAGCGGCTGGAAATCGAGGCCGCCGTGCAGGATCCGGTGAGCCCGGCTCCGCGGGGTAGCGCGACGGAAAAGTTCGCGTACTGGCACTCGTTCATTACGGACTGGCTGATCGCCCAGGGACTTCCCCGCGAGCGGGCCAATCCCGCGGCTCGTGTCTTCACCTCGGGCCTGTACGGGCTCCAGTATGACTACGTCCTGAACAACGACCGGCCGGCTGTGGAGGAAGCACTCAATGTTCTGCTTGATCAGTTGATTCAAACCCTCGACACAGTGCTGGGCGGCGAGGTCAATGCTTCAAGCGGATAAAAATGAGCGGGTGGGCCATCCGGCCCACCCGCTCATTTCTGGTTCTGCCTAGAACTTGTTGGCGGCCTCAGCCTCGGAGTTTTGAGCTGCACCTGATCCGTTGCCGAGGTTGGCGCGGAGCTTCGCGCCGAGGTCAGCATCGACATTGGTCCAGTACTGGATAGCGCGCTCGCGGATGTGTGCGATGGTCACGCCGCCAACCGCTCCGGTGATGGTCTCCAGGAAGCGGGCCTTCTCGCCGTCGTCGAACACCTCCCGGTAAAGGGTGCCTGCCTGGCCGAAGTCATCATCCTCGGCGTGGAGGCTATGCGCAGTGCGTACCAGGTCGCCGTCGTTCTCCCAGCCGCCGTGCGCACCGTACTGTGCCGGGTCGGCCGCGGGGCCGCCCACCGAGTTGGGAGCGTAGACGGGAGTCTGCGGGGAGTTGAAGGCGTAGCGGGCAGCGCCGTCCTTCGAGTAGTTGCGTACCTCGTTCTTCGGTGCGTTCACCGGCAGCTGCGCGTGGTTGGTGCCCACGCGGTAACGGTGCGCATCTGCGTAGGAGAAGATGCGGGCCTGCAGCATGCGGTCCGGAGAAGCGGCGATACCCGGCACGAAGTTCGACGGCGCGAAGGTTGCCTGCTCGATCTGCGCAAAGTAGTTCTCGGGGTTGCGGTTCAGGGTCAGCTTGCCGACCGGGATCAGCGGGTAGTCAGCGTGCGGCCACACCTTGGTGAGGTCGAACGGGTTGAACCGGTAGTCCTTGGCGTCACTGTAGGGCATGACCTGGACCTTGAGGTCCCAGCTGGGGAAGTTGCCCTCCTGGATGTTCTCGTAAAGGTCGCGGATGTGGTGGTCGGCGTCCGAGCCGGCCAGTGCCTCAGCCTCGTCGGTGGTGAGGACCTCGTGGCCCTGGTTGGACTTGAAGTGGTACTTGACCCAGAACTTCTCGCCGCCCTCGTTGATCCACTGGTAGGTGTGCGAACCGTAGCCGTTCATGGTGCGCCAGGAGGCGGGAAGGCCGCGGTCGCCCATCAGCCAGGTCACCTGGTGTGCAGACTCGGGAGAGAGGGTCCAGAAGTCCCACTGCATGTCTGCATCGCGCAGGTTGGAGCCGGGGAGGCGCTTCTGGGAGTGGATGAAGTCCGGGAACTTGATGCCGTCGCGGATGAAGAACACCGGAGTGTTGTTACCGACGAGGTCGTAGTTGCCTTCGGAGGTGTAGAACTTCAGGGCGAAGCCACGGGGGTCGCGCCAGGTGTCAGGGGAGCCCTGCTCGCCTGCAACGGAGGAGAAGCGCAGCAGAGTCTCGGTCTTCGCGCCCGGCTGGAAGAGTGCGGCCTTGGTGTACTTGCTCACGTCTTCGGTGGCTTCGAAGACACCGAACGCGCCGCCGCCCTTGGCGTGCACTACGCGCTCGGGAACGCGCTCGCGGTTGAACTGAGCGAGCTTCTCGATCAGGTAGTGGTCAGTCAGCGGGATGGCGCCGTCGCGGCCCAGTGCTGAGGAATTGCTGTCGTCAACAACCGGGGCACCCGATTGGGTCGTGCTGAAGTTGGCAGTCATGGATTCTCCTTCTTTCAATGATTAATTACTAGTTCGGGAAGTTCGAGATTCTTTTCACGGCAGTCAGCGCAGAGGCCCTGATAGACCACGTCGGCGATCTGGATAGTCATCTGACTGGATCCGGGAGACCAGTGCGGCGTGAGGCAGGGTGCGTGTCCAACGGCGCAGTCCACGTCCTCGATCCGGCCGCACCCCGTGCACACGGCGTGGTGGTGGTTGTCGTTGACCCTTGTCTCATAGCGCGCGGGGGAGTGTGGCGGTTCAATCCTCCGCAGCAGCCCGCTCGTAGTGAGGTCGGAGAGCACGACGTATACCGACTGCACGGTGATGTCGGCGAGTTCGGCGCGGGCCGCTGTGACGACGTCGTCGGCGGTTGAATGCGGCGACCGCTCGACGGCGGTAAGGACCGCCAGACGCTGCTTGGTTACCCTGCGTCCCACTGAACGCAGGGACGCAGCCCAGGTGTCAGCGGAGACGGTTTGCTCGGTCATGGGAACAGTCAACCACTTATTTTGACCAATTCATAATAGGGCGCGCACGTACCGTAGTCTGGGGGAAGACATCACTATGAAGGGTTGTGGAATGGGCCGTACGCCCTGGGAAGAAGTGCGCCAGGAGCGCATTGGAGACTGCGTTGTGACCGTGCGAAGCGTTGGGCACGGGGAGGCGGTTGTTCTCGTTCACGGAATCGGTGTTTCCGCCCGCTACTTCCAGAGACTCGCCACCGAGCTTGCAGTCACCAATACTGTGTACGCGATCGAGATGCCTGGGTTCGGCGCGTCTCCCGGGCCTGGGCGGCCCTTGTCCGTGCCCGAGCTCGGCGACATCGTGCTAGCGGCGCTACGCAGGCTGGACCTCAGCAGCGTCGTGCTCGTGGGCCACTCGATGGGCTGCCAGGTGGCGACGGAAACCGCTGCCCGCGCGCCGGAACTGGTCCACAAGCTGGTGCTGCTCGGTCCCACCGTGAACGATCGCGAGCGCTCGATCCGCATGCAGGCGCTGCGTCTGGCACAGGACACGCTGCGTGAATCACCCGCGGCGAACTGGATTGTGTTCACCGACTACCTGCGCGCGATCGTCCCCTATATGCGGACGCTTCCCGCAATGGTGAACCACAGGCTCGAGGAGGCGCTTCCGCAGGTTGCCTGCCCGATAGTTCTGGTACGCGGGGAGCGTGACCCTATTGTGCCTTCTGACTGGCTGGAGCGCCTGGCCGCTGTGAACCCGAACAGCACAATCGTGGAGGTCCCCGGGGTGCCCCACGTCCTGATGCACAGCCGACCTGAAGAGACCGCCCGCGGGGTCCTCACTGGAGACCCGCGTGCTGCTGCTTAGGCGCGGGTGGGCCTGGGCGCTCGATTATGCCTACGTCGCCTTCTGGCAGGTCCGCGGTTTCATCTTCAGGGGTGATGCCCGCCGTCAGTTGTCCGGAGACGCGGCGCCTGTTGTCCTGCTCCCCGGCATCTATGAGCCCTGGCAGTTCATGCATCCCGTGGCCTCCCACCTTCACGGCAACGGACACCCTGTCCATGCGGTCACGGCGCTGGGATACAACCGCGGGAGCGTTCCTGCGATGGCGGAGCTGGTGGCGCAGTATCTTCGTGAACGTGACCTCAACGACGTCGTTCTCGTGGCCCACAGCAAGGGCGGGCTGATCGGCAAATACGTCATGACCCTTCCCGACTCGGCGCCGCGCATCCGTCAGCTGGTTGCCGTGAACTCGCCGTTCTCAGGCTCGGTCTATGCCATGTTCGCGCTGTTGCCCAGCCTGCGCGCCTTTTCCCCGCGGAACCGGACATTGAACGCCCTGCGGGCCAACCTGGACGTCAATTCACACATCACGTCCATCTATGGGACGTTCGATCCGCACATCCCGGGCGGCAGCGAACTGGTGGGCGCTGCGAACGTGCAACTGGATGTGATGGGGCATTTCCGGATACTGGGGAACAGGCGGCTGCTGGAAGCCGTCGACGCCGCGATCGCGGCACATGCGCCGGATCCGGCGGTGTAGTGCTCTAGGAAGGGCCGATGCTCTTGGCGATTGCGACGGCGTCGGCCGGGCTTGAAAGCCACGGCTCACCGTGTCCGGTGAGCACCTTGTCAGCAGGCAGCGCCGCAAGCCGGTCGAGCGAGTCAAGCGCCAGCGGCGAGTTGGCAGTTGCTGCTCCGGAAACGATCTGCGGTCCCTTCACCCCGGTGTAGGGGTTCAGCGTGACGAAGGCATCCCCGCAGATGAGTACCCGCCGGTCGGGGAAGTGGAGGGCGATGTGACCGTCGGTATGCCCGGGTACGTGGAGCACCTCCGGTGTTCCGGGCAGGTTGTTCGCTATTCCGGGCGTCAGGGGGAGGGTGTCGGTAACACCGCGAACGTTCATTGCTCCGGCAAGTGTCATCCGCCCAAGGATGGGCAGGCTGCCGGGGTTGTGCAGCGGGACTGTCAAACGGTTCAGCTCGTGCTTGTAGCGGTAGGGGTGGGCGGCGATATAGGCGTCATCCGGATGGACGAGAATCGGCAGCCGGTACGTGCTCCGCAGTTTGGCGGCGACCCCCACGTGGTCGAAGTGCCCGTGCGTGAGGACCAGCGCCACCACGGAGTCCTCAAATCCCAGTTCACGCAGCGCTGCGCGGATACGCGGCCAGATCCCGGGCAGGCCGGCGTCGACAATCATGACGCGTCCGTCCTGCTCGATGAAGTAGACGTTCACGTGGGCGTGTTCGAGCCAGTGGATGCCTTCGGCGACCTCGCTGGTGAGCATGGCGATTCCCTCCCGTTATCAATCCCGCTGTGGGAGCAACCATAGCCATCGGAGCAGGGAAAGTCAGCAGGCTGATGAACCGTTCGGGCGTACGCGAGTCGTTGCTGGAGGTAACCGCTTTGCCGGTAGACTTGCCCGGTGCCCAGACTCCTCGCCGACATTACGCCGCTGAGGGAAAGTCCGGCCTTCCGCCGGATGTATTTCGGAACCGCACTCTCTGCGATCGGCACCAACCTCACCCTTGTGGCGGTCAGCCTGCAGGTTTACGACATCACCGGCTCCAGTCTCAACGTGGGCCTGATCGGGTTGTTTGCCCTGGTGCCGCTCATCTTCGCCGGGTTGTATGGCGGCGCCGTCGCGGATGCCCACGACCGCCGCAAGGTGGCGCTGCTGTCCGGATTCGGATTGTGGGGCTCGACAATCGGCATTGCGGTGCAGGCATGGAGCGGTGCCGACAATGTCTGGCTGCTGTACATTCTGATCGCCGTGCACAGCGGATTTGCCGGTATCAACCAGCCGACGCGGACCGCCATCATTCCAAGACTGGTGCGCCCGGAACTGCTGCCGGCCGCCAATGCCCTTTCGATGATCACCTTCGGGCTCGCCTTCACAGTGGGTCCCATGCTTGCCGGACTGCTCATCGCGCAGGTGGGCTACGGCTGGACCTACACGATCGACGTCGTTACCTTCACTGCCGCGCTGTGGGCGCTGTTTCGGCTCCCCCCGATGCCGCCGGATGGCCCGGTGCGCCGCGCCGGTCTCAGCACCGTCATCGAAGGCTTCCAGTATCTCGGCACGCGTCCCAACATCCGGATGACTTTCCTCATCGACCTCGCCGCAATGGTCATGGCGCAGCCACGGGTGCTCCTGCCGGCGGTGGGTGCTGTGTTTATCGGGGGCGGCGAGCTGACGGTCGGAATCCTGCTCGCGGCGACCGCATTCGGGGCAGTTCTCTCGGGCCTGTTTTCCGGCCCACTGGGACTGGTCCACCGCCAGGGCCGGGCTGTCCAGTGGGCAGTGGTCGGCTGGGGTGCATCAATCAGCGGTTTCGGACTCGTGGTCATTCTGGCCGGACGCTCTCCCGACGGCGGGATGACGCCGTGGATCATTCCCGCCGCCGTCTGCCTACTACTGGCCGGTGTCTCTGATTCGGTCAGCGGCGTGTTCCGGAGCACCATCCTGCAGTCAGCCACTCCTGATGCGATGCGCGGGCGGCTGCAGGGCGTGTTCATCGTCGTCGTTGCAGGCGGCCCCAGGCTGGGCGAGCTGGTCGGCGGAGGGTTCGCCGAGTGGATCGGCGAGGGCTGGACAGCCCTGTGGGGCGGGGTCGTCTGCATGCTGCTCGTGCTGCTGCTGGCCCGGCTTCAGCCGCGCTTCGGTCAGTACGATTCGCGCAACCCCGAGCCCTGACCTGTTACCGGCCCAGCCGGTCGTTCAGATCCTGCGCCCGCCGGTAGTAGTCGGTGAGCTGCAGCTCAGAGGCGGCCTCCGCATCAAGAATGACGACGGCGCGCGGATGCAGCTGGAGGACTGATGCGGGGCAGAAAGCACTCAACGGGCCCTCTATCATCGCCCGGACAGCGGAAGCCTTTCTGGCACCGAGTGCCACGAGCACAGCCTGCCTCGCCTCACCGATTGTGCCGAGCCCCTGGGTCAGGCAAAGCTGTGGGACTTCACCTCCGGGGAAGAACCGCGCGTTATCCTTCAGGGTGGCGCGGGCCAGCGTTTTGATCCTTGTGCGCGAGTTCAGGGACGACGTCGGCTCGTTGAATCCGATGTGCCCGTTCGCACCGATGCCCAGGATCTGGACATCGATTCCTCCGGCGGCGCGGATCGCTGCGTCGTACCGGGCGGCTTCAGCGGGCAGGTCTTCGACATCCCCATGTGGAGTGAGCAGCCGGGAGGGCGGAAGATCTACGTGGTCGACGATTTCCCGCCGGATGGTGGAGTGGTACGACTGTTCATGATCCAGGGGTAGGCCCGCGTACTCATCGAGAGTGAACGCAGTGGTGTCGCTGAAGCTCAGTTCTTCTTCCCGGTGGCCCCGGATGAGCTCCCGGTAGATTCCCGCGGGCGAACTGCCGGTTGCCAGTCCCAGTACCGCCGGTCCGCGCCGCACCCGCGCTTCGATGATGTCCGCGGCTCGCGAGCCGACCTGTTCCGGTGAGTCACAGATGATGACCTGCACGGTTACGTACCTCCACTTGTCGGCTGCTTCAGGAGGGCGCCGGCGCGGTATACCTGCAGAACCTCGAGCTCGTTCGAGGTGACCAGTACATCTGCTCTGCGTCCCGGCGCGAGCGTGCCGACGTCGTCGTTCCCGATCAGGCGCGCCGGGGTCGAGGAGGCAGCGGCGACCGCGTCCACGAGCGGGATGCCCCAGTCGCGGCACCGGCGGACGTTCTCCAGCAACCGGCTTGTGCCGCCGGCGATCGCGCCTTGACCCTCAGGGGAGGCAAGTCGCGCCGTGCCGCCTTGCACCTCGACGTCCAATCCGCCGAGAGTGTACGTTCCGTCCGTCATTCCGGCGGCGGCCATGGCGTCCGTGATGAGCGCGATGCCGTCCGGGCCGACCAGCCCGAAGACCATCCGGACAGTGTCCGGGTCCAGGTGAGCGCCGTCGGCGATGAGTTCGAGCACCATGGATTCCGGCGCACGCCGGGCGGTCTCCAACAGCACGGCAATAGGGCCCGGGTGGCGATGATCAAGCGGCGGCATCCGGTTGAAGAGATGGGTGGCTGACCACGGTCCCTGTGGGCCGGACTCGAGGGCCCCGCGCACCCGGGTGGATGTCGCGGCGGTATGCCCGATCGACGGTACGACGCCGTGCTCCCGGCACAGCGCGACGAGCTCGTCGAAGGAGGCGGTCTCGGGGGCGAGTGTGATGGACCGGATGGTCCCCCGCCCGGCCTCCAGCCACGAACGGAGCAGGTCCGGGTCACCGTCGATGATCGCTGCCGGGTTCTGCGCCCCGCACATCTCGGCGGCGATGAACGGACCCTCCAGATGGAGGCCGGCCAGCGTGCCGTCGTCTACGAGGTCACGCAGCGCCCCGATCTGTTCCAGCAGCTCGTCAGCCGGGGCGGAGACCAGCGAGGCAAGCAGCGATGTCGTTCCGCTGGCCGCATGGTGGGCGGCAACCGCGCGGGCTTCTTCCTGGTCGGCGGAGAAGGTGTACCCTCCACCGCCGTGACAGTGGAGGTCCACGAACCCCGGCAGGATCAGCGGAACCCGGTCGACGCGGTCCGGGCTGCCGGGCGGAAGGGCCGACGCCGGACCGCACCATTCGATGCGGTCCCCGGCGAGCCAGACGGCGCCGTCGTCAATTTCTTCCGCACCCGGCCGGCCTGTTATCAGCCCGCCGCGGAGTACCCGGTGCGGACCGGTGCGCACCTCTTCCCGCATGCGGTGCACCTTCCCTTGATTACGTCTGGACAGGGCTCACTGTCGTGGCGGCGTCCACTCTTGTCAACTTACTCATGCCCTCACACGGCCGAGACCTGACGTTAGCGCCAGCCCTCAACGAATAGCCCGTTACACCGTTCCCATACCGCGACATACTGGGGTCATGGACAAGCTCACCAGCACGCAGATTCTCGAAGCAGGGCTCGATGACTGGCGCCAGCTCGCGCAGGGCATCCACGCCCGGTTCCGTACGGGCAGCTTCACCGCGGGCCTGCGGTTCCTCACGGCCATCACCGAGGCCGCCGAAGCGGCAAACCACCACCCGGACGTCACCCTCACCTACCCGTACGTTGACCTGAAACTGATCAGTCACGACGTCGGAGCGCTGACAAATCGCGATGTAAACCTCGCCCGGACCATCAGCTCCATTGCGAGTGACCAGGGCCTTAAGCCACAACCGGTGGCGCTCGCTGAGGTGGAACTGGCGCTTGATACCGCCGCGCTCGCCGCCGCCGGACCGTTTTGGGCCGCCCTGCTCACCGGCGACGCCGGCAACGTGGACGGTGACGACGTCGTCGACCCCGCCGGCCGCGTCCCCTTGCTCTGGTTCCAGGACACCGACGCGCACGAGACTCCGCGCCAACGGTTCCATCTGGACGTCTGGGTGCCTCATGACATGGCCGAGGCCCGTATCGCCGCGGCTGTCGCGGCCGGAGGCGCCGTCGTCGACGATTCGCAGGCGCCGTCCTTCACGGTGCTGGCCGACGGCGAGGGCAACCGCGCGTGCGTCTGCACGGTCCTCGAACGCTGAGGGGCCGCGCAGCGACTGTGGAACAGCTGACATCACACGGCCGTTGTACCGGTAGGTAACCCAACAAGGAGAACAGGTGCACAACCACTTCAACGGGGCCAAGACGGCCCTGCTCTTCGGATCCCTCATGGGGATTTTCCTGCTGTTCGGCGCCGTCATTGCCTCGGCCACGCGCAGTTCGGCGTTCCTGTGGATCTTCGCGCTGATCGGCGTCGGTTCGATCGCGTACAGCTACTGGAACAGCGACAAGCTCGCCATCCGCAGCATGAAAGCCGTTCCGGTGACGGAGCAGCAGGCACCGGCGATGTACCGCATCGTGCGTGAACTCAGCACGAAAGCGGGCAAGCCCATGCCCCGCCTGTACGTCTCGCCGACCATGGCGCCGAATGCCTTCGCCACCGGCCGAAACCCGGAGAACGCGGCGGTCTGCTGCACCCAGGGCATCCTGCAGATCCTCAACGAGCGGGAACTGCGCGGGGTGCTCGGGCACGAACTCATGCACGTCTATAACCGCGACATCCTGACCGGATCGGTCGCAGCCGCGGTCGCCGGCGTCATCACCTCCGTGGCGCAGATGTTTGCCTTCACCGGCATGATGGGCGGACACCGCGGCCAGGGTGGAAACCCGATTGCGGCGTTGCTGCTCGCCTTTCTCGCCCCGCTCGCAGCAGGGTTGATCCAGATGGCGATCGGCCGTACCCGCGAATATGACGCCGACGAGGACGGCGCCCGTCTCACCGGCGACCCGCTGGCCCTCGCCTCCGCACTGCGAAAGCTGGAGCGCGGAACCCAGCAGGCACCGCTGCCCCAGAGTCAGCAGTTGGTCAACACGTCCCATCTCATGATCGTCAACCCGTTCCGCGGCGGCGGGGTGCAGAAGCTGTTCGCCTCGCACCCGCCGATGGAGCAGCGCATTTCCCGACTTGAAGGTATGGCGGGCCGGGCCCTCCAGTAGCCCCGGCACTGCGTCCAGTACGACGACGGCGACGCTCCCTGGCAAGGGAGCGTCGCCGTCGTCGTTGGTTGGTGGTCCGCCTAGCGGAAGTTCACGAACTGGAGGTCAGCCTCGTCGAAGTTCTTGAGCAGAGCCATGGTGGCCTGCAGGTCATCGCGGGACTTGGAGCTGACGCGAAGCTCGTCGCCCTGGATCTGAGACTTGACACCCTTGGGAGCCTCGTCGCGGATGAGCTTGTTGATCTTCTTGGCGACGTCCTGGGCGATGCCCTCCTTGATGGAGGTTTCGAGCCGGAATTCCTTGCCCGAGGGGTACGGCTCGCCCGTGTCGAGCGACTTGAGCGAAATGCCGCGCTTGATCATCTTGGACTGCAGGACGTCCAGCACCGCGAGGACGCGCTCTTCGGAGTTGGCTTTCATGAGGATCTTCTCGCCGCTGAAATCCACCTCGGCGCCGACGCCCTTGAAGTCGTAGCGCTGGGCGAGTTCCTTCTGTGCCTGGTTCAGCGCGTTGGCGACTTCCTGCTTGTCTACCTTGCTCACAACATCAAATGTGGATTCGCTGGCCACCGTTGCCTCCTTCTAAGGTTGGTTTTTTCCTGCTTCTACCCTAAATCACGCCGTCGAAACGGGCGGCTCTCATCCGTGGCTGAAACGGTGGCGGGCGGCCTCCGAGCCCTTAATTTTCAGCCTCCGACGCCCGATTCGATTATGGGCGGGATGTTCTGTAAAGTTGTTTTGCCTGCGGACGGCGATCCGCAGGTGGTCTTCTTCGAAGACGTTCGGCAGATTACCCGAGCGGCCAAAGGGGGCTGACTGTAAATCAGCTGGCACAGCCTACGGGGGTTCGAATCCCTCATCTGCCACTCGCCACGAAGGCCCGTACTACCCGAGAAACACAGGGGAGTGCGGGCCTTTCGCTTTGCCCAGCTGGACAGCGCCCACTACGGCCGACACTCGCTTTAGTAGAGCGTTGAGGTCAGAACTAGCCCGGGTAGTTCCACTCCCACCCGCTATCGGTCCAATAATCCTCATAGATGAGGATTCCTGAGGGCGTTTCCACGTCGAGCAAGACTATGCCCCTTACATTTTCACCAGGACCGATTGAGCTGGGAAGTAGAACGGAGTCGTCGAGGCAGAACAACGTAGCGCTAGTATCCGCGCTGGCGTTCGAAGATGTGCCATTAGGGGCGATAGTTCGGAACATGGCGGAAGACATGTCGAAGCTCGTCAGTATTGAGTCGGGTTCCGCCATCGCTGGAGAGGTCTGTACTGACACGTCAACGGCCAGGAACACACCGTTCTGCGCCGGCTCGACGTAATCCTCGGTGCAGATGACGTCCGGGGTGATGCTGTTGACGACGAACGTCGCTAATGGCTCGCCGTTCTCACCCAGAATGCCAGCAGCTTCACCAATGTCTTTGACTAGGTTCCCTCGCACTGAGGTTTCAACCTCCGGTGCTTCGGTCGTGGGCTCCTCAGTGGGTTCCCCGGTAATCTCCTCGGTGGATTCCTCTGTCACCTCCTTCGGCGGTTCTTGGGTAGGTGCAGCTGTCGTTGGCTCGGGTTCCGGGGTGGGTTCGGCTGCGGGAGGGACGCTCGGAGCGGCCACGTCGTCGCCAACATCGGTCCCTCCACAGCCAGTCAGCAGAAGCGTGAGTATCGCAGCGGTGAGAGCGTGCTTATTGTTCATCGTTTCCCCCTCGGAAGATGTCTGTCTTGCAAGTATGGTCTCCGCGGTATAAGCGCGGAAGAGTAGGCGGGGTAGCACCGCCAATCAGGGCAACCGCACCATAATGGCCATATGGCGTACGACATCGAACTTGCCAACCGGATCCGGAAAGTTGTGCAAAACGAACCGGGGCTGAGCGAAAGACGTATGTTCGGCGGGTTGGCTTTTCTGATCAACGGCAACATGGCCGTATGCGCCAGTAGCCAGGGCGGACTGCTCCTGCGCGTGGATTCCACCCAGACGGAGACGATGATTGACCGCGATCACGTGCGCCGTTTCGAAATGCGCGGTCGAGCAGTAACCGGTTGGCTGCACGTGGACGTTGCTGTGCTTGAAACGGATGAGCAACTGCAGAGCTGGGTGGATCACGGCCTCAAGTCCGCTCGACCTCTGGAACCCAAGTAGTGGGTTAACCGAGTCGGACGACGCCGGGGGAACCATATGCCGTTGTACCAAGCGGCCTCGCGCGGAGCGAACAGGACGAGACATCTGCGCCGATTCTCGTTAGCGTGAAGATATGGCAACTATTGACATCACTGAGGCAACCTTCCCCGAGACCATCGAAACGAATGACATTGTGTTCGTGGATTTCTGGGCTGAATGGTGTGGCCCGTGCAAGCAGTTTGCTCCCGTGTACGACGCCGTGTCCCAGCAGCACGACGACGTCACCTTCGCCAAGGTGGACACCGAAGCCGAGCAGTCGCTCGCCGCGGCAGCAGGCATCACCTCGATCCCCACGCTGATGGCGTTCCGCGAGAAGGTTTTGGTCTTCTCGCAGCCGGGCGCGCTGAATAACAACCAGTTCAGCGAGCTGGTCGAAGCCGTCAAGGGGCTGGACATGAAGGAAGTCCACGCGCAGGTCGCGGAGCAGCAGGCGAAGGCCAAGGCCGAGGCTGACGGCGCGCAACCCCAGGCGTAACCAGACTTCACTCCAGAGGCCCGGATCCCCGATCACGCGTCGGGCTCCGGGCCTCGGTGTGTTCAGACGGTTCTTCGAGGAGCGCGCTGAAGCCACTCGTCGAAGGTTTGCTTGCCGATATCGGAGCCAGGCTGGGCGAGCAGGGTTCCATTCCGCATGGCCCGCCCGAATCCGCCCGGAAGGGGAACTTCGATAACCTTTCCCTTCGCCCCGGTGGCCTCTGCCCACCGCCGGCTGAGGTCGGCCATCCGCTCCATCCGAGGCCCCGCGAGGTCTGAGACTCGCTGCGAGGGGCCAGCCTCTGCAAGTTCCACCAGCCTCACGGCTACCTCATTGGCGGCGACGGGCTGGGACCGCATGGCCGGCACCGCGGACACAGGGCCAGCCTTCATCCTCGTGAAGATCTGGCCGGCGAACTCGTGGAACTGTGTCGCGCGGAGGATTGTCCAGGGCACATCGCCTTCACTGAGCTGCTGTTCCTGCTTGACCTTTCCCGCGTAGTAGCCGTGGGGCGCCCGGTCGATCCCAACGATCGAGAGGAGCAGGTAGTGGCTGACGCCTGCCGCCCGTCCCGCAGTTAGAAGCTTCCCGGTCACCGTTGTGAAGAACTTCGTCGATTTTGCGGCACTGACTGTCTCCTTCGATGTGACGTCAAGGACCACGTCGACACCGCTCAGATCGAGCGGCTCAGTGGCTGCGAGGTCCACTCCCTCCGACCTGCTGAGCACATCGACCTGATGCCCGCGCTCACGGGCACGCTCGACGACGTATCGGCCAACCGTTCCTGTACCTCCGGCAACAGCAATCCGCATGGCATGATCCTTCTTCTCTGGGCACGCTGCTAATCAGAACCTACCGCCGCCGGTGGTCCTCCGGTGAAAGCCGCGGCCCGTAGGCCTGCTTCCGGAACCCGCTCGCATAGAGCATCCGCACCACACGTTGACGCTGCCCGGCCCAGGGCTTGAGCAGTTCGAGCATCCCCGCGTCATCCGTGCGCTCGCCGGTCAGTGCCGCTCCGACGTACGCCGCAAGGTGGAAGTCCCCGACCGAGATGGAGTCCGGACAGCCGTGGGTGCGCTGAAGCACCTCGGCGGTTGTCCATACACCGATTCCGGGGATCGAGCACAGCCCCGCGTGCACACCGGCAGCATCGAGACCGGCCAACCGTTCCAGACCGGAGGCGACGCCGGCCGCCCTCAGCGCGGCCGCAGATCGCTTCGCATCCACTCCGGCCCGATGCCATTCCCATGACGTTACGCGGCGCCACTGTGCGGCCGTAGGAGGTAGCCGCAGCTCCCGCGGCGCGCCCGGAGCGGCAGGAGCGGGATCCCCGAAGCGGCTCACCAGATACCGCCAGGCGCGCTTCGCCTCGAGTCCAGTCACCTTCTGCTCCAGAATCACGCGGACGACGACGTCGAGCATCCTTCCGGTCGCGGGCAACCGCAGACCGGGCTGCAGATAGCGGCCTTTCCTCGCGAGTTCAGGCAAGCCTGCCGCGAAGCCGGGCGCATCAAATCCGCTCCAGTCATCGAGCAGTCCCACCAACCGCGGTACAGAGTCGAGGGCACGTGCGGCGCCTGGACCCCACGCCGTCGCATGCACCACAGACGACCGCAGCCCGCCCCGCTGCGACAGACGCAGGGTCGCCGCGCCGTCGTCGTTCCGGAAGGCCATCCACACCGCGCCGTCACCGAAAATCACTGTCGGATCGTGAGGACCGCACTGCAACGGCCCCACCGAGGCCAGCAGCGCATAGGCTCCCTCCGGCTCCACGACTGCCGACAGGGCGGCTGGAGCGGAAGCAGTGAGGGTCATGGAGTTAATGCTCGCACGGGCGGGTGACAGTTCCTTCAGGTCGGGGAGTGTCGGTGCCTCGCGGTAACTTGTTAACCATGAAGTTCGCCAACTCCGTCGTGGATCTGATCGGTAACACCCCACTCATCAAACTCAACAGGGTGACGGAGGGGATCGCCGCAACGGTCCTGGTGAAGGTGGAGTACCTGAATCCGGGCGGGTCCGTGAAGGACCGCATCGCGGTCAAGATCATCGACGCTGCGGAGAAAGAGGGCAGGCTCAAGCCCGGCGGCACAATCATCGAGCCCACGTCGGGGAACACCGGCGTCGGGCTGGCGCTCATTGCACAGCAGCGCGGTTACAAGTGCATCTTCGTGGTCCCGGACAAGGTGGGCGTGGACAAGCGCAACGTCCTGGCTGCTTATGGTGCCGAGGTTGTTGTCACTCCCACAGCGGTCGCGCCGGACAGCCCCCAGTCGTATTACGGCGTCTCCGATCGCCTCACCCGCGAGATCCCGGGTGCGTTCAAGCCCGACCAGTTCTCCAACCCCAACGGCCCACTCAGCCACTACGAGACCACCGGCCCGGAGATTTGGCGTGACACCGAGGGCCAGATCACCCACTTCGTCACCGGCGTCGGGACCGGCGGTACCATCAGCGGCACCGGCCGCTACCTCAAGGACGTCTCGAGGGACCGTGAGTCCGGTCCCGTCCGCGTCATCGGCGCTGATCCGGAAGGTTCTGTCTACTCGGGCGGCTCAGGGCGGCCGTACTTCGTTGAGGGCGTCGGCGAGGACATGTGGCCGGACGCCTATGATCCATCAGTCCCGGACCAGATCATCGCAGTGAACGACGCCGACAGTTTCGCCATGACCCGCAGGCTCGCCCGGGAAGAGGGCCTGCTGGTCGGCGGCTCCTCGGGTATGGCGGTGACGGCTGCGCTTCGGGCGGCGAAGGACCTCACCGAGGACGATGTCGTCGTCGTCCTGCTTCCCGACAGCGGCCGCGGTTACCTTGGCAAAATCTTCAACGACGACTGGATGAAGTCCTATGGCTTCATGGACAGCGGCGACGAGGCAACGGTCGGCGAAGTCCTCCGATCAAAGAACGGGTCCCTCCCGGACCTGGTACACACCCACCCGAACGAGACCGTCCGTGACGTCATCATGATCATGAACGAGTTCGGCGTGTCCAATATCCCGGTCCTGTCCCAGGAGCCCCCGGTGGTCATGGGGGAGGTCCTCGGGTCGGTCGATGAACGGCTGCTCACCGAGAAGATCTTCCACGGCACTGCCAAGCTCACAGACAAGATCTCCCAGCACATGGCCGAGAAGATGCCGATCATCGGTTCGCTCGAGTCGGTGACCACCGCGCGTGAACGCCTGCAGGACAGTGACACACTGATGGTTACGTTCGTCGGGGCTCCCGTGGGAATACTTACGCGCCACGACCTGCTGACGTACCTGAGCAGCTAAATCACTATTGCGATTGGATAGGCGAGCAATGTCTTCAGGAAACGGCTTCAACACCCGTGCGGTCCACGCCGGCCAGACACCGGACCCCACCACCGGCGCGGTCATCCCGCCGCTGTACCAGACCACCACCTTCGCACAGGACGGCATCGGCAAGCTGCGCAACGGGTATGAGTACGGCCGCGGCACCAACCCCACCCGGGACTCGCTGCAGGCGCAGCTCGCGGCGCTTGAGGGTGCAGAGCACGCGTTCAGCTTCTCGTCCGGCCTCGCCGCTGAGGATGCCCTCATCCGCGCAGCGCTGAGGCCCGGCGATCACATCGTGTTGGGTAACGACGCGTATGGCGGAACGTACCGGCTCATCAACCGCGTGCTCGCTGACTGGGGCATCACCAACTCTGCGGTCGACATGTCGGATCTTGACGCGGTGGAGAAGGCGGTTGCTTCGGGGAACACCCGCATGGTGTGGGTCGAGACGCCGTCCAACCCGATGATGAAGGTCACCGACATCGCGGCGCTCGCCGAGGTCGCCGGGAAGGCAGGCGCCCTGCTGGTCGTCGACAATACCTTCGCCACTCCGTATCTACAGCAGCCGCTCTCCTTTGGTGCGGACGTCGTCGTTCATTCGACCACCAAGTACATTGGCGGGCATTCGGATGCCAGCGGTGGCGCCGTCGTGCTCAACGACGCTGACCTCGCCGAGAAGGTGGGTTTCATCCAGTTCGCGGTGGGTGCGGTCTCCGCCCCCATGGAGGCCTGGCTCACCACCCGCGGCCTGAAGACCCTTGGCGTGCGGATGGACCGGCACAGCTCGAATGCGCTCGCGATTGCCCAGTGGCTCTCCGGACGGGACGAAGTTGAGAAGGTCTACTACCCTGGCCTTCCGGAACACCCGGGACATGAGCTCGCGGCCCGCCAGATGCGTGACTTCGGCGGCATGATCTCCGTGTCCTTCAAGGGCGGCGAGCAGGCTGCACGTACCGTCGCAGAATCCACCGAGCTCTTCACGCTCGCCGAATCCCTCGGCGGGATCGAATCCCTGATGAACTACCCGTCGGATATGACGCACGCGTCGGTGAAGGGAACCGAGCTCGCGGTTCCGGACAACCTGGTGCGCCTCTCCGTGGGAATCGAGGACGTCGAGGACCTCATTGCGGATCTCGCAAAGGCATTCGCGAACCTCTAGAACGCAGTCAGCGCTTCCGGAAGGGACTGGCCGTTCGGCTGGCCAGCCGCACCCACTTGTTCTGCGGTTTGGGGCTGATCTGTTGGAACCACGCCGTCGACGTCGGCAGCCACATGAGCACCACGCCGATCAGCATGATCACGCACACCACCGAGAGCCCGGGCGTTCTGCGGACCAGGATCGGGACCCCGACAATGAGCCCGATCGTCGTAAGAAGTTCGCGCGCGCCGCGCTTCCCCCGCTGCAATCCAAGCACCAGCACCAACTGGACGACGGCGAGTGCACCCAGCAGAACGCCGAGGCCTACCAGCCCCGCCCGGTCAATCTCCTGCGCGGCCGCTGAGAGCAGGAAAGATCCCGCGGCAATCAGGAAGAGGACGCTGACCAGCACCTCCACGGCGATGGCTGCCCGGATGGTCAGCGGCCGCGGAGGAAGGCCGGGGCGGGACTGTCGCGCCATGTCAGCCTCGGGGAGCTACGACGCCGGTACGGGAGTCGGTGTCGTAGTGGTAGACCTCTTTGCCGCCGATCCAGACGGTGAGCGCGCGTTGCATGACATCCAGCGGATCACCGCTCCACAGCACGACGTCGGCGTCCTTGCCCGGCTCCAGGGAGCCGATGCGCTCGGCCAGCCCCATTACTTTCGCAGGATTGATCGTGATCGAGCGCAGCGCGGTGACGCTGTCCAGACCCTCCTTCACAGCCAGTGTTGCCTGGTGAACCAGGAAGTTGATCGGGATGACCGGGTGATCCGTGATGATGGAAATTTCGACGCCGGCAGCGGCCAGCTTGCCTGGGTTGGCGATGGAGCGGCCTCGCAGCTCCACCTTCGACTTGGTGGTGAAGAGCGGGCCGATCAGCACCGGAATGCCGCGCTCCGCCAGGACATCGGCGAGCAGATGGGCCTCGGTGCCGTGGTCAAGGACGAGGTCATAACCGAACTCGTCCGCGATGCGCAGGGCAGTGGCGATGTCGTCCGCGCGGTGGGCATGCTGGCGCCAGGGAATCTCGCGGCGCAGCACCATGGCCAATGCCTCGAGCTTCGGGTCCCGGGCGTTCTCCTCAGCCTTGCCCATGTAGTTCTGGGCATCCATGAAGGCTTTCCGGATCACCATGGCAGTGCCCAGCCGCGTAGAGGGAGTCTGCTTCTTTTCGGCGTAGACGCGCTTCGGGTTCTCACCGAGAGCCGACTTCAGGCCGCTGGGGGAGCGAAGCACCATCTCCTCGATGTAACGCCCGTGCGAGTGGATGGCGACGGTCAGCCCGCCGATGGCGTTGCCGGAGCCCGGGTTCACGTTCACTGAGGTAACACCGCCGGCGAGGGCGTCATCGAATCCGGGGTCGAAGGGATTGATGGCGTCCAGTGCACGGACTCCGGCAGTAACAGGGTCAGTCATCTCGTTGGTGTCATCGCCGGCCCAGCCCTCACCCTCTTCATGGGTGCCAAGGTGCACGTGCGCGTCCACGAACCCGGGAAGGAGCCACTTGCCCTCAGCATCGACGACGTCTGCACCCTCGGGCGCTCTGACATCTGCTCCCAGCGCAGAGATTTTCCCATTCTCGATCACGACGGTTCCGTCAAAGGGTTCGCCTTCGATCGGGACGACGTGGGCATTGACGATTGCTGTGGCAGTCATGGGTCTGGACCTTTCGCCGGTGGTGGGGGTCACAGCCAAACTTACCGTCTGACTACACTGATGCGATGACGCGACGATCAGCCCTGATCACCGGTGCCGGGCGCTCCGTGGGCATCGGAGCGGGAATTGCCCGGGCTCTCGCAGCGGACGGATGGGACCTGGTTCTCTCCTACTGGCACCCCTATGACCAGCGCGTCCACCAGATCGAGGAACCCTATGCCGAGCTGCGTGACCTTGCGGCGGAACTGGAAGCGATCGGTTCCCGAGTGACGCTCCTGCCGGCGGACCTGGAACAGCCGGACACCGCCGATGCGCTGATTCGTGATGCCGCGGAACTGGGTCCGCTCACCGGGCTGGTGCTTTCACACGCCGAGAGCGTGAACTCGTCGATCCTCGACACGACGGTCGAAAGCTTCGACCGTCACCTCGCCGTCAATGTCCGGGCGGCCTGGCAACTCATCCGTGCCTTCGCGCAGCAGTGCCCCGACGACGGCGGCGCGATCGTGGCACTCACCAGTGACCACACCGTGCACAACCTGCCGTACGGCGCATCGAAGGGCGCGCTCGACCGGATCGTGATTGCCGCAGCCCGCGAACTGGGCGAGCGGAAAATCAGTTCCAACGTGCTGAATCCCGGACCGGTGGATACCGGCTGGATGACCGACGAAGTGCGTGAGGCACTCACCGCCCGCCAGCCGACCGGCAGGCTGGGCACGCCTGCCGACGTGGCCGACGTCGTCGTCTTTCTTCTGTCCCGGCAGGGGCACTGGATCAACGGGCAGCTCATCAAAGCGGACGGCGGGTTCTCGGCCTCCTGAAGTGAGCCGCTCCCGGCCAGTAGGATCGGTGCATGAGTGCTGGTCTCCTGCTTGCCGTGTGTCGCGTCCATGCCCTGTTGCCCACCAAGGACTCGACCGGCGTCACCGCCATCGACAAGCGGGCGGCGTCCGGGAAGGTGAAGGTGCATCGACTCGGTCTCACCGGCGACATCCAGGCGAGCCGTAAGCATCACGGCGGTCCTTCCAAGGCCCTCTACGCGTATTCGCAGGAAGACGCCGATTTTTGGTCAGCGGAAGTGGGGCGCGATATCGAGCCGGGCAAGTTCGGTGAGAACCTGCGGGTCTCCGGAATCGAGGCCACACACGCGGTCATTGGTGAGCGCTGGCGCATCGGTGAGGTGCTCCTTGAGGTCTCCGAACCCCGGACCCCGTGCATTAACTTTGCCCGGTTCCTGGGGGAGCCCAACTGGGTGAAGCGCTTCTCCCGGGAAGGCAGGACCGGCACATACCTTCGCGTGGTGAAGGGTGGGCACATCGAGGCGGGGGATGCCGTCGTCGTCGAGCACCGGCCGGAGCACGGAGTGACAATCGGCCAGCTTTTTGCTGGCCTGGAGCCTGACCAGGCGGCCAGGCTCCAGGCAGCGTACGACGCCGGCGCGAAGCTCACGCCCGACGTCGCCAAAGCGCTCGCACAGGCGCAGAAGCTTCCCGCGTAATTCCTTTCCCGCGTGATTCCCGGGCAGCCTATCGGCTGCTAGCGGCCCGGTCCCGGCTTTGACCTGCGCCGGGGAAGCCAGGGGCGCGGCCGGCCGTTGAAATCGTTGGGCAGGGCGGTCTCGGTGCGGTCGTTGACGTGGTCACCGAAGTGTTCGTCGAAGTTGTCGGAGAGTTGCACTGTTACTTGCTCGCCGATCTCGCGTTCGAGTTCCATCTTCCGCTGGCGCCGCTCGACCCTAATCAACGCCTGTTGCTCGGCGTTCAGCGCCTTGTAGAGCGAGATGCACATGCCGATGATGACAATGCTGATGGGAAGCGCCGTCAGGATAGCGCCGGTCTGCAATGCCGCCAGGCCGCCGGCCAGCAGCAGTGCAATCGCAATGGCGCCTTCCAGGCAGGCCCACAGTACGCGGCTCCATTTCGGCGGGTCCGTCTCGCCCCCGGAGGCAAGCATGTCCACGACGAGGGAGCCCGAGTCGGAGGAGGTGATGAAGAAGATCGCCACCAGGACAATAGCTATGACCGAGAGGACCCCGGCGAACGGCAGCCCCTCGATCAGGTTGAACAGCACGTTCTCCGACACGATGCCCACGGCCGGATCGAACAGGCCTCCATTGAAGTCGTCGAATGCGCGACCGATCGCGCTGCCGCCCATGACCGCGAACCAGATGAAACTCACCATGGACGGAACCAGCAGCACACCCAGCACGAACTCGCGCACCGTCCGCCCGCGGGAGATCCGGGCGATGAAAAGTCCGACGAAAGGCGCCCAGGACATCCACCATCCCCAGTAGAAGACGGTCCAGGAAGCCTGCCAGTTGCGGCCTTCCTCTCCGGCGAAGGCGCTGGTGTCGAAGGACAGCCCAACGATCGACTGCAGGTAGGCGCCGAGTGACTGGACGAACTCACGGAACAGGAACAGCGTGGGGCCCAGCAGCAGTACGGCCAGGAGGAAGACCCCCGCCATGCCGAGATTGATGTTGGACAGCCATTTGATGCCCTTGTCGACGCCGCTGACCACCGAGAGGACAGCGATGAAGGTGATGACGATGATGAGCCCCACAAGGAGGGTGCTTGTGGATTCGCCGAAGACGCCGAGCTGGACCAGGCCGGCCGCAATCTGCTGCACCCCGAGCCCGAGTGAGGTTGCCACGCCGAAGACGGTGCCGACTATGGCGATGATGTCGATGACGTCACCCATGCGTCCGCGAACACGATCGCCCAGCAGCGGCTCAAGGGCCCACCGGATCGAAACGGGCCGACCTCGGCGGTGGATGGCGTATGCAAGTGAGAGACCGACAACCGCGTAGATCGCCCACGCGTGGAAACCCCAGTGCAGGTAGGTCTGCGTCATGGCTGCGTTGGCCAGGTCCCGGGCGTCACCTTCGACGCCGGGCTTCGGATTCACGAAGAACGTCAACGGCTCCGCGGCACCCCAGAAGACGAGGCCGATTCCCATGCCCGCTGCGAAGAGCATCGCGAACCAGGACAGGAGTTTGAACTCGGGTACACCGTCGTCTTTACCGAGCTTGATGTCACCGAATCGGCTCAGTCCCATCCAGACGGCGAACACAACGAAGCCGGCTACGGCAAGGAGATAGTAGGGGCCGAACACCGCCACGACGCCGCTTTGCGCGGCTGCCAACGCCGTTCCCGTGCCTTCGGGAAACATGATGGCAAGCAGCGCGGCGGCCACGATAATGATCAGGGCGGGCCAGAAGATGTTGGGCGCAAGGATGAAGCCCTTACCTCCATTCTGCTGCCTACCGGAGAGTGAGCTCTCCTGTGCGGTTGGTTCCCGTTCTGATTTCATGTCCATCCTTCGGGCAGCTAATGGGGCGCTACATTTGTTCACCAGCTTTTCATGCTCTAGTTCAGATGCAAATGAACTCCCGAGTAGGAATTCGCCCAGCTGTGGTCAGCCTCACGTAGCAACCAGGGCGCTGCTGGAAAGGCTGCGGGATTACGTGGGGTACACTTGAAACATCCCCCACACCGGTTTTCCCTTTATTCCTGCCCTTGAAGCGGCATGGATTGGTTGTGTTGGGGCCCGCTGCGTCTAGCGAAGCGGGCAGATTCATTCAGGGAGCGCCGGTCAGAGAACATTGCACTTCACCGTTGTGATAGCGGCCGAAGCTGGAATGTATGGTCCTGCCGCGGGATTGAAACAGCGCTGGATTTCCTGTTCATACGGCTCATGCAGCCGCCCGGCTCCTAGTGAAGGTCAACTTCCCCATGCCTGAAAATCTGCCCTCAGAAACCCCTGAAACCGAAACTGCAAACACTGACACCCCGGATGTCACGTTCGCTGACTTCAACCTCGACGGACGCGTGCTGGCCGCGCTGTCCGACGTCGGCTACGAGAAGCCCTCGCCCATCCAGGCTGCAACCATTCCGGCCCTGCTGGAAGGGCGCGACGTCGTCGGCCTCGCCCAGACCGGTACCGGCAAGACCGCAGCGTTCGCTATCCCGGCACTGTCGAAGATGGCCGAGCTGGCTGACCTCAACGGTCCTGCGAAGTTCACCCAGGTCCTGGTCCTTGCTCCGACCCGCGAACTCGCGCTGCAGGTTGCGGAGGCGTTCACCTCCTACGCCAAGCACATCGAGAACTTCAGCGTGCTGCCCGTCTACGGCGGATCCGCCTACGGTCCGCAGCTTGCAGGACTCCGCCGCGGTGCCCAGGTAGTCGTCGGAACGCCCGGCCGTGTCATCGACCATCTGTCCAAGGGATCGCTCGACCTGTCCAACCTGCAGTACCTCGTGCTTGATGAAGCGGACGAGATGCTGCGTATGGGCTTCGCCGACGATGTGGAGCAGATCCTCGCAGGGACCCCGGAGGACAAGCAGGTTGCGCTGTTCTCCGCGACCATGCCGAGCGCAATCCGCCGCATCGCCCAGAAGTACCTGAACAACCCACAGGAAATCACGGTCAAGTCCAAGACCACCACCGGCGCCAACACCCGGCAGCGGTTCCTGCAGGTCATGGGTCCGCACAAGCTCGACGCCATGACCCGCATTCTTGAGGTCGAAGACTTCGACGGAATCATCGCCTTCGTGCGAACCAAAATGGCTACTGAAGACCTGGCGGACAAGTTGCGTTCCCGGGGCTTCCAGGCCGCTGCCATCAACGGTGACATCCCGCAGCAGCAGCGTGAACGCACCATCGAGGCTCTGCGCGACGGCAAGATCGATATCCTGGTGGCGACGGACGTCGCAGCCCGCGGCCTCGATGTTGAGCGCATCTCGCTCGTGGTCAACTACGACATCCCGCACGACACTGAGTCCTACGTGCACCGTATCGGCCGCACCGGCCGTGCGGGCCGTTCGGGTGACGCGATCCTGTTCATCACCCCCCGCGAGAAGTACCTGCTGCGCTCCATCGAGAAGGCAACGCGCCAGCCGGTCGAGCAGATGCACCTGCCCTCCACGGACGCGGTCAACGAACTGCGCCTGAACAAGTTTGCAGAACGCATCACGGAGACCCTGGCCACCGAGGACGTCTCGATCTTCCGCGACCTGATCGCAAACTACGAGAACGAGCACGACGTTCCTGCCGCCGAGATCGCCGCTGCGCTTGCCGTCATGTCACAGGGCGGCAACCCGATCCTGGTCAAGGACATCCCGCAGGCTCCAGCCGGCCAGAAAGAGCGCGCAGGCGGACGCAAGGATGCCTTCGGTTCCCGTGGACCCACTCGCACTCTCACCGAGGGCAACGCGACCTACCGCATCGCTGTCGGTCGTCGCCAGCGGGTTATGCCCGGCTCCATCGTCGGTGCCATCGCCAACGAGGGCGGACTGTCGTCGTCGCAGATCGGCGGGATTGATATCCGCGCAGACCACACCCTGGTGGAGCTCCCGGCTGAGCTCTCCAAGGATCAGTGGCGTGCACTGTCCAAGACCCGCATCGGCGGCGAACTGATTCACCTCGAACTGGACAAGGGCCGGCGTCCCGTCCGCGAGCGTCCCGCCGGCGACTTCAAGAAGCCGCACCGCAAGGGCGGCGAGGGCTTCCGGAGCGATCGTGGGCACGAAGGCGGCTTCCGCCCGGAGCGCGCCCATGAAGGCGACTTCCGCAGCGACCGCGGACACGACTCCGATGACCGCAAGCCTCGCCATAAGAAGGGTGCCGGCGCGGGTACCGCACGCCGCGACAAGTGGTGATTTTGGGCTCTCTTTAGTGCCATAGAACGACGCCGGTCTTCCGCAGTTGCGGGGGTCCGGCGTCGTCGTTCTGAGGGTGCGAAAGTGACGGGCAACGCACCTCGCGGCTCGATTTTTCAGCACGCGAATTAGCTGGTAAAGTTTTCTGCTGTTGCCCCCCTAGCTCAGTGGTAGAGCGCGTTCTTGGTAAGAACGAGGTCACCGGATCGATTCCGGTGGGGGGCTCTCAAATGGGAGGCCCGCCGCAGATCGTAAGATTGAAAGCGGGCAGTCTCATTTACGGCGGTGTAGCTCAGCTGGTTAGAGCGCACGACTCATAATCGTGAGGTCGCGGGATCGAGTCCCGCCACCGCTACAAATAACAGGCCGGCGGCTCTTCACGAGCCGCCGGCCTGTTTCGTTTTGCCCAGTCCACGGAGTCCGACGCAGGCAGTGGTCAGCCTCCTTATAGGATGAAGCGCGAGGGACATCGACAGGACAGGAAGCATGACTGACAACGATTCGGCCTGGGGGCCGGGCGAAAAGCCGGAAGACTTTCCAACCCGAGCAAGCCGACGACGCTCAGGACGTGAACCGGGAACCGGGCCTATCGCAGAGGTCCCCCGTTTCGCCGACCGCCTGTCGCCGGCTCCGCAGGCGCCGCAGCCGGCCTTCCAGCCGGGGTCGACGCGGACGGACGAGGTTGACGGGGACACCGTCCCGCGTCAGGTGCTCGACATCCGCTTCGACGAGTCAGCCCACGGTACGCGCACAATGTCGGTGCCCGTCGTGATTCCCCAGCGGGCCCCAGCCGTAGCAGGCCCTGTGCCTCCGGCGCCCCCAGCATCGTCCAGCGCATCGGAGGACAGGGTGCAGTCAGAAACCCGCACCAGCACGACGACGCCCGTTCGGTCGATGCCGTCAGCACCGGCAGCGCCGGTCATCCCTGCCGTTCCCAGCATGCCCGCCGACCCGCCGCGGCAGTCGCGCCGGCAGGAGAACTCAGAGGGCCGGCGTCGTTCGTTCCTGGCCCCTGACAATGGCACAATCCCGGCCGAGACCGGGTTCCGCGGACTGCTCTCCCGGATCGGGATCCGCGTGGCGCCGTCGAAGCGGGAACTGACCGTACGCGCGCACACCCGTGCCGTCAGCCAGCACTGGCCGGGTCCCCGGACCGTCTCCGTGGTGAACGGCAAGGGCGGTGCAAACAAGACCCCCACCACCGTCATGCTCGCCGCGGTCTTCGCCCGGAACGGCGGGGGACCGGTGCTCGCCTGGGACAACAACGAAACCCGCGGCACTCTTGGCTGGCGCACCGAGCAGGGCCCCCACAACTCGTCGGTGATGGACCTCCTGCCGGAGACGAGCCAGTTGCTGGCACCGTCGGCGCAGTCCGCGTTGCTCGCCCGGTACGTTCACCACCAGACCGAAGACAAGTACGACGTCCTGCGGTCCAAGCCGGACGTGCTCGCCTCCGAGCAGAAGATCACCGCCGAGGATTTCGACGCTCTCCACGAGGTTGCTTCCAAATACTTCCGGCTGAATATCGTCGACTCCGGAAACGATGAAACCGCAGAGCGCTGGCTGCGCATGATTCACCACACCGATCAGCTCGTCATCGCAACCACCACTCTCGAGGAACACGCTGAGGCGGGAGCGCTCCTGCTGGAGGCACTCCGCGGGCGCGGCGGGAAGTACGCGGAGCTGTCGCAAAACGCCGTCGTCATCGTCAGCCAGTCGGACAAGAACGGTACCGCTGCGCAGGCGCAGCAGATTGCCGACGGGTTTGCACAGCTCGCGCGCAGCGCCGTCACCATTCCGTATGACGTTGCGCTGTTGAAAGGACGGATCCGTTGGGGGGCCCTGAAGCCTGCCACGCAGGGCGCATGGCTTGCCGCGGCCGCAGCTGTTGCCGACGGACTCTGATAGTCAGGTTGCTTAGTACTTCTGATGTTCCTAGGCTGGAGATGTAAGCCAACGGAATGGAGGAAGCATGACTATGCACGATATTTCCGGAAAGAAAGTGGCCTTCCTGCTCACGGACGGCGTCGAACAGGTTGAGCTCACCAGCCCCTGGGAGGCCGTCAAGGGTGCCGGTGGAGAGCCATCGCTTATCGCCCCCAGCGAGGGGTCGATACAGGGCTTCAACGGCACGGACAAGGGCGATACCTTCCCAGTCGATCTCGCGGTCGGTGACGCGAAGGCCGAGGATTACGACGCGCTGGTTCTGCCGGGCGGCGTCGTCAACGCCGACCACCTCCGGGTGGACAAGGATGCGCAGGCCTTCGCCCGCAGCTTCTTCGAACAGCACAAGCCCGTTGCGGCGATCTGCCACGCGCCGTGGCTGCTGATCGAAGCCGGCGTGGTCAGCGGCCGGTCGATGACGTCCTACCACACGCTCGAAACGGACCTCAGGAACGCGGGCGCCCAGTGGACCGATGATGAGGTGGTTGTGGACCAGGGCTTCGTCACCAGCCGCAACCCCGATGACCTGCCCGCCTTCAACGACAAGGTCCTCGAAGAAATCGCTGAGGGCACGCACGAGGGGCAGACGGCCTAACCCCTTACGAAGCGAAGTATCTGACGCCCGGTTGCCTGTTCCGAACGGTTCACGGCCAACCGGGCGTCATTAACTCCCGGTCCGGTAGCGTGGCGACATGCTCACCGGACCTTTTCTTTGCCACGGTGTGTCCTGGAGTCCGTCCCGCCCGTCGCTGACACTCGCGACGCCGCGCGGAGTTCCGACGCCGTTGCACCTCGGTGACCTGCCGATCTTTCTTGGCTTCCGCCTTTCCGACAGCGAGCGTTTCTGCCTGGGCTACTCGAAAGCGCTGGGTACGAAGGGCCGTCGCTCCCTTCCCTGCCCTGAACAGACGACGGCGGAACGCGGCTACCAGTGCGGCCCCTGCTTTGCCCGGGACGACTTCCGGTACATGCACGACGTTCACCGTTCCGGAGTGGCGCCCGAAGCGCTTGCACCGTACCTCGCGCAGGATCACTGGCTGTACGTCGCGACCTTCGCGGACGGCTCCACCAAGGTGGGAACAGCCTCGGACCGGAGCAAGTGGACCCGCTTGGCGGAGCAGGGAGCCGTCGTCGCCCGCTATGTTGCCCACGCTCACGACGGCAGGGTGGTCCGCGTTCTTGAAGACGCCGTGACACGGCACGCCGGCCTGCCGCAGGCTGTCCGGTCGGCAGCGAAGACGGCGGCCCTCGCGCGCCCGCTTGCGCCGTCGAAACTGAACCTTCTGAACGCCGATGCAGCCGACGTCGTACGCGCTTTACTGGCACAGGGTGTGAGTATCGACGGCTTCGAAGCAGTCGAGGAGCAGTGGCAGGCCCCGGGGAGCTGGGATCAAATCCTTCGGGCCCGGGCTGCGGTCTATCCGCTGAGCCTTGAGGCCGGGGGACATGGCGGCAGCATCCTGGCTCTCCTTGGACCGACCGCGTTGCTCGCTCTTCCCGAAGGCGAGTTCCTTCTGGACCTCGGGCTGCTGCGCGGCCGTCGTCTGCAGCTTGGTGAGTTCAGGTCCGCGCCCGTGGCGGTGCAGGACGAGCTGTTCTGAGCGCTTTCCGCCTGCCGTCCGTGTTACCTACCGAGTCATGATTCGGGAAGAGTGTTCGGCGCTGCGCTGAGGTTCGGTTAGGCTTACCTTTGTAATTTTGCTTGCGGCCTCTACCGCTTCCTTCAGGAGTACCCCCCATGCACCGACCCAAGCTCATTGCTGCCTGCGCCGCTTTCGCGGTACCCGTCCTGGCCCTCTCAGGTTGCGGCGTGCTCGGCATCGGCAAGGCTCCAGCCGACCTGCAGATCTACACGGCGCGGCACTATGACCTGGAAGGCGCGTTCGGTCAGTTCACCGACGAAACGGGGATCTCGGTCGAGTTCATCACCGGTGATGACGCCGAACTCCTCGAGCGACTCAAGGCCGAGGGAAGCGACACACCGGCAGACGTCTTCATGACAGTGGATGCCGGGAACCTCTGGAACGCAGCGCGCCAGGACGTACTCGCCCAGACGAGCTCGGCCGCCCTGGACGAAGCGGTTCCCGAGGACCTGCGGGACCCGGAAGGACAGTGGTTCGGGCTGGCCATGAGGGCCAGAACCGTCACCTACAACCCGGAGAACGTGGACCCCTCGGAGTTCGATGCCCAGGAGACCTATGCAGGGCTGGCCGATCCGAAGTGGAAGGGACGGCTCTGCATGCGCGACGCCACCTCCTCCTACACGCAGTCGCTGGTCGCGAGCCTGATCGACCTCCACGGCCGGGAGAAGGCCCTCGAGATTGTCCAGGGGTGGGTGGCCAATGACGTGGACATCATGAGCAACGACGTTCTCCTGCTCGAAGCGATCGACGCCGGCGCCTGCGACGTGGGGATCAACAACCACTACTACCTGGCGCGCACCCTCGAGGAGAACCCCGAGCTGTCCGTGGACCTCTTTTGGGCCAGCCAGGAGGGGGCCGGCACTCATGTGAACATTTCCGGCGCCGGGGTCGTCGCCGACTCCGACAATGCGGCACAGGCCCAGCAGCTCATTGAATGGCTTGCCACCACGGGGCAGAATGCCTTCGTTGACGCCAACCACGAGTTCCCGGTGAATCCGGAGGCACAGCCCGAACCGGTGATCGCCGAGTTCGGTGAATTCAGCCGTATGCCGCTGAACGCTGCAGCCTACGGTGACCTGAACGCCGAAGCCATCGATGTGCTTGCAGAGGCCGGCTACAAGTGAGTGAATCGGCTGTCCTGGTCGACGCGGGAGTTTCCGGACAACGCCGGCGCCTCCTGACCGGGAACGGCCGTCCGCTGTGGTCGGCGGCTGTGCTGCTCGCCGCAGCCCTTGTGGCGACTCCGGTGATCGCTGTGCTGATCGACGGACTCGGCAGCCTGAACTCGAGCAGCATCCCGCAGGACATCGGCCCGATGATCCTGACGACCGTCCTCCTGATGGTCGGAGTCGGCAGCGGCACCCTGCTGATCGGCGGCGGTCTGGCGTGGCTGGTTACGGCCTATAACTTTCCGCTGCGGAACCTGCTCTCGTGGGCGCTGGTGCTGCCGCTGGCCATGCCCGCGTACATCCTGGGCTTCGTGTTCCTGTCCACCTTCGACGTCGGAGGTCCGGTACAGGCCCTGCTGCGTACCGTCCTCGGACCCGGCGCCTGGTTGCCGGACGTGCGAACCCTTCTCGGCGCCGTCGTCGTCATGTCGCTCACGCTCTACCCATACGTCTATCTCCTCTCGCGGTCCGCGCTCGTGGAGCAAAGCGCAACAACGTACGACGCCGCACGCACCCTCGGTGCCAGCCGCTCCCGCACGCTGTGGCGGGTTGTGGTCCCCCTGGCCCGGCCGTCGCTTGCCGCCGCACTGGCGCTGGTCATGATGGAAACCCTGACGGACTTCGCGACTGTTCAGTACTTCAACGTGCAGACCGTCTCAGTGGGCGTCTATCTCGTCTGGAAGGGCAGCTTCGATTTCAACGCGGCAACCCAGCTTTCGGTGCTGGTGCTCCTGTTCGCGGTCGCGGTACTGGTGGTTGAACGCCTCCTGCGCGGTCGATCGCGCTTTCACCAGAAAACAGGTCGAGGCGAGGGCCTGCAGCCCCGGCGGCTTGCCGGATGGACCGGTTGGGCTGCCGCCCTGGTGTGCCTGAGTGTGCTCGGAGCAGGGTTCATTCTCCCTGTTGCCCAGCTGATCGGCTGGGCTGTGGGGGAGGCCATCGGCAGTTCCGAACCGCTGCTGGACCCCCGGTTTGTCGAGTATCTCGTGAACAGCGTGACCGTTGCGTCGGTGGCCGCTCTGCTGTGCACCGGAATCGCGCTCACGATCGGACATGCCCAACGCCTCGGTGGGGGTCCGGTGGTGGCAACCGCAGCGCAGCTCACCACCTTCGGGTATGCCGTTCCGGGGGCAGTGATCGGCATCGGTGTGCTCATCGCTTTCGCCCGTCTCGATGAGTGGCTCGAGTTCGCAGGTGTTCCGGGGGGCACAGGCCTTCTGGTGACCGGTTCGGTGGCGGGCATCCTTTTTGCATATCTGGTGCGATTCCTTGCTCCGGCCTACCAGGCTGTCGATGCGAGCTTCGCGAAGATCTCACCGGCACTTACCTTTTCCGCCCTCAGCCTCGGATCCACGCCGCGCAGGCTTCTGACCCGCGTGCATCTGCCCCTGGCTCGCCGCGGCGCCGCGGTAGCGCTCGTGCTGGTAGCGATCGATGCAGTCAAGGAACTGCCGATCGTGCTCCTTCTGCGCCCGTTCGGGTTCACCACCATCTCCGTCTGGGTCTATGAATTGGCCCGCGAGAATTTCTGGGAGAAGGCAGCGACGCCTGCGCTGGGCATCGTCGCGGTGGCGGTGATCCCGGTGTACTTCCTGTTCCGCCGTTCGGCGGGCCTCAAAACCGGGACGGTGAACCATGACCAGTAACGTGAACCAGGTTGAAACCCCGGCGCTGACCCTGAGCGGCGTGAGCAGGCGATACGGCGGTGTCCCGGCAGCCACGTCCCTCGACCTGTCTGTGTCCGCCGGAGAGATGGTAACCGTGATCGGGCCGTCCGGCTGCGGGAAGTCGACAATGCTCAGGATGATCGCCGGACTTGAGCGGCCCGATTCCGGAACAATCACGATTGCGGGTGAAACCGTCGCGGACCGCCGACGGTTTCAGGAACCGGAACGTCGTCGCGTGGGTCTTGTGTTCCAGGAGCACGCGCTGTTTCCCAACCTGACAGTCGCGAAGAACGTTGCTTTCGGACTGAACCGGCTGCCCGCCCGGGACAGGCAGCAGCGTGTTGCCGAGGTGCTGGAACTGGTGCGGCTGAATCACCTGGCAGCCCGCTACCCCCACGAATTGTCCGGTGGAGAGCAACAGCGAGTCGCACTCGCGCGCGCACTGGCGCCACGCCCCGCCGTCGTGCTGCTGGATGAGCCGTTCTCCAGCCTGGACGAGACCTTGCGGGGCAGGGTGCGCACCGATCTCGTGGCCGTACTGAAGGAAACCGGGACTACCAGCCTGCTGGTGACGCACGACCAGACGGAAGCGCTATCCGTGGGAAACCGCGTGGTGGTGATGCGCGAGGGCGTCATCGAGCAGACGGACACGCCGGAGCGGGTGTTCGAACAGCCGTCCACACGTTTCGTTGCGTCCTTCATGGGAGATGCCGACTTCCTGCCGGCGAACGTCCACAACGCACTGCTGACGTGCGAAATCGGCGTGGTTTCCACTGTTCCGGGGTGGGCGAACTGCGACGTCAACGTCGACGTGGTGCTTCGGCCCCACGAGGTTGCGCTCGCCCACGATCCGGGCGCTTCTGCCCGGGTCATCTCCCAGGAGTATCGGGGAGCCTTCGTGCTGCACTACGTGCGTCTGGCTTCGGGCCGTACGCTGCGGTCCTGGCAACCGCACCACGTTCGCTACGCCGCCGGTACCCCCGTCAGCGTAACTGTCGCGGCGGGAACGTCGCCCACCCTCCTGGTCAATGACCGGGCGGTTACCGAACCGCCGGTCGGTGCCGTAGACCCTACTCCGCAGTCTCCGGAGCGTTCACCCATCACTACATTGAGGTAATGCTGTGTCCATAACAATGCCGACAATGCCCCTGGAAGCGGCTACCCGGTCCGGAGGCTTCGCGTCCCGTCTCGCTCGCTTCGCCGACAGCCCCGCCGTCGTGACGGATTCCGGGACGCTCACCTACCGGCAGCTGGCGGATCGCGTAGAAGCGGTCGTGGACCGTCTCGGTCCTGTGCGGCGGCTGGTGCTGCTGGCAGCCACCAACGACGTCGACTCCCTCGTCGCGTACCTCGCGGCACTGTCCGGAGGACATCCCGTGATCCTGGCGCCGGGGGACAAGCCCTCCGCCATCGAATCGATCCGGGACACCTTCGATCCCGACGTCGTCATGGCCGCCGGGGAGGGGAATGGGCAGCCGCGAATTCGGGAAGTCCGTCCTGCAACCAGCCATTACCTGCACCCGGACCTTGCGCTGCTCCTGAGCACCTCCGGCTCGACGGGCTCACCGAAGCTGGTGCGGCTCTCACACCAGAACCTGGAGGCCAACGCCGGGGCCATCGCCGACTACCTGCGGCTCGGGCCGGCGGACCGGGCCGTAACCACCCTCCCCATGTCCTACTGCTACGGACTGTCGGTCATCAACAGCCACCTGCTCACCGGCGCGTCGGTGGTGCTCACCGACCTCTCGGTTGTGGACCCCTGCTTCTGGGACCTGTTCCGCAGCACCGAAGCAACCGCCTTCGCCGCCGTCCCATACACCTTCGAGTTGCTGGAACGCGTGGGGTTCTCCGACATGGACCTGCCCACCCTGCGGTACGTCACCCAGGCCGGTGGCCGTCTGGCTCCCGAGCTTGTCAGCCGGTACGCGGAGTTGGGCGGCGAGCGGGGCTGGGAGCTCTTCGTCATGTATGGCCAGACCGAAGCCACCGCACGCATGGCGTACCTGCCGCCTGCCCTCGCCACGCAGAGCCCGTCCCGGATCGGCGTGCCGGTGCCGGGCGGGAGCTTCCGGATCGATCCCGTGGCAGGCCTGGAAGATGGCGAACTGGTGTACACCGGACCCAACGTGATGCTGGGTTATGCGGAGAGTCCCGAGGACCTCGCGGCCGGCCGAACGGTGACTGAACTGCGCACCGGGGACCTGGCCCGGCGCCATCCTGACGGGCTGTACGAGGTGGTGGGGCGCCGGAGCCGCTTCATCAAAATTGCCGGACTGCGCATCGATCTCGGACGGGTGGAGCAGATCCTCGCCGGGTTCGGAGTGCAGGCAACCAGCGCCGGCAGGGATGAGCACCTCGTCGTCGCCGTCCAAGGCGACCACGAGCCGGACCTGCTCAGGAAAGTGCTGGCACGCGAGCTGGGAATCCCCCGCGGAGCGCTGAAGATGTACGCCGTAAACCAGCTTCCCAGGCTGAGCAGCGGGAAACCGGATTACCAGGCGGTGCTGGCGCTCGCCGAACCCGCTCCACTGCCGCGGGAAGCGGCGCCGACGCGTAAGGAAGGGCCGCAGGATGTTCGCGCGATCTTCGCCGAACAGCTCGAAGTCTCCGCCGTCGACGACGAGAGCACCTTTGTCTCTCTGGGCGGCGACTCGCTGTCATACGTAGCGACGTCGGTACGGCTGGAGAATGCGCTCGGCACCCTGCCGGCCGACTGGCATCTGCGATCCGTGGCAGAGCTGGAAGGAGTTTCCCCGGCCCGACGACGACGCAGGTTCTTCGCGCCGGCCGAGTCGAGCATCGTGCTGCGCGCCGTGGCAATCATTCTCATCATCAGCACTCACATCGGGCTGTTCCATTGGGAAGGCACTGCCCACGTGCTGCTGGCAGCGGCCGGATACAACTTCGCGCGATTCCACCTTCAGGGCGAACGGACACAACGGCTACGGCGCCAGCTGACCAGCATCGCCCGGATCGTGGTGCCGAGCATGGCGCTCATCGCCTTCGGCTACCTCATCACGGACCATTACAGCGTCGCGAACATCTTCCTCCTGAATGCGCTCGTCGGTCCCCAGGAAGTAACCCCTGAATGGCATTTCTGGTTTGTCGAGGTCCTGACCTACCTCCTTGTCTGCACGGTCGCGCTACTGGCGTTTCCCCCGATAGCGAGGCTGGAACGGCGTTTCCCACTTGGCTTCCCGCTCGGGCTGACCGCGGCTGGTCTCCTGACCCGGTTCAACGTCATCGATCTTGAGGTGCCGAACACCGCTCCTGCGCTGTGGCTTTTCGCTCTGGGATGGGCCGTGGCCCAGGCGCGGACCACCCTTCACCGCTGCCTCATTTCTGCTGTCGTGGTGCTCTGCGTCCCGGGCTACTTCTTCCTGGACCTGCCCCGGGAGATGACGCTGCTGGTTGGCATACTGGTGCTCGTCTGGCTGCGGACACTGCCTGTGCCCCGCGGTCTGCAGCGCATAACGGTGGTACTGGCCAGCGCATCGCTATACATCTACCTCACCCACTGGCTTGTCTTCCCGCATCTGGAAGCCATGCACCCGGCGGTGGCGGTGGCCGCATCCCTTGCTGCAGGAGTGCTCTACTGGGCGCTCGTCATGCGTGTGCCGGGTTTGGTGCGACTGGCGACCGGAAGCCCCAGGGGAGCACGCCGGAGGGTGGCGGCCTGACCCTGGGCGTGCACCCCTGCCCAGGCGGATCCCGCCCCGGACCCTAGGATAGGACCATGCTCAATACACCCTGGGACACCGGATCGCCGTTGTACCGGAAGCTCGTAGTCGCGGCCTTGATCCTTACCGGCGTGGGCATTCTGCTGGCCGTCGCCGGCGCCATGCTGCAGACCGATCCGCTGGTAATGGCCGCACTGCCCATCATCGTGGCGGGCATGGCCGCGCACCTCGCGGGGCTGGTGGTGCGCGGACGTGACGCGCGTCGTCGTAGCCACCCGCCGCAGGGCTGAGCTCGAGCGGAAGCGACCGGTAGGTTACGGGGCAATACAGCTACGCTGGGAGATGCGTGTCCGCGCCCGAGGAGCCGGTTACTTCGGCAGCCTAACAAGAAGGAGTTTCATGACGATCAATCCCGACCTTCAGGGGCGCAGCTATCCGGCTGCCGAGGTCTATACCGTAGGGCGCGAGAAGATCCGCGAATTCGCGAGGGCCGTCAAAGCCACGCATCCGTCGCACTTCGACCCGGAAGCCGCGGCCGCGCTGGGCCACCGCGACGTCGTTGCGCCTCCCACCTTCGCGATCATCATCGCCCAGCGTGCGGACGCTCAACTGATCGAAGACCCGGAGGCCGGTATTGACTTCACCCGTGTGGTTCACGCCGACCAGCGCTTCATCCACCATCGACCGATCGTCGCCGGCGACGAGCTGGTCGCCGAACTCCACGTTGACCAGGTTCGTGCGATGGGCGGCGGCGCGATGATTACAACCCGGGCAGAAATCTCCACAGTGGAGGGCGAGAAGACCGCAACGACCACGTCATCCATCCTTGTGCGCGGGGAGGAGCAGTAGACATGACAATTACGCTCACGGACCTTGAGGTAGGCCAGGAAATTGGCCGTTCACCGATTGAAGTCACCCGACTGGACCTGGTGAAGTACGCCGGCGCGTCCGGTGATTTCAACCCCATCCACTGGAACGAATCCTTCGCACGCGGTGTGGACCTTCCCGGCGTCATTGCCCACGGCATGTTCACCATGGGCTCGGCCGTTCAGGTGGTAGCTGACTGGATCGGTGACCCTACCGCCGTCATCGATTACCAGACCCGGTTCACCCGGCCGGTGATTGTCGAGGACACCACTGATCAGCCCGGCGTAGCCGGCGCGGTTATTGAAGTTGTCGGCGTCGTAGGGGCAATTGATCAGGATAATTCGACTGCCCGCATTGATCTGACTGTCACCTCCGGCGGGCAGAAGGTGCTGGTCAAGGCACAGGCAGTGGTGCGGATCTGGTGACGTCGCTCGCCCAGTTCACCACGTCCGCCGTCGGGGGACCCGCCCGCAAACTCGTGGAGGCTCGTACCGAAGCCGAGATTATCGACGCGGTTCGCTCCGCCGATGAAGCGGGGGAGCCGCTCCTGCTCGTTGGCGGCGGCTCGAACCTGCTTGTCGCTGACACCGGCTTCGCCGGCACAGTGGTCCGGATTGCCTCAACGGGCTTTACCGTGAACGACGACGACGCCACTTGCGGAGGCGTGATGGTCACCGCACAAGCCGGGCAGCCCTGGGATGAGCTCGTCGAGTACACGGTGCGTCATGCCTACTCGGGCCTTGAGGCCCTGTCCGGCATCCCGGGGTCCACAGGCGCAGTTCCGGTGCAGAACGTGGGTGCGTACGGTGCTGAAGTCTCACAAACCATTGCCATGGTGCGCACGTATGACCGTGAGACGAAGTCCATCAAGTCGCTGGCCAACTTCGACCTCGGGTTCGGGTACCGCGACTCCCTTCTGAAGCGCACCACCGACGCCGGGACACCCCGTTACGTGGTGCTGACGGTGCAGTTCCAGCTGGGACTCGGCCGTCTGGGGGCGCCGGTGCGATACGCGGAACTGGCCCGGGAACTCGGCATCGAGGTTGGAGCCCGGACCTACGCCAATGACGTACGCCGTGCAGTTTTGAAGCTGCGGGCGGCCAAGGGCATGGTGCTGGATCCGGTTGACCGTGACACCTACAGCACCGGGTCCTTCTTCACGAACCCCGTGGTGGACTCGGATGCAGCGGGGTCCCTGCCCGAGAGCGCCCCGAGGTATCCGATGCCTGATGACACGGTGAAGCTCAGTGCAGCCTGGCTCATCGAGCACGCGGGGTTCGGCAAGGGCTTCGGGCTCGCGGACGACGCCGGTTACCGTGCGGCGGGCGGTCGTGCTGCCTTATCCACGAAGCACACCCTCGCGGTCACGAACCGTGGCGCAGCATCAGCAGAGGACCTGCTGAACATCGCCCGACTGGTGGCCGACGGCGTCGAGGAGCGTTTCGGTATTCGGCTGCACCCGGAACCGCTCCTGATCGGCTGCGCGCTGAACTGAGCGCGCCGCTGAACTGAGCGCGACGCTGAACTGACACAGACACTCGCTCAGGGACCGCACGAGACCCGCCGGGATTACGTCGTGGCCCGTCTCCGGGCCTTCTCAGCGGCTGCACGCGTCTGCATGACAGCATGGCGGTGCCAGCGGCTGTCCACGAGCTCGCGGCTGCACAGCCACTGCACCAGCCTCGAGATGAGACTGATCTGCGCCAGGCGGTCGTGGAAGTCAGCGAGCAGCCATGGGCCGCTCAGGAACCGGGGGAGTGCGAAGACCAGCTGCTCCGGTCCGAGGACCCGCCCGAAGGCGCCTTCGGGATCGAACTGCCTTTCCAGCGCGAGCAGCGCGGCCGTATCTCCGCTGACCGTGGAGTCGCCTTCCTGCTCAAGGAACAGCTGCAGGTGGGCAAGGACGCGCTCGTAGCGCTCAACCGTGGCGGGATGCCTGCCCGCGGCACTCGCGGAGAAGTACCGCCTCAGGACCTGATCTACCGGAATCTGATTCATGCAGGACAGTCTGCCGGACGCCTCCGACATTTCGCTAGAACAGGTGTTCGACCGGGTGCTGGCCGCACCCGGGGATACCCGCGGGTGCGGCTAACGGACCCTAGAGGTTGCCGGTGGCGATGAGGAGCATGCGGCGCAACGGCTCTGCAGCACCCCACAGAAGCTGGTCGCCCACGGTGAAGGCACTGATGTACTCCGGACCCATCTCGAGTTTGCGGATGCGCCCGACCGGGATTTTCAGGCTTCCGCTGGCCGCCACCGGGGTCAGCCCGGCAAGAGTGGCTTCCTTGGTGTTGGGAACCACGGTTGCCCACTCGTTGTCCTGATCGATCAGGGCCTCGATCTCATTCAGAGACAGGTCCTGGGTGAGCTTCAGCGTCAGCGCCTGGGAGTGCGAGCGCATGGCGCCGATCCGTACACACAATCCGTCAAAGGGGATCCGGGCGCCATCCGCGATGTCATTCCCGAGTATCTTGTTGGTCTCCGCGCCGGCTTTCCACTCTTCCTTGGACTGCCCGTTGCCGAGGTCGGCGTCGATCCAAGGAATCACTGAACCGGCAAGCGGCACCCCGAACTGGGACGCATCCATGGCGGGATTCTTCTGCTGGGTCAGCACAGCCCGGTCGATATCGAGGATCGCAGATGCCGGATCCGCCAGATTCTTGGCAACGACGCCGTGGATGGAACCGAACTGGGTCAGCAACTCCCGCATGTGCCGGGCGCCGCCACCGGATGCTGCCTGGTAGGTCATGGAGGTGCCCCACTCGACCAGACCGTTCTTGAACAGTCCACCGAGGCCCATCAGCATGCAGGAGACCGTGCAGTTGCCGCCGACGAAATCGCGTACGCCGCGTGCCAGTCCGGCGTCGATAACGTCGCGGTTGACCGGGTCGAGCACGATGATGGAGCTCTTCTCCATACGCAGCGTGGAAGCGGCGTCGATCCACAGGCCGTCCCAGCCGGCGTCGCGCAGCTTCGGGTACACCTCCGAGGTGTATCCGCCGCCCTGTGCGGTCACGATGATCGGCAGCTTCGCGAGAGCCTCGACGTCATACGCGTCCTGCAGTGGTCCGGCACCCTCAGCGAACGACGGCGCAGCCCCACCGGCGTTCGACGTCGAGAAGAAAACGGGGTTGATGGTGCGGAAGTCGCCCTCGTCCTGCATGCGCTGCATCAGTACGGAGCCGACCATTCCGCGCCAGCCGACCAAACCGACGGAAGGCACGGAAGAGGAGGACAGGTTCGCGGCGGAAGTCATGGTTCCAGTTTAGGCGAGGGTGGCAAACTCCCTCAGTGCGTTACTTTCTGCGTGACGTCCAGCCCATCAGCTTCGGGGTGAGTCCACAGGCTGATCCGGAAGCGCGTGCCGTTCTGCGCCGTGTACCAGCCCTCGGACGGCTCAACCCTCGTGAGGTTCCATGAGTTCGCCAGTACGGGCGCGTAGGTGTCGCCCTCAACTGAGGTCTCGATCACCGTCACTACCACGGCATTGGCATGCGACACCGCCTCGGCATAGACCTGGCCACCGCCGATGATCCAGATTTCGTCAGCACCCTCGCTACGGCGCGCCTGGCTGAATGCTTCCGCCAGCGAGCCGACGACAACGGCACCCGGGTAGTCGGCAGGATCCAGATTCTGCCTGCTTACCACGATGTTGGTGCGGCCGGGCAGCGGACGGTACTTCTCGGGGAAGGACTCCCACGTGCGCCGCCCCATTATGACGGGATGTCCCTCGGTGGTGCGCTTGAAGTGCGCAAGATCCTCGGGCAGGTGCCACGGCATACTGCCGTCCCGGCCGATGACGCCGTCGATTGTCTGTGCCCAGATCATCCCGACCAGGGGTGTCCCGACCGACGCGGTCAGGTTCATGGTTTCGCTCATACGGAGATCGGCGCCTTGATGGTGGGATGGTGCTGGTAGTTCTCCACCGTGAAGTCCTCAAGCTCGTAGTCGAAGATGGTCTCGGGCTTCCGGTTCAGGCGCAGCGTGGGGTAGGGGTAGGGCTCGCGTGAGAGCTGTTCCGTAACCTGATCGAGATGGCTGGCGTAGATGTGCACGTCACCGCCCGTCCACACGAACTCCCCGGGCTCGAGTCCCACCTGCTGCGCCACCATGAGGGTGAGCAAAGCGTAGGACGCAATATTGAACGGTACGCCGAGAAATGTGTCTGCGGAGCGCTGGTACAGCTGGCAGGAGAGCTTGCCGTCCGCAACATAGAACTGGAAGAAAGCGTGGCAGGGCGGCAGCGCCATGTTCTCGATCTCGGCGACGTTCCAGGCTGAGACAATGTGCCGCCGGGAATCAGGGTTGGCCTTCAAACCCTCGATCAGGCGCTCAATCTGATCAATGTGGCCGCCGTCGGGCGTGGGCCAGGAACGCCACTGCACTCCGTAGACGGGGCCCAGCTCACCGTCGTCATCAGCCCACTCATTCCAGATCCGCACCCCGCGTTCCTGCAGCCAGCGGACATTCGAGTCGCCGCGGAGGAACCAGAGCAGCTCCAGGGCAACCGATTTGAAGTGCACCCGCTTGGTGGTGATGAGGGGGAATGACTCCGCGAGGTCGAACCGCAGCTGCCGTCCGAAGACGCTGCGGGTTCCGGTTCCGGTCCGGTCCGATTTCGGCGTGCCGTTGGCTAGGACGTCGCGGAGCAGGTCTTCGTAGGGCGTGGGAACCGGGATAGTCACGGCACTCAGTCTAAGGGTGCCGGCTTCAGTCGTCATAGGCGCGGAACTGCTCGACCGAGACGACCTGCCCGGACTTTCTGGAGCTCACCTGGCAGATAATCGCTTCACCGGGGGCGAGGTAGGGGTCAGACACCGGCAGCATCTTCCCGAGGCGGGTAGGCATGTGCGCGCGGAGCACATCAAGTATCAGCGGCAGGACCGGTCGGTGACTGCACACGGCTACCGGGACGCGGCGGTCAAAAAGCTTGTCGACCGTGCTGCTTGCCCGTCCCGGCTTCCGGGCGGCATCGTGTTCCGTAAGGGCGTCAACGAGCTTCAGCTTCGCGTTCGAGCGTTTCACGTACGGCATGATCGTCTGCACGCACCGGTCCCAAGGGCTGCTGACTATCCGGTCAGGTGACCACGCCTGCAGCAGGCGGCTCACCGCCAGGGCTTGACGCCGTCCGGACGCCGCGAGCGGACGCTCACCTTCGGCGCGCGTCCAGGAGGACCGCGGCTTGGCCTTCGCGTGGCGGACTACGATCAGGGGCCAGGTATCCAGGTTGTCCTCAGCGCAGGCTTCGACCAGAGCGTCGAGCGGCTCCCGGTCGGAGGGGTTGCTGAGCAGCTCAGCGGCGCGTTCGGCCGAACACCAGAGGAAATCGTCGACTTCCTTGCCATCGGGTTTGGGCGTTATGCCCTCTGCTTTCGCCGCCCAGTAATGCACAACCTTGAGACCGGACGACACCTGGTACTCGATGGTCGGCAGCGGGACGCCGAGCTTGACCGTGATGCCGATTTCCTCACGGACCTCGCGTACTGCGCACTCGGGGGTGGTCTCACCGGCGTCGATCTTGCCCTTCGGCCAGGACCAGTCGTCGTAGCGGGGCCGGTGGATGAGCAGGACCTCCAGCGCGCCGGAACGCTTGCGCCAGCACAGCGCACCGGCAGCGACGACGGCGGCACCGTGCTCGCCCCTCCTGCTATCGACCGTCGTGTCGGGCTGCACGATCACCGGCGGGCCGGCCGCAGACGGCTGCGGGAGCGGGAGGCCAGCAGCCATGACTGCACGTCGCTCAGCGGGTTGCCGTCGTCGTCCTTGTGATGGCGGATCCACTCTCCGTCACTGTCCAGGTGCCAGCTCGCGGTACCACTGTCGAGGTACCGGTCCATGAGCGAGATCAGGTACGTAATGTGCTCGGGCGAGGACAGCTGGACAAGGGCCTCCACGCGGCGGTCGAGGTTGCGGTGCATCATGTCGGCCGAGCCGATGTACACGGCGGGGTCGCCCGCGTTGGCGAAGGCGAAGACCCGGGAGTGTTCAAGGAACCTGCCCAGGACGGAGCGGACGGTGATGTTCTCGCTGAGACCGGGGACACCCGGGCGCACCGAACAGATCCCGCGAACAATTACATCGACCCGCACACCGGCCTGCGACGCCCGGTACAGGGAGTCGATGAGAGCTTCGTCAACGATCGAGTTCACCTTGATGACGACCCGTGCTTCCAGCCCGGCCTGACTGTTTGCGATCTCCTGCTCGATACGTTCGATCAGGCCCGAGCGGACGGACCGCGGCGCCACGAGAAGACGCTTGAACGTTGACTTGGGGGCGTACCCGGAGAGCTGGTTGAACAGCCTCGAGAGGTCCTCGCCCACCTGGTGATTGGCGGTCAGCAAGCCCAAATCCTCGTAGTAGCGTGCGGTGCGCGGGTGGTAGTTGCCGGTGCCGATGTGGCAGTAGCGGCGAAGTCCGTCGATCTCCTGGCGAACCACGAGGGAGAGCTTGCAGTGGGTCTTCAGGCCCACGATGCCGTACACAACATGAACGCCGGCCTGTTCCAGCTTCCGCGCCCAGGAGATGTTGGCCTGCTCGTCGAAGCGGGCCTTGATCTCGACGAGGGCCAACACCTGCTTGCCCGCCTCCGCTGCATCAATGAGCGCATCGACGATGGGGGAGTCGCCTGAGGTGCGGTACAGGGTCTGCTTGATCGCCTGGACCTTCGGATCCACCGCGGCCTGCTCGAGGAACGCCTGAACCGAGGTGGAGAAGGAATCATACGGGTGGTGCAGGAGGATGTCCCGGCGCCGCATGGCAGCGAAGACGTTCGCAGCCTTCGAGGTTTCGCTCTCGTTGAGGTCACGGCTGGTGTGCGCCACATGCTTCGGATAGTGCAGGTCGCCGCGGTCGATGCCGGCAATCACGGTGAGCCCGCGCAGGTCCAGCGGAGCCGGGAGGTCATAGACCTCTGCCTCCTCCACCCCGAGCTCCCGCGAGAGCAGCGCCCGGATGCTGGGGTTGATGTCCGTGGTTACTTCCAGCCGGACCGGGGGACCGAACCGGCGCCGGAGGAGTTCCTTTTCGAGTGCCTGCAGGAGGTTCTCGGCGTCGTCCTCTTCCACCTCAAGGTCTTCATTGCGGGTAACGCGGAAAGTGTGGTGCTCAAGGACTTCCATTCCGGGGAACAGCTGGTCCAGATGGACGGCGATGACCTCTTCCAGGGGAATGAAGCGGGCGGTCCGGCCGGCCACGTTCCCCGCGCGCGGGCCGTCCACTGAGACAAGCCGCGGCAGCTGGTCAGGCACCTTCACACGTGCGAACAGTTCCTTGTCGCTCACCGGATTACGCACGACGACGGCGAGGTTCAGCGAAAGGCCGGAGATGTATGGAAAAGGGTGGGCAGGATCGACCGCGAGCGGTGTCAGGATCGGGAAGACCTTCTCCGCGAACAGCTTGTTCAGTTCTGCCTGCGTCGCGGAATCAAGCTGGTCCCACGTGGTGAGGTGGATGTTCTCGCCGGCGAGTGCGGGCCGGATGTGATTTGAGAACACCGTGGCGTGCCGTCGTTGGAGTGCCAACCCCCCGGTCATGATCGTCTCGAGCTGCTCGATGGGGCTCAGCCCGGCGGCGGAAGGCACGGCCAGTCCGGTTGCGATTCGGCGTTTCAGGCCGGCAACCCGGACCATGAAGAACTCGTCCAGGTTGGAGGCGAAGATCGAGAGGAAATTGACCCGTTCAAGCAGGGCCAGGTCCGGATCTTCGGCGAGATCCAGTACTCGGGCGTTGAAATGCAGCCAGCTCAGCTCGCGATCCAGGAAACGGTCCGGGGAAATCTCGCCTGAGGGCAGGAGGCTCGGCGCGAAATCAGGGATGTCGATGCGGTCCTGAGTTGCGCGGGCTGGAGCCACCTCTGACGATCCATACCGTGCCGGGATCCGGGCGGCGGTTTCGGCTTCCATAGTGTCTCCTTTGGTGTTTCTGGCGGGCACGCTTACCTGCCGTGGGATGGCGGGTTCAGGCCCCTTTCCAACCTTACAAGTTGTCCGCCTGGTTGCCCGGCGCGTACATGACATCGACGTCCCATCGCGTGAAGCCCAGGGAGCGGTAGAGAGCCACGGCGGCGGTGTTGTCGGCGTCAACGTACAGCATGATGGCCTGCAGTCCGAGAGAATGCAGATGTTCGATCCCGGCGATCGTGAGCGCCTTGCCGAGTCCCATGCCCTGCGCGGAGGGGGTCACACCCACTACATAGACCTCGCCGATGGCGGGGTGCTTGCCGCTGCGGGGGTGCACTTTGGTCCAGTGGAAGCCGAGCAGCTGGTCATCCGAATCAGGGACCGCGAGTATCAGGCCCTTCGGGTCAAACCAGTCCTCAGCCATGCGCGCCTGCAGATCCTCGAGCGTCATGGCGCCCTGCTCAGGGTGGTGCGCGAAAGCCGCGGCGTTGGCCTCGAGCCACGCTTGTTCGTCACGGCCGGGTTCGAAAGCACGCAGGCGGACCCCATCCGGGATGACGGCGTCGGGCACCGTCGCTTCGAGCGCGGCGCGTGTCTGCCGCATCCGCCACAGTTCGCGTACGGGTGTGAACCCTGCTTTGCCGGCAAGTTCGACGGCGGCGGCGTGGTTGCCGTGCGACCACGCCCGCAGTTCCGGCAACTGATGGTCCTGCAGCGCGCGCACCAGGCTTGTGCCGACGCCCTGGTTTCGGTAGGTGGGCCGGACCACGAGTTCCAGCACCCCCGGTTGGCCCCCCGCGCGGGGAAGGCTGACGACGGCGACACCGGCCAGCTCCTCATCAGCGTCACCGGCGCTGACACCATCACTGGCATAGGTCGCGAAGACCAGCAGGGAGTCCGGGTGCTCCTGGGAAGCACGCAGGTTCACCAGTGTCTGTTCGGAGAGGGGCGGGTTGCCATCCGCATCCTCAGCGGCGCGGGCGAGGCCGACAATGTCCTCCAGCACCTCAGCGCGCGGAGCGCCGCTGATGGTGAGGATGGGCCAGGTGGATACTTCATCCGTCATGGGACTAAGCGTAGTGTGCGAGGCTCCCGACGCGGGTGAAATGAGGGATGACAGGCCACCGGCCTCCCGGTGACAATGGACGCAGGTTTCTTCATCCACAGCGTTGGAGGGTCGACAGTCTCCGGAAGGAAGGCGGCCATGACGGGTGTTGCAGTGAAGACCACGGCCGTGACCAGCCAGCTGAGACTTCCTTACGCAGAGGTCGGGGATCCGGACGGAATCGCCGTCGTGTTCGTGCACGCGTGGGTGGAGTCATGGCGGTATCTGCAAACCGTCCTCGAACGCCTGCCGCCGTTCATCCACGGATACGCTCCGACTCAACGCGGCCACGGCAACGCCGACAAGCCTCGCGACGGTTACCGGCCCGCTGACTTCGCCGCCGACCTTGTCTGCTTCATGGACTCGGTCGGGATTGGCCGGGCGGTCCTGGTGGGTGCCTCCAGCGGGGGACTGGTCGCTGAAACCCTGGCCGGCGACAGACCCGACCGGGTGTCCGGTCTGGTGCTCATCAGCACCCCGGCAAGCCTGGCCGGCAAGCCCGGCGTCACCGAAATGGAACAGACCATCGCGCTCCTCGAGGACCCGCTTGACCGTGCGTTCGTCGAGGACTTCGTGCGAGCCACGACCCCCGGGCACATGCCCGAGGAACTCCTCGAAACCATGGTCGAGGAGAGCCTTATGGCCCCGGCCCGGGTCTGGAAGGACACCCTGCTCGGGCTGATGAGCGCCGATCCCACCGCACTACTGGACCGAATCACCGCGCCGACGCTTCTGATCTGGGGTGACCACGACCCGTTCGTCCCGCGCCGCGACCAGGACATCATTGTCAATGGCATCCGCGACGCCAGGCTGATCGTGTATCCAGGTGCGGGTCACGGCGTCCATCTCGAGCAACCCGACCGGGTTGTCGATGACCTCGCCAACTTCGTCACCGATCTGTCCTGACCGCAGTCAGGACAGGTTTTGGCGGCATCGACGGCAATGCGTTAGGCTTTTCAAGCGCTCGAAAGAGAGCAACTGGGGGGATGTGCCAGTGGGGCACCCTCGATACGTTCGACCCGTATGTCCTCCACCAACAAAAAGAGACTCCCTCTCCGCGACGCGGTGGGGGAGTCTTTGTTTATGCCTGCTGGTTGACGGTGGAGTCATCCGGTTGCCGGCTCAGCGTGAACCGGTAGCCCACATTCCGCACGGTGCCGATCAGCTGCTCGTGGTCGGCGCCGAGCTTGGCCCGCAAACGACGCACATGGACGTCGACGGTCCGCGTGCCTCCGTAGTAGTCATAACCCCACACCTCGTGCAGGAGCTGGTCCCGGGTGAAGACCCGGCCGGGGTGCTGCGCAAGGTACTTCAGCAGCTCGAATTCCTTGTACGTGAGGTTCATCGGTTCGCCGCCCACCCGCGCGGTGTAGCTCGCTTCATCGATGACGACGCCGGAGGCATGGATCTCGCTCGACACCTCCTCGGCCGCGGTGTTGGCCCGCGAAATCACGAGTCGCAGCCGCGCCTCGACCTCTGCGGGGCCGGCGGAGTCGAGGACCACGTCGTCGGCCAGCCAGTTCGCGGCGACAGCTGCCATCCCACCTTCGGTGAGGACCAGCATGATAGGGGCGCTCAGTCCGGTGGCCCGCAGCAGCTGGGTCAGTGAACGGGCTCCCACGAGGTCCTTGCGCGCATCGATGATGACGACGTCGGACGGTTCAGTCTCAAGCAGGGCGGTGGGCTCTGCGGGGAGGATGTGCACCTTGTGGTTGAGCAACTCCAGTGCAGGGAGGATCTCCACGGACGAGCCCGGGCTGTTCGTCAGCATCAGGATGTGCGGCATGTGTCCTCCAGGGATTGGGACGCGCATCATCGGGCGGGCGCAACGGTGGCCGGGTGCCGCGGGCAGTGGGTTGTTCCGGCAGGCCCGCAGCGGATTCCGTTCAGTATACCGGTGTGATTCCTTGCACTCCGTAACATTCCACGGCCACCACGCTGTTCGGACATCGATCGGACAAGGGCGTACGCCGCATACGGGCTGCCGCTTTCGACGCCTCCCACATGGGTAGGGCAGTATTGCAGGGGTGAGAATAATGATGGCGGCACTTGTCGGGGCGGTCGCTCTGATCGCTATCGTCGGCGCCTCCTACGTGTCATTGGAGGTGAGCGCCGTCGTCGTCGCCGTTCTTATCCTGGTGGCGTCGATCGGGTGGCCTTACCTTTTGGGTGTTCCGGCACGCAAGAGCCAGTCCGCCGCCATCGCGGTCAGTGCGCTCGCCGCCTGCGCCGCTGCGTACCTGTCTCCCTCCGGAGCTGCGCTCATCTGGCTGCCGGTTGCGGTGGCGCTTGGTCTCGGTGCCGTCTTTCTCATTCAACTCCTCCGCGGTACAGGTCAAAGCCTCCGCCTCGAATCGACGCTGGGGGCCAGTTCCGGCGTTCTGATCATCGCCCTTGGTGCAGGCTGGATTGCGACGGAAAACCTCGGCATCAACGCAGGGACGTCCGGCGTCACGCTCGTCACGGGAATCAGCGTTCTGGTCGCGATCGCTGCAGCCCTGCTCCCATGGCCGGACCGGATGGTCGGGCCGCTCGGCGTTGTCCTCGCGGCGCTCGCCGGTCCGTTGTGCGCGTTGATATTCACCGACGTGGAGGGGCTGGCCGCGGGAATCATCGGTGCGGTGTGCGGCGCCGTCGTCATGGCTGCCCGGCGCCTCGTGATCAGCCGGGAGGAGCCCCTGGACACTGCGGCGGTCCTCGCAGTTGGAGTGGCTCCGATCCTGGGCATCGGATCGCTCGTGTACTTCCTTGAGCGCCTCCTGCTGGGTTGAGGCCCTGCCCACACGCCCTTCATAGTGGCGCGGGCAAAGGAAACACGGCGTTAGGATGGAAACATGTCACTACTTGCGCTGGAAATCTTCTTCATCTCGCTGCTGGTCGTCGCGGGGCTGGGCATGGCCGGTTTCGCTGCACTCGTCATTGCACGCCTGTACAAGGGCCAGAAGTAACCCACGCTGATCCATGTCGTTTGAGATCCCCACAGACCTGACGCCCGAGCTCGTTCCCCTGTCCTGGTTGCTGGGCACCTGGGAGGGCTCCGGTAGGTTGGGCGAGGGCAACGCGGATTCCGAACACTTCTTCCAGCGTGCCACCTTCACGCAGCACGGACTGCCCTACGTGCAGTACACGGCTGAGAGCTGGCTGACGGATGAAGAAGGAAACACCCTGCGCCCGCTGTCGGTGGAGACCGGCTTCTGGGCGCTGGACCGAAAACTGAACGACGCCGACGTCGGCCCCGGTCTGTCGCCTGCCGACATCGTGCCCGCGTTGAAGAGCGCCGACGAAGTTGAACAGTTCCGTAATGAAGCGGGCGGCTTCGACATCACGGCCACCATCGTTCACCCGGGTGGGATCGCGGAGCTGTACTACGGAAACATCAAGGGCCCGCAGATCCAGCTCACCACCGACCTCGTGATGCGTGGGCAGCACTCCAAGGACTACTCCGCTGCCACCCGGCTGTTCGGGCTGGTCAACGGGGACCTCTACTGGCGCTGGGACATTGCTGCGGACGGCAACTCGCTGGAGCCGCATGCGTCCGCGATCCTCCGGAAGACTTCCTGATTCTTCGGGACGGTCAGTGTCGCTCCCGGAATACCCCTCCCATCGAAGGACGTTGCTAACGGTATGACCTTCTCAAGCCCGCTTCTTTCCATGCCCGGCGCCGTGGCTGCCGGAGCACCCGATGAGGGCGTGGCAGCGCACTATGGCGATCCCCTCCGCGAACAGCGTTCGCTCGCCCGCGGGGAGGCCGTCGTCGATCTCTCTCACCGCGGCGTCGTTACCGTCTCGGGCCCTGACCGGTTGAGCTGGCTCAACACCCTCTCGTCGCAGCTGCTGCTGGACCTGGCTCCGGGTGAATCCACCGAGACGCTCCTGCTCACTGTGCAGGGCCGCATCGAGTTCAGCCCCAAGGTAGTTGACGACGGTGCAACCACCTGGCTTCTGACCGAGGGCTGGGAAGCCGCTCCGCTTGCGCAGTGGCTGGATCGCATGAAGTTCATGCTGCGCGTCGAGATTATGGACGTAACTTCCGACTGGGCAACGATCGGTTCAGTGAAGCCGGTCGAGCGCTTCAGCGGCAACATCACCTGGATTGATTCCTGGCCCCACGTCCGCTCGGGCGGGTACTCCTACAGCGTTGTCTCGGAGGAGACACACCCGGGTGCTGAGCGGCCCTGGCAGGAGTACCTGGTTCCCCGCACCGATCTCGCAGAAGCCGTGGATTGGCTCCAGCTGGCGGGCATGATGGCGGCCGAAGCCCTGCGCATTGCGGCCTGGCGGCCGCGCCTCGGCATAGAGACCGATGAGCGCACCATCCCGCACGAGCTTGACCTCCTGCGCACGGCAGTCCACTTGACGAAGGGCTGCTACAAAGGCCAGGAAACCGTCGCCCGGGTCCACAATCTCGGACACCCGCCGCGTCGGCTCGTCTTTCTCCAGCTGGACGGCAGCCAGCACACGCTGCCGGAACGGGGAAGCGGCGTCGTTGTTGGTGGACGTACGGTGGGTACCCTGACCTCCGTCGGTCAGCACTACGAGATGGGCGCTGTAGGCCTTGCGGTCATAAAGCGCAGCGTGGACCCGGCTGCCACCCTGGAGGTGGTTGACGGCGATGAACATTACGCCGCCGCCCAGGAACTGATCGTTGCCACGGACGCCGGCCATGTTGTGGGCCGTCCCACAGGACTGCTGAAAGGCGGCAGAGCATGACCGATCAGGAAACCCCGGATTCCTCAGCAGACGCAGCGATCGCCCTGGCTCACCGACTTCTGGACGCAGCGCGGGAAGGCGACGGTGCAACACTGCGCAAGTACCTCGACGCAGGTGTGCCGGCGACCCTGACCAACGCCGCCGGGGACAGCCTTGTGATGCTCGCTGCCTACAACGGTCACGCGTCCGTGGTTGCCGACCTGCTGGCCCGCGGAGCCGACGCAGACTCGGCGAACGACCGCGGTCAGACCCCTCTCGCGGGAGCAGTCTTCAAGGGGTACACCGACGTCGTTGCCACCCTGCTGGGTGCAGGAGCGGATGCCGACGCCGGAACGCCGTCGGCTCGCGCTGCGGCCGGCATGTTCGGCCGGCCGGAGATGCTGGAGCTCTTCGACTAACGCTGCTGCCCGGGGTCGCCTTCCAACACGACGGAGGTCTGGCTCCCGGCGTGGATGAATCCCGTGCTGATGGCCGTCCGATGTGAGGCTATGTTGTCCGTGCGCGCACGCCACTGCGGGATGAGCCCGGCAGCCATCGATTCCTCCACCGCGATCGACGCAGCGTAGGACGCGTATCCCCGGCGCCGTTCGGCTGGTGCCGTGAGCACCCCGAGGTGCGCGAGGATGCCCTCCCAGATGTCGTAGCCGGCGCCGGCGAGTAGGAGCAACGGGTCATGGGACTCGTCCACGAGCACACAGGTGTGCTCCATACCGCTCAATCCCACCTCGGCAACATCGTCCGGCGGGCAGAGCCGCTCCAACGCAACGGCGTGTTCGGGGTCGCTGCTGACGGGCGGCCCGTCGTCCGGGAAGGACGGCAGGGTGTCGCAGAAGTACAGGTTAGCTTCGCCGAGCCCTCGCCCGCCGTGCCGGCGGCTCATGGACAACAGCGTTGAGTGCTGTGCCAGCTCTGCCCCCGACAACCCCTTGGCCGCATCCAGGGCCCAGGTGGGCCCTACCAACGCTTCCTTCCCGAAGAGCGAGACGAAGGTAAGCAGCGGTGCAGTGTTGTCCTCGCGGTAGATGCGGTCAGGACCGCCGGCCATGGCGCCGTCGTCGAACCCCAGCAGCCTGGACCAGGCCAGCTGGATGATCGAAATGGTGCCGGGTTCGAGATTCATCTCGAGATTCATACAGCAACGTTAGCGCGATCGCGTGAGCCGCCTGAACTGACGGGGCCCGCCTGAACAGTGCGCAACGGAAGAGGATGGCTTGGCTTAACCGAAGAGGATGGCCGCCTCGTCGTAGCGGTGCTGCGGGACGCGCTTGAGGTTGCCCAGCGCTGCCTCGAAGCCCACGTGTGCAATCTCCGTGCCGTTGAGCGAGACCATGGTTCCCCACAGCCCGTCGATGACCGAGTCGACGGCGGCCATACCCAGGCGGGTCGCGAGCACACGGTCAAAAGCGGAGGGGACGCCGCCGCGCTGGATGTGACCGAGAATTGTGGCACGGGTTTCGATGCCGGTGCGTGCTTCAATCTCGGGAGCCAGCTGGTCGGCGATACCGCCCAGGCGGGGCCTGCCGAAGGTGTCCAGACCACGCTCGGAGTGCGCCTGCTCCATGTGGGACGGGACGAATCCCTCAGCGACGACCACCAAGGGTGCGCGGCCGCGGTCGCGGGCGTCGGTGACCCACTCGCAGACCTGTTCGATAGAGGTCTGCTGCTCGGGGATAAGGATGGCGTGCGCGCCGGAGGCCATGCCGGCGTGGAGCGCAATCCAACCGACGTGACGACCCATCACTTCAGCCACCATGCACCGGGAATGGGACTCACCGGTGGTACGGAGCCGATCGATTGCCTCGGTGGCGATCTGCACTGCCGTGTCGAAGCCGAAGGTGTAATCGGTGGCGTCGAGGTCATTATCGACCGTCTTGGGTACGCCCACGATCTTCAGGCCGGCGTCGGTGAGGCGCTTGGCCGCCGCGAGGGTGCCTTCACCGCCAATAGCGATCAGTGCGTCGATACCAAGCCGGTCAAGGGTGGCCTTGATTGCGTCGGGTCCGCCGTTGCCATCGAACGGATTGGTGCGCGACGTACCCAGGATGGTGCCGCCCTGCTTGGAGATGCCTCGCACCATGTGACGGGGAAGATCGATGATTTCGCCTTCAACAACGCCCCGCCAACCGTCCCTGAACCCCACGAATTCGAGACCGTCAGTTTTGATGCCCTTGAGGACAGCTCCGCGGATGACCGCGTTGAGCCCGGGGCAGTCGCCTCCGCTGGTGAGGATTCCGATCTTCATGTAAGGCGATTTCCAATCAATTGAGGACGGGTGAGTTGGTCAGGCGCCTCCTTGAGCCACGTATGATTCTAGACACACTGAACCGCCGCGGAGGTTTGTGAAGTCTCCCGCGGCGGAACGTGGCTCGTGCAATCAGCGGTTCGAGACCAGCTTCTCCAGCGCAATTGTGCCGTCCGTTTTGGGGAGCAGCAGCCAAAGCACTACATACAGTGGCGGCCCGATCACGGGCAGCAGGAAGCTGAGCAGGATGCCGATCCTCACCAGGCCCACGGGCCAGCCGAACTTCAGGGCAATTCCCGCAGCGATGCCTCCGAACCATCCGCCGGGTGCGCGCTTGATGGGGGAGGAGCGGAGAGCGTTGAAGAAAGGATTCATGGGTCCATGCTTTCGTATCGGTGAAGGGTTGTCACGGGAAGGCGTGATATCCGCCGGTGTGCACTTAGTTGCGGCGGTTCATTGAGAGGACTCCGCCCACTATGAGGGCCACGCCGGTGCCGACAAGGAGCACCATGACCACGAGCACGGGGTCCAGCACCAGGCCGGTCAGCTCGCCGGCCAGGACGAGCAGGCCAATGACAATGGCGAGTATTCCCCAGATGATGGTGCCGGCGCGGGGCCGGGCGTCGTCGTCGTGCTGGTTCGGATAGAGGGTGCTCATCGTTCCTGCCTGCTTTCGGTGTCCTGAAGTGCGTCTTCAGTAGTGGCGACGGTGATATGGCTGACCACGCCCCGCACGTCGAGGATGATGCGCGGGCCTTCCGCGTCCTCATTGAGGTGCAGGGTGCGGGGCTGCCAGAGACCGCCGACGCTCGCTGTGTCGTCGGCGGAGACAACCTCGGTTGAGCTGAGCGCCATCCGGGAGCGCACTTCAACCGGTATGCCGTCCGGAACGAGGATGCCGACGTTACCTGCTGCAGCGTTGACGGGAACGACGACGTCCTCGGTGATGTCCCCGAGGCCGGTCAGATCCACCCGGCCCTGTCCAACGACGACGGTGTAGCCCTCCGATGCCGGGCTGGCGGCGGTCATGGACCACCTGCCCTGGTCGGCGAGGACCCAGTTGCCCGTTGGCGGGGAGGATGACGAGATGATCGTGGCCACGATGCCCACAGTCGCCAGGAACCCCAGAGCCCCGGAGGTGCGTCCCCGGATGCCGAGCAGGACGATTCCAATACCCAGTACGACAACGCCGGTCGCCAGCGCGACGGCGATGACGCTGTCGCCGAGGTCGAGGAATCCAACGTAGTCAAGGACAAGCACCAGAGCCGCACAGAGGAGCGCCCCGCCAAGGAAGATTGCGACGTCGGCTCCCGTGGGCCTCGGTACCACCGGTTTGGGTGCGGTCTTGACTGAAGGTACTCCGGAACCGGCGGAACCGGCGGAACCGGCATAGCCGGCGTAAGGGTAGGTGGGGGCGGTAGCAGGCGAAAAGGCGTCGGTGGGAGCGCCGGCTGGGGCAGTGCCGGCCGGGGGCATGCCGGCTTCGCCGTCGATCCTGTTCCTGCTGGAGTTGGAGATCCAGTAGACAATGAACACCGCTACGCCGATCCAGAACAGGCTCCAGACGAAGCCGCCGAACCCGCCGGTGTTGCCGAAGAAGGGCGCGTCAGGACGCCACAGGCCGAGGAGAGATACCACCAGGGCGCCGGTCATGCCGGAGGTCCAGCTGCCGCGCGCAGCCGATTCGGCGTGGATGCGTCCGTCGGGCTCGGGCAGCAGCGCCCAGGCCAGTCCGTAGGCGAGGAGGCCGATTCCGCCGAAGATCGCGAGGACCACGAAGAGGCCGCGGACAAGGATGACGTCCAGCCCGCTGCGCACCGAGATACCGGTTGCTACGCCGCCGATCCAGCGGTCCTGGCCGCGAACGATCCTCAGGCTTCGCACCCAGCCGAAGAAGCCGGCGCCGGCACCGGGATCAATGCGCGTGCTTCCGCCGGGTGCCTCCGGGTTGGAGCCGGCCGGGGAATCCGGGGCGTCGTCGGAGTCCCGGGGGGAGGAAGGAGGGTCCTGATGCGGGTTCATATTTCCATCCTCATCCCGGGCCGCCGTTCCAACCATCGGGGCTGACCCTGAACCGCCCCTGACCTCCGGCGGGATTCCCCTGATAACAGGTACCACCGGGCCCTGACCGTGCTTGGATTGACTCATGAGACCCCCGCTGCTTCGCTCCAATGACGCCGTCATTGCGGGGGTCTGCGCCGGTCTGGCGGTCCACCTGGGAGTATCACTGAGGGCTGCCCGCATCGGGATGGTTGCGCTCTCGCTGGTGGGCGGTGCCGGCGTCGTTCTCTATGGCTGGCTGTGGCTGCTGGTTCCCACTGCGGAAGAACGACGACGGGGCGTGCCGACTCCCGCCGGCCTGCGGCTGGGCACGCCGGTCCTTGCGGGCCCGGAGTCGAAGACGGCGCGGTCCTTCGGTGCGGCCGGCGGACGCGAGGTGCTGATCGGCGTCGGACTCCTCGTGGTTGCTGCGGCTTTCGTCGCCCAGCAGCTCGGAGTGAATGTGCAGTGGGGCTGGCTGGTTCCGGTCGCTGTAGTGGCGCTCGGCGCGGTTCTCGCCTGGTCCCAGCTCGACGGGGCCCGCCGAACCAGGCTCATGAATCATGCAGGCGCTACCCGGGCTGAAGGTGTGGCGCGGCTGGCGGCGGGCCTGGTCCTGGTGATGGTCGGACTGCTGATCCTCGTTTCCGGCTCGCTGTCCTGGGAGTTCACCTGGCCGGTGCTCCTTGCAACTGCGGCGGCGGTTGGCGGTGTGGGGCTGGTGCTGGCGCCATGGGGCCTGAAGTTCTGGAAGGACCTCGAGGAGGAGCGCTCTGCACGTGTCCGTGAAACGCAGCGGGCAGAAATCGCCGCCCACCTCCACGACTCGGTGTTGCAGACGCTGGCTCTCATCCAGAACCGGGCAGCCTCGGAGCAGGACGTTGTGCGTCTGGCACGCGCCCAGGAACGCGAGCTGCGGCGCTGGCTCTATGCCGACTCCGCCGAGCGAACCGGCAATCTGGCGGACCGCATCAAGGTGATTGCTGCGGAAGTGGAAGAGGCCTACGGACATCCTGTCGACGTCGTGTCCGTTGGGGACACGCCCATGACTCCGCGCCAGGACGCCCTCGTGCAGGCAACACGCGAGGCCATCCTCAATGCGGCCGAGCACGCGGGCGGCCCCGTCTCGGTCTATCTTGAGGCAGGGACCGCCGGATCGGAGGTCTTCGTACGCGACCGCGGAGCGGGGTTCAATATGAACGAGGTGCCCGCTGACCGATTGGGGATCAGGGAGTCGGTCATCAACCGCATGCAGCGCCACGGCGGGACTGCGCGGATCCGCAGCTCGGAGGCGGGAACGGAAGTACAGCTGACCATGCCCCAAGAGGAAGCAGGAGCTATCCATGACTGAGCCGATCACCGTCGTCGTGGTCGATGACCACGCCATTTTCCGGTCCGGTGTGAAGGCGGACCTCGACGGACGTGTCGAGGTGGTCGGCGAGGCGGCCACGGTTGAGGAGGCGATCGCCGTCATTCGTGCGCAGCAGCCGCAGGTTGTCCTGCTCGACGTCCATCTGCCCGGCGGGAAGGGCGGCGGCGGTGCCGAGGTGATCGCCGGGTGCTCCGACGTACGACAGACCACCCGCTTCCTCGCCCTCAGCGTGTCCGATTCGGCCGAAGACGTGGTCACGGTCATCCGGGCCGGTGCGCGCGGCTATGTCACGAAGACCATCACGGGTGCCGACATTTCCGACGCCGTGCTGCGAGTGGCCTCGGGGGATGCCGTGTTCTCGCCGAGGCTCGCCGGGTTCGTTCTCGATGCCTTCGGAACCGCTGCCGTCGCGGCAGCCGAAAGCGAACTGGACCGGCTTTCAGCGCGGGAGCTGGAAGTGATGCGGTTGATCGCCCGGGGCTACAGCTACAAGGAGGTGGCGAAGGAGCTGTTCATCTCCATCAAGACCGTCGAAACCCACGTCTCAGCCGTCCTCAGAAAGCTGCAGCTCTCCTCACGGCACGAGCTCACCCGCTGGGCAGCCGAGCGCCGATTGCTTTAGCTCGGATGGCGGTGGCTGGGTGCATTACCCGACGGCCGCCGCGGACCCTGCCCGCTCCGCGATGCCCAACCACTCCGGGGCATCGCGGCGGCCGCCGGTCAACGCGCGTCCAGTGGCCGCCGCAGCGCAGCAGAAGCGAGTCAGCGCGCTTTGCCGAGGAACTCCTGGAGCCTGCCGACGCCCTCGGCTAGGTCGTCGTCTCCAAGCGCGTAGGACAGGCGAAGGAACCCGCTCGGCCCGAAAGCCTCACCCGGAACCACGGCCACCTCAACCTTGTCGAGAATCAGCGCTGCCAGTTCGGCCGACGTGGCCGGCCGTGCACCGGCGAGCTCCCGGCCCAGCAGCTCCCTGACGTCCGCATACGCATAGAAGGCACCATGCGGAGTCGGGCACTGGACACCGTCAATCTCGTTCAGTCCTGAAACCATGGCACGACGACGGCGGTCGAAGAACTTCTTCATCTCCTCCACCGCGGTCAGCGGCCCGGATACAGCGGCCAGAGCAGCCATCTGGGACACGTTCGCGACGTTCGACGTCGCATGCGACTGCAGGTTGGTGGCCGCCTTCACCACGTCTTTGGGTCCGATCATCCAGCCCACGCGCCAACCGGTCATGGCGTAGGTCTTGGCCACGCCGTTGAGGATCACTACGCGGTCACCCAGCGAGGGCGCAGCCGTTGCAATGGAGGTGAACGGAACGTCGTCGTACGTGAGGTGTTCGTAGATCTCGTCCGTGACCACCCACAGGCCGTTGGCCGCTGCCCACTCACCGATCTCCCGGACCTGTTCCGGCGAGTACACCGAGCCGGTCGGGTTGGACGGGGAAACAAAGAGCAGGATCTTCGTGCGGGGCGTCCGCGCCGCCTCCAACTGGTCGATGGTTGCCAGATAGGACTGCTCGGGGCCGGCGAAGACCTCCACCGGGACGCCTCCGGCCAGCCGGATGGCTTCGGGGTAGGTAGTCCAGTACGGGGTCGGGACCAGCACCTCGTCGCCTGGATCAAGCAGGGTTGCGAAGGACTCGTAAACTGCCTGCTTGCCGCCATTGGTCACCAGCACCTGTGCCGGGTCAACCTGGTAGCCCGAATCGCGCAGCGTCTTCTCGGCGATGGCCTGCTTCAGTTCGGGCAGCCCTCCAGCGGGGGAGTAGCGGTGGAACCGGGGCTGCCGCGCGGCGTCGACAGCTGCGTCCACAATGTACTCGGGCGTGGGAAAGTCCGGTTCGCCGGCGCCGAACCCGATCACAGGGCGACCGGCCGCCTTGAGCGCCTTTGCCTTCGCATCAACGGCGAGGGTGGCGGATTCAGCGATAGCGGCGATTCGCTGGGACACGCGTCCGTTGGAGTGCTGGGACAGGGCGTCAGCGGCAGTCATGGTCTTCCCATCAGTCGAGTTGGGTGGGTGTCAGGGTAGGTCCACACCAGCTTAGGGGTTCACCCCTGAACGAGACCTCCACGACGCGTTGAATGCCAGGTGAATGGCCTCCGGCACGGGCGCCAAGAAGCCTGCGCCCGGCCCGGTTCGACGTCGGGTCCCGGATTGCGTAGACTAGTTCCTCGGTGTTGAAGTCGCCATGATGGTTCATGCCCGCACCGCGGAATTCTGTACTACGGAATTTCCGCACAGGGCATCGGGCAACGGCGAAGCTTCACTCCAAAGGGTAGTGGCGCAATTGGTAGCGCAGCGGTCTCCAAAACCGCAGGTTGCAGGTTCGAGTCCTGTCTGCCCTGCGCATCACCGTCATGGTCAGCATGCGGCAGTGCGGCGTTGAACGCTCTATGAGTGATGGGTCAGTGCGGCCAGCTCAGGTACCTACAGGATTGGTGAGGTTGAAGGTGACCGATACGGCTGCGAGCAGCTCCAAGGGAAACCCCGCCGGCAACGAGAATCCGAAGCGTGGATTCTTTGGTCGAATCATCCTTTTTGTACGGCAGGTCATCGCCGAACTGCGCAAGGTGGTTGTACCCACCCGCAAGGAACTGATCCGGTTCACCATCACAGTCATGGTGTTCGTGATCATCATGATGCTCATCGTGACCGGGTTGGACTTCCTGTTCGGCACCGGCGCAGTGTGGGTCTTTGGCGGCGACAGCTAGTTTCTGCCCATCAGCGGCGGTATCGAGCAAGCACAGCAATCCAGAAAGCAGGCAGCTAGGTGTCCGAGCAAGAACTCGAACGACAGATCACAACCGACGAGGAAGATCTGGGTACCGAGGATCAGGTAACTGCAGCAGGTGCGGATGACGCCCCTGCTGATGCAGTTGCGCCCGCGGACAGTGATGGCTCCTCCTTCGCGGAGGATGCAGCTGACGAGCCTGCCGGGGACGCTGCAGAAGAGACAACCGGGGAGTCTCTTGAAGATGCAGCCGGCGCCGACGCCGATGAGGAGCAGGAACCCGAGGTCGACCCCGTCGCTGACTTCAAGGCCAAGCTGCGTCGCCAGGAGGGCGACTGGTACGTCATCCACTCCTACGCCGGTTACGAGAACCGCGTGAAGGCAAACCTGGAGACCCGTATCCAGACGCTGGACATGGAAGATTTTATCTTCGAGATCCAGGTGCCCATGGAAGAAGTCGTGGAGATCAAGAACACCACGCGAAAAATCGTCAACCGTGTCCGTATCCCCGGTTATGTGCTGGTGCGCATGGATCTCACGGATGAATCCTGGGGTGCCGTTCGCCACACTCCCGGCGTCACCGGATTCGTCGGCAACGCCCATGATCCCGTGCCACTGAGCCTCAACGAAGTGTTCTCCATGCTGGAGCACACCATTGTGAAGCCCGGCGCCGAGGCTGGAAAACCGGCACGTGCCCAGGCGACGCCGGCCATGGTGAACTTCGAGGTCGGCGAGTCCGTGACCGTCAACGAGGGCCCGTTCGAGACCCTTCCGGCCACCATCTCCGAGATCAAACCCGAATCACAGCAGTTGGTTGTTCTGGTGTCGATCTTCGAGCGCGAGACGCCGGTTACCCTCTCGTTCAATCAGGTAACCAAGATCCAATAGACTTCGTCTTCGTCGGGCTCGCTTTGGCCCGTCAGGACGGCCGACCGCCACGCCATGGCGGTCACCATCCACGGGACGCTCCTGTCCCGAGGAACGAAATGTAAGAAAAGGACCCTTTCATGGCCCCCAAGAAGAAGGTCACCGGCCTCATCAAGCTGCAGATCCAGGCAGGCGCCGCTAACCCGGCTCCTCCGATCGGTCCTGCGCTTGGCCAGCACGGTGTCAACATCATGGAGTTCTGCAAGGCATACAACGCCGCAACAGAATCCCAGCGCGGGAATGTCATCCCCGTCGAAATCACGGTGTACGAGGACCGCTCGTTCACCTTCGTTACCAAGACCCCTCCGGCTGCCGAGCTGATCAAGAAGGCCGCCGGCGTGCAGAAGGGTTCGGCTACGCCGCACACCGTCAAGGTTGCCAAGCTGACCCAGGCTCAGGTTGAGGAAATCGCCACCATGAAGATGGAAGACCTCAACGCCAACGATGTCCAGGCAGCGGCGAAAATCATCGCCGGCACCGCCCGGTCGATGGGCATCACCGTCGTCTGACGAGCGGACAACCGAACGCTGTCGTCCAACGGCGACAGCAACTAAAAAACCAAGAAAAGACAACCGTGCCGCACCGGCACGGGATGTCTGTGGCAGGGCCCAGCGCGGTCCGCAGACCACGACTGCATAAGGAGAAAGAGCAGATGGCAAAGCGCAGCAAAGCATATGAGGCAGCTGCCGCCAAGATCGACGCGAACAAGCAGTATGCGCCGGTAGAGGCAGTGGCCCTGGCGAAGGACACCAACCCTTCGTCGTTCGACGCAACGGTTGAGGTGGCTTTCCGCCTCGGTGTTGACCCCCGTAAGGCAGACCAGATGGTGCGCGGCACCGTCAACCTGCCGCACGGCACCGGTAAGACCAAGCGCGTCCTGGTTTTCGCAACCGGTGACAAGGCTGAAGCAGCAATCGCTGCCGGCGCTGACTTCGTCGGATCCGACGACATGATCGAGAAGGTAGCCGGCGGCTGGGTCGATTTCGACGCAGCTGTCGCCACACCGGACCTCATGGGCAAGGTCGGCCGTCTCGGAAAGGTATTGGGTCCCCGTAACCTCATGCCTAACCCCAAGACCGGCACGGTGACCCCCGACGTCACGAAGGCTGTCACCGACATCAAGGGTGGAAAGATCGACTTCCGCGTCGACAAGCACTCCAACCTTCACTTCATCATCGGCAAGGTGTCCTTCGACGCCCGCAAGCTCGCCGAGAACTACGCGATCGCGCTCGAAGAAGTACTTCGCCTGAAGCCGTCCGCCTCGAAGGGCCGCTACATCCAGAAGGCGACGGTTACCACCACCTTCGGGCCGAGCATCCCGGTTGACCCCAACGTCACCAAGGTTCTGGCAGATGCATAAGGACTGATCGAATAAAAGGCGGGTGCAGCAATGCTGCGCCCGCCTTTTTGTGTGTTCATGCGCCTGCGGATGCGCCTGCGCTGGGGAAGTGATTGACAGTTCCCAATCGGTGCACCATGATTCTTGTTATGACCACTACAGTGAGCATCCAGCCGTATGTGTTGCCCGAATCGCTGGCAGTCCCCGAGGCGCTCCCCTTCATCGCCGCTTCTGATCTGGGCAACCTCATCGAGCGGGAGGTGTGGGGTAACGAGGATCATTGCCATACGGTCGAAACGCGGTTTGAAAGCTCAAAGCCCGACGACTTTGAGGAACGCAGCATCTTCCTGGCTTACGAGGGGGGCCGGGTGGTTGGCAAGGCCGTGGTTGATGTACCTCTCAGGGACAACCTGCAGACCTGCTACTCGCTGGTCATTGTCCATCCGGAGTGCCGCAGCCAGGGATTGGGCACTGCTCTCTACGAGGCGGTTGAGAACCATGCGCGGTCATGCGGCCGGTCCACGATCATGGCGTGGACGGACCACCGGGCCGGTTTCGATACTGCCTCTGACGTGCTCATTCCGGCCACGGGCGCCGGAGCGTTCCCCGCGAAGTCGCTGCCCGCACGATTCGCCACAGGACACGGTTTCACCCTGGCGCAAGTGGACCGCTGCAGTCTCCTGCCTGTCGGCCGGGACAATGGCAGGCTGAAGGTGCTCGCCGCGGACGCGGCGCGGACCGCGGGACCGGATTACGCCGTCGTCGACTGGGTTGGTCACTGCCCGGGTGATCTGCTGGAGGAGTACGCCCAGCTGCGCAAAACCATGAGCACCGATGTTCCGCTGGGTGAGCTGGACTGGGAAGAGGAATCCTGGGATGGATCCCGCGTCCGTGAGGACGAGGGCCGTCTGGTGCGCCAGGCCGGAAGCAGCCTCGTCCGGGCGGTGCTGCACAAGCCGAGTGGCAGGCTGGTGGGCCACACCATCCTGGAGAGGCGCGGGGAGAAGCCTGACATCCTGTATCAGGAAGACACTCTGGTGCTGTCCTCGCACCGGGGGCACCGCCTCGGGATGTGGCTCAAGGCCGCCAACCTGCTCGCCGTCGTCGACGTCTGGCCGGAAGTGCAACGCATCTACACCTGGAACGCAGAAGAGAACAGACACATGCTGGACGTGAATATCGAGCTGGGATTCAGTCCCGTTGGCTATACGGCGGCGTGGCAGAAGAAACTGAAGACTTCGTGATGTCACAGGGCGGGGCTGCCGATTTGGCCGCCCCGCCGCTGTCCCGTAAGCTTGTAGCACCAAAGACCGTCGGTCGATGAACACCCCAAGCCTGAATTTCTGTTCAGCTTTGCGGTGTCCATCTGAAAGTTCCCGTCAGGGCGGCCAGCGCAGGTGAACGAAGCTCTTCCTTCCGCAGAACATCGCGTTCTGCCCAGGTCTTGCCCCGTGCATCTGCGCGGGGCGTTTTTTATTGGAACCGCTCACCGGCACCAATACCCCGGAAGGAGGGTTATGGCAACGCCAACAAAGGTTACGGCCGTGGATGAGATCACAACTGATTTCAAGGAATCCACTGCTGCTGTCCTAACCGAATACCGTGGGCTCTCCGTTGCACAGCTCAAGGAACTGCGCCGATCGCTCGGTGCGGAAACCAAATACGCTGTCGTCAAGAACACCCTGACTGGCATTGCAGCCAAGGAAGCCGGCATCGATGCGTTCGATGGCCAGCTTGCCGGCCCCACTGCAATTGCTTTCATCAAGGGTGACGCAGTTGCTGCGGCAAAGAGCCTGACGGATTTCGCAAAGACCAACCCACAGCTCGTCATCAAGACCGGTTACTTCGAGGGCAAGGCCCTCGACGCTTCGGCGGTAGCCGCTCTTGCTGCTCTTGAGTCGCGTGAGTTCCAGCTGGCCCGTGTTGCTGGTGTCCTCAAGGCACCCATGTCAGCACTTGCCCGCACCGTCGATGCACTGCGCATCAAGTTGGAGGAGAACGGGGACGCTGCACCTGCGGCAGCCGCCGAAGCTCCCGCGGCAGAGGAAGCACCCGCAGCAGCGGATGCCGCTCCTGTCGAGGCTGCCGAAGAAGCAGCTGCCCCCGAAGAGAAGTAATTCTCTCACCCACCAAACTCCCGGTGCCGCGCGCACCATATCAGGAAGGATGCTTTTGCCATGGCGAAGCTCACCAACGAAGAGCTCATTGAAGCCTTCAAGGAACTGTCCATCATCGAACTCTCGGACTTCGTAAAGCTGTTCGAAGAGACATTCGACGTTACCGCTGCTGCTGTTGCAGTTGCAGGCCCCGCCGGTGGCGGCGCAGGCGAAGCTGCTGAGGAAGAGAAGGACTCCTTCGACGTCGTCCTCGAAGCAGCCGGCGACAAGAAGATCGCAGTCATCAAGGAAGTTCGTGCCCTCACCTCGCTGGGCCTGAAGGAAGCCAAGGACGTTGTCGACAGCGCCCCCAAGGCTGTCCTCGAAGGCGCCAACAAGGAGACGGCAGAGAAGGCCAAGGAAGCCCTCGAGGCCGCCGGCGCCACCGTCACCCTCAAGTAAGTTCCTCGAACTTCACAAAACAGCCCCGGAACCAGCTGGTTCCGGGGCTGTTTTGTTGTCTCTGTAAGTGGTCGTGTTTAGCTGCGGTAGAGCAGCAGCGCCTCGCCCTGGCCGCCGCCGCCGCAGAGGGAGACCGCAGCCTTGCCGCTGCCCCTGCGCTGCAGTTCCATTGCGGCGTGAAGTGCAAGCCGGGCTCCGGAAGCACCGATGGGGTGACCGAGGGCGATCGCTCCGCCGTGAATGTTGCACTTGTCGAGGGGCAGGTCGAGTTCCTTGAGTGATTGGCACGCAACGGACCCGAAGGCTTCGTTGATCTCCACAAAGTCGAGGTCGTCGGTGGTCCATCCCGCGCGTTCCAGCGCCTGGCTGATTGCCCGTGAGGGCTGGGAATGGAGGGAGTTGTCTGGGCCGGCTACCTGGCCCGGGCGCCCGACCACGGCGAGGACCTCCCAGCCGTTGGCCTCCGCGTTCCGGCGGGAAGTAAGCACCAGCGCGGCCGCGCCGTCGGACAGGGGAGAGGAGTTCCCGGCGGTGATGGTGCCGTCCTTGGCGAAGGCCGGCTTGAGCCCCGCGAGGGTCTCGACAGTGGTGTTGGGCCGCACACCTTCATCCGTGGACACGACGAGGTCATCGCCCTTGCGCTGCGGTACGTGCACAGGGACGATCTCGTCTTTGAAGACGCCGGATTCAGTGGCAGCGGCTGCACGCTGGTGCGATAACGCTGCTACCTCGTCCTGGGCTGTGCGGTCGATGCCGAGCCCGGTGTTGCCGCGCTCGGTTGAGGCACCCATCGATTCCTGGTCGAAAGCGTCAGTGAGGCCATCGTGGGCAACGGAGTCAACGGCCGGCATGGTCCCATAGGTCCAGCCCTGGCGTGCGCCCGGCAGCAGGTGCGGGCCGCGCGTCATGGATTCCTGACCGCCGGCGACGACGACGCTCGCCTCGCCGCTGCGGATCAGCCGGGCGGCGTCGATGACCGCGGTGAGGCCGGAGAGACAGACCTTGTTGAGCGTGACGGTCGGGACATCCCAGCCGATACCCGATTTGATGGATGTCTGCCGTGCTGGGTTCTGGCCGCAGCCGGCCTGCACCACGTGGCCCATGATCACGGAATCCACATCGGCGGCTGCGACGCCGGACCGCTCGAGGGCTCCGGCAACGGCGAAGGTGCCAAGTTCGACTGCCGTGAAGGCCGCCAGTTGTCCATTGAGTCGGCCTGTGGGCGTGCGCGCACCTCCCACGATGACGACGTCCTGGGGGTCTTGCTCGAGGCTGTTCATGGGGTTTCCGCTCGCTTTCGTCGTTGAATTGCATGCATGGCGCTACCTATGCCTCTATTTTCAAGGCTACCGGAGGGTAGTTCTATTCCAGCTAATGAACATTCACTGAAACTTCTTCTCCACCTTCCCTCCGTGGCCCCCTCCATGGCCGATGCCCCACTCAACCCATATACCACATCCGGTTGGACATTGTCGCTACCCTGACGTACAGTAGATATTTGCGTCTTCCCTCATAACCTCAGCCTTCATATAGCGGTGGGCTTTGCCACGCGTTCTTCATTTAACGGATAGTCCCGTCGGTTTCCCTAGTCGGTTTCCCTGTGGGTTGTTTCCGGTGAGCGAATGCAGGCGTCAGGTTGGCACCGACACGGTGCGGGGAGTGATCGTAAGAACACGCCTGTTGGTCTGTGGAAGGATCCCTCTTGGTCGCCCCGAGCACCTCACTTAATGCAACCGCTACCAGCCAGGTCGACGCCGACGGCGCCGCACCCCGGCTTTCATTCGCAAAGATTCACGAACCGCTGGATGTTCCCAATCTTCTCGCCCTTCAGACAGACAGCTTTGACTGGCTTGTCGGCAACGAGCGCTGGAAGGCGCGAGTAGAAGAGGCGCTGGAGCAGGGCCTCCAGGGCGTGGCCACCACCTCTGGCCTGGCTGACATCTTTGAAGAGATCTCTCCGATCGAAGATTTCCAGGGCACCATGTCCTTGAGCTTCTCGGAGCCTGAATTCGCTGACCCGAAGTACACCATGGCCGAGTGCAAGGACCGCGACGCAACCTACGCGGCGCCGCTGTACGTCAAGGCCGAGTTCATGAACAACAACACGGGCGAGATCAAGCAGCAGACCGTGTTCATGGGCGACTTCCCGCTGATGACGGAGAAGGGTACGTTCGTCATCAACGGCACCGAGCGTGTCGTTGTTTCCCAGCTCGTTCGTTCCCCGGGTGCCTACTTTGAGCGCACCGCGGACAAGACCAGCGACAAGGACATCTTCAGCGCGAAGATCATCCCCTCGCGCGGTGCCTGGTTCGAGCTGGAAATCGACAAGCGCGACCAGGTCGGCGTACGCCTCGACCGCAAGCGCAAGCAGTCCGTTACCGTTCTCCTGAAGGCGCTCGGCTGGACCGAAGGCCAGATCCTCGAGACGTTCGGCGAGTACGACTCGATCCGCGCGACCCTCGAGAAGGACGCCACGGAGACCCAGGAAGATGCCTTGCTGGACATCTACCGCAAACTCCGTCCGGGAGAGCCGCCCACAGTCGAGGCTGCCAAGACGCTGCTGGATAACCTGTACTTCAACTCCAAGCGCTACGACCTCGCCAAGGTTGGCCGTTACAAGATCAACCGCAAGCTCGGCATCGACAAGAACCTGGGCGATTCCGATGCCTCGGTCCTGAACATCGATGACATTGTCGCGATGATCAAGTTCCTGGTTGCCCTCCACGCCGGTGAGACCACCCTGACGGGCAAGCGCGACGGCGAAGACGTCGAGCTGCGCGTTGAGGTTGACGACATCGACCACTTCGGCAACCGTCGTATCCGCGCTGTCGGTGAGCTCATCGAGAACCAGGTCCGCACCGGGCTGTCCCGCATGGAGCGCGTTGTCCGTGAGCGGATGACCACGCAGGACGTCGAAGCGATCACTCCGCAGACCCTGATCAACATCCGTCCCGTGGTCGCCGCGATCAAGGAGTTCTTCGGAACCTCCCAGCTGTCGCAGTTCATGGACCAGAACAACCCGCTCGCCGGCCTGACGCACAAGCGTCGTCTGTCCGCGCTGGGCCCGGGTGGTCTGTCCCGTGACCGCGCCGGCATGGAAGTCCGTGACGTCCACCCCTCGCACTACGGACGTATGTGCCCCATCGAAACCCCTGAAGGCCCGAACATCGGTCTGATCGGTTCGTTGGCGTCCTACGGCCGGATCAACACGTTCGGCTTCATTGAGACCCCGTACCGCAAGGCCGAAAACGGCATTGTCACGGACCAGATCGACTACCTCACGGCAGACGACGAGGTCGAGCGACTGATCGCCCAGGCAAACGCGCCGCTCGATGCGAACGGCAAGTTCGTCGAAGACATGGTCCTAGTCCGTACCCGTGGTGGTTCCGGCGAGCCTGTGCTGGTCGCAGCGTCTGACGTTGAGTACATGGATGTCTCCCCGCGCCAGATGGTGTCGGTCGCTACGGCGATGATTCCGTTCCTCGAGCACGACGACGCCAACCGTGCGCTCATGGGCGCCAACATGCAGCGTCAGGCTGTTCCTCTTCTCCGTTCCGAGCGTCCCCTCGTGGGAACTGGCATGGAAAGGAACGCCGCTGTTGACGCCGGTGACGCCGTGACTGCCAACAAGGCCGGTGTGGTTTCCGAGGTTTCGGCTGACCTGGTGACGGTGCTGAATGATGACGGTACCGAGACCAACTACCCGATCATGAAGTTCGCACGCTCCAACCAGGGCAACGCCTACAACCAGCGCGTGCTGGTTGCAGAGGGCGATCGCGTCGAGTACAACACGATCATCGCCGACGGCCCGTCGACCGATCAGGGTGAACTGGCACTCGGCAAGAACATGCTGGTTGCGTTCATGTCCTGGGAAGGCCACAACTTCGAGGACGCGATCATCCTGTCGCAGCGCATCGTCTCCGACGATGTTCTGACCTCGATCCACATCGAGGAGCACGAGGTCGATGCCCGTGACACCAAGCTTGGTGCCGAGGAAATCACGCGTGACATCCCGAACGTCTCCGAAGAGGTCCTTGGTGCCCTCGACGAGCGCGGCATCATCCACATCGGTGCAGAGGTTGAAGCAGGAGACATCCTGGTCGGCCGTGTTACTCCGAAGGGTGAAACGGAACTGACCCCGGAGGAGCGCCTGCTGCGCGCCATCTTCGGTGAGAAGAGCCGCGAGGTCCGCGACACGTCCCTGAAGGTTCCCCACGGCGAATCGGGCACCGTTATCGGCGTCCGTATCTTCGACCGCGACAACGACGACGAGCTGCCCCCGGGCGTCAACCAGCTGGTCCGCGTCTACGTTGCCCAGAAGCGCAAGATCACCGACGGTGACAAGCTCGCCGGCCGTCACGGCAACAAGGGTGTCATCTCCAAGATCCTGCCGATCGAGGACATGCCGTTCCTCGAGGACGGAACCCCTGTAGACATCGTCCTGAACCCGCTGGGTGTTCCAGGCCGTATGAACGTCGGACAGGTTCTCGAGATCCACCTCGGCTGGGCTGCCAAGCAGGGCTGGAAGATCGAGGGCGAGCCCGAGTGGCTCAAGAACCTTCCGGACCTTCCGCGGGAGATCTCCTCGACCACCGTTGCAACCCCCGTGTTCGACGGCGCCACCGAGGACGAGATCGTCGGCCTGCTCGGTTCCACGAACGTGACCCGCGACGGACACCGCCTCATCGGCGAGTCCGGCAAGGCGCGCCTGTTCGACGGCCGCTCCGGCGAGCCGTTCCCGGATCCGATCTCCGTCGGTTACATGTACATCCTGAAGCTCCACCACCTGGTGGATGACAAGATCCACGCCCGGTCCACCGGCCCGTACTCGATGATCACGCAGCAGCCGCTGGGTGGTAAGGCACAGTTCGGCGGACAGCGCTTCGGTGAGATGGAAGTTTGGGCCCTCGAGGCCTACGGTGCGGCCTACACGCTGCAGGAACTCCTGACCATCAAGTCGGATGATATCCACGGACGCGTCAAGGTGTACGAGGCAATCGTCAAGGGCGAAAACATCCCCGAACCGGGTGTTCCGGAATCCTTCAAGGTTCTGATCAAGGAAATGCAGTCGCTGTGCCTGAACGTGGAAGTCCTCTCCACCGACGGCACCACGATTGAGATGCGTGACTCGGATGAAGAAGTCTTCCGGGCCGCGGAAGAACTGGGCATCGACCTCTCACGGGCCGAGCCGAGTTCTGTCGAAGAGGTCTAGCCGTTCACGCGCCGAACCGGCGTTCGAACGCGGCCAACGAAATTCCGGCGGCCGCGGACGGCCTTGGAATATTAAAGGCCGCTTCCTCGAACACCGGTCCGGCGCAGGGCTTGACCCTCGCCGCACCCCATAAGACTTTTTGAATTAGAGAATAAAGAGAGACAGGGACCACATGTCCAGCGAATCCTCATTCGGCCTCATGCGAATCGGCCTGGCCACCGCGGAAGAGATCCGCGGCTGGTCGTACGGCGAAGTCAAGAAGCCGGAAACCATCAACTACCGCACGCTCAAGCCCGAGAAGGACGGACTCTTCTGCGAGAAGATCTTCGGCCCTTCCCGCGACTGGGAATGCTACTGCGGCAAGTACAAGCGAGTGCGCTTCAAGGGCATCATCTGTGAGCGGTGTGGCGTTGAAGTCACCCGTGCAAAGGTACGCCGCGAGCGCATGGGCCACATTGAGCTCGCCGCTCCTGTTACGCACATCTGGTACTTCAAGGGTGTTCCCTCACGCCTTGGCTACCTCCTTGATCTTGCACCGAAGGACCTCGAGAAGGTCATCTACTTCGCCGCATACATGATCACCTCGGTTGACGAGGAAAACCGCCACGCCGAACTGCCGAACCTCCAGGCCGAACACGACCTCGAGAAGAAGCAGCTCGTCGACCAGCGTGACTCCGACATCGCCGCGATTGCCCGCGACCTCGAGAACGAGCTTGCCCGTCTTGAGGGTGAAGGCGCCAAGGCTGCCGACAAGAAGAAGGCACGCGACTCCGCTGACCGCCAGATGGCGAACCTTCGCAAGCGGGCCGATGCCGAGATCGAGCGCCTCGAGCAGGTCTGGGACCGGTTCAAGAACCTCAAGGTCGCTGACCTTGAAGGTGACGAGGGCCTGTACCGCGAACTGCGCGACCGCTACGGTCTGTACTTCGAAGGCTCCATGGGAGCAGAGGCGATCAAGAAGCGCCTCGAGAACTTCGACATGCAGGCTGAGGCAGAGCTGCTTCGCGACATCATCCAGAACGGCAAGGGCCAGCGCAAGACCCGCGCCCTGAAGCGCCTGAAGGTTGTCAACGCGTTCCTCACCACCACCAACAGCCCGCTGGGCATGGTGCTCGACGCCGTACCGGTGATCCCGCCGGAACTGCGTCCGATGGTGCAGCTGGACGGTGGCCGCTTCGCGACCTCCGACCTGAACGACCTGTACCGCCGCGTGATCAACCGCAACAACCGCCTGAAGCGACTGCTTGATCTTGGGGCTCCCGAGATCATCGTGAACAACGAAAAGCGCATGCTCCAGGAAGCTGTTGACTCGCTGTTCGACAATGGCCGCCGCGGCCGTCCGGTCACCGGACCGGGTAACCGCCCGCTCAAGTCGCTCTCCGACATGCTCAAGGGCAAGCAGGGTCGTTTCCGTCAGAACCTGCTCGGCAAGCGCGTCGACTACTCGGGCCGTTCGGTCATCGTCGTCGGCCCGCAGCTGAAGCTGCACCAGTGTGGTCTGCCCAAGCAGATGGCCCTGGAGCTCTTCAAGCCGTTCGTGATGAAGCGCCTGGTTGACCTCAACCACGCACAGAACATCAAGAGCGCCAAGCGCATGGTCGAGCGTTACCGTCCGCAGGTCTGGGATGTCCTCGAAGAGATCATCACCGAGCACCCTGTGCTGCTGAACCGTGCACCTACCCTGCACCGCCTCGGCATCCAGGCGTTCGAACCGCAGCTGGTTGAAGGCAAGGCCCTTCAGCTCCACCCGCTGGTCTGCGGTGCGTTCAACGCTGACTTCGACGGCGACCAGATGGCAGTTCACCTGCCGCTGAGCCCGGAGGCCCAGGCTGAAGCACGCATCCTGATGCTGTCCTCGAACAACATCCTGAAGCCTTCTGACGGCCGCCCGGTCACCCTGCCTTCACAGGACATGATTATCGGTTTGCACCACCTCACCACCAAGCGTGAGGGTTCGGCAGGGGAGGGGCGCGTCTTCTCCAGCCCTGCTGAGGCAATCATGGCGTTCGATTCCGGCGAGCTGCACCTGAACTCGGTTGTGAAGATCCGCGTTCCGAACTTCGTTCCGGGTCCCGACACCGTAGCCCCTGAGGGCTGGGAAGAGGGCACCCCCGCGCTGATCGAAACCTCGCTCGGCCAGGTGCTGTTCAACGAGACGCTGCCCGAGGACTACCCATGGGTGGACAAGGTTGCGGACAAGGGCCAGCTCTCCACGATCGTCAACGATCTCGCGGAGCGCTACCCGAAGGTTGTCACCGCGGCGACGCTGGACAACCTGAAGGATGCCGGCTTCTACTGGGCAACCCGCTCGGGCGTCACCGTAGCCATTTCCGACATTTCCGCGCCCATCAACAAGGCCGGAATCATGGAGGGTTACGAGACGCAGGCCGCCAAGGTCCAGGCACAGTTCGACAAGGGCCTCATCGCTGATGAGGAGCGTCGTCAGGAACTGATCGACATCTGGAACAAGGCGACCAACGAGGTTGCTGAGTCCATGCGCGGCGCTATGCCGAAGGACAACACCATCAACCGCATGGTGTCCTCCGGTGCTCGCGGTAACTGGCTGCAGGTTCGTCAGATCGCGGGTATCCGTGGTCTGGTGGCAAACCCCAAGGGTGAGATCATCCCGCGTCCGATCAAGTCCTCCTACCGTGAGGGCCTGTCGGTTCTGGAATACTTCATCGCCACGCACGGTGCCCGTAAGGGTCTTGCAGATACCGCTCTGCGTACCGCGAACTCGGGTTACCTGACCCGTCGTCTCGTGGACGTGTCCCAGGACGTCATCGTCCGCGAGGACGATTGCGGTACCGAGCGCGGCCTGAACGTCACCATCGCTGTACCGAACCACGACGGCGAGCTCGTCCTGCATGAGGAAGTCGAGAACTCGGCTTACGCACGCACGCTGGCCACCGACGTCGTTGATTCCAACGGTGAGGTGCTGGCTCCTGCGGCTTCCGACGTCGGCGACGTGCTGATCAGCAAGCTGTTCGCAGCCGGGGTGACGGACATCAAGGTGCGCTCGGTCCTGACCTGTGAGTCCAGCGTCGGAACCTGTGCGCTGTGCTACGGACGCTCGCTGGCAACCGGCAAGACCGTGGACATCGGTGAGGCAGTCGGCATTATCGCCGCGCAGTCCATCGGTGAGCCCGGTACCCAGCTGACCATGCGTACCTTCCACACCGGTGGTGTTGCTTCCGCTGAGGACATCACCCAGGGTCTGCCCCGTATCCAAGAGCTCTTCGAAGCGCGTACACCCAAGGGTGTCGCGCCGATCTCGGAGGTCGCCGGACGGGTCACCATCGAGGACGCAGAGAAGCAGCTGCGCCTCGTGGTTACTCCGGACGACGGATCCGAAGAGATTGCCTACCCGGTCCTGCGGCGCGCACGCCTGCTGGTTGCCGACGGCGATCACGTCGAGGTCGGCCAGCAGCTGGTCTTCGGTGCGGTTGATCCCAAGCAGATCCTCCGCATCCTCGGCCCGCGCAAGGCCCAGGAATTCCTGGTTGACGAGGTCCAGCGCGTGTACCGCAGCCAGGGCGTAGGCATCCACGACAAGCACGTGGAAGTCATTGTCCGGCAGATGCTGCGCCGGGTCACCGTCATCGAGTCCGGCGACTCCGACCTGCTCCCCGGTGAGCTGGCCGAGCGTCGCCGCTTCGAGGACGAGAACCGTCGAGTGGTGTCCGAGGGCAAGAAGCCGGCGTCCGGCCGGCCCGAGCTCATGGGTATCACCAAGGCATCGCTCGCCACGGAGTCCTGGCTGTCGGCCGCTTCCTTCCAGGAGACCACGCGTGTTCTCACGCAGGCCGCCATGGAAGGCAAGAGCGACCCGCTGCTCGGCCTCAAGGAGAACGTCATCATCGGTAAGCTCATCCCGGCCGGCACCGGTCTGGATCGCTACACGAAGATCACGGTCGAGCCCACCGAAGAAGCCAAGGCAAACCTGTTCACCGGTCCGAGCGCGTTCAGCGACTTCGACTACGCAGGTGTCGACGGCGGACTCAGCCCTGAGTTCCACGCCATCCCTCTGGATGACTACGACATGGGGTCGAGCGACTTCCGCTGATAAGGCCGGTAAGAGCTCGCACTGATTGAGCGGAGGGGCCCGGACCGCAGTTTCCTACTGCAGGCCGGGCCCCTTTGCTGTGTGCTTTACCATGCTGCTTTTGACGGCGGCAAGCCCGCCGCGTGCAATCTGTTAGACTTGTCTGGAATTGTTTGTGTGGCAGTGGATTGGCGTCTCTTCGGACGTATCTCCGTGTTGTAGGGAACTTGTACAACGAATGCCACATTTTTGCACGCCTACGGTCGTTTTGCTTACAACTTCAGTAGGCACTCCAAACGACTGACAAGCTTCGCTTGATGCGGCCGGCCTCGTGCCGGCGGCGGGATGCGGAGTCAGCAGAGATCTGATCTCAAGACAACATACGGAGAACTGAGAAGTGCCTACCATTAACCAGCTGGTCCGTAAGGGCCGGTCACCTAAGGTCTCCAAGACCAAGGCGCCCGCACTGAAGGGCAGCCCCATGAAGCGCGGTGTCTGCACCCGCGTTTACACCACCACCCCGAAGAAGCCGAACTCGGCTCTGCGGAAGGTCGCGCGCGTCCGCCTCAACGGTGGCATCGAAGTAACTGCCTACATCCCGGGCGTCGGCCACAACCTCCAGGAGCACTCCATCGTGCTCGTACGCGGAGGTCGTGTGAAGGACCTTCCCGGTGTGCGTTACAAGATCGTCCGTGGCGCACTGGATACCCAGGGCGTAAAGAACCGCAAGCAGGCTCGCAGCCGCTACGGCGCAAAGATGGAGAAGAAGTAATATGCCTCGTAAGGGCCCGGCCCCGAAGCGGCCGCTCGTTGTAGATCCCGTCTACGGTTCGCCCCTGGTCACCCAGCTGATCAACAAGGTGCTCGTCGACGGCAAGAAGTCCACCGCTGAGCGCATCGTCTACGGTGCCCTCGAAGGCGCCCGCGCCAAGAGCGGCGGCGATCCGGTTGCAGCACTCAAGAAGGCTATGGACAACGTCAAGCCCACCCTTGAGGTTCGCTCCCGCCGTGTTGGTGGAGCCACCTACCAGGTTCCCGTTGAGGTCAAGCCGGGCCGTTCCACGGCCCTCGCCCTCCGCTGGTTGGTCGGTTACTCGAAGGCGCGCCGCGAGAAGACCATGACCGAGCGTCTCCAGAACGAGATCCTCGATGCTTCGAACGGTCTGGGCGCCGCTGTGAAGCGCCGCGAAGACACGCACAAGATGGCTGAGTCCAACAAGGCCTTCGCTCACTACCGCTGGTAATCGCGCTGCCGATACCTCACTCCCGCTTCGGTGGGAGTGAGGTATCGCGGCGGTCCAGCAGAACTCCATCTTAGAAAAGGGAGACACCGTGGCACAGGACGTGCTTACCGACCTCAACAAGGTCCGCAATATCGGCATCATGGCCCACATTGATGCCGGCAAGACCACTACTACCGAGCGCATCCTGTTCTACACGGGTGTAAACCACAAGATTGGCGAGACGCACGACGGCGCCTCGACGACTGACTGGATGGAACAGGAAAAGGAACGCGGCATCACCATCACCAGCGCCGCGGTGACCTGCTTCTGGGAACAGAACCAGATCAACATCATCGACACCCCCGGTCACGTTGACTTCACTGTCGAGGTAGAGCGCTCGCTGCGCGTCCTCGACGGTGCAGTTGCAGTGTTCGACGGCAAGGAGGGCGTTGAGCCCCAGTCCGAGACCGTCTGGCGTCAGGCTGACAAGTACGAAGTTCCCCGCATCTGCTTCGTCAACAAGATGGACAAGCTGGGCGCTGACTTCTACTTCACCGTTGACACGATCATCAGCCGCCTCGGCGCCAAGCCGCTGGTCATGCAGCTGCCGATCGGTGCCGAAAACGACTTCGTCGGCGTCGTCGACCTCCTTTACATGCGCGCACTCGTGTGGCCCGGTGACTCCAAGGGTGACGTGACCATGGGCGCCAAGTACGAGGTCCAGGAGATCCCGGCTGACCTCCAGGCCAAGGCTGAGGAATACCGCGCAGCACTGGTCGAGGCCGTTGCCGAGTCCTCCGACGAGCTGATGAACAAGTACCTTGAGGGCGAAGAGCCCACAATCGAGGAACTCAAGGCCGGCATCCGGAAGTTGACCATCAACTCCGAGATCTACCCCGTTCTCTGTGGCTCTGCGTTCAAGAACCGCGGCGTACAGCCGATGCTCGATGCCGTCATCGACTACCTGCCCTCCCCGCTGGACGTGCCGCCCATGGTCGGACACGATCCCCGCGACGAGGAAGCAGCGCTGACGCGCAAGCCGAGCACCGAGGAACCATTCTCGGCACTCGCGTTCAAGGTAGCGACTCACCCGTTCTTCGGCCAGCTGACGTTCATCCGGGTCTACTCCGGCCACGTCACCGCAGGCACCGGGGTCGTGAACTCGACCAAGGGCAAGAAGGAACGCATCGGCAAGCTCTTCCAGATGCACGCCAACAAGGAAATTCCTGTTGACGAAGCCTTCGCCGGCCACATCTACGCGGCTATCGGCCTGAAGGACACCACCACCGGTGACACCCTGTCCGATTCAAGCAACCAGATCGTCCTCGAGTCGATGAGCTTCCCGGAGCCGGTCATCTCGGTTGCGATCGAGCCGAAGACCAAGGGTGACCAGGAGAAGCTTTCGACGGCTATCCAGAAGCTCTCGGCTGAGGATCCCACCTTCCAGGTATCCCTCAACGAGGACACCGGCCAGACGATCATCGCCGGCATGGGCGAGCTCCACCTCGACATCCTGGTGGACCGCATGCGCCGCGAGTTCAAGGTTGAGGCGAACGTCGGCAAGCCTCAGGTTGCTTACCGCGAAACCATTCGCGGTACGGTGCAGAAGCACGATTACACCCACAAGAAGCAGACGGGTGGATCCGGACAGTTCGCGAAGATCCAGATCATGATCGAGCCGATGGATACTTCCGAAGGAGAGCTGTACGCCTTCGAGAACAAGGTCACCGGTGGTCGTGTTCCGCGCGAGTACATCCCCAGCGTCGATGCAGGCATCCAGGATGCCCTCAACGACGGCATCCTGGCTGGATACCCGGTGGTCGGCATCAGGGCAACGCTGCTTGACGGCGCGTACCACGATGTTGACTCCTCCGAAATGGCCTTCAAGATCGCCGGTCGCATGGCGTTCAAGGAGGCAGCCCGCATGGCAAAGCCCGTGCTGCTCGAACCGCTGATGGAGGTGGAAGTCCGCACACCCGAGGAATACATGGGTGATGTGATTGGCGACCTCAACTCCCGCCGCGGCCAGATGCAGTCCATGGAGGACGCGAGCGGTGTCAAGGTCATCCGTGCGCACGTGCCGCTGTCCGGCATGTTCGGCTACATCGGCGACCTGCGCTCGAAGACCCAGGGACGCGCTGTCTACTCAATGCAGTTCGACAGCTACTCGGAGGTCCCGAAGGCAGTAGCCGACGAGATCATCCAAAAGACCCGCGGAGAGTAATCCCGGCTCGTCCGGACCGCAATTTCACCAAAATAAAAGCCCCCAGTAGACTTGCATGAGTTTCAGCCGCGAAAAGCGTGGCTGGGGAGTAAGTCTTCTAAAAACGTTCTAGGAGGAACCCGTGGCGAAGGCAAAGTTCGAGCGGACTAAGCCGCACGTTAACATCGGCACCATTGGTCACGTTGACCATGGAAAGACCACGTTGACGGCTGCCATTTCCAAGGTGCTGTACGACAAGTACCCCACCCTCAACGAGGCACGTGACTTCGCGTCGATCGACTCGGCTCCCGAGGAGAAGCAGCGCGGCATCACCATCAACATCTCGCACGTTGAGTATCAGACCGAGAAGCGTCACTACGCACACGTTGACGCCCCCGGTCACGCTGACTACATCAAGAACATGATCACGGGTGCGGCCCAGATGGATGGCGCCATCCTCGTTGTTGCCGCCACCGACGGTCCGATGGCCCAGACCCGCGAGCACGTTCTGCTCGCCCGCCAGGTTGGTGTTCCCTACCTGCTGGTCGCGCTGAACAAGTCCGACATGGTTGATGACGAAGAACTGCTTGACCTCGTTGAAATGGAAGTTCGTGAGCTCCTGAGCTCGCAGGGCTTCGATGGCGACGACGCTCCTGTTGTTCGCGTTTCCGGCCTGAAGGCCCTCGAGGGTGACCCGGAGTGGGTCAAGTCCGTTGAGGACCTGATGGATGCCGTTGACAACAACGTTCCTGACCCGATTCGCGACAAGGACAAGCCGTTCCTCATGCCTGTTGAGGACGTCTTCACCATCACCGGTCGTGGAACCGTTGTGACGGGCCGCGCCGAGCGTGGAACCCTCGCAATCAACTCCGAGGTCGAGATTGTCGGCATCCGTCCGGTCCAGAAGACCACGGTTACCGGTATCGAGATGTTCCACAAGCAGCTCGACGAGGCTTGGGCCGGCGAGAACTGTGGTCTGCTGCTCCGCGGCATCAAGCGCGAAGACGTAGAGCGTGGCCAGGTTATCGTCAAGCCGGGTTCCATCACCCCGCACACCGACTTCGAGGCCAACGTCTACATCCTGGCCAAGGACGAGGGCGGTCGTCATAACCCGTTCTACTCCAACTACCGCCCGCAGTTCTACTTCCGTACCACTGACGTCACCGGTGTCATCACCCTCCCCGAGGGCACCGAGATGGTCATGCCTGGCGACAACACTGAGATGAGCGTTGAGCTCATCCAGCCGATCGCAATGGAAGAGGGCCTCGGCTTCGCTATCCGCGAAGGCGGCCGCACCGTTGGATCAGGTCGCGTTACCAAGATCGTCAAGTAGTAGCTTCACCACTACTGCTGGTTAGAAAGCCCCGCTGCGTTAGCACAGCGGGGCTTTCGTCTTTCTGCCGTAAAGTTGGGGCGGTGCAGATCTACTCGAGCTCCCCGTTCCAGCGCACCTGGCAGCTGCTGACCGACGTCTTTGCAGTCGCCGCCGTCGTCGTCGCCTGGCTTTTCTCCCGAGCGACGTTTGACGCTCTTTCCAATCTGGCAGTGTTCGGGCAGGGCCTGGAAGATGCCGGGAGCCGCTTCCAAAGCACCATGAGTGACGCCGCGGAAGGCATCGGGGGAGTGCCCCTCATCGGAGACCAGGCGAGCGAGCCCTTCCTGGACGCCGCGGAAGCGGGCGGCATCCTCATCGGCGCCGGCCAGGATCAGCAAGATGCCGTGGCCCAGGCCGCAGCAATAGTGGGGTGGGCACTTTTCCTGCTTCCGGTCCTTCTCCTTATTCCGATGTGGCTGATACCTCGGGTGCGGTTTGTCGTAAAGTCCAAGCGGACGCGCCGCCTGCAGCAGGAGGACGGCGGCAGGGAACTTCTTGCGCTGCGTGCGCTCGTTCTTGCGAATCCTTCCCAACTTCGCAAGGTGTCCGATGACCCTGTGCGGGCGTGGCGTGAGGGGGATTCTGCGGCAGTGGACGGTTTAGCACGGCTGGCGCTCAAACAGGCAGGAGTAAAAGCCGGCTAGAACTTTCCCGGCGTGTCGGCGAGCGAACCGGCGTGAAAACAGGTGCGGATTCGCATTGTGCCGCACAATCTGGCAGACTAGGTGAGTTGTTCAAGCGCCTGTGCGCGCGGTTTTGAGCTGTAGTCCCGATCAGGATAATGCCTGATGCAGGGTCGCATCCGCCGCGGAAGCTGGCCCAAATATAACCCGCCCCAATCCAATAGCTCGGATTAGCGCTGAATCTCCATGTGGAAGATACGCGACACGCCCGAGCGCGGGGGTCGGAGCCTCGGCAGGGTGAGGAACCCGGAACTATCCGGATTCAGTCTGCTGGAGGAGCGCCACAACAACAGGCGCACGTACGTAGCCAGGAACGTCACCGCACGGTGGCGTTCTTCATGACAGAGAGAGAGTCGAGACGCCATGGCGGGACAAAAGATCCGCATCCGGCTGAAGTCGTATGACCACGAGGTCATTGACGTTTCAGCTCGGAAGATCGTTGAGACGGTGACGCGCGCAGGCGCAACGGTAGTCGGCCCCGTGCCGCTGCCCACGGAAAAGAACGTTTACTGCGTTATCCGGTCGCCGCACAAGTACAAGGACAGCCGCGAGCACTTTGAAATGCGCACGCACAAGCGTCTGATCGACATCATTGACCCCACGCCCAAGGCCGTCGACTCGCTCATGCGCCTCGACCTTCCCGCGGACGTGAACATCGAGATCAAGCTGTAAGGGAGAGAAGATAACTATGTCTACTTCGCTTACGCGCCAGGTCAAGGGACTGCTCGCTACCAAGCTCGGCATGACCCAGGTCTGGGATGAAAACAACCGCCTCGTCCCGGTAACGGTCCTGCAGGCTGACTCCAACGTCATCACGCAGCTGCGTACCGCTGACGCCGACGGCTACAGCGCCGTCCAGATCGGCTTCGGTCAGATCGATCCGCGCAAGGTCACCAAGCCGCTCGCCGGTCACTTCGAGAAAGCCGGCGTCACGCCGCGCCGCCACGTCGTTGAACTGCGCACTTCCGACGTCGATTCCTACTCGCTGGGTCAGGAACTCTCTGTTGAGCTGTTCGAAGCCGGCCAGCAAGTCGACGTCATCGGCAAGACCAAGGGTAAGGGCTTCGCCGGCGTCATGAAGCGCCACGGGTTCCACGGTGTTGGTGCCTCGCACGGTGCCCACAAGAACCACCGCAAGCCCGGCTCGATCGGTGGAGCCTCCACCCCCAGCCGCGTCTTCCGTGGAATGAAAATGGCAGGCCGTATGGGTGCCGTTCGCCAGACCACGCTGAACCTCACCGTTCACGCTGTGGACGTCGAGAAGTCGCTGCTGCTGATCAAGGGCGCCGTCCCCGGCGCCCGCGGACAGGTCGTACTCGTACGCACCGCCGTGAAGGGAGCATAAGTCATGGCTACCAAGACTTTGAAAGTTGATCTCCCCGCCGAGATCTTCGACACACAGACCAACGTTCCGCTGCTGCACCAGGTCGTCGTGGCCCAGCTTGCTGCTGCCCGCCAGGGTACGCACAAGACCAAGACGCGCGCCGAGGTCAGTGGAGCAGGTCGCAAGCCGTTCAAGCAGAAGGGCACCGGTCGCGCACGCCAGGGCTCGATCCGCGCACCGCACATGACCGGTGGTGGCATCGTTCACGGTCCCACGCCGCGTGACTACAGCCAGCGCACGCCCAAGAAGATGAAGGCAGCCGCCCTGCGCGGTGCACTCTCTGACCGGGCACGCAACGGACGCATTCACGTCATCGAGTCGCTGGTTGGTAGCGAGAAGCCGTCGACCAAGGCCGCAATGGCTACGCTGCGCGGTGTCTCCGAGCGTCCGAACCTGCTGGTCGTCATTGAGCGTTCAAACGACCTGGCCGCACTGTCCGTGCGTAACCTCGTCGAGGTCCACACCCTGTACGTGGATCAGCTGAACACGTACGACGTACTCGTGTCGGACGACGTGATCTTCACCAAGGCCGCTTACGACGCTTTCGTCGGATCGGCTGTGACTGAGGATGCTGCGGCTGACTCCGCTACGACTACAACTGAGGAGGACGCCAAGTGAGTGGCTCCATCACAAAGGATCCTCGCGACGTCGTCATTGCACCCGTCGTGTCGGAGAAGAGCTACGGCCTGATCGACGAAGGAAAGTACACCTTCCTGGTCGACCCGCGCTCCAACAAGACCGAGATCAAGCTGGCCGTGGAGAAGATTTTCTCCGTAAAGGTCGACTCGATCAACACCATCAACCGTGCCGGTAAGCGTAAGCGCACCAAATTCGGATGGGGACAGCGCAAGAACACCAAGCGCGCAATTGTCACCCTCAAAGAAGGCACGATCGACATCTTCGGCGGTCCGCTCAGCTAGAGCGGAGACCACTTTAACGAGGAACTGAAAAATGGCTATCCGCAAATACAAGCCGACAACCCCGGGCCGTCGCGGCTCGAGCGTTGCCGACTTCGCAGAAATCACACGGTCGACGCCGGAGAAATCCCTGGTGCGTCCGCTCCCCAAAAAGGGCGGCCGTAACAACAGCGGCAAGATCACCACCCGTCACAAGGGTGGTGGACATAAGCGTCAGTACCGTCTCATCGACTTCCGTCGCCACGACAAGGACGGTGTCAACGCACGCGTTGCCGAGATCGAATACGATCCCAACCGCACCGCGCGCATTGCCCTCCTGCACTACATTGACGGCACGAAGCGCTACATCATCGCGCCGAACAAGCTGAAGCAGGGCGACTTCGTTGAGGCCGGCCCCGGTGCCGACATCAAGCCCGGCAACAACCTGCCGATGCGTAACATCCCCGTGGGTACTGTTATCCACGCGGTGGAGCTGCGTCCCGGTGGCGGTGCCAAGATGGCACGCTCCGCTGGTGCTTCGGTCCAGCTGGTCGCCAAGGAAGGCCGCTTCGCGCAGCTTCGTCTGCCGTCCGGTGAAATCCGCAACGTTGATGTGCGCTGCCGCGCCACCATCGGCGAGGTCGGTAACGCCGAGCAGTCGAACATCAACTGGGGCAAGGCAGGCCGCATGCGCTGGAAGGGCGTTCGCCCGACCGTCCGTGGTGTTGCGATGAACCCCGTTGATCACCCGCACGGTGGTGGTGAAGGCAAGACTTCCGGTGGACGTCACCCCGTCAACCCGAACGGTAAGGCCGAAGGCCGTACCCGCCGTCCCAACAAAGAAAGCGACTCGCTCATTGTGCGTCGCCGTCGTTCCGGCAAGAACAAGCGATAGGAGCCTGGAAACATGCCACGCAGCCTGAAGAAAGGCCCCTTCGTCGATCAGCACCTGTTCGTCAAGGTGGACCGCGAGAACGAGAAGGGCACCAAGAACGTCATCAAGACGTGGTCCCGCCGTTCCATGATCATCCCGGACATGCTCGGCCACACGATTGCCGTGCATGACGGGCGCAAGCACATTCCGGTGTTTGTCACCGAGTCGATGGTCGGGCACAAGCTCGGCGAATTCGCTCCCACGCGGACATTCCGCGGCCATGTGAAGGACGACCGCAAGGGCAAGCGCCGCTAAGGCGCCTGTTTCTACGGCTAAGACGAGAGAAGGAAAGCAATGGAAGCCAAGGCTATTGCGCGTCATCTGCGCGTAACGCCTATGAAGGCCCGGCGCGTCGTCAACCTTGTTCGTGGTAAGCAAGCGAATGAGGCTCTGGCAATCCTGAAGTTTGCCCCCCAGGCAGCTTCGGAGCCGGTTTTCAAGGTAGTTCAGTCGGCAGTTGCAAACGCCCGGGTCCTCGCGGACCGCGATGGCGTTGCATTCGACGAAGGCGACCTCATCATCAGCGAAGCATATGTCGATGAAGGTCCCACGATGAAGCGGTTCCAGCCGCGTGCCCAGGGCCGCGCATACCGCATCAACAAGCGGACCAGCCACGTCACTGTTGTTGTCGCTACCCCTGAGAAAGTGGAGGACCGCTAAGTGGGACAGAAAGTAAACCCGCACGGGTTCCGACTCGGCATCACCACTGACCACAGGTCACACTGGTTTGCTGACAGCAACAAGCCGGGCCAGCGCTACAAGGACTTCGTTCGCGAGGACGTCAAGATCCGCCAGCTCATGTCCACGGGCATGGACCGCGCCGGCATCGCCAAGGTTGAGATCGAGCGCACCCGCGATCGCGTTCGTGTGGATATCCACACGGCACGTCCGGGTATCGTGATCGGCCGCCGCGGCGCCGAAGCGGACCGCATCCGCGGCGAGCTCGAGAAGCTCACCGGCAAGCAGGTTCAGCTGAACATCCTCGAGGTCAAGAACCCCGAGATCGAGGCGCAGCTGGTTGCCCAGGGCATCGCTGAGCAGCTCTCTTCACGTGTGGCTTTCCGCCGCGCCATGAAGAAGGCTATGCAGTCGGCACAGCGTGCCGGTGCCAAGGGTATCCGCGTACAGTGCTCCGGTCGCCTCGGCGGCGCCGAAATGAGCCGTTCGGAGTTCTACCGCGAAGGCCGTGTGCCCCTGCACACCCTCCGCGCGAACATCGACTACGGCTTCTTCGAGGCCAAGACCACCTTCGGCCGTATCGGTGTGAAGGTGTGGATCTACAAGGGCGACGTCACCGCCAAGGAACTTGCTGCCCAGGCAGCTGCTGCGCCGTCGCGCGGACGTGGCGGAGACCGCCCCGGACGCGGCCCGGCCGGCCCGGACCGTGGTGACCGCCGTCGTCGTAATGCCGATCGTGGTGCCGGTCAGGGTGAGGCTAACGCCGCTCCCGCCGAGTCCGCACCGGCTGAGTCCGCTGCTGCAGCGGAAGGAGGACAGGCTTAAATGCTTATCCCACGTCGAGTAAAGTTCCGTAAGCAGCACCACCCGGGTCGTTCGGGCGCTGCAACCGGCGGCACGCAGGTCAGCTTCGGCGAGTGGGGTATCCAGGCTCTGAGCCCGGCATACGTCACCAACCGCCAGATCGAATCTGCGCGTATCGCAATGACCCGTCACATCAAGCGTGGTGGAAAGGTGTGGATCAACATCTACCCCGACCGTCCGCTGACCAAGAAGCCTGCTGAAACCCGTATGGGTTCCGGTAAGGGTTCCCCTGAGTGGTGGGTCGCCAACGTCAAGCCGGGCCGTGTTCTCTTCGAACTCTCCGGTGTCAATGAAGAGGTAGCTCGCGAGGCACTGCGCCTGGCAATTCACAAGCTGCCGTTGAAGGCACGTATCGTGCGTCGTGAGGGTGGTGAATAGTCATGGCACTCGGTTCAAAGGAACTGGCAACCGACCAGCTGGATGGGTTCGATAAGGACCGTCTGGTGGAGGAACTCGCCAAGGCTAAGGAAGAGCTGTTCAACCTGCGCTTCCAGTCAGCCACCGGTCAGCTTGAAAACCACGGCCGTCTGCGCGCTGTGAAGCGGGATATCGCCCGCATCTACACCGTGCTTCGTGAGCGCGAGCTGGGAATTCGGCCCGACGTCGTTGCCCCGGTAGAAGAAGCGAAGACTGAAAAGGCCGGCAAGAAATCGAAGGGTTCCAAGGCTGCCTCCACGAAGGACGAAAAGTCCGTGGAAACACAGGCTTCTGAGGAGGATGCCAAATGAGTGAAGAGAAGATTGAGGCAACAGTGCCGGAGACCGCAACTCGCGGTTACCGCAAGACCCGCCGCGGCTATGTCGTCTCCGACAAAATGGAGAAGACCATCGTCGTTCAGGTGGAGGACCGTGTAAAGCACGCCCTCTACGGCAAGGTCATCCGCCGCACCTCGAAGGTCAAGGCCCATGATGAGCAGAACACCGCTGGTGTTGGCGACATGGTCCTGATCAGCGAGACCCGCCCGCTGTCCGCTACCAAGCGGTGGCGCCTGGTTGAGGTCATCGAGAAGGCCAAGTAAAGACCCTTACAGGTCTGGTCGATTCGTCGACACGAAGCAGTCCCTCGTTCCTTGCGGAGCGGGGGACTGCTTGCTTTTCAAAACGTGCTAGGATATTGAGTTTGTATGGCGCCTTCCGTGCCGGCTTCAGTGTGAACTGAGCCGCGCAGTCATGGAGCGCTGACGTGAAACCTCGTAAACAATCGTGCTCCGGCATAGTACTTCCCTGCGCGTACCGCGTCTGGGAGGCAAATGCCTCGGGCACGGGCGTTTAGGCCCTCCACTGGCAAAATCCAGGTGGGTCCAGAGACACCCCGATCAACCGTTCCGCAAGGCTCATTCCGTATGCAGTATTTCGGCCTGAGAACCAGCGCGACGCAAGGAGTAGACAGTGATTCAGCAGGAGTCGCGACTTAAGGTCGCCGACAACACTGGTGCTAAGGAAATCCTTACCATTCGTGTTCTCGGCGGTTCCGGACGTCGCTACGCAGGAATTGGTGACGTGATCGTCGCCACCGTTAAAGACGCTATCCCCGGTGGGAACGTCAAGAAGGGCGATGTGGTCAAGGCTGTCATCGTCCGCACCAAGAAGGAACGCCGCCGTGCGGATGGTTCCTACATCAAGTTCGACGAGAATGCTGCCGTTATCCTCAAGGGTGACGGCGATCCTCGTGGTACCCGTATCTTCGGCCCGGTCGGTCGCGAACTTCGCGACAAGCGCTTCATGAAGATCATTTCACTGGCCCCGGAGGTGCTGTAGTCATGGCTCAGACCCGTTCGAAGCTGAAGATCAAGAAGGGTGACCTTGTTCAGGTCATCACTGGCGCCAAGCAGGAGCGCGGCGGAGACCGCGGCAAGCAGGGCAAGGTCCTCAAGGTATTCCCTGAGAGCAACCGCGTACTGGTCGAGGGCATCAACCGCATCACGAAGCACACCAAGGTCGGACAGTCGCAGCGCGGCACCAAGACCGGTGGCATCGAGACCGTTGAGGCTTCCATCCACATCAGTAACGTCGCAGTTGTAGACCCGGAGACCAAGAAGCCCACCCGCGTCGGCTACCGCACCGAGACCGTGGAGCGGGACGGCCGTGAGCGCACGGTCCGCATCCGCGTCGCCAAGGCATCAGGGAAGGATCTGTAATGACTGCTGAAGCCGTAGAAACCAAGATCACCCCGCGCCTGAAGGCCCGCTACGCAGCAGAGATCAAGTCCTCGCTGCTGGAGGAATTCAACTACAGCAACGTCAACCAGGTTCCCCGGCTCGTCAAGGTCGTTGTGAACATGGGTGTTGGAGATGCCGCCAAGGACTCCAAGCTCATTGACGGCGCAGTCCGCGACCTTACCCAGATCACCGGCCAGAAGCCGCAGGTCACCAAGGCACGCAAGTCCATCGCGCAGTTCAAGCTCCGCGAAGGTATGCCGATCGGTGCACACGCGACCCTGCGCGGAGACCGCATGTGGGAGTTCGTCGATCGCCTGGTCACGCTGGCCCTGCCCCGTATCCGCGACTTCCGCGGTCTCAACGGGCGCCAGTTCGACGGTAACGGCAACTACACCTTCGGCCTCACGGAGCAGTCCATGTTCCACGAGATCGACCAGGACAAGATTGACCGTGTCCGCGGTATGGACATCACCGTTGTGACCACTGCCAAGACCGACGACGAAGGCCGCGCACTGCTCAAGGCGCTCGGCTTCCCGTTCAAATCCGAAGATTAATCAACTACGTTGCAGGTCCGTTCCGCAGAGGAAGCCAGCTGACGCTGGGTTCCCCGGGAGTCCGGAAACCGTTACGAGGAAGGGCTAGAGCCCAATGACAATGACAGATCCAGTTGCAGACATGCTTACGCGTCTCCGCAACGCCAACTCGGCATACCACGACACCGTGTCAATGCCATACAGCAAGCTGAAGGCACGCGTTGCCGACATCCTGAAGGCTGAAGGCTACATCGCCGGCTGGAAGGAAGAAGAGGCTGAGGTGGGCAAGAAGCTCACTATCGACCTCAAGTTTGGTCCCGACCGTCAGCGCTCCATTGCAGGCATCCGGCGCATCTCCAAGCCGGGTCTGCGCGTATACGCAAAGTCCACCAACCTGCCGCACGTACTTGGCGGGCTGGGCATTGCCATCCTGTCCACGTCCTCCGGTCTGCTCACAGACCGCCAGGCAGCCAAGAAGGGTGTAGGTGGGGAAGTCCTCGCCTACGTCTGGTAGCGGGAAAGGGAAAGAGAAACATGTCACGTATTGGACGTCTCCCCATCACCGTGCCTGCAGGCGTTGAGGTCAAGATTGACGGCAGTGTTGTTTCCGTCAAGGGATCCAAGGGCGAGCTGAGCCACACTGTTGCCAGCCCGATCCAGGTTTCGCTTGAGGACAGCACGATCACCGTCTCCCGCCCGAACGACGAGCGCGAAGCGCGTTCGCTGCACGGCCTGACCCGCACCCTGATCTCCAACATGATCGTTGGAGTTACCGAGGGCTACAAGAAGAACCTTGAGATCGTCGGCACCGGTTACCGTGTGCAGGCCAAGGGTTCTGACCTGGAGTTCGCGCTGGGCTACAGCCACCCCGTGCCTGTGAAGGCACCGGAGGGCATCACGCTGACCGTGGACAGCCCCACCAAGGTCTCCGTTTCCGGCATCAACAAGCAGCAGGTCGGCGAAGTTGCTGCGAACATCCGCAAGCTGCGCCGTCCGGATCCCTATAAGGGCAAGGGCATCCGCTACGCCGGCGAGGTTATTCGCCGCAAGGTCGGAAAGGCTGGTAAGTAACCATGTCACTGAGCATCAACAAGAAGCGCATCTCGAAGAGCAAGTCCGCCCAGCGCGGACGGCGTCACCTTCGGGTCCGCAAGCGCATCACCGGTACCGCTGTTCGTCCCCGCCTGGTAGTCAACCGTTCAGCCCGTCACGTATTCGTGCAGGTTGTCGACGACTCCAAGGGCATCACCCTTGCATCGGCGTCGACCCTCGAGGCCGACCTGCGTGCGTTCGAAGGTGACAAGACCGCCAAGGCCAAGCGCGTTGGCGAGCTTGTTGCTGAGCGGGCAAAGGCTGCGGGTATTGAGGCAGTCGTATTCGACCGTGGAGGCAACAAGTACCACGGCCGGGTTGCCGCAATCGCAGACGGCGCACGTGAAGGTGGGCTGGCACTGTGACCGAGCAGAACAACGCAAAGGAAGCCTCATTGAATACGGCAAAGGCTGAGCAGCCTGCAACTGAAGCTCCCGCAGCCGAGTCCACCGAGACGGCGTCGACCACTGACGATCGCCGCGGTGGCGGTGCTCGCCGTGGAGAGCGTGGCGGACGCGACAGCGGCCGTGGCGGTCGCGATGGCGGCCGTGGCGGTCGCGATGGCGGCCGTGGCGACGACAAGGACAAGTTCGTAGAGCGCGTCGTGTCGATCAACCGTGTGGCAAAGGTCGTCAAGGGCGGCCGGCGCTTCAGCTTCACCGCACTCGTTGTTGTCGGCGACGGCAACGGCATGGTCGGCGTCGGCTACGGCAAGGCCAAGGAAGTTCCCATGGCCATCTCCAAGGCAGTAGAGGAAGCCAAGAAGTCCTTCTTCAAGGTTCCCCGCATCGGCGGCACCGTTCCCCACCTGGTTCAGGGTGAGGCAGCGGCCGGCGTCGTGCTCCTGCGTCCGGCTTCGCCGGGTACCGGTGTAATCGCCGGTGGTCCGGTGCGCGCCGTGCTGGAGTGCGTCGGTATTCACGACGTCCTCTCCAAGTCGCTCGGGTCCTCCAACGCCATCAACATTGTTCACGCAACCGTTGACGCGCTGAAGCGGCTCGAAGAGCCGCAGGCAGTGGCTGCACGCCGCGGCCTTCCGCTGGACGAGGTTGCCTCAACATCGATGCTGCGCGCAATGCAGGATCAGAAGGCAGGTGCGTAATGGCAACTCCGAAGCGCCTGGTTGCCAGCTCCGCAAAGCTGGAAATCACACAGATCAAGTCCGTTATCGGCGGTAAGCAGAACCAGCGGGACACCCTTCGTTCACTCGGCCTCAAGCGAATCGGACACACCGTTGTCCGCAACGCTGACGAGGTGACCGTAGGCATGGTCAACACGGTTCCGCACCTCGTGAAGGTTGAGGAGGCCAAGTAATGGCAGAGAAGAAGACGGTGGAGGAATCCACCGAGAAGAAGCCGGCCCGCAAGCCTGTTGCCAAGGCTGCTGCCGCTCAGGAAACTGCTGAGAGCACGCCTCGCGTCCACGCGCTGAAGGTACACCACCTTCGTCCCGCCCCCGGTGCCAAGACCGCCAAGACCCGCGTCGGTCGTGGTGAAGGTTCCAAGGGTAAGACCGCCGGCCGTGGCACCAAGGGCACCAAGGCCCGTTACTCGGTCAAGGCAGGTTTCGCGGGTGGGCAGCTGCCGCTGCACATGCGCCTGCCGAAGCTGCGTGGCTTCAAGAACCCGTTCCGCGTTGAGTACCAGGTTGTCAACCTGGACAAGATCAACGAGCTGTACCCCGAAGGCGGCGAGGTGTCCGTGGACAGCCTGATCGCCAAGGGTGCAGTGCGCAAGAACCAGCTCGTCAAGGTTCTCGGTACGGGCGACATCGCGGTCAAGGTGGACGTCAAGGTTCACGCCGTGTCCGCCAGCGCGGCTGAGAAGATCACCGCCGCAGGCGGCTCGGTCTCAGGGCTCTAGTTCCCAGCATCGCTTCCCTCCGCGGACCGTCAGGTTGTCCTTTGGACATCGGTGCGACGGCGGAGGGGAGCGGACTGTGATCTAGCTCATGAAGCAACTAGACTCTTGGTGGGCCGGGTTTCCCGGCTCTCCAGGAGTTTTGTTTCGTTTAACAGGCTCTATCAACACCCCGGGTTCTCGAGTGCCCTATTCCAGCCGTTAGACTCGGTTGGTGTGTATTGCCCGCGAAGGGCCACCAAGACTTATTCAGGAGGACGCTTGCTTAGCGCTATTGGCCGGGCTTTCCGGACGCCAGACTTGCGGCGCAAGCTGTTGTTCACGCTGGGAATCATCACCATTTTCCGTTTGGGTGCGTTTATCCCGGCGCCCGGTGTTGACTACGGCAACGTGCAACAGTGTTTGCAGCTCGGCAACACAGAGGGCGGCCTCTACCAGTTCGTCAACCTCTTCAGCGGCGGTGCACTGCTGCAGGTGTCCGTCTTCGCGTTGGGGATCATGCCGTACATCACGGCGAGCATCATCACCCAGCTGCTCCGCGTGGTCATTCCGCGCTTCCAGGAACTCCATCAGGAGGGTGCCCAGGGTCAGGCGCAGCTGACGCAGTACACGCGGTATCTCACGATCGCCCTCGGTCTGCTGAATGCAACGACGCTGGTGTCGCTGGCGCGTTCGGGTGCCCTGCTGGGCAACTGTCCCGTTCCGATCATTCCGGATGACAGCCTCATCACGATCATCCTGCTCATAATCACTCTGACCGCCGGTACCGGGCTGATCATGTGGATGGGCGAGCTCATCACTGAGCGCGGCGTCGGCAACGGCATGTCGCTCCTGATCTTCACCGCTATCGCTGCGGGGTTCCCCACTTCGTTGGGCGAGATCCTGCGCACGCAGGGCTGGAATGTGTTCCTCGGCGTCCTGGTGATCGGCGTGTTCGTGGTGATGCTCGTGATCTTCGTGGAGCAGTCGCAGCGCCGCGTTCCGGTGCAGTATGCCAAGCGCATGATCGGGCGCCGCACCCTGGGCGGAAGCAGCACCTACATCCCGATCAAGGTCAACATGGCCGGCGTCATCCCCGTGATCTTCGCGTCGTCGATGCTGTACCTGCCGTCGCTGATCGCGCAGTTCAACACTCCCACTGACGGTCAGACACCGCCTCCGGAATGGGTCAACTGGATCACCACCTACCTCACCACCGGTGACCACCCGCTCTATATGGCGATGTACTTCGGGATGATCGTGTTCTTCACGTACTTCTACGTGGCGATCACCTTCAACCCGGAGGAAGTGTCGGAGAACATGAAGAAGTACGGCGGATTCATTCCGGGCATCCGCGCTGGTCGGCCCACGGCGGAGTACCTCCAGTACGTCCTCTCCCGCATCACCCTGCCTGGTGCTATCTACCTCGGCATCGTTGCGCTCATTCCATTGATTGCGCTCGTTGCCATCAACGCGAACCAGAACTTCCCGTTCGGCGGAACCTCCATCCTCATCATGGTCGGCGTGGGCCTCGAAACGGTGAAGCAGATTGACGCGCAGCTGCAGCAGCGCCACTACGAAGGGTTATTGCGATGACACGGATGCTCATCATTGGACCTCCCGGTTCGGGCAAGGGTACGCAGGCAGCTCGGATCTCCGAGCGCCTCGGTGTGGTGGCAATTTCCACCGGCGATATCTTCCGCGCGAACGTCAAGAACGAGACTTCGCTGGGTGTTGAAGCCAAGAAGTACATGGACGCCGGCGACTTCGTCCCGGACAGCGTGACCAATAGCATGGTCCGCGCACGCCTTACCGAGGATGACGTCAAGGACGGCTTCCTGCTCGACGGCTACCCGCGCACGGCTGCGCAGGTCGAAGAGCTGGATGACATCCTCGAGCAGAATGACCTGACGCTCGACGTCGTGCTCCAGCTCACTGCCGACGATGAGGAGTTGGTTCGCCGGCTCCTTGGCCGCGCAGAACTCGACGGCCGCTCGGATGACAACGAGGCTGTCATCCGGCACCGCCTCGACCTGTACCACGAGCAGACTGAAGCCGTTGTCTCCCAGTACGAGGAACGCGGGATCGTCACCCGAGTCGACGGGATCGGCGCGATTGATGAAGTGACCGAGCGGGTCATGTCGGCACTGAAAGTAACCCAGTAGTCGTGATGTTTCGCCAGCAGCGGGTTGAGTACAAGTCAGCAGACCAGATCCGGACCATGCGTGAAGCGGGCCTGGTGCTCTCCAACGCCCTTGATCAGGCGGTGGCTGCTGCCCGCGTGGGTGTGTCAACCCGCGAGCTCGATGCGGTGTTCGCCGGCGTTCTCAAGGACGCCGGCGCCACGTCCAATTTCCTCGGCTATCACGGCTTCCCGGCCAGCATCTGCACTTCCGTGAACCACGAGGTCGTGCACGGAATCCCCGGCGACTACGTCCTGCAGGACGGTGACATCATCTCCATTGACGGTGGCGCCATCATCCGCGGTTGGCACTCGGACTCAGCCCGCACCGTTACAGTCGGTACGCCGCGCCCGGAAGATGTCCGGCTGTCCCAGATCACTGAGGAAGCCATGTGGCGGGGGATTGCAGCCCTGGCCACAGGGAAGTACGTCGGAGACATCGGCTCCGCCATTGATGACTACGTGTCCGCAGTCGAGGGCCCGGCCCTTGGCATCCTGCAGGACTATGTCGGCCACGGCATCGGAACGCAGATGCACCAGTCACCCGATGTCCTGAACTACCGCAGCAGCCACCGTGGCCCCAAGATCAAGTCAGGTCTCTGCCTGGCGATCGAACCCATGCTGGTGCAGGGCCGCCTCGAAACCTCGGTCCTCGACGACGACTGGACGGTTGTCACGGTTGACGGCAAGCGCGCCTGCCAGTGGGAACACACCGTGGCAGTGCATGACGGCGGCATCTGGGTTCTCACCGCCGCTGACGGTGGTGCGGCCCGGCTGGAAGAGCTGGGCGTCGTCGTCGCGCCTCTCGACTGAGCACCCCTTCGCGACTGCAATTGTGCCGGCCCGGCCGGATTTAACTTTCGGCAGGCCGTAGCGTAGAGTTGTCTGTTGGTTGTCGCTACTTTTGCGCCCTTTTGCGCCCATCCTCCGAAACGGCTTGCTCCGTTACGTGCGGAACGGGATCTGCGATCTCGGGCGGGGAGTCAGACAATCAAAACCCCAAGACCGTCCGCCCCGCAAGTGGCGGCACAGAAGTTAGCGGAGGATATGGCCAAGAAAGACGGTGTCATTGAGATTGAAGGCACTGTGAACGAGGCTCTGCCCAACGCGATGTTCCGCGTTGAGTTGGCCAACGGACACATTGTTCTAGCCCACATCTCGGGAAAGATGCGTCAGCACTACATTCGAATCCTCCCTGAGGACCGGGTGGTAGTGGAGCTTAGCCCTTACGACCTCACCAGGGGTCGTATCGTCTACCGCTACAAGTAGACGGTTCTGAGTATTTAGTTCCGAGCCTCCCGGCCCACCGGTCGCGGAGGCAAAACAGCACAACTGCACGAACGCAAAGGAAAACCATGAAGGTCCAGCCGAGCGTGAAGCGGATTTGCGACAAGTGCCAGGTGGTTCGCCGCAAGGGCAACGTACTCGTAATCTGCGAAAACCCGCGCCACAAGCAGCGCCAGGGCTGAATCCTCTTTCGAGGGTCACCCACGCGTAGTAACACCACAATAAAAAAGCAGTGCAGGGCACACCTGAGCAGGTCTACCCACACCCCCGGCACGGAGGCCGGGGACCGGAATAATCCGGGCCGCACTGTTTCAGACCTCCGGTCATCAAAAGGAGAACCGCCACTATGGCACGTCTCGCTGGCGTAGACATTCCCCGCGAAAAGCGGGTAATCATCGCGCTCACCTACATCTACGGCGTGGGCAAGACCCGAGCAGATCAGACAATCGCAGAAACCGGGATCAACCCGGACACGCGCGTCAAGGATCTGACAGACGCTGAGCTCGTCCAGCTTCGCGACTACATTGAAGGCAACTACAAGGTTGAGGGTGACCTCCGCCGTGAGGTGGCTGCAGACATCCGCCGCAAGGTTGAGATCGGCAGCTACGAGGGTATCCGGCACCGCCGTGGCCTTCCCGTGCGTGGACAGCGCACCAAGACCAACGCGCGTACCCGCAAGGGCCCCAAGCGCACCGTCGCAGGCAAGAAGAAGGCCGGACGCTGATTTAGCGGTCCGCCTTAACACCCTCTTTCCAAAACCTTCGTAGGAGAAGTAATGCCCCCCAAGACTCGTGGAGCGGTCCGCAAGCCGCGTCGCAAGGACAAGAAGAATATCGCCTTCGGTCAGGCGCATATCAAGAGCACGTTCAACAACACCATCGTCTCGATCACGGACCCCAACGGAGCTGTTATCTCCTGGGCCTCCGCAGGCGAGGTCGGATTCAAGGGCTCACGCAAGTCCACCCCTTACGCCGCACAGACCGCTGCCGAGGCCGCTGCCAAGCGTGCCCAGGAGCACGGCGTCCGCAAGGTGGATGTTTTCGTGAAGGGTCCCGGATCCGGTCGCGAGACCGCGATCCGTTCGCTGCAGGCTGCCGGCCTTGAGGTCGGTTCCATCCAGGACGTTACCCCCAGCGCCCACAACGGTTGCCGCCCTCCGAAGCGCCGCCGCGTCTAGTAGCTCCTTGGCTCCAGGTGCGCCCGTGCTTCATTTGAAGTGCGGGCGGCCTGGGGCTGACTGTCGTTTAGCTACTGAGTCCAGCTCTCTAGCTTTCCCTTTCCACCATTTGTGTTGCGTCATATAGCGGATGCTCCCTGAAAGGAAATGTAAGTGCTCATTGCACAGCGCCCCACCCTGACTGAAGAAGTAGTCGCTGACAACCGGTCGCGGTTCGTCATCGAACCGCTGGAGCCCGGTTTCGGCTACACCCTCGGCAACTCGCTTCGTCGCACGCTGCTGTCCTCGATCCCCGGAGCAGCTGTCACAAGCATCCGGATTGACGGCGTCCTGCACGAATTCACCACGGTTCCCGGTGTGAAGGAAGACGTCACCGAGATCATCCTGAACATCAAGAACCTCGCGGTGTCCTCCGAGCATGACGAGCCTGTGGTTGCCTACCTGCGCAAGCAGGGCCCCGGCGTAGTCACCGCAGCTGACATTGCACCGCCGGCCGGTGTGGAGTTCCACAACCCGGACCTGCACATCGCAACCCTCAACTCGAAGGGCAAGTTCGAGCTCGAACTGACCATCGAGCGTGGCCGCGGTTACGTGTCCGCATCGCAGAACAAGTCCGGTGATTCCGAGATCGGCCGTATTCCGGTTGACTCCATTTACTCGCCGGTCCTGAAGGTGACCTTCCGTGTGGAAGCCACCCGTGTTGAGCAGCGCACCGACTTCGACCGCCTGATCGTCGATGTCGAGACGAAGGACGCCATCGCTCCGCGCGACGCCGTTGCCTCGGCCGGCACCACGCTGGTTGAACTGTTCGGTCTCGCCCGCGAGCTGAACACCGCCGCTGAAGGCATTGAGATCGGCCCGTCGCCCAGCGACGCCGCACTCGCCGCTGACATGGCCCTCCCGATCGAGGATCTCGAACTCACCGTTCGTTCCTACAACTGCCTCAAGCGTGAGGGCATCCACACCGTGGGTGAACTGGTTGCACGCTCGGAGGCTGACCTCATGGACATCCGTAACTTCGGTGCGAAGTCCATTGATGAGGTCAAGGCAAAGCTGGTCGAGCTTGGTCTGTCCCTGAAGGATTCCCCTCCAGGGTTCGACCTTGCAGCCCGCGCCGCTGCGATTGAAGAGGACGACGCCGCTTACGGCGACGACGAACTCTAAACGTTTAGAAACCTGGCGCCGCTTAGGATGCGGCCTCGGGCACATTCATGAGGAGATAAAACATCATGCCCACACCCACAAAGGGCCCACGCCTCGGTGGCGGTCCGGCGCACGAGCGCCTGATGCTCGCCAACCTGGCCGCCTCGCTGTTCGAGCACAAGCGCATCACCACCACGGTGACCAAGGCAAAGCGGCTTCGCCCCTACGCCGAGCGCCTGATCACCTTCGCCAAGCAGGGTGACCTGGCCTCGCGCCGTCGTGTCCTGGCTGTCATCAGCAACAAGGGCGTCGTCCACGAGCTGTTCACGGACATCGCACCGGCCGTGGCCAACCGTAACGGTGGCTACACCCGCATCACCAAGATCGGCAACCGCAAGGGCGACAACGCCCCCATGGCTGTCATCGAGCTGGTGCTTGAGGCTGTTTCGGCGAAGCAGGCCGTAGTCGGCGAAGCCGAGCAGGCTGCAGGCAACGCTGCTGCCCGCGACGCTGCAGCTGCTGCGCCGGTCGCGTCCGCTGAGTCTGCAGATTCGGCTGAGTCCGCTGAATCGGCTGAGTCCGCTCCCTCTGCAGCTTCGGCTGACGAGGTTGCTGCTGAGGAAACCACGGTAAGCGCCTCTGAGGGCGACGCCGAGGAGACCGTAGTCGTCGAAGAAGGCTCCGTGCCGGAAGAAGACGAGAAGAGGTAGTTCTTCTACGCCCTTCCTGAATCACATGAACGAACAAATGCCCGTCATCCCTTCCGTGGATGGCGGGCATTTGCGTGTCCGCATCGATCTTGCGTACGACGGCGGCCCCTTCTCCGGCTGGGCGCTACAGCCCGGTTTGCCTACCGTGCAGGGCACAGTGGAGTCGGGCCTTGAACTTCTCTTCCGGCGGCACGTCCGACTCACAGTCGCCGGCCGTACCGACGCCGGTGTGCACGCCCGCGGTCAGGTGACCCACATTGACCTTGAACCGGGGGAGTGGTTCGCCCTGAGCCGTGGCCGGGAGATCGACCCCGCCCTGGCGCTGAAGCGGCGACTGCAGGCCACTGTGAACCGTTACCTGCCGCCCAGCGCCGCTGCGCGCACCGTATACGCCGCCAACCCGGCGTCACCCGTCGTCGTCCGTGCCGTGAGCCTTGCCCCGGTGGGTTTCGACGCACGTTTCTCGGCGCTGTGGCGCCGGTACAGCTACCGGATCGCCGACCGCTCCGAACTGCAGGATCCGCTGAACCGCACCACGGTGCTCTGGCACTCGGAGGAGCTGGACGAGCGCCTTCTCAATGCGGCTGCAGCCTCGGTGCTCGGCCTTCAGGATTTCCGCGCTTTCTGCAAGCCTCGGGTGGGCGCCACGACGGTCCGCGAGCTGCAACGGTTCGAGTTCGAGCGCGAGGTTGATGGAGTACTCCGCGCCACCATCCAGGCTGATGCTTTCTGCCACAACATGGTGCGCGCACTGATCGGTTCGGCACTCCGTGTGGGCAGCGGCGAGGAAGCGCCGGAGTGGCTGGGTGAGCGTCTGCGCTCCCGCCGCAAGGACTCACGGTCCGTTCTTGCACCGGCGCACCCGCTGGTCCTCGAGGAAGTGCGCTACCCGGACGACGCCGCTGAACTGGCACTGCGCGCGGAACTCACCCGCGCCAAGCGGGATGTCTGAGAGCTAGTTCTGCTCCGACCGGTGCAGCGGGAGCTTCACCGTGAATGTTGTTCCTGCACCAGGCTCGCTGGTGCAGCAGATGGTTCCGCCGTGGCTGTCGACAATCGCCTTCGTGATCGCAAGGCCCAGCCCTACGCCGGGTATGGACGATTCCCGGGCAGCGGCGGTCCGGAAGAACTTCCCGAAAACCTGTGTCGTTTCGTGCGGCGACATCCCGATGCCGGTGTCATGTACCTCGAGCAACGCTGCGTCGCTCTCCTGCCGCGCGCGAACGGTGACGGTGCCGCCGTCGGGCGAGTATTTGATGGCGTTGGAGATGAGATTGTCCAGCACCTGACGGATGCGCAGCGGGTCGGAGGTGGTCCAGAGGATGTCCGGGACATCCGCCTTCAGAGTGACGCCGGTGTTCGCCGCCTGGGGCCACGCAGATTCAATGCTGTGCTCGACCAGCCCGCTGAGGTCCGTGGGGCGCAGGTGGACACTCGCCGCGCCGGACGCTGATGCCAGCAGGTTGGACACCAGCGCATAAAGCCGTTCCGCGTTGCGCCGGGCGACGCAGAGCTGGTGGTTAATGTTCTCCGGCAGGGCGTGGTCGTCGTCGAGCACCAGATCCAGGTGGCCGATGATCGAAGTCAGCGGAGTCCACAGTTCATGGGACACATTGGACACGAAGTCCTCTTTGGCGGTCAGTGCCTCCACCATATCCGTCACGTCGTTGGAGACAATCACGGAGCCGGCGAACCTGCCCTCGCTGTCCCTCATGGCCGTTGCCGCGGTGGAAATCGCGCGCTGGGACTCTTTCGGTCCCAGACACACCAGGTAGTTGGCGAACGTCTCCCCGGCTGCGGCCCGCTGCACCGGGTAGCGCCGGGGATGGACGGGAGTGGATTTGTCGGCCGAGTAGAGGTGGTTGGAGGCGTCGTCGTCGTTCTTGTCGCCCGCCTGGACGAGGAGGTCATAGGACCGCTGCTGGCGGTTGGTGAGGGTGCGGTTGCCGTTGGCGTCGAGGGCCACCAGGCCGACGTCGATCGTGTCGAGGATGGCTTCGAGGAGTAAAGCGCGCTCGGTGTTTTCGCCCTGGAGCCGGTGTACTTCCGCGTTGGAGGCTGCGAGCTTGCGCTGGCTGTGCACGGAGTTGAGGCTGGCGAAGCGCAGCGAAACGGAGACTGCCGCCATCGCCAGGCCAAGCAGGACGGCGGTGCCTAGCTGGTTGGGCGGCGCCAATCCCATCAACGGGGGAACCGCGAGAATTAGGAACGGTCCAACGAAGCTGGCCAGGAGACTCAGCGACGGCTTCAGTTCGGACGCGGACAGCCAGATCACCGGGAAGATGGCCAGGAGACTCAGCCCCGGCAGTACGTCCGCCGAGCCGTTGCGGGTCAGCGCAATGGCTGCGAAGTCCAGGAGCGGGATGGCCACATAGGAACCCTCACGGAGTCTTTCCCAGGGGGTGAGGAAGGCCGCCGCGAGGAGTGCAGCGTGGAAGACGAGTCCTCCGAGAAACAACGGATTCATCAGCAGCGTCGGCGCCACAATCGCAGCGATGACCGCAATGACGGCGACCAGCATGGCCAAAGGCACTTCACACAGCCCGACCCGCGCGCGGAAGGGCAGGTTCGAGTATGCCCGCTTGGCCGCCAGGAACATCACGCGTTCACTCATGATGCCGCCGGGTATGGGCGCGCACGAAGATACGGAGATGCCTCTGAGACCACGACATAACTTCCATTATGTCGTCACTCGGCGTTGCCGTCCCACCTCAACTCCTAACCGGTTCACAAAGTTCCCTATTTCTGGCTGCTTGGATCAGAACCAAAGAAGCTCCCGTATGCTGTGAGGGCACGCTGCGGCGGTTCACTGTGCGTCGCGGTGTTTCGTCCTTTTGTGGTGAACTGTGAAATTACAGTTCAGTCGGGGCCAGGAGGAAAATAGTGGGTGACCCAGGTGTGGCGGTAGTGGTCGAGGATGATCTCGACGTCCGCAACCTCGTAAGCACTGTTCTTACGCAATCAGGTTTCGTTGTCCATGCCGAAGCCGACGGTCGCAGTGGGGTGGAAGCGGTCAAGGAACATAATCCCACGCTGGTCACCCTTGACGTCGGCCTTCCGGACATCGACGGCTTTGAGGTACTGCGCCGGATCCGTGGTCTCAGCGACTGCTACGTGATCATGCTGACCGCGCATAATGAGGAGATCGACACACTTACTGCGCTGCAGTCCGGAGCCGATGACTTTGTCACCAAGCCTTTCCGTCCCCGGGAGCTCCGTGCCCGCGTAGCGGCGATGCTGCGGCGGCCGCGCGGCGGCCTTGCCAGTGAGCAACCGACGACGACGGCGGCCGCTCCCGCTGAGGAACCCGACGCGCCGGTGCGTCCGGGCTCCGTGCTGCGGCACAACGGCCTGGAGCTGGACAAGGACACCCGGACGGTGACGGTTCGCGGCGAGGAGCTGGTACTGACCCGGAGCGAGTTCGACCTTCTGCACGAACTCCTGCGGAGCTCAGGCGCAGTTCGTACCAAGGGGGACCTGGTGCGTGTTGTCCGAGGCCAGTACTACCGGACTGACACCTATATCAGTGAAGCCGATGAGCGGGCCATCGAGGTCCACATCGGCAACCTGCGCAGGAAGCTGGGGGAGGACTCCAGGAGTCCCCGCTGGCTTATGACCGTGCGCGGTGTGGGCTACCGGCTGGTGCCCCGACGTCCGGACTGACCGCTACCCGTCCTTCTTGAGGTGCTGCACGGTCAGTTCACGCATCGTGCGCAGTCCGCACCGGTGAACCTGCGGGAATGCCGCCTCGGCTTCTTCGAGCTTGCCCTCGCGAAGCAGTCCTTCCAGCGCAGTGGTCAGCGCGACGAGCAGGGTGGCACCCACCATGGTGGATGTGATTTTCAGGCTCAGGACGGCGTCCAGTGAAGCAGCCTGGTTGCGCCGTGCAATCGCCGACGAAAGCCGCAGGTCACGTTCATCCCACACGGCCACATAGTCGCGTACGAATGCCCGTGCAGCGGCCGGGCTGTCGAGTTGGTCCTCGAGATCGTGGAGGACGTCGAAATCCACCAGAGGTATCCTGTCTGTACGGTCGCTGCCGCCGAGGACACTCCGGGATTCAGCGCTGACGGCGTGCAGGGTTGCTGCATCGTCGTCGTTCGCGCTGGGGTTGGAGAGAGCCATGGGGCTAACGCTACTTTCTGAATTTGTGAGATAGGCGGTAATTGTTCGTTGCTTAGGAAACACTGCGGAATTCTTCGGCTTGTGTACTAGCCACGCTAGACCGGTCGAATTCACGACCCACTGAACGTCGCGATGGCGTTGATCACAGCTGGCCCGAGGATGATGATGAACAGCACCGGAAAGATGAAGAAGAGCAGTGGGAACAGCACCGTGACCGGCAGTTTCATGGCCTTTTCTTCGGCCCGCTGACGCCGCTTCACGCGCATCACCTTCGCCTGGGTGCGGAGGACTCCGCTCAGTGCGATGCCGTACGCGTCAGCCTGGACGATCGCTTTGACGAAGCTGCGCAGCTCCGGGATGCTCGTGCGGTCCGCGAGGGCCAGGTACGACTCGCGTCGGCTTCGGCCCACCTGCATGTCCTGAAGCGTCCGGACCAGTTCCTCGGCGAGCGGGCCCTTGCCGTTTTCGCCGGCACGCTGCATTGCGCTCTCGAACCCGAGACCCGCCTCCACGGAGATGAGCATCTGGTCCAGCGTGTTCGCGAGTTCCAGCTGCATGGCCTTCTGACGCTCCTGGCCCTTGCTGTAGAGCAGGAGGTCCGGGATGAAGTACCCGAACACGGTGAGGAAGATGGCCAGCATGGTGATCATCGGCTTCTGCGCGGCACTGGCCATCAGATAGCCGAGGCCCGCGCCAACCAGGCAGAGTGCCGGCTTGGCGCCGAGCACCCGCCCGAGCGGCAGGGACGCCGGCCGCCCGGCCAGGGCGAGGAGCTTGTCCAGCTTCTCCACGTACGACGACGGCGTCAGCTTGTACCCGAAGCGCGCCAGAGCGCCGGAACTGCGAGCTTTGGCTTCGTCCGAGACTGGGAGCCCACGGTTCAGGTTCGCCTGGATGTTCTTGTAACTCATGTTGCCCGGGGCCAGCAGAACCCACCCGAGGTAGCCCAGGGGTGCGGCGACGAGCAGCAGGGATGTCAGTAGTACTGGATTCACGCCGGCCTCCTAGAACTTCAGATCAATGATCTTGCGGAGCCACAGACAGCCGATGGTCATCATGACTACAGAAGCGCCGATCATGACCCAGCCGAGCGGGTTCTCGAACAGCGGGTTGACGTAGCCGGGGCTGACGACCATGAGCATGGCTCCGATGGCGAAGGGGAGGGCCACGAGGATGTAGGCCGAGAACTTGCCTTCGGCCGCAAGTGCCCGGATCTGTCCTTTGATCTCGCTGCGCTCGCGGATGGTGGCGCCTACCTGATCCAGGACCTCTGCGAGGTCTCCACCCACCTCACGGTTGATCTGGATGGCCTGCGCAATCCAGGCGAAGTCCTCGCTCTCCATTCGGCGGGACGTGTCCGTCAGGGACACGAGCAAATCCTTACCCAGGCTGGTCTCCGTGACCACACGCCGCATCTCATCGGACGTCGGAGCGTCGGCTTCAATGGCAGCAGCATCGATGGCCCGCAGGATACTGTGACCGGCCCTCAGGCCGCCGGTGAGGAGTTGCAGGGTGTCCCCGAGTTGGTTATCAAATTTGGCGCGGCGCCGGCTGATCCTGAAGACCAACGCGAGGTGCGCTACGACGGGGGCCAGGATGAGAAAGAAGATGCCGAGCAGTGGTCCGCCCACCAACAAGCCCAACGCCAGACCTGCAATCCCGCCCGCGATGACGAGGATGAACATGTCTGCCTGCGTAAGCCGCACCCCGGCGGTTTCCAGCAGTTCGGGCCTATATAGCCGCTGCGGATGATTCTTGAGGAACCGCTCCATACCGTGCACGGCTGATCCTGCAAATTTGGTGAGCTTCGAGTCTGACTCCTCGACCGGTGGACGACGGCGGTCCAGCGGTACGGCGGATTGGGCTGGACGTGTGGCGAAGAAGAGCAGGCCGAGCGCTACGACACATAGTGCTGTCCCGTACAGGAACATCAGCGTCATCGGGTTACCTCCTGCCGCTGAGCGCAGCGCCGAAGACGGCAGGCGAAACCGTGATGCCCATGTCCTCGAACCGCTCCATGAAGCGCGGACGGATACCCGTGGGCACAGGTTTGCCGAGGAAACGGCCGGAGGAGTCCACGCCGGCTGAGTAGTCGAAGACGAAAGCGTCCTGGAGAGTGACGACGTCGCCCTCCATGCCCTGCACCTCGGTGACGTGGGTGATGCGTCGCGTGCCGTCGCGAAGACGGGAAATTTGGATGACCAGATGAACGGCGGAAGCAATCTGTTCGCGGATGGCTCGAAGTGGTAGATCCATGCCGGCCATCAGGACGAGCGTCTCCAGTCGCGCGACGGCGTCACGCGGCGAGTTGGAGTGCACAGTGGACAGGGACCCGTCGTGGCCGGTGTTCATGGCCTGCAGCATGTCGAGCGATTCGCCGCCGCGGACCTCACCAATCACGATCCGGTCAGGGCGCATACGCAGTGAGTTCCGGACCAGGTCGCGGATGGTCACTGCGCCTTTGCCCTCGGTGTTGGGCGGCCGACTTTCGAGACGCACTACGTGCTGCTGCTGGATCTGCAGTTCCACCGCATCCTCGATAGTGACGATGCGGTCGCCGTGGGGCAGGAATGAGGACAACACGTTGAGCAGCGTGGTCTTACCGGTTCCTGTACCGCCGGAGACGATGATGTTCAGCTTTGCCTTGACACACGCGTCGAGCAGCTCTGCCATCTCGGGCGTGAGCGTGCCGAAATCGATGAGGTTCTGAACCGTCAGCGGCACCTTGCTGAACTTACGAATAGTCAGTGAGGATCCGTTGACCGCGAGCGGCGGGATGACGGCGTTGACACGGGAGCCGTCCTCGAGGCGGGCGTCGACGAAGGGGGAGGACTCATCGATGCGCCGGCCCACCTTGGACACAATGCGTTCGATGACGCGTCGCAGGTGTTCTTCAGACTTGAAGCTGGTATCGGCAAGCACCAACTGACCGCGACGCTCGACATAGATCTGGTCGGCGCGGTTCACCATGATTTCGGTGATGGCCTCGTCGTCGAGAAGCCGCTGGAGCGGACCAAAGCCGAGTACGTCGTCGGCGACGTCCTGTATGAGCCGGCGGCGCTCGTCCGGGCTCAGCGGCACCTGCTCGGCATCGATGACCTGGCTGAGCTCCTCCCGCGCGACTGCCCGCAGGTCCTCTTCCTTCAGAGTGGAGTCGCTGAAGCGCGCGCCCATGCGTTCGTAGAGGGCCTCCGCAGCACGCTGCTTCAGTCCGGCAAAGGCATCCACCCGTGCTGCTGCCGGTGCTTCCGGTGCGTTGGACGAGCGCCCGCCGATGACGACGGCGCCCTGGTAAGCGGGCGCGGCCGACTCCGGAGCGGCGGCAGTGTTGGCCTGCGGTGCTGCCGTTGCCGCATTGGGTGATGGAGTAGGCGTTGCGGGTGTTGAGGAATTGGCCTGGTTCAGGCGGTCCGACAGTTTCATCAGATCACTACCCGCCGGTGAGACTTACGCTGGCTGCTGGAACGCCACTCCGGGTTGAAGCGCTGTACCAGTGCGCGAAGGTTCTTGGTTGCGGGGTCACGCACTTCGCCCTGAAGTAGCGGCACACCTCGGTTGGTAGCAAGCGAAAGCCCACGGGACCGGGGGATCGAGACGTCGACCGGTGCTCCGAGCGTTGCCTCAATGTCTTGGACCGACAGGCCAGTCTTCGAGTCCGCGAAATTCAGCACCACGTGGCGGGTTTCCGGAAAGAGGTCCAGTTTCCCGAGAATGTCCAGGCCCGACCGCAGACCGCGGACACTCGGTACGTCCATGCCGGTGACCCAGACGGCGTCGGTGCACTGTTCAAGCGCCGCAAGGCTGTGCTCGGTGAGGCCTGGACCGGTATCGAGCACAACGTAGGGGAATTCGGAGCTGAGCTGCTTGATCAGCGTGCCGAGCTGGTCAGCGGAGATGCTGTCCGCTTCCGCCGGATTGCTCGGTGCACACAGCGCGTAGATGCCGGAAGGATGTGGAGTCAGAAATGCCTTAAGAACCATGGTGTCCTGGCTGGCTGAGCTGGACACGGCATCGCGGACCGAGTACTCGGGGCTGAGGTACAGGTTCGATGCAACGTCGCCGAACTGCAGATCGAGGTCAACGAGGACGACGCCCATGGGCGTCAGCTTCCCTAGGCCGACGGCGAGGTTGGTGGCGATGGTTGTCTTGCCGACTCCGCCCTTGGGGGAGAAGACGCCGATCACCAGGCCGCGTTCCTCCTTGGGGGCGGTTGTCTGAACATAATCAGCACGATGCCGGCTGGCGAACGCCTGGCACGCTCGCTCAAGGAAAAGACGAACGGTGGGGATGTCGGCGCCGGGCTCGATGACGTCGCGGATGCCCGCACGCATGGCAGCGAGGGGAAGCCCTGGGTCTTCAGGGGCTACAAGCACAATGCTGATAGTGGGAAAACGGACATCAACGATGGTCGCGAGACGCAGGGCCGCGTCTACGGCAATGCCGGGACCGAATACCAGGACCTGCGGCTGCTGGACCGCAAGCAGGTCCAGGAGGTCTTCAGGCTCAATCAGCAGTTCGGGATCGACGGGGAGGATATCGCCGGGCAAACCGCCCGCGGTAGCGAGATGGACCTTCTGCTCGAAGGAGTGATCGGCGGTGACGAGAATGAAGCGGCTCATCGGTACAGTTCCTCGTCATTGACAATGAATGGGGGAGCGTCGCCTTCGGCGGCAGTTGCCTTGCTGAGCCAGATTGATTCGAACTCGCTCGCGAAAACGAGTCGAGTAGCCTGATCCGGATTGAGGGCGATGGTGACCATCAGGGAACCGCTGGGGAGCGCCTCTGCTTCTGCTGCTGCTTTCTCTTCCTCAGTCATCTCCGCGCCTTCGGCGGCTGCGGGAGCGGGTGCGGGCTCCGGTGCCCGCTGCACCGACGATACGAGAACCCTCGGTACGACAAGTTGGGTCGATTCGCTGCCGCCTCCGCTTTCTTCGCCCTCTTCCTCTCCGCCGGCGCCCATCGACATGAAAACGCCTACGTAGTCACCGGGAGCAACCCGACCACCGGCGATGCGCTGCGGCTCTACGAGGATGGAGACCTCATGAAGGCCCTTGGGGACTTCAACCGATCCCGGGGTGATCAGGTTGCCGGGAGTCACCAGCCGCTCGGCGACCAGCTGTTCCCCGGGAACCAGATCGACGGCCGTGACCAGGCCTTGAGAACTGTCCAGGTCTTTCAGCGCGGTAGCGGCAACAGAGGTGCCGGGAAGCTGTGCAGTCGCCACGGAAGCCGCCAAATCTTCAACGGGCGTACCGGCCGGAACCCGAGCCTGGACAACCAGGACGTCGACCGGCTCAAGGCCCTGGACCGCCCGGGCTTCCGCGTTGTTTGCGTAGCTGAACACCATGAGTGCTCCAACGAGGGCGAGGACAACGGCTGATATGCCGGCGATGAGACGGGACTTCACGGGGGACTCCAGATACTAGGGGTGAATCAGCTGGTGAGTTTGACGACGGTGGCGCCGTAGGGGCTGACAGGGCCGAGTTCGGTGTAGTCGCTCGACAAGGCGGTGTACGTGACGAAACGGCCGATGATTCCCCTGCATGGATTGGAGCATGCATTTGCACCCGCCCACTCTGTCCTGTTGCGGAACGTCAGAGGGAGAGTGCTTGTGCCGGCGAATTTCCAGCCCCTGACCTCAAATGCAGCAAATGCATTCACGTCGTAGATCGTGCCTGACCCTGTTCCACTCACCGATTCGAATACGGGCAACAGCACGATGACCGGCTTGCCCGCATTTATGTCCGCCGCCCATCCGTTGAGCAAGTCATCACAGTTGCCTGGCGGGTCGTTACCAGTGTTGGTAGACGCCTCGTTGACGGCAAGGTCGATGTAGGCACCACAGCTTCCGGGATCCTGAACGAGCCAGCCAAAACCGCCAGGAGTGTCACCCCCTGAACTTGTGGCAGGACAATCGTCAGTGGTGCTGTCGCCGTGGCTTCTGATGAGCTGGACCGCACCGTCAATCAGTACAGTGGTGACCTGACACCTCGAGATGGTGAGAGGGAACGGGGACGTTCCTTTGCTGGGACTGCCCCAGATGACCGTCGACTTGGCCACAACAGATGACGCAGGAATCCCAAGGACCCCTGCGAAATAAAGGGATACCTGATTATCGGTACGTCCAGCTTCAAGCGGGTCGGCGGTGACCGTGACTTTCCGGGCAGTTAGATCCAGCGCGACGGACTGCACGTTGCTTAGACCGTCGAGTGAGTTCTTGTCCGCCAGGTCCTTCGCCAGCGATGACGTCGCTGAGCACTTCGGGTCTGCGGAGTTTTTGGCACAGGCCTGTGCAATTCCCAGCGCTCCGGCATCCGCACCGTTCTGAAGCTGGGCCTTCTCGGAGTAGAGGAGCCCGACATCGACGGCGAGTGCAGCGAAGCCGAGCAGGACCACCATCAGGACTGCCACGATAACCGCGGCGGCTCCACGTTCGCGTTCCCGTCCTGCCACCGCTACCCGCCGCACTGCATCACTCCTTTGCCGGTCATGGTGAATGGGCCGGCGATGCCGGTGAGCGTGTCGAGGGTATACGAGATGGTCATGGTGACCTGGCGGCCCGCTGCACAGGTCGCGGGGTTGGTTGCCGTGGGACCGGTGGTGAAGGTGAAGGTCGGGTTGGTGCTGGTGATCTTGAGGGTGGAGGCGGCATTGGTGGCCGCTGTCCTAGCGTCTGCCCGAACATTGGTGATCGCCATGACCCGAACGCCTTCACGGGCTGCATTGGTGAGGGTCACTTGGGCGTTGTAGGCCCGGCCGAATTCCATGATCCCGAGGAGCAGGAGAACGAGGACAGGGAGGAGAAGCCCCAATTCGACAGCGACGGCGCCACGTTCGTCTTTGTTTGGCATTTCATCTATCCCTCCTACGTCTCTCAGCCCAATGGTTGCTTGAGGGTGAAGCTAGAAACCTCTCACCCTCAAGCGACCTCAGGTTTTTCGCTTACGGGGCGCAGGAAGCGGCGGTTCCGGGAGTGGTGCCGGCGGGCGCGACGGCGGCAGTGAACGTACCTCCGTTGATTGAACACTGCACCTCAGTGAATTTGTCATTCAGACCGCTACCGAGGAACGTGACTGCAGCGATAATGACAACAGCGATGAGGGCAACCATGATGCCGTACTCGACGGCGGTGGCGCCGGTCTCGTCGCGGTTCATGCGGGACTTGAGGATGTTCTTTGCATCTGCGAAGAATGAAGAAAGCATTTGGGGTCTCCTGTACGAGATGAGCGGCTGGCCCAGCGCCAGCTCTGGCAAAAAACTAGCAGTGGAAATCCCCGAAAACTCCAAGATTGAACTAATCCTGCGCGAACGCTACTGGGGAACGCATTTCCTGCGCTTTTTCCTGCGTTTTTCCTGCGCTAGCATCAAGTCCTTCGATGTTTGGCTAGTGCACCACGTGGAAACTTCGATGTTTCCTCAAGCGACCGGCTCCTCTGGCTCGGTGCAGCCAACTTTCCGCTGAGTGGATTGTCGGTCATCGTACGCCGCCGGCATCCGGACGCACCGGACCCGTTTTGACCGGCAGGGCTACCGCACGCTAATCTTGGAAGTCGTTGTGCGTGTCCCATCTCGATGCGTCCATGTCCGCGTGCGGCTCAGTTGCAGAGCTACCTGGTCCGCGGATGTGGCCGAGAACCCAGGGATCACCGGTGCAGTTTCAGCCCTCACCTGAAGTTCCGGTAACGCATGCATCAGCTGCGCTGGCATCTGGAGGTCATACTCCCGATTTTCAGCGTCACCGTAGAACAGAAACGAAGGCAAAAACCGTGCGTACGTACACCCCGAAGCCCGGCGACATCAACCGCCAGTGGCACGTCATTGACGCCACCGACGTTGTCCTAGGCCGTCTTGCCAGCCAGACCGCAACACTGCTGCGCGGAAAGCACAAGCCGACCTTTGCCCCCCATATGGATATGGGCGACTTCGTCATTATCATCAACGCCGAGAAGGTTGCCCTCACCGGCGCCAAGCTCGAACAGAAGCGTGCCTACCGCCACTCCGGTTTCCCGGGTGGCCTGAAGTCCGTCACCTATGCAGAGCTGCTGGAGAAGAACCCGGTCCGCGCTGTGGAGAAGGCAATCAAGGGCATGCTCCCCAAGAACTCGCTCGCTGCGCAGCAGCTGGGCAAGCTGAAGGTGTACCGCGGTGCCGAGCACCCGCACGCCGCCCAGCAGCCCAAGACTTTCGAGATCACCCAGGTCGCCCAGTAGTCCTGGCCACCACAGACTAAGAATCACTCAAGGAGAACCGTGGCTCAGAACACTGAAGAGCTGAATGAACCAGCCGAGGAGCTCACCAGCTACACCTCGGAATCCGCGCCCGCCTCGGACGCCGCCCCCGTCAAGGAGCGCCCCGCGCTGACTGTCGGCGGCGCTGCTGTAGGTCGTCGCAAGGAAGCCGTTGCACGCGTCCGCGTCACGCCCGGAACCGGCAAGTGGATTGTCAACGGTCGCGAACTGGCTGACTACTTCCCGAACAAGCTGCACCAGCAGGAAGTCAACGATCCGTTCAAGCTCCTCGAGCTCGACGGCGCGTACGACGTCATTGCCCGCATCCACGGCGGTGGCCCTTCCGGCCAGGCCGGTGCGCTGCGTCTCGGTGTTGCCCGCGCGCTCAACGAGATTGACCGCGACAACAACCGCCCCGCCCTCAAGAAGGCAGGCTTCCTGACCCGTGACGCTCGCGTCATCGAGCGTAAGAAGGCCGGTCTCAAGAAGGCACGCAAGGCGCCTCAGTACTCCAAGCGCTAAACCCGCTCACCCGTTACGCCCGCTCGGCAGTTGCCGGGCGGGCGTAACGCTTTAACGGCGTTCTTCTTCGCTTCCCGGGTGCGGAACATTTCTCCCTTAGGATGAACCACGATGACTAGATTATTTGGAACCGATGGTGTCCGCGGACAGGCGAACGGCCTCCTTACCGCAGAACTCGCATTGCAGTTAGCCCAGGCCGCGGCGGTGGTACTCGGGCACCAACAATCCGACGGCAGACGCCCCACAGCCGTCATAGCCCGGGACCCGCGCATCAGCGGCGACTTCATCGCCGCAGCGGTCGAAGCGGGCCTGGCCAGTGCCGGCGTCGACGTCTATGACGCCGGCGTCCTCCCCACCCCGGCGGCGGCGTTCCTGGTAGCCGACCTGGACGCGGACTTCGGCGTCATGATCTCGGCCTCCCACAATCCGGCGCCTGATAACGGCATCAAGTTCCTCGCCCGGGGCGGCAAGAAGCTCGACGACGCCCTTGAAGACGCAATCGAAGGCCAACTGAACGCACCACGCCTTCGGCCTGTTGGTCCGAACGTGGGTCGCATCCAGCGTTTCGCGGATGCCGAGGACCGCTACGTGGTCCACCTCCTGCAGTCACTCCCGCACCGCCTCGACGGTCTGAAGGTCGTGCTCGACTGCGCCAACGGCGCCGCCAGCGGCTGCTCACCGCAGGTTTTCTCCGACGCAGGTGCCGAGATCGTTGTCATCGGTGCGGACCCGGACGGCAACAACATCAATGAAGGATGCGGTTCCACCCATCTGGAGATGCTCCAAGCGGCGGTCCTGGAACACGGTGCCCACCTGGGAATAGCGCACGACGGCGACGCCGACCGCTGCCTCGCGGTCGACCACGAAGGCACGGTCGTGGACGGCGACCAGATCATGGCCATCATGGCCGTGGCACTCAACTCGGCCGGCCGCCTGAAGGACAACACGCTTGTAGCCACGGTCATGAGCAACCTCGGACTCAAACTGGCCCTCCGTGATGCAGGAATCAGCCTGCGGGAGACCGCCGTCGGCGACCGCTACGTGCTTGAAGGTATGCGCGATGGAGGCTTCAACCTCGGTGGCGAACAGTCAGGCCACGTCATCTTCGCCGACTACGCAACCACCGGGGACGGCGTGCTCACCGGCCTCCAGCTTGCAGCGCAGGTTGCCCTGACCGGCCGCAGCCTGAAGGAACTGTCAACGATCATGACCAAGCTTCCCCAGGTGCTGATCAACGTCAAGGGCGTCGACAAGTCGAGCGTCAACAGCGACGACGCAGTGCAGCGTGCCGTCCGCGAAGCCCAGGAATCGCTCGGTGAAACAGGCCGCGTGTTGCTGCGCCCCTCGGGCACGGAACCCGTTGTCCGGGTGATGGTGGAGGCAGCCGACATGGTTACCGCTGAACGTGTTGCGGAGACACTGGCCGGGATTGTGCAGAACCAGTTGGCGCTCGAGCCAGCCTGAGCTAACCCTCACTTCACTTAAAAGATTGAGGGGCGGAGACATTCTCCGCCCCTCAGTCTTTTGCGTATCAGGTGCGCTGACGAAGACTGTCGCGGATCTCGGTCAGGAGCGCTACCTGCGGGTCGACTGCCTCGACGTCTTCCTTCAGGTCCAGATCGCGGTCCCGTCGCCTGAACAGCTTGTTCATCGGCATGACGATGAGAAAGTAGACGGCGGCAGCGATCAGCAGGAAATTCACGAGGGCGGTCAGGAAGACCCCGAACAGGATTTCGTTGCCGTTGATGGTCACCTTCGCGAAATCGTCGAAGTTCGGGGAGCCGACCAGCGCCGAAATCAGAGGCATGAGGACGCTCTCCACGAGCGCCGTCACGACCGACCCGAATGCGGCACCGATAACCACGGCAACAGCCAGGTCAATGACGTTGCCCTTCATGATGAATTCCTTGAAACCGTTGATCATGGAGTTCAGGCTACGCAGAAGTGGTCAGGGTTCAGTAACTGGGCGCGGCCGAAAGGCCGAAGTACTGCTCAAGCGTGGCCACGCCCTCGTCCCGCATGGCCTGGGCTAGATCGACGCCGACGTACCGGTAGTGCCAAGGCTCGCCGGAGAAACCGGTGATGTCCTGCGCCCCGACCGGGTATCTCAGGATGAACCCGAAGGTGTGCGCATTGGCCGCCATCCACTGGCCGGCGGCTGTGTCCGCAAAGCAGGAGGCGAGGGTGCAGGCGCCGTCGGACTGTCCCACGTCGAACGCAAGCCCTGTCTGGTGCTCCGAGAAACCGGCACGGGCCGAAATCCGGTCCGCAGCTGCGGTGTCGCCGCCCTTCTGCGCCACCCAGTGTTGGTAGGTGGACACCTGGTCCTGGTAGGAGCGGTACCCACTGACCAGAGTGAGGTTGACGCCGTCGTTCGCTGCTGCCGCGAAGAGTGCTTCCACGGCCGCGGCGGTATTGCTGCGCAGCAGTGCGTTCGGCTCCTGCACCGCGAGCGGCACGGCGGGCAGTACAAGACCTGAGGGTGCGTAATCCATGGGGTTGAGCGGCCGGCGCTTGTTGACGACGACGGTCACCGACGACGGATCGCTGAGTCCGGCACCGCCCTCAGGCGGTGACGCTGTGGATGCCGGCGACGAAGTAGACGCCGGCGAGGTTGGGGGCGCGGCGCTCGGCGTCGGTGAAGCCGAGGCGGAGGCGGTGACGGCGGTCGAAGCCGGACTGGGTGCGCGCTGGGCCGGCGCGGGAATCGTCCCGGGTGTGAGCGTAGCGGTCGGTCCCGGCGACACAGCGGGTCGAGGTGTGTCCGCTGGGGTTGGGCTTCCAACGGTCGGTGCGGGCGTACCGCAGGCTGACAGCGCGACGACGAGCACCGCCGTCGTCATCCATGCGGATGAGATGCGGTCCAGTCGGGGCGTCGTCAGGTTTTTCGTAGCAGCATTCTCCGGATCGAGTGGTCGGCTTCCTTGGTGAGTACCAGGGTGGCGCGGCCACGGGTGGGGAGAACATTGGCCATGAGGTTCGGTTCGTTGATGCGGCGCCAGATTCCGAGCGCTGTTTCGCGGGCCTCCCCGTCGGTCAGTGAGGCGTAACGGTGGAAGTAGGACTCCGGGTTCGCGAAGGCGCCGCTGCGCAGCGACTGGAACCGTTGGACGTACCACTCCTCTATATATGAGGTCTTGGCGTCAACGTAGATGGAGAAATCAAAGAAATCACTCAGCGCCAGTCCGGCCCGGCCATCGGATCTGGTGCGTGCAGGCGCAAGAACGTTGAGCCCTTCGACGATCAGCACGTCCGGGCGGCGGACCACGATCTCCCGTCCGGGCACAATGTTGTACGTCAGATGGGAGTACCAGGGAGCGCGGACTTCCTCCGCGCCGCTCTTGACCTCGCTGACGAAGCGCAGGAGCCGACGCCGGTCATAGGACTCCGGGAAGCCCTTCCGCTGCATCAAACCCCGCCGCTCGAGTTCCTCGTTGGGATAGAGGAACCCATCCGTGGTGACCAACTCGACGTTCGGCGTGCCCGGCCAGCGCCGGAGGAGCTCGCGCAACACGCGAGCAGTGGTGGATTTGCCGACTGCCACGGAGCCGGCGACACCGATCACGAAGGGTGTGCGGGTGGTGGTTTCACCGAGGAAGGTGTTGGTGGCCGCGTGCAGTTCGCCGGCGGCCGCCACATACAGGGAGAGCAGCCGGGACAGGGGGAGGTAGACCTCGCGCACTTCGTCAAGGTTGAGTGCGTCTCCCAGCCCACGCAGCCGCTGGATGTCCTCGACGTTGAGCGGCGACTCGATCTCATTGGACAGGCGTGCCCACGTTTGACGTTCGAGTTCGACGTACGGTGTGACGCCAGCGTCCACCGTAGCCGTAGGCCCGAGACCGTGCGATTGCTCACTCACCCTAGGAATTCTGCCCCTTGACCTGCACATTAACAAACGGGTGGGCAGCCCGGCGGTGACCGGCGGCTCGCCTGGGCGTCGGGCGACAAGGGAACGCATGCGCGGCAGGTAGGCTTAAGCCCATGTGTGGAATCGTAGGATACGTAGGCCGGAACAACGGCGCATCACTGAACAGTGCGGTAATCGATGACGTCGATTCAAACGGCAGCCACGGCGCCCTTGACGTTGTCATGGAAGGCCTGCGCCGGCTCGAATACCGCGGCTATGATTCCGCGGGCGTCGCGGTCCTGACCGATTCGGGCATCCAGTCGCGCAAGAAGTCCGGCAAGCTCACCAACCTGGTCGCCGAGCTCGAGGCCGCACCTCTCCCGGAGTCACTCACCGGCATTGGCCACACCCGTTGGGCTACCCACGGCGGACCGACCGACCAGAACGCGCATCCCCACCTCGCTGACAACGGTCGCCTTGCCCTCATCCACAACGGCATCATCGAGAACTTCGCTGAACTGAAGGCCGAACTTCTCGACTCCGGCGCCACCTTCCTCTCTGACACCGACACCGAGGTTGCAGCGGTGCTGCTGGGCAGCATCTACCGCCGCCTCGCTGAATCCGGAACCGAGGACACACTCACGAAGGCTATGCAGGAGGCTTGCCAGCGCCTCGAGGGCGCTTTCACGCTGCTGGCCATCCACCAGGACGCTCCCGACGTCGTTGTTGCCGCCCGCCGCAACTCACCTCTGGTTGTGGGTCTTGGCGAGGGCGAGAACTTCCTCGGCTCCGACGTCTCGGGCTTCATTGACTTCACCCGCCGCGCCGTGGAGCTGGGCCAGGACCAGGTGGTCACCATTACCCCCGAAAACGTTGAGATTACCGATTTCTTCGGTGCTCCCGCCGAGGGCAAGGAATTCCACGTCGACTGGGACGCCGCCGCAGCAGAAAAGGGCGGCTATGACTCCTTCATGGAGAAGGAAATCAACGACCAGCCCGACGCCGTTGGCCAGACCCTGCTGGGCCGCACCGATGCGAAGGGCAACCTGGTACTCGACGAACTCCGTATCGATGAGTCCATCCTGCGCTCGGTCGACAAGATCGTTGTCCTTGCCTGCGGCACCTCCGCCTACGCCGGGCAGGTCGCGAAGTACGCGATCGAGCACTGGTGCCGCATCCCCACCGAGGTGGAGCTCTCCCACGAGTTCCGTTACCGCGACCCGATCGTGAACGAGAAAACCCTCGTGGTTGCCATCTCGCAGTCCGGTGAAACCATGGACACGCTCATGGCCGTCCGGTACGCCCGGGAACAGGGCGCCAAGGTGGTCGCCATCTGTAACACCAACGGGTCCACCATTCCGCGCGAGTCCGACGCCGTGCTCTATACGCACGCCGGTCCCGAGATTGCGGTCGCATCGACCAAGGCCTTCCTGGCACAGATCACCGCTGCCTACCTGCTCGGCCTCTACCTAGCCCAGCTGCGCGGCAACAAGTTCCGCGACGAGATCAACCGCGTCATGGGCGACCTCAGTGAAATGCCCGCGAAAATCCAGCAGGTCCTGGATAACGCAGACGCCGTCAAGAAGCTTGGCCGGGGCATGGCGGACGCCAAGTCCGTGCTGTTCCTGGGCCGCCACGTCGGATTCCCGGTGGCAATGGAGGGCGCACTCAAGCTCAAGGAACTCGCGTACATCCACGCGGAAGGCTTCGCTGCCGGTGAGCTGAAGCATGGTCCCATTGCTCTGATCGAAGAGGGCCAGCCGGTCGTCGTCGTCCTGCCGTCCCCGCGCGGCCGCGACTCACTGCACTCCAAGGTGGTCTCCAACATCCAGGAGATCCGTGCCCGCGGCGCAATTACAATCGTGATCGCCGAGGAGGGTGACGACTCGGTCGCAGCGTTCTCCGAACACGTCATCCACGTGCCTCAGACCACCACCCTGCTGGCGCCGCTGCTCACCACGGTTCCGCTGCAGATTTTTGCGCTGGAACTGGCCTCAGCCAAGGGCTACGACGTCGACCAGCCGCGCAACCTGGCCAAGTCCGTCACGGTCGAGTAGGCCCCGATGATTATCGGCATCGGTGTTGACGTTGTTGACATAGCCCGGTTTGAGCGCCAGCTTGAGCGCACTCCCGGGCTGCGTGACCGGCTCTTCGTCGGCGCCGAGCGAGAGCTCAACACCCGCTCGCTGGCCGCTCGGTTCGCGGCCAAGGAAGCGGTGGCCAAAGCCCTCGGCGCACCGGCCGGCATGAACTGGCAGGACTGCTGGATCGGTCTCGACGCCAACGGCAGCCCCACGGTTCAGGTTTCCGGAACCGTGCAGGCGGTGGCCGACGCACGCGGCGTGAGCTGCTGGCACCTGTCACTCAGCCATGATGGCGGCGTCGCAACCGCCATGGTGGTCGCCGAGGGGGAATATCCGGACGCCACCCGCTAAGATTCTAAGCATGCTTAGTTCTTATACCGGGAGTCAGGTGCGGGCAGCGGAATCGCCGCTGCTCGACGCCGGCCTCGGTCATGAGCTCATGCAGCGGGCCGCGCACGGCCTTGCACAGGCCTCAGCGGCAGAACTCCAGGCAACGGGCGGCGTCTACGGCAGGGCCGTCGTCGTACTTGCGGGCAGCGGCAACAACGGGGGAGACGGACTGTACGCCGGCGCCCGGCTGCAGCACCGCGGAGCGGGCACGACGGCGATCCTCACCTCCGAGCGCGTGCACACGGACGCGCTGGCCGCCTTCCGCGCCGCCGGCGGACGGGTTGAAGAGCTTACGGATTCCAGCCTGGACCGTCTCGTCGAGCGGCTCGCTTCGGCAGACCTCATCATCGACGGAATACTCGGTACGGGAGGCGTGGGCGGGCTGCGCGGGGCAGCGGCCAAACTGGTTGAGCGCATGAATGACCGTGGGATTACGGGACGCGTCGTGGCGTGCGATGTTCCCAGCGGCGTCAACGCCGATTCCGGTGAAGCCGTCGGCGAGGTACTGGCCGCGGACCTCACTGTGACGTTCGGCGGCTTGAAGGCAGGTCTGTTGGCGGGCGCCGGCGCACGGCTGGCCGGACGCGTGGTGACCATTGACATCGGGCTCGCTCCCACCCTGCCACGGCCCAGCGTGTATTCGCTGGAACCCTCCGACTTCCGCCGCCTCTATGCGCAGCCGCAGCCGGCTGACCACAAGTACAGCCGCGGCGTCCTCGGTATCGCCGCCGGATCCGCCATGTATCCGGGCGCGGCCGTCCTGGCCACCGGCGCCGCTCTGGCCACCGGCGTCGGAATGATCCGTTTCCTCGGACCCGGGACGGTGACTTCGCTCATCAACACCGTTCACCCCGAGGTGGTGTGCTCCCAGGGCGCCGTTACCGATTCCCGTGTACAGGCGTGGCTCGTGGGCCCCGGCGCTACCGAGGATCCGGGCCAGCGGCAACGGGCACGGGCAGCCATCGAGTCCGGGCTGCCAACGGTGGTGGACGCCGGAGCGCTCCCTCTGCTGCCGGCGACGGTCGGGAGTCACGTCATCCTTACTCCTCACGCGGGGGAGCTGGCTGCGCTGTTCGAACGCCGCTGCGACGCCGTGCAGCGGGATGCAATTGAGGCCGCACCCATCGCATTCGCACGCCGTGCAGCGGAGACCACCGGCGCAACCGTCCTTCTCAAGGGCCACACCACCGTTATTGCCGCCCCGAGCGGGGAGATCTTCAGCCAGGCCAACGCCACTCCGTGGCTCGCGACCGCCGGCTCCGGAGACACGCTCGCAGGAATCCTCGGTGCGCTGGTTGCCACCAATGCGGAGAACGACGACGCCGGCGCCTCCCTCGGATTGCCGCCCTCTGCACGCTGGGCTGCCCTTGCGGCCGCAGCGGCCATGGTGCACGGTCTGGCCGGCAAGCGGGCCGCGAAGCGCGGTCCCATTGTTGTGAGCGACCTGCCCCGCCACGTGGGGCGGGTCATCCGGTGCCTGCTGCAGGACCCACCACTCACCGGACCCTAGTAAATTTCGTTCACCAGAATGTCAGATCCCTGCGCTATGAAAAGATGCAGGACAAGCGGCCGAGTAGATCGGAGCGCACAATCAAGCAAGGAGCACACATGGAGCTTTGGCCAGGAGATGCCTACCCGCTGGGGGCAACCTATGACGGCACCGGCACCAACTTCGCCCTCTACAGCGAGGTCGCCGAGAAGGTGGAGCTGTGCCTGATAGACGATGATGGCTCTGAGACCCGCATCGCCCTCAAGGAAGTAGACGGGTACGTCTGGCACGGTTATCTGCCGCATGTTGTGCCCGGACAGAAGTACGGCTACCGCGTGCATGGCCCCAACAACCCGTCCGAGGGCCACCGCTGCAACCCCAACAAGCTGCTCCTGGACCCCTACGCCAAGGCGATCCACGGCGAGTACGACTGGGACCAGGCACTGTTCAGCTACAACTTCGGTGACCCGACCTCCGTCAACAACGAGGACTCAGCGGCACATACGATGCTCGGTGTCGTCATCAACCCGTTCTTCGACTGGGACGGCGACCGTCGACCGAAGGTTCCGTACCACCAGTCAGTCATCTACGAGGCCCACGTCAAGGGCCTGACCCAGCTGCACCCCGACGTTCCGGAGGAACAGCGCGGCACCTACGCCGGCGTTGCCCACCCCTCCGTCATTGCGCACCTCCAGAAGCTCGGCGTCACCGCCATCGAGCTGATGCCCGTGCACCAGTTCGTCAACGACAGCACCCTGCAGGACAAAGGGCTGTCCAACTATTGGGGCTACAACACGATCGGCTTCTTCGCACCCCACAACGAGTACGGCTCCACCGGGGACGAGGGCGAGCAGGTCCAGGAATTCAAGGCGATGGTGCGCGAACTGCACCTCGCGGGCATCGAAGTAATCCTCGACGTCGTGTACAACCACACTGCCGAGGGCAACCACATGGGGCCCACCCTCTCCATGCGCGGCATCGACAACGCGGCGTACTACCGCCTGGTCGAGGATGACAAGCAGTACTACATGGACACCACGGGCACCGGCAACTCCCTCAACGTCGGCAACCCGCACGCCCTCCAGCTGCTCATGGACTCACTGCGCTACTGGGTGACCGAGATGCACGTTGACGGCTTCCGCTTTGACCTCGCCTCAGCTCTGGCCCGCGAGTTCTACGAGGTTGACCGCCTCTCCGCGTTCTTCGAACTGGTCCAGCAGGATCCGGTGGTATCCCAGGTCAAGCTCATCGCGGAACCGTGGGACGTTGGCCCCGGTGGTTACCAGGTCGGCAACTTCCCGCCGCAGTGGACCGAATGGAACGGCAAGTACCGCGACACGGTCCGCGACTTCTGGCGCGGAGAGCCTTCAAGCATCGGTGAGTTTGCTTCCCGATTGACCGGCTCGGCTGACCTCTACGAACACTCGGCACGCCGCCCCGTTGCCTCCATCAACTTCGTCACGGCGCATGACGGCTTCACCCTGCGCGACCTCGTGTCCTACAACGAAAAGCACAACGAGGCCAACGGTGAGGACAACAACGACGGCGAATCCCACAACCGCTCCTGGAACTGCGGCGTCGAGGGCCCCACGGACGATCCCGAGGTACAGTCCATCCGCGCCCGCCAGCAGCGGAACTTCATCGCCACCCTCCTGTTGTCACAGGGCGTTCCGATGCTCTCCCACGGTGACGAGCTCGGACGCACGCAGGAGGGCAACAACAACACCTACTGCCAGGACTCCGAGCTTTCCTGGGTGCACTGGGACAAGCTGGACCAGCCGCTGCTGGAATTCACTGCTGCAGTGAACCGCCTCCGGTCCGAGCACCCGACCTTCCGCCGTCGTCGGTTCTTCGATGGGCGTCCCGTCCGCAGGGGCGAGGGGGAGGCGCTGCCGGACATCGTGTGGCTGGATACCGAAGGCGAGCTGATGGCACCGGAGGACTGGAACGCAGGCTTCGGCCGTTCCATCGGTGTCTTCCTCAACGGGCAGGGCATCCGCGGACGGGACCAGCGCGGCCAGCGCATCACCGACGCGAACTTCCTGCTGTACTTCAACGCCAATGACGAGGCTGTGACCTTCAAGGTTCCCGCATCCGAGTACGGCCCCGTGTGGGACGAAGTGATCGACACCGCCGGCGTCTACGCCGACTCGGACCCCATCAACGCGGGCAGCGCCGTAACCGTCGAGGCGAAGTCGATGGTCGTGCTCCGCGCCCACGCTGATGTTGAGGAACCGGATCATTCTGTTGCCGCGTCCCTGGCCATCCTCGCCAACGAGCACACCTCGCGGGCCGGCTCGGCCTGATCTTTCCCAGGCCAGGCAGAACCACCCACTCCAGGAGGAATACGTGAAGACACCCCAGTCGACCTACCGGCTGCAGATTCGATCCAGCTTCGACCTGTCTGCTGCCGCAGATGTTGTGCCCTACCTGGTGGACCTCGGGGCGGACTGGGTGTACCTGTCGCCGGTCCTTACCGCGGAGCAGGGTTCCGATCACGGGTACGACGTCACCGACCCCACGTCAGTGGATCCCGAGCGGGGAGGCGCTGAGGCGTTCGACGCGCTGTGCAGGACGGCCCACGAGGCTGGGCTCGGTGTCCTTGTGGACATCGTGCCCAACCACGTGGGCGTCGCCACCCCGGCGCAGAACGCGTGGTGGTGGGATCTGCTGAGCAAGGGCCGGGATTCCCGCTACGCCGAAGCATTCGACGTGGACTGGGACGCCGGCGGCGGCCGGATCCGGGTCCCCGTGCTCGGTGACGGAGACAATGAGGAAGAGCAGCTCAAGGTCGTCGACGGTGAGCTGCACTACTACGAAAACCGGTATCCGATCGCTGAGGGCACCGCACACCCCGGTGACACCGGCGCGGAAGTCCATGCACGCCAGCACTATGAACTGGTGAACTGGCGCCGCGCGGACAGCGAGCTGAACTACCGGCGGTTCTTCGGCGTCAATACGCTCGCCGGTGTCCGCGTGGAAGTGCCGTGGGTCTTTGATGAGGCGCACTCGGAGGTCCGCCGCTGGTTCGAGGAGTCCCTCGTGGACGGAGTCCGGATTGATCATCCGGACGGCCTCGCGGACCCTGCGGGCTACCTCGAGAGACTTCGGGAGCTTTCCGGCGGCGCGTACACGCTGGTGGAGAAGATCCTTGAGCCCGGGGAGGTTCTGCCGGAGCGTTGGGCGTGTGAGGGAACCACCGGCTATGACGGCCTCGCCGTGGTGGACCGGCTGTTCGTTGATCCGGCAGGACAGCCCGCTTTGGACGCTGCGGTGCCGACCGCGCGCTTCGTCCACATGATTCACGGAACCAAGCGCGGGATCACCGACGGGATCCTGCGCTCCGAGGTGCTGAGACTTGCCCGCCTTGTCCCTGCATCAGCCAACCTGGAGCTGGAACAGAGCGCCGACGCCATTGCCGAGCTGCTCACGTGCTTCCCGGTGTACCGCAGCTACCTGCCCGACGGCGCGGGCCACCTGACGGAGACGGTCCAGAACGCGAAGGTCCGCCGGCCGGACCTGGCTCCGGTGATTGATGCGCTGCACCCGTTCCTGAACCCGTACCTCACCGGCGCTGACGCTGAATCCACCGAGCTGCCCGAACTGGCAGTGCGGTTCCAGCAAACCTCCGGCATGGTGATGGCGAAGGGCGTCGAGGACACCGCGTTCTACCGGTACAACCGGTTGACCTCGCTCAACGAGGTCGGTGCTGATCCTTCGATCTTCGCGCTGGACGGCTACGAGGTCCACCGTGCGCTGCAGGAACGACAGGAGTCCTCGCCGCTGACCATGAACTCGCTCAGTACGCACGACACGAAGCGCGGCGAGGATACCCGTGCCCGCATTTCGGTGCTGTCCGAACTGGCAGGGGAGTGGACGGACGTCTTCGGGCAGCTGAACCGGCTCGCCCCCATCGGGGATACGGCCTTCGCGTCACTGATGTGGCAGGCGCTGGTCGGAGCCTGGCCGCTCAGCCGGGAACGGGCACACGCCTACGTGGAAAAAGCTGCCCGGGAAGCTGATGCCAGTACCCACTGGACGGCGCCTAATGCCACCTTCGAAGAAAAAATGCACGACGCCGTTGACGCCGCTTTCGACCGCCCGGAGGTGAACAGCCTCATCACCTCGCTGGTGGAGAAGACGGCTGCGCCGGGGTGGTCCAATTCATTGGGCGCGAAACTTGTTCAGCTCACCATGCCCGGCGTGCCGGATGTGTACCAGGGGTCCGAGCTTTGGGAAACCTCCCTCGTGGACCCGGACAACCGGCGACCGGTGGACTTCGCAGCGCGGAAGCAGGGGCTCGTGGACCTCGCGTTCGGTGCACTGCCGCAAATTGACGACGGCGGCCTGGCCAAGCTCCTTGTTGTCTCGCGTGCCCTTCGGCTGCGCAGGGACCGTCCCGAGCTCTTCGCCGGCTACCGCTCGGTGATTTCCACCGGTGCGGCGGCCGATCACGTCTTCGCCTTCGACCGCGGCGGCGCCGTCAGCGCTGTCACACGGCTCCCGCTGGGGCTGGAGCGTTCCGGCGGGTGGCGGGACACCGCCGTCGTACTTCCGGAAGGGACGTACAGCTGCGCGATCACCGGCACCGGGTTTGAAGGTGGGCCGGTTCCGGCCAAACGGCTGTTTGAAACCTACCCTGTGGCACTTCTCGTGAAGGAGGAAGCTAAGTGAGTTCGAGGTTTGACGTCTGGGCGCCTAAGGCGCTCTCAATGACCCTGGTTGCGGACGGCACCAACTACCCCATGGTTTCCCGCGAGGGCAGCTGGTGGGAGGCGCCCGGAGCTCCTTCCGAAGGCGAGGTGGACTACGGCTACCTGATCAACGCCTCCGTAAGCCCGGTACCGGACCCCCGTTCGCGCCGGCAGCCGGGGGGCGTGCACAAGCTCTCCCGCACGTTCGACGCCGGTGCCTACTCCTGGGGCGACGACGGCTGGACATCACCCGGCCTGGACGGGAACGTCATCTACGAGATGCACATCGGAACGTTCACCCCGGAAGGGACGCTGGACGCAGCGATCGGGAAGCTGGACTACCTGGTCGGACTCGGCGTGCAGTACGTCGAGCTGCTCCCGGTCAACGCCTTCAACGGCACACACAACTGGGGTTATGACGGTGTGCTCTGGTACGCCGTCCAGGAAACCTACGGCGGACCGGCCGCGTACCAGCGGTTCGTCGACGCAGCACACCAGCGCGGACTCGGCGTCATCCAGGACGTCGTTTACAACCACCTCGGACCGAGCGGCAACTACATCACGCAGTTCGCCCCGTACCTGACGGAGGGCAAGGCCAACACCTGGGGCGATTCCCTGAACCTGGACGGCCCGCTGTCCGACGAAGTGCGCCGGTACGTGATCGACAACCTGCTGATGTGGTTCCGCGACTACCACGTGGACGGGCTGCGGCTTGATGCCGTGCACGCCCTCCATGACGAGCGCGCCATCCACATCCTCGAGGAGTTCGCGGTCGAAACGGACCGGTGTGCCGCCGAGCTTGGCAAGCCGCTGTTCCTGATCGCAGAGTCGGACCTGAACAATCCGAGGCTCATCGCACCGCGCAGTGCCGGCGGCTTCGGCCTGGCGGGCCAGTGGAGCGACGACTTCCACCACGCGGCCCACGTCAACGTCACCGGTGAGACCGTGGGCTACTACGAGGACTTCGACTCGATCGGTGCGCTCGCGAAGGTGTACCAGGAGGGCTTCTTCCACAACGGGACCTGGTCCTCGTTCCGGGAACGTTCGCACGGGCGGCCTATCGACCCCGCAACCCACAGCCTCCACCAGCTCGTGGTCTGCACGCAGAACCACGACCAGATCGGTAACCGCGCGGCCGGCGACCGCATCAGCGCGAGCCTCACCACTGCACAGTTGGCGCAGGCGGCCGTTCTCAACATCGCCGGGCCCTTCACTCCGATGCTGTTTATGGGTGAGGAGTACGGCGCGGAAACACCGTGGCCGTTCTTCACCTCGCACCCGGAACCGGATCTCGGTAAGGCGACGGCTGAGGGACGCCTCAGGGAGTTCGAGAAAATGGGCTGGGACCCGGATACGGTGCCCAATCCCCAGGATCCGGAAACGTTTGCCTCCGCGAAACTCGACTGGACAGAGCAGGAGCGCCCCGAACAGGCACGCCTTCTGGACCTCTACCGTGACCTCATTGCGCTCCGCCGGAAGAACAAGGACCTGCACAACCCCGACTTCACGTCGGTGAGCGTCGACTTCGACGAGGACCAGCGGTGGCTCGTGCTCCATCGGGGAGGCACCGCCGTCGCCGTGAACTTCGCGGACGGTGAGCGGGAGATTCCAGTCGCCGCAAAGAAGGTCCTGCTCAGCACTGAACCCGGTGAATCGATCGGGGACGGCACGGTCACGCTTCCGGCCTACGGTGCCACAATCCTGAAGGTCTAAGAGGGCCATATGCGCGAGCTCAGCACGGATGTGCTCATCGTCGGAGCCGGTCCCACCGGTCTGATGCTCGCCGCCTGGCTGGCGAAGCTCGGAGTCGACTCCGTGCTCGTGGATGGGAAGGACGGGCCCACGCGTGAGTCCCGTGCGCTCGGCGTCCATTCACGAAGTATGGAAATCTACGACCAGCTGGGCGTCGTGGACCGCGTGCTCGCCGAGGCGGAATCTGTGGTCACGATCCGCCCCGGTTACGAGGACTGGTCCTTCGGTGCCGTACCCATCGGGAGGTTCGGAGCGGACCTGACGCCCTACCCGGGCATTCATGTACTGGAGCAGAGCAGGAACGAGCGCATCCTGCTGGACCGGCTGGAGGAGCTGGGCGGAACGGTCGAGTGGGAACACGCGCTGCAGAGCCTCACCGCGGTCGACGGCGGCGTCATCGCCGAGTGCACCGGACGGTCAGGCTCGTTGCACGTCCGGGCGCGGTTCTGCGTCGGGACGGATGGAGGATCGTCGGCGGTACGGAAACTGACCGGCATCCCCTTCGAGGGGCTCACGAACGAGCACACATTCTACGTGGTGGACGTTCTGGGAGTCTCCGGTGTCGCCGAGGACAGCGTCAACCTCCGGTTCGGTGCAGAGGAGTTCCTGCTCGGCTTCCCCATGGGGCCGGACGGCCACCACCGGCTGCTCGGCGTGCTGCGGACCGCCGGCGGACAGGACGTGCCCGAGGCGCTCGCACGGCAACGGCTCGACGAGGTGTTCGACGTGTCCTACCGGGAGTCGCTGTGGTTCTCCACCTACCGCATCCACCACCGGGTTGCTGCGCGCTTCCGTGAAGGTCCGGTTTTCCTGGCTGGCGATGCCGGGCATGTCCACTCGCCCGTCGGCGCCCAGGGAATGAACACCGGCCTGCAGGATGCGCACAATCTGGCATTCAAGCTGGCGGAGGTGATCCAGGGCCGCGCCTCGAAGTCTCTGCTTGACCGCTACGAGGCTGAGCGGCGCCCGGTGGCTCTTCGCCTGGTGAACAGTACGGACCGGGTGTTCGGCGCGGTGACCTCCACGCGGAGGATCGCCCGTGCTTTCCGCCGCACGGCTCCACGACTGGTTGCCCCGACGGCGGTCCGGCTCATTCCACGGCTCCCCATCGCGCCACGCCTGTTCGGCTACGTCTCCCAGATCCGGATCCACTACTGGATGGACGACGGCGCCGGCGCGCCTCCTGGGCCGGGTGCCAAACCCAGCCGGCGCAGGCGCCGCGGACCTGTCGTCGGCAGGCGGTTGCCCTGGACGGGAAGTAACTTCGAAACCCTCCGCTCTGCCACCTGGCAGGTTCACACCTACGGCGAGGTGGACCCGGAAGTGGTTGCCGCCGTCGGGCACGCCCTGAAGGTGCGTGTCCACTCGTTCGCCGCCGCAACCGGCAAAGGCCTCGAGGACGGAACGTGCTACCTGGTTCGCCCGGACGGCTTCGTGGCGGGTGCGTCGCCGGTGCATACCGCGGTGTCACAGTTCCGTGCGCTCCTGCCGGATCAGTGGTTTGACCCCTCAGCGACCTAGGATGAATTCATGACCTATCACCCGGCGGAAAACCGCTACGAGACCATGCCATACCGACGAGTCGGACGAAGCGGCTTGCACCTGCCGGCCGTCTCGCTGGGGTTGTGGCACAACTTCGGTGATGACAAGCCATTCGACGTCCAGCGTGCCATTCTGCGGCGGGCATTCGATCTCGGCGTCACCCATTTCGACCTGGCGAATAACTACGGACCTCCCTATGGCTCGGCGGAGACCAACTTCGGCAGGCACCTCAAGGACGATTTCAAGCCGTTCCGCGATGAGCTCGTGATTTCAAGCAAGGCCGGCTATGACATGTGGCCTGGTCCCTACGGCAACTTCGGATCACGCAAGTACTTGCTGGCGAGCCTTGACCAGTCACTGTCGCGCATGGGGCTGGACTACGTCGACATTTTCTACAGCCACCGCCCCGATCCGGAGACTCCGCTTGAGGAAACGATGGGCGCCCTGGACACCGCAGTGCGTTCCGGGCGTGCGCTGTACGCCGGTATCTCCTCGTACTCTCCGGAGCGAACCGCAGAGGCGGCAGCGATCCTGCGGGATCTCGGTACACCCCTGCTGATCCACCAGCCCTCGTACTCCATGCTTAACCGCTGGGTCGAGAACGGCGAGCCGAACCTGCCCGAGGTCCTTGAGCAGACCGGAGCCGGATCCATCGCGTTCTCGCCGCTCGCACAGGGCCTGCTCACCAGCAAGTACCTCAACGGGGTTCCGGAAGGTTCGCGTGCGGCCTCGAACAAGTCGCTGTCCGAGGACCACCTGTCCGAAGACAACCTGCGCCGTGTCCGCGGCCTGAACAGCATCGCGGAGTCCCGGGGACAGACGCTTGCGCAGATGGCCATCGCGTGGATCCTCCGCCCGCAGAGCAAGGGCTCGCCCATCACGTCGGCGCTGATCGGTGCCTCGAGCGTGAAGCAGCTCGAGGACAGCGTGAGTGCGATCAACAACCTCGACTTCAGCGAAGACGAGCTGAACGCGATCGACGAGTTCGCCGTCGAATCCGACATCAACCTCTGGGCAAGGGCGCTGGAAGTCTAGGACCGCCTGCGTGTTCAGAACGCGCTGTGGACCCGCGACATTCGCTGGTCCGCAGCGCGTTTCCTTTGCCGTCTGGCCTTACCCCTGGCGCCAGCGGCTGTGCAGCTTCGGGAACGCGTTCTCGTACCCGCGAAGAAGCCGCTGGGCGGTGTGCACGGAATCAATGAGCGGATGCAGCGCGAAAGCACGGACCGCGAGGGAACGGTCCCCCTGCACGACGGCGGCGATCACGTCCTGCTCGACCCCCTTCACCTGCGACATCAGGCCGAGCTGGTGGGGCGACGGCCTCCCCACCGGCAGCGCTGCGGCGCCCCGGCCGGTGACGAGTGCGGGAACCTCGACGACGGCGTCGGCAGGAAGCTGGGGGATCGACTCGCCGTTGCGGACGTTGACGATGAGCTCGGCAGCCTCGTCCCGGATCAGGGCGCGCATGACTGTGAGGGCCACCCGCTCATAGCCGCCGCCTGCCAGGTCCGCCTCATCGCGGGATTCCTCAGCCGTGCGGGCTTCGGCAAGGTATCCCTCTTCGCGGGTTCGCCGTGCCGCATCCCACTCGGCGAAAGGCTGATTTGTCGAGAGCAGCCTTGGATAAAGGCCCTCCTGCTGGCGGACCAGTGACTCCCCGCGGGTTTCGGCTGCGGCGGCAACGGAGCGCCGCGCCTCCGCATGGAAGTAGTAGTAGAAGAGATACTCGTTCGGCAGCGCGCCGACCATGCGCAGGAACTGCTCACCGAAGACCCGGCCTTCCTCGAACGAACCCAGCCGGGCAGGATCGGCCAGCAGCGCGGGCAGGAGGTTCACGCCGTCGTGCTCCAGGGACCGCAGCCACCCCAGGTGGTTCAGGCCCACGTAATCGACACCGGTCAGGGTGCCGAGCGGCAACGGAGCACCCGCGGCGATGGACGCACGGCGGACCAGCCCGGAGGCCGAGTCGCAGATCCCGATGACACGTTCGCCCAGAACGGGCTGCAGCGCCTCCGTGATGATCCCCGCGGGGTTGGTGAAGTTGATGACCCACGCCTGCGGGCAGGTGCGGACAATGACCTCCGCCAACGTGAGCAACTCGGGGATGGAGCGCAGCGCGTAGGACAGGCCGCCCGCACCCACCGTCTCCTGGCCGAGTACCCCCTCGGAAATGGCCACCCGCTCATCCAGCACGCGGCCGGCGGCGCCACCGGGACGGATGGCAACGAAGACGACGTCGGCACCCGCCAGGGCGTCCTCCAACCGCTCACTCACGGTGCGGCGGGGCGGCTCCGCTCCGTCGGGAAGCGGCATATCGAGCGCCACACGGGCGACTGCCGTCGCGCGGGAGGGATCGGCGTCGTACAGGCACACATCATCGATCAAACCGGCGAAGGCACCCGAGCACAGTGCGCGGTAAATGAGGGGTACGCGGAACCCGCCGCCGCCGATCACAGCCAACTTCATGATGCGCTCCTTGGTGGGCGCTGAACACGCCCTGCTGAATACTCCCCGTCCGGCCGGGGAGTATTGTGCCCTACATGGCTTCCCCGAACCGCTTCGACCCGCTTGCCTCCTCACGGACCGAGAACGATCCGGAGTTCGACCTCCTGCTTACCGGTTCGGTGTTCTTCGACATTATCTTCACCGGCCTCGATACGCTGCCGGTCCCAGGGACCGAGGTGTGGGCCGAGGGGATGGGTTCGTGTCCCGGCGGGGTGGCGAACCAGGCCATCGCGGCAAGCAGGCTCGGACTGCACACGACGCTCGCGGCAGCATTCGGCGACGACGGTTACGGTGCCTTCAACCGCAGCATCCTGCACGGGCAGGAACACGTTGACCTGTCCCGGTCGAAGACCTTCGAGGAGTGGCATTCGCCGGTCACGGTGTCGCTCTCGGTGAACCGTGACCGGTCGATGGTCACGCATGGGCACCCGTCGCCGCTGTCCGCTTCCGAGCTGATCGCAGACCTGCCGCGGAGCCGCGCCGCCATCGCTGAAGTGGGCCCGGAGGTGGAACCGTGGGTGCCCGTGGCGCATGCCAACGGGATGCGGCTCTACGGTGACGTCGGTTGGGATCCAAGCGGAACCTGGTCCCGGGAAGCGCTGGATTCCCTGCAGTACTTCCACGCCTTCCTTCCCAACGAAGCCGAGGCAATGGCGTACACGAGAACCACCGACCCCTGGGCCGCACTGTATGCGCTCGCCGATCTGGTACCGGTGGCTGTGGTGACGGTCGGCCACCACGGCGCAATCGCCGTCGACTCCATTACCGGGGAGGAGGAGTGGGTGCCCGCACTGCCCGTGAATGCGTACGATCCAACGGGAGCCGGTGACTGTTTCGGAGCGGCCTTCGTCACGGGTGACCTTGCCGGCTGGTCCCTCGCGGATCGGCTGGCGTTCGCCAACCTGTGTGCCTCCCTCTCGGTGCAGGAAGTCGGAGGTTCGCTGGCCGCTCCGGGCTGGGGCGATATCGCCGACTGGTGGCGGGGGATGAGTGCCGAGCGCGACGGCGTCCGGAAGCAGTGGATGCGCCGCTACGCCTTCCTGGAGGAGGCCGTGGCCAACGTCCCACCTGAAGCGGTCCGGCGGGCGAGCGCCACCATCGCAACCCAGTCGGACGCATGAGAGCTGCCGGGCAGGCTGCGGACCCACCGGGGACCATAGCCGGAGGCGGCCCGATTCCTGACCGCCCGTTCAGAACTGACAGAATGGGCCTGTGAGTTTTTCAGCAGGGCCCGTGCCGGAACGGTGGGCGGACATCGACCTCGCCGCGGTGCGGCACAACGTTCGGCATATCGCCGAGATTGCCAGCCCGGCACGCGTCATGGCCGTGGTGAAGGCCGACGGCTACGGACACGGCGCTGTGCCGGTGGCGAAGGCAGCACTGGAAGCCGGTGCCGCCTGGCTCGGGGTTGCGCACATCGCGGAGGCCGTCGCACTTCGCGAGGCCGGCATCGAGGCGCCGGTCCTCGCCTGGCTGCACACCGAATCGAGTGATTTCGCGGCCGCCATTGAATTGGGCGTGGATCTGGGTATTTCGGGCTGGGAACTGGCCCGCGTGGTGGCCGAAGCACGGCGGCTTGAGCGCCCTGCCCGGGTGCACCTGAAGATCGATACCGGACTGGGCCGCAACGGTTGCCCGCCCGAGCAGTGGGAAGCCCTGCTGGGCCGCGCGCTGGAACATCAGGAAAACGGACTGCTGAGGGTTGTCGGCGTCTTCTCCCACCTGGCTGTTGCCGACGAACCTGACCGGGAAGAGACCGACGAGCAGATCGAACGTTTCCGGGAAGCCGTCGCCGTTGCAGAAGACGCCGGGGTTGACCTCGAGGTCCGTCACCTCGCGAACACTCCCGGCACGCTCTCGCGGCCCGATGCACATTTCGACCTCGTGCGGGTGGGGCTCGGCATCTACGGTCTCTCACCCTTCGACGGGCAGTCATCGGCTGAGCTCGGGCTTCGTCCGGCCATGAGCTTCCGGACCACCATCGCGAACTGCAAGGAAGTGCCGGAAGGTCACGGCGTTTCCTACGGCCTGTCCTACCGCACCGACAAGCGAACCACCCTGGGCCTGGTTCCGGTGGGTTACGGCGACGGCATCCCGAGGGTTGCTACTGGTGCGCCGGTATCAGTGGGTGGCAGGTTCTACCCCGTCGTGGGACGGATCGCGATGGACCAGTTTGTCATCGACTTCGATGAGACCGGGATCGCAGATTCGGGTGAGAGTCCGCTCGGCCGCGAGGTCGTGATCTTCGGCACCGGGGACGGAACCCCCACGGCCGATGACTGGGCCCGGGCCAGCGGCTCGATCAACTACGAAATCGTCACCCGTATCAGCCCGCGGGTCGCCCGCCGGTACATCGACTTGGAGACAGCCCAGTGACAAGCCCAGCCTGGTCGCACGGGTTCTCCGTAGCCTCCGTAGAGGAACTCCAACGTGCCGCAGAGAGCCTTGGCGGCCGGCTTGCGGCAGGTGACCTCCTCATCCTCACCGGTGAACTCGGTGCCGGGAAGACGACCTTCACCCAGGGACTGGGCCGCGGGCTGGGGGTCCGGGAAGGCATCATCTCGCCAACCTTCGTGCTGGTGCGCAATCATCCCTCGCTCTCGAACGGGCCGGAGCTCGTCCACGTGGACGCGTACCGGCTCGAATCGGACGCAGAGATAGACGACCTCGACCTGGAGTCGACGCTGGATGGTTCCGTCACCGTCGTCGAATGGGGTTCCGGCCGCGTGGAGCACCTTGCTGACAGCTGGCTGCACATCACGCTGGTCCGCCGGGTTGCCGGTTCACTCACGGACCCTGCAGCAACCACAGATGACGACGACGAACCGCGCCACGTGCGCATCGACGCCTACGGTCCGCGCTGGGCCGACATTGACTTGGGAGTGCTGGTCTAGCGTGCTGATTCTGTCCCTTGATACGTCCGCTGCCGCCAGCGCTGCGCTGGTGCGTGACGGCGTCGTCCTCCAGCGGTTCGCCTCGACCGACACGCGCTCGCACGCCGAAGTGCTGGCTCCCGCCGTCGAGCGGTTGCTGGCGGACGCCGGTGTGGCGGGAACCGAACTGGACGCAATGGTCGTGGGGGTCGGGCCCGGGCCCTTCACCGGACTCCGCGCGGGTATCGCAACCGCGCGCATGCTCTCCTTCGTGTGGAACGTGCCGCTGCACGGGGTCATGAGCCTGGATGCGGTGGCCCTCGATGCCGGCCACCCCGAGGGAGAATTCGCGGTTGCCACCGACGCGCGGCGCAAGGAAGTGTACTGGGCACGCTACCGCGCCGGGTCGCCGCTGCCGCAGCTTGTGGACGGACCCCATGTGGGTCCGGCTGAGAGCGTTCCCGACCTGCCCGTCTACGGCCGCGGCGCCGGCCTCTATACCGAGCGGCTGGCCGGCACAGCCGGGGCAACCGACCTCACGCCCGACGCCGTCGCGCTGGCCCTCGTTGCCGACCGCACCCTGGCGGCGGGCGGAACCCTGCGCCCCACGACGCCGCTCTACCTTCGTGAGTCGGACGCCAAGGTACCCGGACCGCGGAAGAAAGCCCTGCTGTGACCTTTACGCTGCGCCCGATGCGCCTCCAGGACATTCCCGCTGTCGGCAGCCTCGAACAGAAGCTCTTCCCTGTCGACGCCTGGCCGCTCGAACTGTTCTTCGACGAGTTCGAGCAAACGGAGACCCGGAAGTACATGATCGCCGAGGTCGACGGACAGCTTGTTGGCTACTGCGGGGTCATGGTGCTCGGCACCACGGCGGACATCCAGACCATCGGCGTGCTGCCGGAGTACGAAGGCCAGGGGATCGGGACGGCGATGCTGACGAGCATGCTCGAGGAAGCCCGTCGCAGGGGTGCAAGGGAAATCCTGCTTGAGGTGCGCGAGGACAACCCCCGTGCGCGCCGGCTGTACGAGCGCAACGGGTTCGAGCACATCCACACCCGGCGCGGTTACTACCGGGACGGTGTCAGCGCCCATGTCATGCGCCTGACCTTCACTTTCTCCGGCGTAGCGAAAGGCGACCATGAACCGGTCTGAACCCCTGGTCCTCGGAATCGAATCCTCCTGCGATGAGACCGGCGTCGGGATCGTGCGGGGCACAACCCTGTTGACCAACGCGGTGTCGTCCTCCATGGATGAGCACGTGCGTTTCGGCGGGGTCATCCCGGAGATCGCCTCGCGTGCCCACCTTGATGCGATGGTGCCCACCCTCCAGCAGGCACTGGATGAGGCAGGCGTGACGCTGCCTGAGGTCGATGCGCTCGCCGTTACCTCCGGCCCGGGGCTGTCCGGTGCCCTCATGGTCGGAGTAGCTGCCGCGAAAGCGCTGGCGGTTGCAACAGGGAAACCGCTCTTTGCGGTGAACCACCTCGTGGCGCACGTTGGTGTTGGCCTGCTCGACGCCGGTGACCTGCCGGACAACCTCGGGGCCCTGCTGGTGTCCGGCGGCCACACGGAGATCCTGCGGGTGAGGAACCTGGCGTCCGACGTAGAGCTGCTGGGTTCCACCATCGACGATGCCGCGGGCGAGGCGTATGACAAAGTGGCACGCATTCTCGGCCTCGGCTATCCGGGCGGTCCGGTGATTGACCGGCTCGCGTCGCAGGGTGATCCTTCTGCCATCAGGTTCCCGCGCGGGCTGAGTCAGCCCAAGTATATGGGGACCGCGGAGCAGCCCGGCCCCCACCGGTACGACTGGTCCTTCAGTGGGCTGAAGACGGCGGTGGCGCGGTTCGTCGAGGACTGCGAGGCGCGCGGTGTCGAGGTACCGGTTGCCGATGTTGCGGCGTCCTTCCAGGAAGCGGTGGTCGATGTGATCACATCGAAGGCGGTGCTGGCCTGTACCGAGCACGGCATCACCTCGATGCTGCTGGGCGGGGGAGTAGCCGCCAACTCCCGGCTTCGGCAGCTGACCTGGGAACGCTGCGAAGCCGCGGGCATCTCGCTCACCATCCCGCCGGCGTCGTTATGTACTGACAACGGCGCCATGGTCGCCGCGCTCGCGGCGCGCATCATCATGGACGGCGGCGAGCCCAGCGGGATCGGTTTCGGCACCGATTCCTCTATGCCGGTGAGTACGGTCCACCTCTGACCTACGGTTGTTCCATGCTTACCTATTCGGAACTGTTTCGGACAGAGAATGCCCGGCTGAGGGAAATCCTCGAAACCGTGGAGGACTGGACGGCGCCGTCGCCATGTACCGGTTGGACGGTCCTCGACGTTCTGGACCACCTGATTGATAGCGAACGGGACTTTCTGGGACAGCACAACATCGACGCCGGCTCGCGTCCGGACTCGGCGCAGGATCCCGTGGGGGCATGGAAGTCACATGCTTCCCGCGTTCAAAACGTCCTCGACACCGCCGAGCTTGCGCAGACGTCTTTCGAGGGTTTCTTCGGTCCCACGACGGTCGGAAAGACGCTCACGACGTTCTACGGCTTTGATCTGCTGGTGCATCGATGGGACATTGCGCGTGGTGCGGGTCGGGACACGCATTTCACCGAGGATGAGCTCGATCTCATTGAGAAATCCCTTGATGGTTTCGGTGAGCACCTCTACATGGAAGGCATCTGCAGGCCCGCGCTTCCTGTCCCGCCCGACGCGGATCGGGAAACCAGGCTGCTGGCGAGAATGGGACGCGACGCCGGGTGGCAGCCCTCCGTCAGCGACTGACGCCACGGCGGCCTGTCAGGCGCGGAGCTGACGCACCATATCCAGTACGACGGCGCTCAGGTCGCCATTGTTCTCGGCGGCGATGCGGCGCTGCCGCTGATACCCGGCGCCGCGCTGCAGGATCTTTTCGACGTCGGCCAATTCCTGCGAGCAGCCGAGTTTCGCCGCAACCGGTTCGAGCCGGTTGAGCTCATCCATCAGGTGCTCCGTGACGAGCCGTTCGGTGCCGGCAGCGTCGAGAATGATGATGGCCTCGAGCCCATAGCGGGCGGCGCGCCACTTGTTCTCCTGCACATGCCACGGCGGCATGGTCGGAATGGATCCGCCGTTGTCCAGGGTGGTGGAGAAATCGTCCACGAGACACTGGGTCAGTGCAGCGACGGCGCCGACCTCCTCGAGCGTGGATAGCCCGTCGCAGACACGCATTTCAATGGTTCCGAGGTTGCCGACCGGGCGGATGTCCCAGCGGATCTCGCTCACCGTATCGATCACGCCGGTGGTGAACATGTCCTGCACGTAGGCTTCGTATTCTGCCCAGCTCCGGAACTGGAACGGCAGCCCGGCGGTTGGAAGCTGCTGGAACATCAGCGCACGCTGCGACGCGTAGCCGGTGTCCTCGCCGCCCCAGAACGGGGACGACGCCGAGATCGCCTGGAAGTGCGGGAAGTAGTTCACCAGCCCGTCGAGCACGGGAAGCACCTTGTCCCGGTGGTCCAGGCCCACGTGGACATGGACGCCGTAAATCACCATCTGGTGGCCCCACCACTGGGTGCGGTCGATGAGCTTGGAGTACCGTTCCTTGTCCGTCACAGGCTGGGAACGCGGTGCGCTGAAGGGGTGGGATCCGGCGGAGAACAACTCGACGCCCATCGGGTCAGTCACCTCGCGTACCGCGGCGAGTGACCGGCTGAGGTCCTCCTTGGCCTCCGCGACGGTGTGGCAGATTCCCGTGACGATCTCGACAGTATTGAGGAGGAGTTCCTGCTTGATGTGGGGGTGTTCGTCGTCGGCCTGGAGCTCAGGATGACGCTCGTTGACGCCCCGGAGCACTTCCTTGGCCACGGACACCAGGTCGCCGTTATACCGGTCAACAAGTGCGAGCTCCCACTCAACGCCGAGGGTCGACTGCTCCGACTTCGCGAACTCTATCTTCAATGGGTATGTGCTCCTGACCGGTACCGGACGGTGGGGAAAATTTGCCTCGGTATCGCGCCATCGCGGGTGAGAACTGACCTCAATAGTAGTGCAGAGGGCATGCTCTACGGTCGCTGAAGACGCCTCTGGGACTTAGTGTGAAGGTCAAGCCTTCGTGAGAAGAGGCACAACATGCACGCCGCGAGGAGCGAAAAGCATGAATGATCAGGAACAGGTTGGGAGTCGGTATGTGGTTCGATAGCTGGGCTGATGTTGGTCGGGTACTGCTGGTCGGCTCCGCCGCCTACGTCCTTCTCGTCGTCGTTCTTCGATTGTCGGGCAAGAGGACCCTCAGCCAACTCAATATCTTCGATTTCATCATCACGGTCGCACTCGGATCCACGCTGGCAACCATCCTGCTCAGTTCCGATGTCTCCTGGACTGAGGGAGCGTTCGCACTCGCCCTGCTGGCGGCGCTGCAGTTCATCGTGGCCTTTTTGTCGTCCCGCTGGCCTGGGTTCAGGGGAGCGATCACTTCCCGTCCGGTTCTCCTGTTCAGAGATGGCCAGGTCCAGGAAGAGGACCTCCGCAGGAACCGGCTGACGAAATCGGAACTTCTCCAGGCCGCCCGAATGCAGGGCAACGGTGACCTTTCCAACGTCGCGGCGATTGTGCTGGAGACCAACGGGAAAGTCAGCATTATTTCGAAGCAGAAGTTTGGTGATGGTTCCACGCTGGAGGACGTGAAGGGCGCAGGTCATAATTGACGGGTGCCGATCCTGAATAAAGACATGGTCCTGTGTATTTCCCTCGCTGCGAGGCCTAGCAACATCGGAACCCGTTTCCACAACTGGCTTTACGACCAGCTTGGGCTGAACTACATCTACAAGGCGTTCACCACCACGGACCTGCAGGCCGCCATCGGAGGTGTCCGGGCATTGGGGATTCGCGGGTGCGCCGTGTCCATGCCGTTCAAGGAGGACGTGATCCCGCTGATGGACCGGATGGATCCCTCGGCGCTGGCGATCAACTCGGTGAACACCATCGTGAACGACGACGGCGTCCTCACCGCGTACAACACCGACTACCTTGCGGTCGCCGAACTGATCGGACAGCGGACGGAGGTAACGCCGTCGTCGTCGGTTCTGTTGCGCGGATCAGGCGGAATGGCCAAGGCTGTTGCGGCGGCCGTGAGGGATGCGGGATTCACGCAGGTCACCGTCGTGGCCCGGAACGAAGAGGCAGGCAGGCGCCTGGCGGGGCTGTACGGGTTCGAGTGGCAGGCCGAGCCCGGCGATTCCACCGCGGACCTGCTCATCAATGTGACCCCGCTCGGTATGGCAGGGCAGGACGAGGAGGTCCAGTCATTCAGCGACGAGGCGATTGCTTCATCGTCGCTGGTGTTCGACGTCGTTGCGTTGCCGTCCGAAACGCCGCTTGTCCAGGCTGCCCGGCGAGCAGGCAAGCCCGTGATTACGGGTGCCGAGGTAATCGCGCTGCAGGCCGCCGAACAGTTTGTGCTCTACACCGGGGTGCGGCCGACGGCTGAGCAGATCCGCGAGGCGGGCGAATTCTCGCGCCGGCCGGCCTAGTTTTTCCCCTTAGCCCAGCACCGGATCGACGACGACGGCGACGCGGTCTTCACCGATCCTCGTCAGTACCAGCGTGGCTTTGCGGACTGACTTCTTCGAGCCGGCGAGCAGTTGTTTGCGCAGCTCCTCGGGGGTGACGGAGGTCCCGCGCTTCTTGATGTCGAGGACGCCGATGTCGTTTGCCTTGACCCAGGACTTCAGGGCCTTCACGTTGTACGGCATGACGTCAAGGATCCGGTAGGGCCTCGCGAACGGGGTTTCGACCAGTTCCGGCGCGCAGATGTACGCGATGTGCGGATCGACCAGGTGTCCGCCGATGCGCCGTGCGACGTCGGCAACCAGGCCCGTGCGGATCACGGCGCCATCCGGCTCGTAGAGGTACCCCTCGACGGGACCGAGCGGGGCGTCGTCCTCGCCGAAGTCGGTATTGCTGGTGAGTTCCGTGGCGCCCGCCGCGCCGATCAGCAGGGCGCTGCGGCGGACGTTGTCGCGGCGGAGCGCATTGAACCAGAGGACGACTTCGGTGACATCGCCGTCCACTGAGACCCACTGCGCTTCGCAGTTCGGAGGGATGGCGTCGTGGGGTATCCCAGGGCCCAGCTTCACGCCGACCGGCATCCCTGTATCGGCGAGGCTCTCGACGAAGGACAGGGGAGGCGAAAAGGCCTCCGGGTCGAAGAGGCGTTTGGTGCCCGAGCTGGAAGTGGTCCTTCGGGCCGGATCCAGCCAGACGCCGTCGTACCCGCTGAGGTCCACCGTTGACGCGTCAGCGTTGACCACCGTGGCGTTGGACCAAGGCAGGAGGTTCATCGTGGCGGCTGCCGCGGTGGTTTCATCAAGTTCGACGGCGGTGACGTCGCGTTCGAGGGTGGCCAGGGCCATCGAGTCGGCGCCGATGCCGCAGCCGAGGTCGGCCACCTTCTGTAGCCCGGCTGTGACGTAACGCTGGGCGTGCCGGGCGGCGACGTTGAGCCTGGTCGCCTGCTCGAGTCCGGCGGGCGTGAACAGCATCCGGGCGGCGAAGGGACCAAACTTGGCCTGGGCCTTGGCCCGCAGCCGGGACTGGGTGAGGGCCGCGTTCACCACCTCGGGGGAGTGGCCCGCAGCGCGGAGCTGTTCGTTGAGCCGGAGGCTTTCGGACTCGGAGTAGGGTCCGAGCGAGTTGAGCAGCTCCCAGCCCTCGGGAGTCAGGATGGGCTCAAGGAGGTTCTGGGTCAAGGTACCGCTTTCGGCGAGGGGGCTGGGCCGGGCTCTTCAGTCTAGACGTCACTCTCCCGGATCGGATCCCCCACCTGCTTTGCAGTGACACTTTGGCACTCGCCTTGACCGAGTGCTAACCGTTGCATAAAGTCGGACTTGGCACTCTCGCTATGAGGGTGCTAATCCTTCGAGGATGCGCCAACCGGCACCGCGACGACGGTCAGCGCCTGCTCGAAACCCCAGATTCATTCAAACCAAGTGAAGGAGAGGTCCGAGTGTCGGTCTCTATCAAGCCTCTTGAAGATCGTATTGTTGTTCGGCCGCTGGAAGGCGAGCAGACCACCGCTTCCGGTCTGGTTATCCCGGACACCGCCAAGGAAAAGCCCCAGGAGGGCGAGGTCGTCGCAGTAGGCCCCGGCCGCGTTGACGACAACGGCAACCGCGTTCCGGTCGACGTAGCTGAAGGCGACGTCGTCATCTACTCCAAGTACGGCGGAACCGAAGTCAAGCACAGTGGCCAGGAGTACCTGGTTCTCTCCGCCCGCGACGTTCTGGCGATCGTCGTCAAGTAGTTGTGCAGAAGAACCCCGGTCACATTCGGCCGGGGTTCTTTCCTGTAAGTAAGCGCATCCCTGCACAAGCCTGAAAGGAACGTAACCAATACAATGGCAAAGCAGTTGGAGTTTAACGACGCCGCTCGCCGCTCGCTGGAAGCCGGCGTCGACAAGCTGGCCGACACCGTCAAGGTGACGCTCGGCCCCCGCGGACGCAACGTCGTCCTCGACAAGAAGTGGGGCGCCCCCACCATCACGAACGACGGCGTGACCATCGCCCGTGAGGTTGAGCTCGACGACCCCTTCGAGAACCTCGGCGCACAGCTCGCCAAGGAAGTTGCAACCAAGACCAACGACGTTGCCGGTGACGGCACGACGACGGCCACGGTCCTCGCACAGGCACTGGTCAAGGAAGGCCTGCGCAACGTTGCTGCCGGTGCGGCCCCGGGCGCACTGAAGCGCGGCATCGAGGTCTCCATCGAGGCCGTTGCCGGCCGCCTGCTCGAAAACGCCCGCGAGGTCGTTGGCAAGCAGACCGCAAACGTTGCCGCTATCTCGGCCCAGAGCCAGGAAGTGGGCGACCTGCTCGCCGAAGCCTTTGAGAAGGTCGGCAAGGACGGCGTCATCACGATCGAGGAATCCTCGACTACGCAGACCGAGCTCGTCCTCACCGAAGGCATGCAGTTCGACAAGGGCTTCCTGAGCCCCTACTTCGTGACCGACCCCGAGCGCCAGGAAGCCGTCCTCGAAGACGCGCTGATCCTGATCAACTCGGGCAAGATCTCCGCTCTGCAGGAGTTCCTGCCGCTGCTCGAGAAGGCGCTGCAGGCCGGCAAGCCGCTGTTCATCATCGCTGAGGACATCGAGGGCGAAGCACTGTCCACCCTGGTGGTCAACAAGATCCGCGGCACCCTCAACGTTGTTGCGGTCAAGGCTCCCGGTTTCGGTGACCGCCGCAAGGCCATGCTCCAGGACATCGCCACCCTCACCGGTGCGCAGGTCGTTTCCCCGGATCTGGGCCTGAAGCTCGACCAGGTCGGCCTCGAAGTGCTGGGCACGGCCCGCCGCATCACCGTGACGAAGGACGCCACCACCATTGTTGACGGTGCAGGCAGCGAGCAGGATGTTGCCGATCGCGTTTCACAGATCCGCGCCGAGGTTGAGCGCACGGACTCTGACTGGGACCGCGAGAAGCTCCAGGAGCGCCTCGCCAAGCTCGCCGGCGGCGTTGGAGTCATCAAGGTCGGCGCAGCCACCGAGGTTGAGCTCAAGGAAAAGAAGCACCGCATCGAAGATGCTGTTTCTTCCACCCGCGCAGCCCTGGAAGAAGGAATCGTCGCAGGTGGCGGTTCCGCGCTGATCCACGCTTCGAAGGTCCTCGAAGAAGACCCGGCTGTGCTCAAGCTCGAGGGCGATGCGGCTACCGCCGTCGGCCTCGTCCGCCGTGCACTGGTCCAGCCGCTGCGCTGGATCGCCGAGAACGCAGGCTTCGAGGGCTACGTTGTCGTTGACAAGGTCGGCCAGCTTGATGTCAACCACGGCTTCAACGCCGTCACCGGCGACTACGAGAACCTCGTAGATGCCGGCATCATCGACCCGGTGAAGGTCACCCGCTCGGCCCTGCGCAACGCAGCTTCGATCGCCGCACTGGTTCTCACCACCGAGACCCTCGTGGTTGAGAAGCCGGCCGAAGAAGAAGAGCACCACGGCCACAGCCACTAGCGGCACATAGCCACTAAAGGCACCAGCCACCGGCAGCACTTGGCCGCCAGGGGCGCTCGAGCAACGTTCCGGTCTTCCCCGAAGGCCGGAACGTTGCTCGTTTCACATCTTTAAAGGGGTCATTGGAATAGGGGATGGATTCCATTCGTTCTACGATAGAAGCCGGAACGCGCCGGTCCACCGCACTGGCGATACTCCCACAGCATCCCCCCGAAAGAGGCGCCGCGTTGAGCGAACAGTCGACCCCCCATGATCCCTTCGGCTTTGTTGGCCTGACCTACGACGACGTCCTGCTGCTGCCCGGACATACTGACGTCATCCCGTCCGAAGCGGATACCAGTTCCCGGGTTTCGAAGCGCATCAGTGTGCAGACCCCGTTGTTGTCCTCCGCCATGGACACCGTCACCGAAGCCCGCATGGCGGTTGCCATGGCGCGCCAGGGCGGCCTCGGCGTCATCCACCGCAACCTGTCGATCGCCGACCAGGCCGAGCAGGTGGACCGCGTCAAGCGCAGCGAGTCCGGCATGATCACCAACCCGGTCACCGTCGGCCCTGACGCCACCCTGCGCGAGCTCGATGACCTCTGCGGCCATTACCGCGTCTCGGGCCTTCCCGTGGTCGACGGCGACGGCAGGCTCCTCGGAATTGTCACCAACCGCGACACCCGGTTTGTCTCCGAGCACGAGTTCCCGCACCGGCTGGTCCGCGAAGTGATGACCCCGATGCCGCTGGTCACGGGCCACGTGGGCATCAGCGGTGAGGATGCGATCGGCCTTCTGGGCAAGAACAAGATCGAGAAGCTTCCCCTTGTCGACGACGACGGCATCCTCCGCGGCCTCATCACCGTCAAGGACTTCACGAAAGCGGAACAGTATCCGCTGTCCACCAAGGACGACGAGGGCCGCCTCCGTGTCGGAGCCGCCATCGGTTTCTTCGGCGACGGCTGGGAACGCGCCATGACACTGGTCGACGCCGGTGTGGACGCATTGTTCGTCGATACGGCAAATGGCCACAGCGCCGGCGTCCTCGAGATGATCGCCCGGCTCAAAGCCGAGAAAGCCGCCGGGCACGTAGACGTCATCGGCGGTCAGGCCGCTACCCGGGAGGGCGCGCAGGCGCTGATCGACGCGGGTGCTGACGGCATCAAGGTGGGCGTGGGACCGGGTTCCATCTGCACCACCCGCGTGGTAGCCGGCGTCGGCGTCCCCCAGGTGACGGCCATCTATGAGTCCGCCAAGGCAGCAATTCCCGCCGGCGTTCCGGTCATCGCCGACGGCGGCCTGCAGTATTCGGGTGACATCGGCAAGGCACTGGTCGCCGGTGCGGACACCGTCATGCTCGGCTCGCTCCTCGCTGGATCGGCTGAAGCTCCCGGCGAACTGGTTTTCGTCAACGGCAAGCAGTACAAGACCTACCGCGGCATGGGTTCTCTCGGCGCAATGCAGACCCGCGGCAAGAACACGTCCTACTCCAAGGACCGCTATTCCCAGGGTGACGTCAGCGGTGATGACAAGCTCATCCCCGAGGGCGTTGAGGGCCGGGTCGCCTACCGGGGCCCGCTGTCGTCCGTGGCGTACCAGCTGGTCGGTGGCCTGCGCCAGACCATGTTCTACACCGGGGCGCGCACCATCCCGGAGCTGAAGGCCAAGGGCAAGTTCGTCCGGATCACATCTGCCGGGCTGAAGGAATCACACCCTCACGACATCCAGATGACCGTTGAGGCGCCCAATTACGGGTCCAAGTAGCAGTTCGAAGTAGACGGTCCAGGTAGCAAGCCGAATAGCCGGACAGAGCAGATGAGCGACGAGTCCCTGCGCCCACCGCGGCCGGCTCGTCCGCGGCCTGCTCTGCGGCCGTACGCCCGTGCGGTGGGGCAGGTGCTGAAGGTCAGCATCAAGGCGTCGCCGGGCGGCGTCGCTATGAAAGTGGTCGGCTCGCTCATAGCTGCCGTCCTGCCGCTGGTCACCACCTACTTCGCTGCGCTTACGACGACGGCGCTTGCCGAGGCGTACGCCGGTGACCCTGATGCCGGTGGGCAGGCCATCGTGTATGTGGTGATCACCGCGGTCCTTGGCCTGCTGTGGGGCGGGTTCAACGGCGTCGACCGCTATATCCAGCAGGTGCTGAGCTTCCGCGTCGGGGCGATCGTAGGTGACCTGATGTATGAGCGGTTCCTCGCGCTTGAGTTCTGGCGGTATGACGACAAGGAAACCGTCGATCTCTACGACCGCGCCCGCAGGTTCTCCGACTCCTACTCGCGGGTGCTGGACCGCATTGCGGCAATCTTCACGCAGCTTGTCTCGGTGGTGCTCGCCATCGGCGCACTGGTACTGGTCAGCTGGTGGATCGCGTTGATCGTGCTGGTGGCCATCGTTCCCAGCGTGTATCTGCAGTTCCGCCTCTCTCGTGAACAGATGGCCCACTGGAACACCCAAGTCGACTCGCGGCGGCAGCGGCGGATGATCGAAACGAATCTCATGCGCCCGCAGCACATCGCTGAAATGCGGCTCTACGGCATTGTGGGTTATCTGATGGACCTGCGGTCCCGGCTCCGCGATGCCGATGAGAAACGCCGTCTCGAATTCCAGCGCAAATACATCCCCAGGCAGCTGCTCGCTGACTCGCTCCAGTACGGAGCCGAGGTGATCGCACTGATCTGGGTGGTCGGCCAGATCATCGTCCGCGCCCAGCCTGTCGGCCAGTTTCTCTACGTGCAGCAGATCGTCAGCCGCGCACTGGGAACGGCAACCAGTCTCGTCACCTCGCTCAGTTCCATCGACGAGGACCTGGCGAACCTGAAGGACTACGAGGAGTTCATGGGGTATCCCGTCGCCGTCGAAGGCCAACGGCGGTTGCAGCGGGCGCCGTCGTCCGTGCGCCTTGAAGACATCCGGTTCACCTACACCGGAAGCGACATCGAGGTGCTCAAGGGAATCTCGATGGATATCCGCAGCGGACAGCACGTCGCCATCGTCGGGGAGAACGGTGCCGGTAAATCGACGCTCATCCGGATTTTCGCCGGCCTCTATCAGCCGAGCGCCGGGCGCGTTCTGCTGGACGGTGAGAACCTTGCCAACATTGAGATCTCCTCCTGGCACCGGCACCTGGCAGTCATGTCGCAGGACTTCCTCAAGTACGAATTTGCGACCGCAGCCAACAACATCTATTTTGGCGACGTCTCCGAGCTGCGGGATGACGAACGCATCGTGCGCGCAGCCCACGACGCCGAAGCCGAAGACTTCATCAAAAGACTGCCGGGCCGCTTCGAGAACCACGTCAGCAACTGGATGGAAGACCCGCGCGGGCGCAAGGGCAGCGGACTCTCGGGTGGGCAGTGGCAGCGCCTGGCGATGGCACGGAACTTCTACCGGGACGCAACATTCATCGTGATGGATGAACCCACCTCGGCAATAGATGCGCTCGCCGAACACCGAATCTTCGGACGTCTGTTTGCCGACCGCGAGCACACCATCATCGCGGTGAGCCATCGATTGGCGACCATCGAGAAAGCCGACGTCGTCTACATGCTCGAGGACGGCCGCGTCGTCGAGTCCGGCACCCACACAGAACTGGTGGCACTGCGCGGACGCTACTTCAGGATGTTCGAAAGCCAGCTGGTGGGTGAGGACAGGACGGGGACGGTGAGCTGATCCCGTCCTGGCTTTCGTCGAAGCAGGACCGCGATTCGAGCTGGGATAACCTAGACCAGTGACTTATGAGATTGAGATCGGCCGAGGCAAGCGCGGACGCAGGGCATACTCCCTCGATGACATTGCGGTGGTCCCGTCCCGCCGCACCCGCGACCCACTGGACGTCTCGGTCCAGTGGCAGATTGACGCATACCAGTTTGAGATGCCGGTCATCGCAGCCCCCATGGACTCGGCCATGTCGCCTTCCACCGCAATCGCGATGGGCAAGCTGGGTGGCCTCGGCGTGCTCAACCTCGAGGGACTCTGGACCCGCTATGAGGACCCCACGCCCGTCCTCGAAGAGATTGCCGGCCTCTCCACGGAGGACTTCAGCCCCGCGGCCACGCGTCGGATGCAGGAGCTCTACGAGGCCCCGATCCAGGCTGAACTGATTACCAGCCGGCTGGCTGAAATGCGCGACGCCGGCGTCACGGTTGCCGGTTCGCTGACCCCGCAGCGCACGCAGGAGTTCTACAAGACAGTCCTGGCCGCCGGCGTCGACATCTTCATCATCCGCGGCACCACTGTCTCCGCGGAACACGTGTCCAAAAACGAGGAACCCCTCAACCTCAAGCAGTTCATCTATGAGCTCGACGTCCCGGTGATCGTCGGCGGCGCCGCCGGTTACACACCGGCGCTGCACCTCATGCGCACCGGTGCGGCCGGCGTCCTGGTCGGCTTTGGCGGGGGAGCGACGACGACCACCCGCCGCGCCCTCGGGATCCATGCGCCGATGGCCTCGGCCATCTCGGATGTTGCCGCCGCCCGCCGGGATTACCTGGACGAATCGGGCGGCCGCTACGTCCACGTCATCGCGGACGGCGGAATGGGCGCAAGCGGGGACATCGTGAAGGCCATTGCGGTCGGAGCCGACGCCGTCATGCTGGGCTCCGCGCTGGCCCGCGCCGAGGAAGCCCCCGGCAAGGGCTGGCATTGGGGGCAGGAAGCGCACCACAGTGAGCTTCCCCGCGGCGACCGGGTGAATGTCGGTACGGTGGGGCCGCTTGAGGAAGTGCTCTGGGGGCCGTCACATCACACCAATGGCGCCTCGAACATGATCGGTGCGCTGCGCCGCGCCATGGCAACCACCGGTTACTCGGATCTGAAGGAGTTCCAGCGGGTGGAGGTAGTGCTGTCGCCCTACCTTTCCAACGGCTGATTGCCTAAGGTTGAGGGACCGATTCGCGACAACGAAGGTGGATAACGGCCATGAACAAAGGCGCCCTCAGCCCCCAGCAGCGCGAAGAATCACTTGCTGCCCTGAAGTCCACTACCGAACCCGGCAAGGAACTGGACATCCTGATCGTGGGCGGCGGTGTCGTCGGCGTTGGTTCCGCTCTGGACGCGGTGACGAGGGGTCTTGATGTCGGAATCGTCGAGGCACGGGACTGGGCCGCGGGCACATCATCGCGGTCATCAAAGCTGATCCACGGCGGTCTGCGCTACCTTGAGATGCTCGACTTCGCTCTGGTCCAGGAAGCGCTCAAGGAGCGAGGGTTGCTGATCCAGCGGATCGCACCGCACCTGGTCCGCCCCGTACCGTTCCTGTACCCGCTGACCAAGCGCTTCATCGAGCGCCCGTATGTCGGCGCTGGAATCTTCCTCTACGACACCATGGGCATGACCTCCGGCAACTCGCGCGGGGTCCCCATGCACAAGCACCTTTCACGCAGGGGAACCCTCCGGGCTGCCCCGAGCCTGAAGGATGACGCCATGGTGGGCTCCATCCGCTACTACGACGCCCAGGTCGACGACGCGCGCTACGTCGTCAACATGGTGCGCTCCGCCGCCTCCTACGGCGCCAAGGCTGCAAACCGCGTCTCCGTCGAAGACTTCCTGCGGGAAGGCGAACGCGTGGTCGGCGCCCGGGTCAAGGACCATGAGACCGGCGAGGAATTCAACATTCGCGCCAAGCAGATCGTCAATGCAACCGGTGTCTGGACAGACGAAACCCAGGCCATGGTCACAGAGCGCGGACAGTTGAAGGTCCGAGCCTCGAAGGGTATCCACCTGGTGGTGCCCAGGGACCGTTTCCAGTCCACCGTGGGGCTCATCCTGCGCACCGAGAAATCCGTTTTGTTCGTCATTCCCTGGGGCAGGCACTGGATCATCGGCACCACGGACACCGACTGGGACCTGGACAAGGCCCACCCTGCGGCGTCGTCGTCGGACATCGACTACATCCTTGAACACGTCAACCGCGTCCTGAAGCGGCCCCTGACACGCGAAGACGTGGAAGGTGTCTATGCCGGCCTGCGTCCGCTGCTCGCCGGGGAGAATGACTCCACGGCCAAACTTTCGCGTGAGCACGTCGTGGCGCACCCTGTCCCCGGCCTGGTCGTCGTCGCCGGAGGCAAGTGGACTACGTACCGGGTCATGGCAAAGGACGCCGTGGATGAAGCCTCGCGCGCCCTCGATGAGCGGGTACCCGAAAGCTGCACCGAGACCGTTCCCCTGCTCGGCGCCGAGGGCTACAAGGCGGCATGGAACAAGCGTGCACGCATGGCCGAGGAGTACGGGGTCCATGTGGCCCGCGTTGAACATCTGCTCCAGCGGTACGGGACCCAGGCGGAACTTGTGCTTGGGCTTATCCGGGAAAATCCCGAGCTCGCCGAACCGCTTCCCGGCGCTGACGACTACCTGGGTGCCGAGGTTGTCTTCGCGGCCACCCATGAGGACGCCCGCCATGTCGATGACGTACTGACCCGCCGCACCCGCATCTCGATCGAGTCCTGGGACCGCGGTGTGTCAGCGGCTCCCGTGGTGGCGGACCTGATGGCTCCGCACCTTGAGTGGAGCGAAGCCCAGGTTGACCGTGAGGTTAAGCACTACCTCGCGCGGGTGGAAGCCGAGAGACTCAGCCAGCAACAGCCCGACGACGTGTCGGCGGACAGCGCGCGCATGGGAGTCGAAGACATCGTCCCGCTAAGCTAGTACCCGCATCGCGGCGCCGGTCAGGCACTGGCGTCCGGAGCACTCGTCCTTACGCCAGTTCCCAAAATTTCCGTGAGAGGCCGGTTGTGACCCCCCTCGACCTGCATGATGCCGAACTGACCACACCGCAGATGGTGATCCTCGACATGGTGGCTGAGGACAAGGCCGACGCCGCTGCCCAGTTGGCTGCCCGCCTGCACGAATGCGGGCGGATCACAGACCTCGAGGCCTTCCTCGCGCAGGTCAATTCCCGTGAGCACCAGATGGCCACCGGCCTGCCCGGCGGCGTGGGTTTGCCCCACGCCCGGAGCGAGTACGTGGAGCAGACCTCCATCGCCGTGGGCGTCACGCGGTTCGGGCACAGCCTGGATTTCGGCGCGCTGGACGGGCCGGCAACCCTGGTGCTGTTGATTGCGACTCCGGCGGGGTCCTTTTCGGAGCACCTCGAGGTGCTCGCCACGCTGGCGCGTTCCCTGTTCAAGGAGAACTTCCGCGAATCGCTCCGCAGGGCGCACGACGCCGAAGTGATCAGCGAGCTCATCAACTCGTCGCTGGTGTTCTTCGACCACTAGCGACGGGCCTGCGAACCTACTCCGTCCGCCAGGACCGCCACAGCGACGCATACGAGCCGCCGAGCGCAAGCAGTTCATCGTGCGAGCCCAGCTCGGTGATGTTGCCGTTCTCCACCACTGCCACGCGGTCGGCGTCGTGCGCTGTATGGAGGCGGTGAGCGATCGCCACCACCGTGCGGCCCTCAAGCACGGCGCTCAGGGACCGTTCGAGGTCCCGAGCCGCCTGAGGATCGATCAGCGATGTCGCCTCGTCGAGCACCAGCGTGTGCGGATCGGCCAGCACCAGCCGCGCGAGGGCGACCTCCTGTGCGTGGGCAGGGGTCAACTCATATGCACCCGACCCAACCTCCGTGTCCAGACCCTCCGGCAACGCGCGCGCCCAGGCCAGGGCTCCGACGTCGTTCAGTGCCTGTTCGATTTGTGCCTCTGTTGCGTCAGCCTTCCCAAGCCGGATGTTGTCCGCGAGGGAGCCCACGAACACGTGGTGCTCCTGGGTCACCAGGGCAACCTCGCGGCGCAGGGCATCCAGTGGCCGGTCCACGAGAGGCACACCGCCCACCGTGACGGAACCGCCGGTGGGCGGGTGGATGCCCGCAATGAGCCGCCCGAGCGTCGACTTCCCCGCACCGGACGGGCCGACCATCGCCAGACGTTCTCCCCGGCGCAGCTGAAGGTCCACGCCGTGCAGCACATCGTGGCCGGGGCGATAGGCGTACCGGGCACCGGAGACGGTGATGTCGTCGGATTCGGGCTGCTCCTTCGTTGCGGTGCGGTCACCCGGAACGTTCTTGATTCCGATGATCCGCGCCAGAGACGCCGCACCCACCTGGATCTCGTCCGTCCACATGATGAGCAGGTCCACCGGATCGATCAGACGGACGGCGAACAGTGCCACCGTCGCGACGGCGCCCGGAGTCACCGCATCCGTGGAAGCCAGGAACCCGCCCCACAGCAGCACCCCGGCGACAGGGAGCCAGAAGGCGGTGTCCGCCGCCGGAAAGAGCACCGACCGCAGCCACAGGGTGTACCGCTCTGCAGCAAAGCTGCCCGCTAATGATTCGTCCATCCTGGCCCGGCGCAGTGCACCCAGTCCGAGTGCGTCAACGGTCCGGGCACCCTCGATGGTTTCGGTGATTGACCCGTTCACCACCGCGTAGCTTTCCCGTTCCGTTTTGTACCCTGTTGAGCTGCGCTTGAGGTACCAGCGCGTGGCCGGGTAGAGCAGCGGAACGCCCACCAGAAGGGCAAGCGAGAGCACCGGAGAGGTGAGGATCGCGGCAGCAAGCGTGATGATGATGGTCACCACCGACACCACCACCTGCGGAACACCGAACCGGACGGTGTGGGACACGGAGTCGACGTCGTTCGTCGTCCGCGAGACCAGATCACCCGTGCCCGCCTTCTCCACCGTGGACAGCGGCAGCGAGGTGACCTGAGCCATGAAGTCTTCACGCAGCTCCGCAAACACCGTCTCGCCGAAGACCATGCCGGCCCGGACGGCGAACTTGCGCAGGAGGGCCTGCACCAGGAGGAACCCCAGCATCAGCAGCGACATCCCAGCGATGAAGCCCGAGGTGGTGCCCGCGATGACCGCATCGAGAACTTTGCCGAGGATGAACGGACCCGCGAGCCCCGCGGCAGCTGAGCCGACGTAGAGCAGCACCACCACGGTAAGCCCGCTCCGGTGCTGCCGGATCAGCCGGAACGACTCCGCCTTCACGGCGCGCGCGTCAGCGACCGGCAACTTGCCGGACGCAGCTACGCCGGGGTCCGTTGCCTGCTCAATCACTTGCGTATCACTCACTGCGTATCACCACATTCCGGTAGGCAGGGACGGCCGACATCAGTTCCTGGTGTGTTCCTTCCGCTCGGAGACGGCCGTCTTCAAGGAACACCACACGGTCCATGGCACCGAGCATCAAAGGGCTGGCAGTTACGACGACGGTGGTTCTGCCTTCGCTACGCCGCACGCCTCCCAGCCCCTTGGCAATCCGGGACTCCGTATGCGCGTCGACAGCGCTGGTCGGTTCGATGAGCACGAGCGTCTCGGCGTCGGCCAGCAGCGCCCGCGCAAGCACCAGGCGCTGGCGCTGTCCGCCGGAAAAGCCGCGTCCCCGCTCAGTGACTTCGGAATCGAGGCCGGCCTCAAGACCGTCCAGGATGTCCAGGGCGCTCGCGGCTTCGAGTGCAGCAAGGATCTCCGTGTCGCTGTGCCGCCCGTGCGGATCGAGCTGGCTGCGCAGGGTGCCTGTGAACAGCTGCGGGTTGGCCTCGCTCACCACAATCCGGCGTCGGACCTCCGCAAGGGGAACCTCGTGCAGTGCGGCCGGGCCCCACCTGACCACAGCCTCCCTCAGCACGGCGTCGTCGAACCGTCCGAGGCGGGTGGCGAGGTCGGCCGAAGAAGCAGGATCTGCTGAAACCAGGGCGGTGAGACCGCCCGGCATCAGTGCCACACCACTCGAGGTGTCGACGAGGAGAGCGGGCGCCGAGGGTGCAGCGGTGGTGGCGTTGTCGGTGATGTTCGCGTCAACGGACAGCACATTGATGATCTTGCGGGCACCAACGAGCGCCCGGATCGAGTGTGAGACGCCATCCGCGGCGCTCCGGATGGGAGTCATGAGGAACACGGAGTAGCCGAACAGGGCGACCAGCTGGCCGGGTTCAATCTCACCGCTCAGCACCAGCGTTGCACCCACCCAGCTGAACACCACACTGAAGGCCCCCGCGATGAAAACCTGCGAGGCCTCCAGAGTTGCAAGGGAGCGCGCAACCTTGATTCCGGCGTCGCGCGTTTCCGCTGACCGTTCACGGTACCGGTCGACGAAGATGTGCTCGCCGCCGATCCCGCGCAGCACGCGCAGGCCGGCAACAGTGTCGGCACCGACAGCGGTCATCTTCCCCGAGGCTTCACGCTGTTCGCGCTGGCGTGCCTGCAGTGGACGCACCACGAACAGGAGGAGGGCGCAGCATACGGGGACGCCAATCAGCACAAGGATTGCCAGTGTGACCGAACTCAGCGCAATGAGCGCACACACGACGAGCCAGGAAACCAGCGCACCTGCGAGCCGGGCAGCTATATAGAAGATCTCGCCGAGTCGGGTCGCGTCCGACGCGGCCGTTGACACGACCTCGCCGGTGGAGAGTTTCTGGGGCAGCGCGTCACCTGTGCGAGTGATCTTGTAACCCACGAGACGGATAGACTTGAAGGCTGCCTGCATCCAGTTGCTGATGGCCGCGCGGTGCGCAAGCATGCCGGTGAAGGCCTGGCTGACCGTGAGGACCAGCAGGATGCCGACCCACCAAAGCAGCGCATCCCAGCTGCGCCCGATGATTCCCTCGTCGACCGCACGCCCCAGTGCGAAGGGGACAACCGCCTGCGCCACCATGAGGAGCGTTTCCAGTACGGCGGCGGCAGCCAGAGTGCCCTTCTGCCTGGCGGCCAGCCACAACAGATAGCGGGACGGCGACCGAAGGTCGGGCGGACCTGGATCGGGGTAGGGGTACGAGCGCACGAGACACAATCGTAGTCCTAAATCCTCCGAAGTGATAGATAAATCCCAACCACTGTTTTGTGTGATCTCGATCTCCTCCGACGGAAAGAAATTCGCTCCGGTCAACCAGCACCAAGTACCGTTAAGAAGTGTTGAAAACCGCGCTCAAGCCGCGATGGATCCTAGCCCTGATCCTCGCGATGGCTATCGCCGCGTTTTTCGTCCTCTTGAGTCAGTGGCAGTTTTCGCGCTCGCAGGATGCCGCTCCACCGCCTCCAAGTACCACCGAGCAGGTTCAGCCCCTCACTGAGGTGTTCCAGCCGGGCATCCCCATGACTGCGGGGGTTGCCGACCAAATGGTGCGCATGGAGGGTCGCTTCCTGCCGGACACCCGGGTCCTGGTGGAGACCCGGCTGCAGGAGGACCGTGACGGCCTGTGGCTGGTTTCGGCTTTCGAGGTTGCTGGATCAGGCGAGCCCGCGGCGGTTATCCCAGTGGTTCATGGCTGGGTTCCCGACACTGGGTCCGCCTCCGAAGTTCCTGAGCGCGTAGGCACGGCGGTGGTCGAGGGCCGGCTTCTCCCCACCGAAGCTCCGGAAGTTGAGCGGCCGGTTCCCGGGCAGGTCCCCACGCTATCCGTTGCCCAACTCATCAACGTCTGGGATATCCCGGCGGTGTACTCCGGGTTCGTCGTGTCCTTCGAGACTGTGCGGGACGGCAGCACCGTCCCGCCTGAGGCGCCCCTGGAAGCGGTGCGTATTGACCCGCAGCCGCAGGAAACGCCGGTGAACTGGCTCAATATCTTCTATGCCGTGGAATGGTTCGTCTTCGCCGGCTTCGCTTTCTTCCTGTGGTGGCGGCTCGTTGCTGACGACCACCGCCGCATGCTTGAAGACGAACAGATTGAACACGACGAACACAGTGAAGACAGCTCGAACGAACCGACCACCGACGAGGTAAGAACGTGACCGAACGCGCACCCGCCAAGAACCCTGCCCGCAAACGCCGCTTCGGCGGAACACACGCCCAGATCCGATCGGCGCTCAGCTTCTACAAGGTGCTGGCCTATGCAACCGGCGTGATGCTGCTGCTCGTAGTGGTGGAGATGGTTGCGAAGTACGGCTTCGGCGCGGAGATCATCGCCGGCGGATCCGCCGGAGCGCTCGGCCTCGTCGAGGAATCCCAGGTCGACGGCGCGGGCGGTTTCAACCTGTCCACGGCCGTTCTCATCGTCCACGGCTGGCTGTACGTGGTGTACCTCATCGCCGATTTCCGGCTCTGGCAGTTCATGCGGTGGCCGTTCTCCCAGTTTGTGATCATCGCACTCGGCGGTGTTGTCCCGCTGCTTTCATTCATCGTTGAGAAGCGCGTTCACCGGCGTGTGGAAGAGGAACTGGCCGCCCACCCGGAAGCCAAGACGAGGTACTGACTGCACAATGTGCAGCGTTACCCCTACTACCACTATTGTTGATGCGTGACTACCCCCGCTTCTGCCACTGAACACCAGCCTGTACTCGTCGTCGATTACGGCGCCCAGTACGCCCAGCTGATTGCCCGCCGCGTTCGGGAAGCGGATGTTTACTCCGAGATTGTTCCGCACACGATCAGCACCGACGAGCTGCTGGCTCGCAATCCTGTGGCCATCATCCTCTCGGGCGGCCCGTCCAGCGTGTATGCCGATGATGCCCCGCGGGTGGACCCCCAACTGTTCGACGCCGGTGTCCCGGTCCTCGGTATCTGCTACGGCTTCCAGGCGATGGCATCCGCGCTCGGCGGCACAGTCGCGAAGACCGGTCTGCGCGAATACGGTTCCACCGATGTCGTTGTTTCCAACGGTGCGCGGTCGATTCTTGAGGGAACCCCTGACCACCAGAATGCCTGGATGAGCCACGGCGATTCAGTGCAGGCGGCACCGGACGGTTTTGAAGTCCTGGCCAGCACCGCGGGTGCTCCGGTCGCAGCGTTCGCCAACGAAGGCAAGCAGCTCTACGGCGTGCAGTGGCACCCCGAGGTCAAGCACTCGGCGCACGGCCAGCAGGTCCTGGAAAACTTCCTGTTCAAGGGTGCGCGCCTGAACCCGAACTGGACTACCGGCGACATCGTCGAGGAACAGGTCGAGCGAATCCGCCAGCAGGTGGGGGACGCCCGGGTAATCTGCGGGCTTTCCGGTGGTGTGGACTCCGCCGTCGCAGCGGCTCTCGTCCAGCGGGCGGTCGGTGACCAGCTCACCTGCGTCTTCGTTGACCACGGCCTGCTCCGCGAGGGCGAAGCAGAACAGGTGGAGCGGGACTTCGTTGCCGCCACCGGGGTCAACCTGTACGTCGCGAATGAGCAGAAGCGGTTCCTCGAAGCCCTTGAGGGTGTCGAGGACCCGGAGACCAAGCGCAAGATTATCGGTCGCGAGTTCATTCGCGCATTCGAGGAGGCCGAGCGCGCCATCATCGCTGAGGCCGAAGCCCACGGAGAGAAGATCCGCTTCCTCGTGCAGGGCACGCTCTACCCGGACGTCGTCGAATCCGGCGGTGGCGAGGGTGCAGCCAATATCAAGAGCCACCACAACGTCGGCGGCCTTCCGGAAGACCTGCAGTTTGAGCTTGTGGAGCCCCTGCGCACGCTGTTCAAGGATGAGGTGCGAGCCGTCGGTGCCCAACTCGGTTTGCCGGCAGAGATCGTCGGACGCCAGCCATTCCCGGGCCCGGGTCTCGGTATCCGCATTGTCGGTTCCGTCAACCAGGAGCGCCTCGAGCTGCTCCGCAAGGCAGACGCAATTGCGCGGGCAGAGCTCACGGCTGCGGGCCTCGATAACGAGGTGTGGCAGATGCCGGTGGTCCTGCTGGCCGATGTGCGAAGCGTCGGCGTCCAGGGCGACGGGCGCACCTACGGGCACCCGATCGTGCTCCGCCCGGTATCCAGCGAAGACGCCATGACCGCGGACTGGTCGCGGCTTCCGTATGATCTCCTCGCCCGAATCTCCAACCGGATCACCAACGAGGTCGACGGCGTCAACCGCGTGGTGCTTGACGTTACAAGCAAGCCGCCGGGCACCATCGAGTGGGAGTGACCCCTCCACCGGCGCTCAGCGTCGGTCGAGGCCGCTCGATCAGCAGGTAAATTGATGACGGTCCGCGTTGCTTGCAGCTTGTAGGAGGCAGCGTCGGATAGCTTGGAAGACATGCCTATCTGGTCAAGATCAGGCCGTGAGGCCGCAGGGAAGAGGACAACCGTGCCAGTGCAGGAAGCCGGGGACTCCGCAGAAGATTTCCTGATTCCGTGGCTGCGCAGACTGGGACCGCACGCGGGAACCGATACTCTGCTGCACTTCACGCCTTCGCGTTCCAACAGCATCGATCTCACGCATGCGCACCCGTCGGGTCTCGCGCAGCTTCTGGCCGGCCGTCGGACCCGCCTGTCCACGCTGCTGCGGGATCCCGACCAGTACGCCGCCGCCATGAAGGCCGCACGCCTTCTCCGCGCGAAGGTCTACGAACTCGCCACCGAACGCGGGATCGACGTCGGCTACCTTGCTGCGGGTACCGCGTCCTGGCGCTCCATGGACGACGGCGGCCGCACCGACTCGCTGACGGCGCCGGTCCTGCTGACGTCAGTTTCACTGACGGTGCACAGTTCGCAGGACGATTACGAGCTCCAGCTCACGGAGCATGCGCGCCTCAACCCGGCGCTCGTGCGCACGCTGCACAAGGACCACGGCATCGATTTCGATCCCGACGCCGTTGCGCAGCTCGCCTACAGCACCGCCCGCTTCGATCCGCATCCAGTGCTCGACCGTCTCCGCGCGCTCACCGACAACGTTCGCGGCATGACCATCGAACACCACATTCTCGTCTCGACCTTCGCGGACCTTGCCGACGTCGGCGTTGACACTGCGGTGCGCCCGGAGCACCCGCTGCTGTCCGCTCTGATGGATGCAGCGCGCGAGGGCATCGATGCTCCCTCGGATGCGAAGGCGCCGTCGCGGGATACGCCCCTTGATGACAGGCACCCGTCCACCGAGTTCCTGATCCTCGACGCCGACCCCGGGCAGCAGAGGGTTCTCGACGCCGTCGCCGCCGGTGGCTCCGTCGTGGTGTCCGCTCCTCCAGGAACCGGCCAGACCCAGACGGCGCTGAATGCCGCAGCGGCGCTTGCAGAGCAGGGCAAGAGTGTCCTCGTGGTGGCCGAGCGCCGCGGGACCCTGAACCAGTTCGTGCAGGAACTCGATGCGCTGAACCTCGGCTCCCTCGTGCTGCAGTTGAATGCCAACGGCAACCCTGCGCAGTTGAAGGACCAGCTGGTTCGTGCGATTGTCCGCAACGAGAAAGCCGTGGAGCCCAAGCTGGCGTCGCTGCACGAGACGCTCGTTTCGCACCGCCACAAGCTGCTCGATCATGTCCGCTCGCTGCACAACGTGCGGTCGCGCTGGGGATGCTCGCCGTATCAGGCGATGCAGTCCCTCGCCGAGCTGACGTCCCTGGACCCTGCTCCGGCCACTACCGTACGGCTCAAGCGCAGCGTCATGGACAGCATCCCGAACAGGACGGAACTGACCACGCGGCTCCGTCGTGCAGCTGAACTCGGCGGCTTCAGCAGGGAAGCGACACAGAGCCCCTGGTTCGGTGCCAACCTGCGCAACCGCAAGGAAACCGAACACGCTCACAGCCTTACGGTGGACCTTTCCCGGGACATTCCCTTGCTGCGCGAGAAGGTTCGAGCGGTAGCCGAGCACTCACACATCGAGCTCGGAACCACATTCGAAGAGTGGGGTGAGCAGTTGGATCTGCTGGTCGCTGTGCGCGCCAGCCTCGACAAGTTCACACCGGACATCTTCGACCGGCCGGTCACCGACCTTATTTCCGCAACTGCGCCCTCATCGTGGCGGCGGGAGCGCACCATCGAGATGAGTTCGATGACCCGGTCGCGCCTCCGCAGGGTTGCGAAGGAGTACGTCCGCCCCGGCGTTCATATTTCCGACCTTCATCAGTCCCTCGTCGAGGTGCAGGAGCAGCGCACCCTGTGGACCAGGTATGCAACCACGGAGCGGCATCCCTCGGTGCCCACAGGGCTCGCAGAGATCAACAGCTTCTACCGCACGATCGACTCGAAACTGAAGGAACTCACGTCCATCCTGGCCGGTACTCCCGGCGAGCCCAAGCTCGTCGCGATCCCGCTGGATGAGCTGGTGCTCCGCCTCTCTGACCTGGCACGCGACAAGCAGAGCCTTGCCACGCTCCCCGAGCGCACGCTGCTGCTCGACGAAATGCGCGAGAACGGTCTCGGCGAACTGCTGGACGACCTCGCAGCACGTGAGGTGGGTGCCCGTCAGGTCGGGGGAGAACTTGAGCTGGCGTGGTGGCAGTCCGCCCTCGAGGCGATGATCAGCGGGGACGACTACCTCGCGATGTCCGACGGCGCGAGCCTCCGCACCCTCGAGGCCGAGTACCGGCTCGCCGACAACGCACATGTCGCCTCCGGTGCCAGCCGGATCCGGTGGGCGCTCGCGGAGCGTTGGCGGGCGGCGCTGGAGACCATGCCGGCCGAAGCTGAGCAACTGCGCGGCCTGCTGCGGGAGGGCGAGCCCGGCCTGGACGCCCTCAGTGTCCAGGCCGATGAACTGGTCACCGCGCTGATGCCGGTGTGGGCAGCGAGCCCGCTGGTCCTGTCTCTGGTGCTCCCTGAGGACAAAATGTTCGATGCCGTGATCGTGCTTGACGCGGAGTCGATCTCCCTGCAGTCGGTGGTTCCGGCGCTGGCGCGTTCACGCCAGGTCATTGCCTTCGGTGATGACCGCCTCGGCGGACCGCGTAGCTTCACCGTGTCGGTCGAGGACGAACGCCGCAACACGCCGGAACACCTTCCGAGCGCCTATCGGGCGCTTGCGGCGGTCCTGCCGTCACTGGCGCTGCGGGATGTCTACCGCGGAGCGGACAAGGGGCTCATCACCTTCCTCAGTGAACGTTTCTACGGGAAAGAACTCACACGCCTGCCGTCGGGATCAGAGATCACCGGCACGGAGCGCGCCCTCACCGTCGAGTACCTGCCCAACGGAACCGGCATGCCGAGTTCGGATCACGATGGTGTTGAGAGTGTCGCCGCTGAGGTTACGCGCGTCGTCGATCTGGTCTTCGAACACATTCGGCAGCGGCCGAGCTACTCACTCGCTGTCGTCACGGCAAGCGCCCGCCACGCGCAGCGGGTAGGCGAGGCCGTCCGTCTGTCCATGGCTGATGCTCCCTGGGCTGCGGACTTCTTCAAGCCTGGCAACGAGTCGTTCCGGGTAGTCACGATCGACCGCGCCGCCGGGCTGACCCGGGACTCCGTGATCTTCTCGCTGGGATTCGGGCGGACCCCGCACGGACGGGCCCTGCACAATTTCGGTCCACTGTCTGCTCCGGACGGCCGCGGCAAGTTTGTCGCCGCCATGACTCGTGCACGGTACCGGCTGCATGTTCTCACGTGCTTCCGTCCCGAGGACCTGGATCCCGAGCGGTTGGGGCACGGCGCGCTGGACTTCTACGAACTGCTGCGCCGGGAGCTCTCCGGGGACGCCGAGCAAACCCGGGTTGCCCCGGTGGTGGAGTCCGAAAACGAGGACCCGCTGGTTGCGGACCTGGTGGAACGACTGCGCCATCGCGGTGCCACCGTCCACAGCAATTACGACGGCGCGCTGGACATCGTTGCTGCCTTCAGTTCCAGCCACGCTTCCGGCGCGGACGGCAGTGCACCCTTCCTCTCGCCTGTAGCCATCGAGTCCGACGGATCCGATCGATACCGCGGCCTGACCGTGAGGGAGCGGAGCAGGCTGCGCCCGCAGCTCCTTGAACGGATGGGCTGGCGTTACATGCCGCTGTGGACCATTGAAGTCTTCACTGATCCTGAAGGCTGCGCCGACCGCATATCGGGATATCTTGGTCTTCAACATACTGACCGGCCGAATCCGCGCCGGACTGCACAGGAGCCACCTGCAGGAAACGGGGAGACGATGGGATCGGAAGCAGAGAACAGCCGGGCGAATGAAGAAGACCCGACGGATGACCGCCCCGCTGATCAAGCGGATGAAGGGACATCCGGCGAGGCTGCCGAGCCGGCTGAAGCGGAGGCCTCGGCGGTTGCCCAGCCGAGTTCAGAGGCCACCACCAGTACGGCCCCGCACGGGGACGTCATCCCACAGCATGCGGCGGAGGATGATCCGCGGTCCTGGAATGACCAGGACGGCGACAACGATGAGTGGCTGAAGGAACAGAAGCCTCCACACTGGAGCTAGCAGTTCACTCCTGGCTGCTCGCCGACGTGAGTACAAGGTGAACCTGGCCGGCGCTCGATGCGCCGGCCAGTGCCGCCGCCTCGTCCGGGTTGGCCGCCACGACCACCAGGCCGCCCTCCGCTCCTGACGCGGGCGTGAACGGCCCGGCACCTGGTTGCTCGGACGTCCACAGCACCGGTAGTCCACGGGCCAACACGGTGTTCTTCGCGGAAACCTCAAATCCGTTTCCGGTGCTGAGCACCACATCCACGCGCTGCCCTGCCGAGAGCAGTTGCACCGTGGATGCATCAGCCGGGCGGAGCGGAACCGCGACTGTGCCCTCTGGGCTTCCGGCTAACAGGCCGGCCCCTACAAAAAAGTTCTGGGCCAGGACATCGCCCGCATAGACAGGAGTTGCCAGCTGCTGGCCGGCAACCAGTTCGGGGGACGTGAACGAGTGCTCGGGCACAGCTGCCTCGGGAAGATCGACGATGGCGAGCTGATCCGCGGTGAGGACCGTGCCCACGGGCAGATCTGAAGATGCAGCGACAACCCGCACGGTGGCGGGCTCATGGGGGAGGAGCGCTTCCACGGTCACCCCGGCTGCAGCGCACAGGAGGCCAGCGGCCAGAAGGCGCCTCTTCCGGAAGATGAAGGCTTGGAACCGGCTCTGCAGGTGACTCGGGGTGCGTGATGGCTCACTCATGGATCCAACGATATGAACCCTGCTACGGCGGCACCGTGGGAGTTGGTCCTATGTGGAAAAACCGCCCCGGGAGAACCGGTTGTGCAGGACTACCGGTCCACCCGCGGCGGAAGGTTTCTCCGGAGTGGGTGCGGCGGTTAGGCCGAAGCGGCAGCCGCTGGCGCCGTCGTCGTTCCCCCGGAGGAAGAAGTTGACGACGAAGCCGCTTTGCCGTCGGAACCGGATGAGGTGGAGGAGGGCTTCGCAGAAGAGCTGCTGCCGGTCTCGACGGACGACGACGCAGAGCGGGAGTCTGTGCGGTAGAAGCCGGATCCCTTGAAGACGACACCCACGCTGTTGAACTTCTTGCGCAGTAGGCCCTCGCATTCGGGGCAGACCGTCAGCGAGTCATCAGAGAATGACTGCTGGACATCGAAGGCGTGGCCGCAGTCCCTGCAAGCGTAAGCATATGTAGGCATGGACAATCCTCCTGTGGGAACGCTGTTCGTGGGCGGTCTCGTTGTCTGGGTTTCCCCGGATTTTGGCACTCGACCAGTCCGAGTGCCAATTCTACACTGCTTCTGCCGCTTATGAGGAATGTTCGCCGGGCGCACGGTGCAGGCGGGACGGCGTGAAGGCGCCGTGCAGCGGCATGTCGAGGGGCGTGGTTTCGACATCCCCAGCGGGGAGGATCTCCTCGTCATACAGATAGCCGAGCCTGTCCACGTCGGGCTGTTCGAGAACCAGCTGCGCGAGGAACCGGTCGTAGTACCCGCCACCCTGGCCTATCCTGTTTCCCAGCGCATCCATGGCCAACCCGGGCACCAGCACCAGGCGGAACGGCACCAGTGCCGTGAATTGCTTTCGTTCGCCAACCGGCTCCCAGAGGGGAGCACGAGGGCTTTTCGCCAGCTCGACGCCCGGCTCCCAGCGCACCCAGCTCAGCTGGTACAGCGGTTCACACACCGGTACGACGACGTCGTACCCCGCACTGATCAGGGCCGGCAGCAATTCCTCGGTGCCGGGCTCCGGCGGATCCGAGAGGTACGCCGCAATGGGCCCGGACCTCCTCCCGGGGGCGCTCCGCAACCACGCGAGCACCTGGTCGCTCAGCGCAGCGGCGGCTGACCTGCGGTCACGCTCCGAAAGGGCGCGACGCCGGTTCCGCAATGTGCGGCGCAAGTCTTCCTTGACCGACGAAGGGCTCGGTGAGGGCATCGACGATTGCACGCGGGAATCCATGGTGGCACTGTACAGGGCGTGAGGGCGTGAGAGCGTAGCACTTTCATCGAACAGCAGCCGATTCTGTAGTGTTGTGGCATGACTGAGCGACCAAGAGTTAACAAGGCCGTCATTCCCGCAGCTGGCCTGGGGACGAGGTTCCTGCCGGCCACCAAGGCGATGCCCAAGGAAATGCTTCCGGTTGTGGACCGGCCGGCGATTCAGTATGTGGTCGAAGAGGCCGTCGGCGCCGGCATAAATGACATTCTGATGATCACCGGACGCAACAAGAGGTCCCTCGAGGACCACTTCGACCGGGTGCCGTTCATCGAGCAAACGCTCGAAGCGAAGGGTGATTTCGAGAAGCTGGAGTCTGTGCGCCGCGCCTCCGAGCTCGGTGACATCCACTACCTCCGCCAGGGGGACCCCAAGGGGCTCGGGCACGCAGTGCTGCGCGCTAAGCTCCACGTCGGCTCTGAGCCGTTCGCTGTCCTGCTCGGCGATGACCTGATCGACGAGCGCGACGTTCTGCTTGAGACCATGATCGATGTCCAGGCGAAGACCGGCGGGTCAGTGATCGCCCTGATCGAGGTTGATCCGGATCAGATCAGTGCCTACGGCTGCGCTGACATCTCCGCGCTCGACGATGAGGAATACGTCCGCGTCAACAAGCTCGTCGAAAAGCCCTCCGCTGAGGAAGCCCCGTCGAACCTGGCGGTCATCGGGCGTTACGTCCTGCACCCCCGGGTCTTCGACGTGCTGGAAGAGACAGGTCCAGGACGCGGCGGCGAGATCCAGCTGACGGACGCCCTGCAGACGCTGGCAGCAGCCGATGGTGAGGGTTCCGGCGTGTACGGTGTCGTTTTCCGCGGCCGGCGCTATGACACCGGGGACAAGCTGAGCTACCTGAAGGCCGTGGTCACCCTCTCCTCCGAACGCGAGGACCTTGGTCCTGACCTCAGGAAGTGGCTGCAGGAGTTTACCGGCTCCTTCGACGGCTAACTACTGACATGTGGGGTAGGTTCGCCTGGCCGGTCACCCTCGAGACCGGCAATCTCATCCTTCGTCCGCTTCGACATCGCGACAAGCGCGAATGGATGGAACTGCGTCACCGCAACCTCGACTGGCTCTCGCCCTGGGAGGCGTCCAACCCGGCCCCGGGCGGTTACCTGCCCACGTACCACGAGATGGTGCGTGCGCTGAACGCCCAGGTGCGTTCCGCCAGCGCATTACCGTTCGTGATCGCCGAGCGACCCGAGGGCGGCGGCCGGCCGGCCATGGTCGGCCAACTCACTGTATCCGGGATTGTCTGGGGTTCCGCCCTGACGGCGACGCTTGGGTATTGGGTGGACAAGGAGCGTGCGGGCAGGGGGATCGCACCCACAGCGGTCGCCCTCGCAACGGACTATTGCTTCTGGGAACTCGGCCTGCACCGCATGGAGATCAACATCCGGCCGGAGAATGCGGCAAGCCTTCGGGTCGTCCGGAAGTTGGGATTCCGGGACGAGGGAACCCGCAAGGACTACCTGCATATCGCGGGCTCGTGGGCGGACCATAGATCCTTTGCCCTTACAATCGACGAGGTTCCCGGCGGCCTCCTTCGACGGTGGCAGGAGACTGCGCCGCGGCTCTAGTCAAACTTCTCGATTTCGCGTCGGACACACCGTAGTGAATGAAGGAGCAAAGACGCATCTGCTCTAACGTTTTGTAAGTGGACTTCTCTCTGAACAGCTCAGTTGTACTGGCGGCTATCGTCGGGCTGTGGCTCATTTGGGTTGCTCCGTATCTGCTGCGGAGCCGACAGCCTTTCCCCGTCGCTGGCACCGCGCACATCGCCTTTCCAGCCATCTCATCCGGGGACGCCGTGTTCCAAAGGAGCGTCATGACCATGTCCGCCGCCGACGATTCCCGGTCCGCCTCCGGACCAGCAACCACCGGGCAGGCAGGTGGAGGCTCGACGAGGGTGTTGGGCTCCGCGCAGGGACTGAGGATCCGGTGGGACCGACTCTCCATAGCGCTGGTCGGTGCAGTTGCACTGGCAACGGCGCTGGTTACGTCGGTACTTGCCGTCGTCGGGCTGGTCTCTTCAATCGTTCCGGTGATCGCGCTTGTGCTTGCCATTGCAAGCGTCGCAGTGTTGAGCACGCTCGCACTGCGCGACCGGTCAGGTACGCCGCAGCGGGTCCCTGCCTCAACGGAGGAGACCGTCTCACCGTCGGCCCAGGAGGCTCCGGTGGTACGCCGTCCCACCACCCTCTTCAACGCCGAGGAAGCCGAGGACAGCAGCTCGGATGAAGATAACAGGGACCGCGACGCGGACGCCGCGGTTGCCACCCCCCAGTTCACCGCGGCTGAGTTGCGGGCTGCGGCACTTGCCGTTGCTGCCGAAGCAGGGGAAAAGCCGGTCACCGGCACGCCCTGGCAGCCTGTGGAGGTGCCCAAGCCTACGTATGTTGAGGCTCCGAAAGCTGAGCGGGAAGACCCGGCCCCTCTGGATCTGCCGGAGGCACCCAAGCCCCAGACGAAGACGCCGATCAAGAACAGTGCCGTCGCGCCGACGGTCGAGACGGCTTCTGCGCCCCGGATGAACCTGGACGACATCCTGCAGCGCCGCCGCGCCTAGTTATACGCACGCAGTGCCCGAGGCGGACCAACTCGCACTGCTCGAAGGGCCCGCCATCGGTCCGGCACTCGCCGCGGCAGCGGATCAACTCATCGGTCGGCTGGGTCAGTGGTCACTGCGGAGCCTTCATCATCGCCCCGGTGCAGGGGTCACGGGAATCTACGAGGTGCAGTGCCTTGCGCCGAACGGCCCAGTAACCGGGTTCCTGTGTGTCAGCACGAGGACCGTGGAGGGTGAATTTCCCCGCTCCATGCGATTGCGCGGTCCGGGAGGGATAGCCTTTCTGGCCTGGAGCCATCCCCATGATCCACTGCTGCCTGCGCTGGAATGGGCGTGCGATGCCCGGTCCGTTGGTCCGAAGCTCTTCGGAGTTCGCACCGCCACGCTCACAACCCTCGGTTATCGGCCGATGAGGCGGGCTGTACTGCGGAAGGAGGGGGCAGGGGAGACCCGCTATGTGAAGGTATTGCCGCGCGGCCGTGCCTGGCCCCTGCGCCGCCGGCACGAGCTGTTGCATGAAGCGGGGATCCCGGTTCCGCGGCCGGCCGGGCCGCGGGATCGGGACGTCGTCGTAACCCTGCCGGCGTCGGGAACACCGCTTGCCCAGCGGTTGATGCTGAATGGCGCAAGGGAGCTCGAACCGCAGGTTCTGATTGATCTGCTCGACCGTTTCCCGAAGGCGGCGTGCGAGCTGCCGGCAAGACTGCCCTGGTCTGCACGGGTCCGCGACTACGCGAGGGCTGCCATCGCTGCGCTTCCCTCGGAATCGGTGCGGATTGCAGCGCTCGCGTCGCGGGTTGAGGAACTTAGCCGGACGGCGCCTGCCGGACCGGTGGTCGCGACGCACGGCGACTTCTATGAGGGGAACCTCCTGGTTTCCGGTGGCCAGGTCACTGGGGTGCTCGATCTCGACGGCGTCGGTCCGGGGCATATGGTGGACGATTTGGGCTGCTTTCTTGCCCACCTTGCTGTCCTGCCGGAGGTGGACGACCGCTATCACCACACTCCGGCGGCCGTGGCGCGGTACCAAGAGGCATTCGCAGGACGGGTGGATCCGACGGCGCTGCGCGCCCGGGCTGCAGGCGTGGCGCTGACGCTCATCGCGGGAGCGAGAAACCCGGGACAGAACCAGTCCGACGACGGCTGGCGGGCTGGTGCACGCAGCAGGCTGCTGGTGGCCGAAAGCTTCCTGACGCCGGGAGCTGGCCAGGACGGCTGAGTTTCGAGACCTTCCTCCCAGGTCATCCTTCGGACTGCTGCTTGCCCTGTGACTTCTCCGCCAGCAACCGGTCAAGCAGGGGCTCAACGCGGTAGGGAATGTGCTCGTGCAGTGCCAGCACGGTTTCCGTCCGGATCACGCCCTTGATGCGCAGGATCGACCGGAGGGCCGACTGCAGGTGATGCGTATCCTTCGCCGCTACCCGGCACCAGACGTCGCCCCTGCCCGAGATCTCATGGACTTCGAGTACCTGCTCCAGCGTGCGCAGCGCTGAGATGACACCGTCCAGTTCCCGGTGCGTGACCTCGATCGTGACGAACGCGACGACGTCGTAATCCAGGCGCGCGAGGTCCAGTTCCCGTCCGCTCGGGCGGAGAAGACCCGACCGAAACAGCCTCTGCATTCTCGCCTGGGCGGTGTTGCGTGCCATGCCGAGCGTCTCGCTGAGCTGCCTGACCTGCGAGCGCGGGTCGCGGACAAGCTCGCGCAGGAGACGAATGTCTGTTCGGTCCAACATGCACAACTCCTCGTTCAGCCCATCGGGGAGTGGGATGTCCCTCGAATATTGAGCACGATGATCAGGCCAGGCCCGATAGGACTTCCACAGTAACCCGCAGACCTCACTATGAATAGTAAGAATGGTAAGTATCTCCGGAAGGTGAGCATGAGCGTCATCAGCGAATTGCGTATGCGGCCTGCTCCCGTGCAGTCTCCCCGCTGGGATGCCTCCGTCCGCACCCGGCTGGGCCTCGCCGTCGTCGTGATGGCCACCCTGCTCGTTGGGGCGAATCTTGCGACTCCGCTCTACCCGCTCATTCGCGCCGATCTTGGCCTGAGTGCTTTCGATACGACGGCAGCCTTCGCTGCGTACGTCTTCACTCTCGTTGCCGGGCTGCTCCTGGTTGGCCACTGGTCGGACCATATCGGGCGGCGCGCGGCGCTCGTTCTCGCGGTTCTGACCGGTGTGCTCGGAGCTCTGGTATTCGGCAGTGCAACATCGCTTCCGATGTTGGTGCTCGGCCGCTGCCTCCAGGGTGCGGCAGTAGCATGCGCTACGGGAGCCAGTTCTGCTGCGTTGCGCGACCTATTGCCTCTCCGTCCGGAGTGGGCATCACGCTTCACGCTTGTGGCCTCGGCCGGGGGAGTTGCGGCGGGACCGATCGTGGGTGGGCTGCTGTCACTGCTGCCCGAACCGACCCGGCTCCCGTTCGCCCTTTATGCCGTGTTCCTGGGGCTGCTCCTGATTCCGCTGGTACTGCTCGATGCCCGACCGGCGAGCAAGCCGGCGCCACCGGTCCGGCCGCTGTCCGCGTTGAAGCCGCGCCGTCCCGCGGTGTCCCGAACTGCGCGCAGGGCGTTCTGGTCTGCGGCGATCGTTGGCTTCCTCAGTTTCGCCGTATTCGGTTTCTCGCTCAGCCTCGCGCCGACGTACCTCACAGGTATGGCAGGCGAGTTGAGTCGACCACTCGTGGGCCTGTTTTCCGGACTGGTGCTGGCGGCTTCGGCGGCAAGCCAGCTGTTCCCGCAGAACAGTGCACGCCCAACGGTATCCGGTGTGTCCGGTCTGCTCGTTATGGCAGGCGGTGTAGCGCTGATTCCGGCCGCGGGCAGTGTCGGCAGTGTCCCGCTCCTCATTGCGGCCCTGGTCATCGCAGGGGTAGGCCAGGGGGTCGCCTTCCGCACCGTCTTCAGCGCGGTGGCGCAGCAGGTTGAAGGATCCCAGCATGCACAGATCATCAGCACCGTCTATGTGATCACCTATCTGGGAAGTGCTGTTCCTGTGCTCGGCTTGGGCCTGACGGCAGATGCGCTCGGCCTCACAGCAGCGGTCACGGTCTTCGCCGTGATGGTTGCGACGGCGTGCGTGGTTATGGCCCTTTTCCTCTGGCGAAGTGTCCGAGTGAGCCGTTGAGAAATAGCAAAGAATAGTTTGCAAACAAAGCGTTGCAAAGATAGCTTTGCAGGACTATTCTTTCTGCATGGAGTCAGCAAAGCCGAACGATCGCACCGTCGATCTCAACGCGCTGAAGGCGCTAACGCATCCGCTCAGGATCCAGCTCCTCAACGCGCTGTCACAGTTCGGGCCGCAGACTGCCAGTGCGCTCGCCGCCCGGCTCGGGGAATCGAGCGGTTCCACCAGCTACCACCTGCGACAGCTGGCCAGGCACGAGCTGGTTCGCGAAGTAGAAGGCCGAGGATCAGCGCGCGAGCGCTGGTGGGAGCGCCCGCCGGGCGCCCTCAACCTCTACTCCAGTGAGATGGCAAAGGATCCCGGGACACGGGATGTCGCCGCCATAGTCAATCGGGAATTCAGCCACAACCGAGCGGCGCTCCTTGAGGACTACATGGAGCGCGGCGCGCTCGTGCTGCCGGAGGAGTGGCTCGATGCCTCAGTCATTTCAACCATCAACGCGCGGCTCACAGCAGATCAGTTGGCTGAACTGTCCACTGAGCTGATGCGCCTTGCACGCGACCTCTTCGAAAAGTACCGTCCGGACGGAGCCGATTCGCCGGACGCCAAGGCGGTGCAGATCCATTTGAATACTTTCCCGATTATCCAGGGCCAGTTCGCCGAGCCCGCTTCCCGATAAGAACCCACACCATGACCACGCTCACCAGCCTGTGCCCACCGGTTCGACCCTCCGGGTTCGACGCCCTGCTCATCGTCGTCGGCCGCTGGCTTGTCACCACGGGCGAGCGGCTCGCCGCACAGGAACACGCCATCATCAACCACAGTGCCCACGAGGACCGGCTCCGCGACGGAGCGGCCCTGCGCCATTCGGGACTCTGGCCCTAGTCGGAGCCGGGAAGCAGTCCCGCATTGCCTTCCATACGATTGAAGACCAGTGTTGTTTCCGTATGCCCCACAACCGGGTCCGTGGTGAGGTAGTCCAGGACCCAGTCCCTCAACGCTTCGGTGTCCGCAACCGCGAGGTGGATGAGATAGTCCACCGCGCCGGAGACATGGAACGTAGCCACCACTTCGGGCAGGGCGGGCACCCGTGAGGTGAACCTGTCAATCTCCTCGCGGTTGTGGCCTTTCAGCTGTACGGAGATCAGCGCCTGCACTGCACGCCCGATCGAAGCAAGGTTCAGTTCGGCGTGATAGCCGGTGATGACTCCGCGCTCGGTGAGCTGGCGTGTCCGCAGTAACGCCGTGGAGGGCGCAACGCCGACCTTCTCGGCAAGCTGCGCATTGGTGATCCGCGCGTCTGCCAGCAGTTCCTGGACGATTCGACGGTCTACCGGATCAAGTCCGTCCGGTTTGCCACTGTTCGCCATGCGGGTGCTCCTGCTTCGCTGGTGTCCTGCGGGATTCCTCCAGCCTACCGGCGGGTGCGTAACCTTGTGCTCATGGCAAACATTCCGCACGGGAATACCTCGAATCGCGATCCTGGGAATCCGGACAGTGCACAGGGCGCTGCAGCGTCGGAAGGTGCCGCCGACGTCGTCGGTCTTGATATCGGCGGCACCAAGACCCATGGGGTGCGGTGGAGTGCGGGGGAAGTGGTTGCCGAAGCGAAGAGCGGAAGCGCCAATGTCCAGAACGTCACGCCGGAGGAAGCTGCCCGGAACCTAGCTGAACTCTTCACCGCGCTGGGCGGTGAGATAGACCGCGTGGTGGCTGGGTCCGGCGGCGTGGACACCGACGACGACGCCGACGCCCTGCGCCGGTTGATCGGACGGCAGACGCCGAACGCCCGGATCGACGTAGTCCATGACACGCGTCTGATTCTCGCTGCGGGCGCTGCCTCAACCGGCATTGCGGTGATCGCAGGCACCGGATCCGTGGCCTGGGGGGTGGACAGCGAAGGTCGCCAGGCACGTTCCGGAGGCTGGGGATACCTGCTCGGCGACGAGGGCAGCGGCTACTGGGTGGGAAGGGAAGCGGTGCGGGCCACGCTCCATCGATTCAACCGCGCAGAGCCGCTCGGCATTCTGGGTGAGTCTGTCCTGCAGTCAAACGGGGTGCAGCGCCCTGAAGAGCTCATTGCCCAGTTCCACGGAGCATCGGGCAGACGCTACTGGGCCGGGCAGGCGCATCTGGTCTTCAAGGCGGCCGAGGCGGGAGATGATGTCGCGCAACGGATCATCGAGAACGGCGCACGCCATCTGTGCGGGCTGGTGAACGACGTCGCCTCTGTTCTCGGCATCCATGGACCCGTCATCATCGGCGGCGGTCTTGCTGTTCATCAGTCGAAACTGCAGGAACTTCTGATTGAGGGGCTGGCGCAGGACGGATTCGGTGAGGTGCGGTTCCTCACCGCGGATCCTGTCTACGGCGTGGACTACCTGCTGCGAACCGGCGGCCTGTAACCCGCGTCTAGACTGGCTTTCATGGCGCAGGAGTGGGATACCCGGGTAGGTGCGTACGCCGTCGTCGTAAGGGATGGAATGATCCTGCTGGCGCACTGGAATGAGCACGGACGGAAGGGCTGGACGCTGCCCGGTGGCGGGCTCGAGCTGGGCGAGGACGCCCCGACCGCCGCAGTCCGTGAGGTACTCGAGGAGACCGGCTACGTCGTCCAACTCGATGAGCTCCTGGGGGTGGACAGCCTGCACATCCGTCCGGAGGACCGCCTGAACCAATCGGGCCGGCCCCTGCATGCGCTGCGGATCGTCTACCGTGCGCATGCCGTCTCAGGCCGGCTCGTCCATGAACTTGACGGGTCCACCGATGAAGCGGCGTGGATTCCGCTGGCCGACGTGCCCTCGCTGAGCCGCGTGGACCTCGTGGATAAAGCGATCCGCCTCTCTTATCAAAGTCCCAGCCGGGCGCTACTATAAAACTCTTCCGTTCGAGGCCCAGACCAGCCGGGCACTCGATCTGATCGCCTTTGGCGCCGGAGGGGGTGACGTTATGAACACGGTTCTTGTTGCTGCGCTTTGCCCAACAACTGCATGCACGACAACTGCATGCACGACAACTTTCTTCGTAACCCCCGCCTCCCGCCTGCGATCACACTGACCCCGTTTCCTGCGGTTCTTCAAGACGGGCGGAGGCCTTGCCTGAGGACTTCCCCTTGAACACTCTTGCCGAGTACGGATTCACCGACCGCATCCGCGGTCTCTTCTCCCTTTCTTTTCCACCGACCGTCCCAACATCTGAAAACCCACCATCCGAAAACAAGCACCTGGAACCCGCCCGCGTAGTCCGAGCCGACCGCGGACGGGTACTGCTCACCACGGGCAGCGGTCCGCTGCACGTGGAGACCGACGGCACAGTTGTGACCGGCGACTGGGTGGCGCTCGCACGCAACAACGACGACGGCGCGTCGCCGCCCTCCGTCGTCGGAATCCTGCCGCGCTACTCGACTCTGCAGCGCAAGAAAGCGCACGATCCGCTGTCCGAACCTCAGATTCTCGGCGTCAACATCGACCTTGTCGGGGTGGCGGTCCCGATCGACCGTCCACTCTCGGCCAACCGGCTGGAGCGAACCCTGGTTGCCGCCTGGGACTCCGGCGCGGTGCCGATTGTCATCCTGACGAAAGCCGATCTGAGCACCCGGTTCGATGAAGTCGTGGCCCAGACCGTCGAGCGTGCCCGCGGGGTGGGAGTCTTCACTACGTCCGCCGAGGCAGGTGACGGCCTGGACGCACTGCGGGCGCGGATTGGCATCGGGACCACGCTGGCGCTGATCGGTCCATCCGGGGCGGGTAAGTCGACGCTGATCAACGCGCTCGTCGGGTTCCATGCCCAGAGCACCGGAGAGGTGCGAGCGGGTGATGGAAAGGGGCGGCATACAACGACGGCGCGGGAACTCATTCCGCTCGGCGCGGGCTCTGTCCTGTTGGACACGCCGGGCGTCCGAGGGTTCGCCCTGTGGGACGCCGAGGAAGGGCTGGAGGTGGTCTTCGGCGATATAGAGGCACTGTTCGCGGGCTGCCGATTCAACGATTGTGCCCACGATGCTGAGCCGGGGTGTGCTGTCCGGGCCGCGCTCGACGCCGGCGAACTCGAGGAGCGCCGCTGGCTCAGCTATCGCAAGATGCAGCGCGAACTGGCCAGTCTTCACCGGCGGCAAAGCGTCGCGGAGCAGCGCCGGTACGGACGGTCCTTCCACCGCATGGCGAAGGAGGCTGTCATGGCCAAGGACTACCGCAACCGATTTTTGGAGGGATGAGGATCGCCCGCGCTGCCTCCACCAACGGCCTGGGAAAGGCGTGAACCGGTTCCGTGCTAACGATTCGAGACAAAGTTCAGATCCGGGCCATACATGCGCTTGTGCGGAACGAACGCCTAGCTAGACTCGACAGGACGATGGCCCCGCTGAGCGTTTCGAACCTGCCGGGCGCACAGGATCGCTACGGAGCGGCCACGCGGCCGAACCTGACGTCGATGAAAGGTATAACTTCCATGACTGGCGAAACTTCGGTCCCTGTCGAGGGCAGCCCGAACTCCAAGGCGATGATTCAGTTCCGCAACGTCTCAAAGCACTATGGCAGTGGGGCCGCTGCCGTCGAGGATCTCAGCATGGACATCGATCGCGGAGCGATCACGGTCCTCGTGGGCCCCTCAGGCTGCGGCAAGACCACGTCCCTGCGGATGATCAACCGCATGGTGGAGCCTACCTCCGGCTCGATCATCGTCGACGGTCAGGACATCGGGCGGCAGCGCGCTTCGGAGCTGCGGCGTTCCATGGGATACGTCATGCAGTCTTCCGGCCTGCTGCCGCACCGCACCGTGCTGGACAACATCATGACCGTGCCCCGGCTGAATGGCGTGCCGAAGTCGACCGCGGGGAAGCGCGCGGCTGAACTCCTGGATGTCGTCGGGCTGGCTCCGGCGTTGGGGAAGCGGTACCCGGGACAGTTGTCAGGCGGTCAGCAGCAGCGTGTAGGGGTGGCACGCGCGCTCGCGGCAGACCCGCCGATCCTGCTGATGGACGAGCCCTTCAGCGCCGTCGACCCGGTGGTGCGTCACGAACTGCAGGAGGAACTGCTGCGGCTCCAGCGCGATCTAGCCAAAACTATCGTCTTCGTCACCCATGACATCGACGAAGCGACCGTGCTCGGTGACAAGGTTGCAGTCTTCGCCACGGGCGGGCGGCTGGCCCAGTACGCGGCGCCCGAAGAAATCCTGCGCGCGCCGGTGGATGATTTCGTGGCCGGCTTCGTCGGCAGGGACCGCGGTTTCCGCCGCCTGTCTTTCCAGCCCGGCGACAGCGTGCCCGTCCACCCGGTCGAAACCGTGAGGGTGAGCAGGCTCGGGGATTCGAGCGTCACAGTTGATTCCTCATGGACGCTGGCTGTAGACGACGACGGACGTCCACAGGGGTGGGTGCCGCAGGCCATGCGCCACAGCATTCGCTCGGCCGGCGACCTCGTGCCCGGCGGGTCCCTCTACCGGCGCGGCGACTCGCTGCGCAGGGCCCTCGATGCCGCGTTGTCAGCGCCATCCGGGCTCGGCGTGACCGTCGATGACGACGGCCGGGTGCTCGGGGCGGTCCAGGCGGCCGAGGTGCTTGAGCTCATTGAGGAAGCACGCCTGAACCGCGGTCGCGCCGACCACAACACGGCGGTCTGACGTGGAGTGGTTCATCGACAACTTCTCCTACATCGCGGAGCTGACGGGATACCACCTGATCCAGGCGATCCTTCCCTTGGTGTTCGGTGTTGCCATCGCCGTTCCCGTGGCGCAGGCAGCAAGGCTCAACAAACCGCTTGGGGGAGTGATACTCACAACTTCCGCCCTGCTGTATACCGTGCCTTCGCTGGCGATGTTCGTCCTGCTGCCGCTGATTCTCGGCACGCGGGTCCTCGACATGGTGAACGTCATCGTCGCGCTGACCATCTACGCAGTGGCGCTGCTGGTTCGCTCAACCCTGGATGCGCTCAACTCAATTGACGACGGCGTCCGTCAGGCCGCGGTAGCGATGGGGTTCACGCCGCTGCGCCGTTTCCTCACCGTGGATCTCCCGCTATCCGTGCCCGTCCTGTTTGCAGGTCTGCGGGTCATTTCGGTGACCAACATATCGCTGGTCAGTGTGGGAGCCCTGATCGGCATTCCGAGTCTCGGAACACTGTTCACTGACGGTCTGTTCCGATCCTTCCCGACGCCGATCGTGATCGGGATCGTGGTGACGCTGGTGCTGGCCCTGATCATGGACCTGCTGCTGGTGCTGCTCGAACGGATGCTTACACCCTGGACGCGCACGGTGAAGACGCCCGGTCCAATGGCCCTGACGAATGACGCGAACCTCGCGGCTGACGCCTCACGGGCAGGAAAAGTCACCTGATGGATTACTCGAGCAGCAATCTCCTTATCCAGATGTACGAGTGGCTCACCTTCCCACCGAACTGGAGCGGAGCGAGGGGAATCCCGGTCCGGATCGTCGAACACCTGGGCTATACCGGACTCACTATTCTGATCGCCGCCGCCATCGCAGTGCCGATCGGCATGTTGGTAGGGCACACCGGCAGGGGCCGGATCGTCATAGTCTCGGGCGTCGGAATCCTGCGCGCGCTCCCTACACTCGGCATGCTGATTCTCTTCGTACTACTTGCGGGCCTCGGACTGATGCCGCCCATTTGGGCGCTCGTGCTGCTCGCGATTCCCCCCATCCTCGCGGGGGTGTACGCCGGAATTTCCTCGGTGAACCCGGCGGTAGTGGACGCAGCCCGCAGCATGGGTATGACTGAACTGCAAGTGCTGTTCCGGGTTGAATTGCCGAATGGACTACAGGTGATTCTCGGCGGTTTTCGCGCAGCTGTGCTGCAGGTCGTGGCAACCGCCGCCGTCGTCGCCTTCATCAACCTCGGAGGGTTGGGGGTCTTCCTCATCGAGGGCACCCAGCTGCGTGACAACGGACGCCTTTTCGGGGGCGCCGTGGTGATCGCCGTCGTCGCCATCGCCGTCGACGGCGTTATGGCGCTGCTTCAACGATTTGCTGTATCGCCGGGCCTGCGGACATCCCGAGTACCGGCGGAACCGACAAAGACCGGTGGGCAGGAAGCCCACGTCAGTTCACAAGGAGGAACACCATGATCACAACATCTATGCGCAGCTTCCGGCGCGGCCTACTCGGGATGACCGCCGGGTTGTCCGTGGCGCTTGCCATGACAGGCTGCGGTGCGAATTCAGACCCACAGGGGGGAACCGAGACTGAAGCAACCGGGGGCAGCAGCAGTGGACCACTGACTGTCGGCTCGGCCGACTTCCCTGAAAGCCAGATAGTCGCCGAGATTTATGCCGGCGCGCTCAACGGAGCGGGCATCGAAGCTGACACCCAGCTCAACATCGGTTCGCGCGAGATCTACTTCACCGCCGTCGTCGACGGATCAGTCGATATTGTCCCCGACTACAGCGGCAATCTGCTCCTCTTCGCCGATCCGGAAGCGACCGCTGAATCAGCTGAAGACATCATGGCGGCGCTGCCTGACGCGCTGGCTGCCAACTCGCCGGACGCGAACCTGGGCGTACTGGAAGCCTCGTCAGCCGAGAACAAGGACGCCATGGTGGTCACCGCTGCCACGGCTGAGGAGTATGGACTGGCCTCAATCGAGGACATGGCTGCCGTCTGTGACGAACTCGTCATCGGTGCACCGAGCACCTTCGCCGAGCGCGCGTATGGCCTGCCCGGCCTGCAGGAAAATTACGACTGCGTTCCGAAGTCCTTCGAGGCAATCAACGACGGCGGTGGCGCAGTGACGCTCGAAGCACTGCTGAACGACACCATCCAGGTCGCCGACATCTACACCACCACGCCGTCGATTGCTGATAACGACCTTGTAGTGCTGGAAGACCCCGCGAACAACTTCATCGCACAGCAGGTCGTTCCTCTCGTTAACCTGGACACCGTTGGTGAAGATGCGCGGGCGGTTCTCAATGAGGTCTCCAGCATGCTCACCACGGAGGACCTGATTGACCTCAACCGCGAAGTGAGCGGCGACGAAAAGCGCAACCCCGCCGACGCCGCTGCTGACTGGCTTGAGGAAAACGGCTTGGCCGGCGAGTAGCATCCTGCAGCCCGGGCCAGTCCCGTTGCCTTGATCACAATGTGAGGGGGCGGGCCCGGGCTATGGCATTCTTTGTTAATGGCCGATTTCAAGCAATCAGACAAGCTGCATAACGTCCTCTACGACATCCGGGGGCCGCTGCTTGAGCATGCCAAGCGCATGGAAGCGGAAGGCCACCGCATCCTGAAGCTGAATATCGGCAATCCGGCGCCGTTCGGTTTCGAGGCGCCCGATGCAATCCTCGTCGACATGATCCGCCACCTCCCGAAGGCGCAGGGCTACAGCGATTCGCGCGGGATCTTCTCTGCGCGCACCGCAGTGGTCCAGTACTACCAAAGCCGCGCAATCCAGAACATCGATGTTGACGACGTCTACCTCGGGAACGGCGTCAGCGAGCTGATCACGCTGTCCCTGCAGGCGCTTCTGAATAACGGGGAAGAGGTCCTGGTACCGACGCCGGACTACCCGCTCTGGACAGCATCAGTCAGCCTGGCCGGCGGAACCGCAGTGCATTACCTGTGTGACGAGAGCAATTCCTGGTGGCCGGACGTCGAGGACATCGAGTCGAAGATCAACCCGCAGACCCGGGGCATCGTACTGATCAACCCGAACAATCCCACGGGTGCCGTGTACCCTCGCTCGGTGATCGAGCAGATTGTGGACCTTGCCCGCCGCCACGACCTCATCATCTTCGCGGACGAGATCTACGAGAAGATCCTGTACGACGACGCCGTCCATGTGAACGCCGCGTCGGTGACTGGCGACGACGTCCTTTGCCTGACCTTCAGTGGATTGTCCAAGGCTTATCGCATCGCGGGTTTCCGTAGCGGCTGGATGGCCATCTCCGGGCCCAAGCATCGTGCTGCGGACTACATTGAGGGCATCAACCTGCTGGCGAACATGCGTCTTTGCGCTAATGTGCCCGCGCAGCACGCTATTCAGACTGCTCTCGGCGGGTACCAGAGCATCAATGACCTCATCCTGCCGGGAGGACGGCTCCGTGAGCAGCGGGACAAGGCCTACGAGTTGCTCAACGCCATCCCGGGAGTTTCCTGTGAACTGGCGCAGGGCGCACTGTATCTCTTCCCGCGACTTGATCCAGAGGTCTACCCGATCAAGAACGATGAGCAGTTCGCGCTGGACCTGCTTAAGCAGCAGAAAATCCTGATTTCGCACGGCACTGCGTTCAACTGGATCAATCCGGATCACTTCCGCATGGTTACACTGCCGAGCGTCAAGGACATTGAGGACGCGATCGGTCGCCTCGCGGAGTTCCTCAGCACGTACAAGCCCTGACCGGCACCCTAAGCGCATCTCAACGAGGAGGACCCATGCACGTTGTTCCCGAATTCAGCGTTTCTCCCACCAAGTTGCTTCTCGCAGGGCCTGATATCGACCTTGCGCTCATCGATCCTGCTTCCACGCCGGGATTCGATGGTGGGAAGCAGGACGGGAAGGCACGGCTAGCTGCGGGCACGAAGGAGCTGTCCGAATTGCAGGAGAAGCTCTTCGCGGAGAGCCGTTTCGGCAGTGCGATTTCTGTGCTGTTGATCCTGCAAGCCATGGACACCGCGGGCAAGGGCGGAATTGTCCGACACGTCGTGGGGGCCGTGGATCCGCAGGGGGTTCAGCATCACGCCTTCAAGGCTCCCACCGAGGAGGAGAATAGACACGACTTCCTCTGGCGGGTGCGGAGGGAGCTACCCGGCCCCGGAATGATCGGTGTTTTTGACCGGTCGCACTATGAAGACGTCCTGATCCACAGAGTGCGCAAGCTCGCCGAGCCGGCGGTTCTTGAGGAACGGTATGGGCAAATCCGGGAATTTGAGGCAGGCCTCCAGAATTCCGGAACCCGTGTGATCAAGGTGATGCTCCACCTGAGCAAGGACGAGCAGAAGGAACGTTTGGCCAAGCGGCTGGAACGCAAGGACAAGCACTGGAAGTACAACCCGGGCGACCTGGCCGAGCGCGCTCTGTGGGATGAATACCAGCACGCCTACCAGATAGCCATCGAACAGACGAGCACCCCGGACGCGCCGTGGTTCGTGGTGCCCGCGGATCACAAGTGGTACGCGCGGATAGCCGTCCAGCAGTTACTGACCGATACCCTTGCCGACATGCAGCTCAGTTGGCCGAAAGCCACGTTCGACGTGGCCGCTGAGAAAGCCAAGCTAGCGGCTACCTGAGGGACATTCAGTCCTGCGGCGTGCCCTGGGGCTCGGTCTGGTCCCGCGCTGCGGCGAGGCGCTTTCGGGCTCCCTCGAGCCATTGTTCGCAATGGTCGGCGAGAGACTCGCCGCGTTCCCACAGCGCAAGTGACTGCTCAAGGCTGACTCCGCCCGCCTCCAGCTGGCTCACTACTTTGACCAGCTGTTCGCGCGCCTCCTCGTAGCTCAGGTCTGCCACTTCTGTGGCGGGAGGGGTGACGTTCGTCGCGTTCTCGGTCATATCTGGTCCTTACTCTGGGATGATCCCGGGATCGATTCCGATCGGGCGCTAAGTCTTCCGCCGGCAACCCTGATGGCCAACAGAGACTCCGGAGGCGCCTGATCAGGGCTCCTCACCACTTCGCCGTGCTCGTTCTGTACCACCGCATATCCGCGGTCGAGGGTGTTCTGGGGTGAGAGCGACCGCACGTGCGCGCGAAGGTGGGACACGCGATCAGCTTCCCTGGCGACTGCGCCCTCTATTGCCATGGTGCTGCGGTTGCGGAGCCGTACGAGGTCCTCATGACGGACGCTCACCATTCCGGCGGGTTGGGCAAGGACGGGACGCGACCGCAGATGCGCCAGCCGCTCCGTTTCGCGCGCCATGAGCTGGTCCACGCAGCGTGAAAGCTGCGCCCGCGCCTGGCGGATACGCTGCAGTTCTTCGGTGACATCGGGCACAACCCGTTTTGCGGCGTCCGTGGGGGTGGACGCCCGGAGGTCTGCGACGTCGTCCAGCAGTGGATGATCGGCCTCGTGGCCGATCGCGCTGACTACGGGCGTGGTGGCCGCCGATACAGCCCGCACGAGGTCCTCGTTGCTGAAGGCAAGAAGGTCCTCCAGGGACCCGCCGCCGCGGGCGATGATGATGACATCGACTTCCGGCATCCGATCAAGTTCCGCCAGTGCCGAGCGGATCTGCGCGACAGCGTTCACTCCCTGAACGGCGACCTGGCGAATCTCAAACTCCACGGCGGGCCAGCGCAGGCGCGCGTTCCGGAGAACGTCATTTTCGGCGTCCGAATCCCGCCCCGTAATGAGCCCGATTCGATGCGGCAGAGCCGGAAGCGGACGTTTGCGGTGAGCTGCGAAGAGTCCTTCAGCTGCAAGCGCCTGGCGAAGACGTTCGATCCGCGCGAGCAGATCCCCCAGGCCGACGGGACGGATGTCCCACGCCTGCATCGACAGGCGTCCGGTCTTGACCCAGAAGTCCGCCTTCAGCCGGGCGACAACCCGGGAACCACGCTCCAGCGGCATAGCAAGACGATCCATGACACTGCCCCAAACGGTCAGCGACAGGGAAATCTCGGCGTCGACATCGCGCAGGGTGACGAAGCACATTGTCCCCCGCTTATTGAGCTCGATGACCTGTCCTTCGACCCAGGCGGCAGGGGCCCGCTCGATGTGGGCCTTCAGCTTCTCGGAGAGCACGTGAAGCGGCCAGGGATGATCAGCGGAAGTTTCAGCCGCCGTCTCCGGAAGGGTAGAGGGATCGCCAGGGCCGGGCGGGTCAGCTGCGACCACGGTGCCCTGTTGCGCGCCGTCGTGGTTCATGAATTACCGCATCCTCCCGATACAACCTGCTCTACTGGTTAATGTTTATCAGGTGCCCCTGACATCGGCGGTACCGGATGCGCCGATGTGCAGGAGCAGAACACCGCGAAAAGGTTCGCGGCCGGGGTTCCTGCACACGCATGAATCCTGCAGGCATAATCGTAGGACCGTCGATCAAAGGAGCGGGAGCTGATGAGAACAGCCGCCTCGGCCTTCTTCGTCCTATTTGCCTTGGTGCTCGGCGCTGTGGCCCTGCCCAGCGCCTGGATCGCTTTCAACGTGGTCGCTGAAGAGGGGTTTGTGGATCTCGCCGCGCCTCTCGCCGATGACGCGGAATTCACCGGCGCACTCGCTGAAACAATGTCCGAAGAGGCAGCTGCCGGGGTTGAACTGCCTTTCGGAATGACCGACATGGTCCAGCCCCTCCTGAGGGACGTAATGGAAGGCATCACCCAACAGCCCGAGTTCGATGAGGCGTGGCAGGAGACACTCCGCCGGTCGCATGCCATCACCTTCACGGACGAGGGGCAAACAACGAACGAGCCCGGGTCTTCCCCGCTTTTCATTTTTGATGTCACGCCGCTCGTAGAGCTGATGACTGCTGAAATTGGTGGTCAATTCGGCATCGACGTCCCCGCATCCAAGCAGACGCTTCTGGAAGTCGGCGACACGGACCAGTTCGACCTCGTGGATCGGGCCGAAACGGCCGCAGAGCTGTGGCCGGCGCTGGCAATCGCCTCCTTGGTGGGTGCACTGCTTGCGCTCGCCCTGGCGCGCCGTCGCAGCACTGCGCTCGCCGTCCTCGGTCTCGGAGTTCTGCTTGTCGGAGCCGGGTGGTGGCTCGCCGCCGGCTTCGGGCCAGAGTTGGCGAACCAGGGCACTGGGGGAGTCGACGTGGCGGATACTTTCAGGGACGTGTTCATTGCGCGCGCAGTCAGCGACTTCCAGGAATGGTGCCTTGCCGCCTCAGCTGCCGGGATACTGCTGATGGTTGCAGGCATCGTCGGCCGGCTGTTGATCGGCTCACGCAGGTAGGTCACCAACCCCGCTGACCCGCCGCATCCCCTCGGCTCTCAGCGGACAGCTGCCCGCCCCCGCCGAACCGGCGTGTCTGGGCCGTTAGCATGGAGATATGTCCACCACAGCTGTATCGGTACCCATGCCCTCGGTGCCCCGCAAGCGTCGCTCACCGGAAGAAGTGCACGCTGCCGCGCCGGTTGCCGGACCGCGCAGGGTCCTCCTGGCAGCGCCCCGCGGATACTGTGCGGGAGTTGACCGCGCAGTCATCGCCGTCGAGAAGGCGCTGGCCCATTACGGCCCGCCGGTATACGTGCGCAAGCAGATTGTCCATAACCTCCACGTGGTGTCCACGCTGGAAGGGAAGGGTGCGATCTTTGTCGAAGAGAACGACGAGGTTCCCGAAGGAGCACTTGTCGTGTTCTCGGCGCACGGTGTCTCCCCGGCAGTGGTTCGCTCTGCGGAGGAGCGGAATCTGCGGACCATCGACGCGACGTGCCCGCTAGTGACGAAGGTCCACCGTGAGGCAGTGCGATTCGCACGGGACGATTTCGACATCCTGCTGATCGGTCATGACGGTCACGAGGAAGTGGAAGGGACCGCTGGAGAAGCCCCCGACCATATCCAGATTGTGAATGGGCCCGAAGATGTGGACAAGGTCATTGTCCGTGATCCTGACAGGGTGATTTGGCTCTCGCAGACCACACTCAGCGTTGACGAAACGATGGAGACGGTGGCGCTGTTGAAGGAACGGTTTCCGACGCTGCAGGATCCTCCCAGCGACGACATCTGTTACGCCACCTCCAACCGTCAGGCGGCGATCAAGAAGATTGCACCCGACGCTGACCTCGTCATTGTGGTGGGGTCGGCGAACTCGTCCAACTCAGTGCGGCTGGTCGAAGTAGCGCTCGAGTACGGCGCATCGGCTTCACACCGGGTGGACTTCGCCAACGAAGTGGATGAATCCTGGTTCGAAGGAGTTTCAACAGTCGGCGTTACATCCGGCGCGTCCGTTCCGGAGAACCTGGTACAGGATGTTTTGAGACTGCTCGCCGACTATGGATACGCGGACGTCGAAGAAGTGGTGACGGCTGAGGAAGACATCATCTTCTCGCTGCCGAAAGAAATCCGTGCGGCGCTCAAAGCCATGGGGGATCCCTCCAGCGGGCTGGGTGGACGCGGGCAGCGCCTGACCTCCTGAACTGATCCCCGGCGCGGGCTTTGCTCACGCGGACCTTTCCACGCGTTCGTTTTCCGATTCGGTGTCGATAAGTTCCGGCGCGCTGAGCAGGCGGGGAGTCGTCTCGACGGCCTTGGTTGTGAGCCCGGCATCACTCTCACCAGGCTCGAACGCACTGATCCGGCGAGCCGTAGGAAGCACCCGGGACTCCAGCGTGCCCACGAAGGAGTTGTACTTCTCCACCGAGCTCTTGAGCGAACTGCCGAGACGGGTGATGTGCGAGCCCATGGTGCCGAGCCGTTCATACAGCTCCCGCGAGAGGTCGTACAGTTCCTTCGCGTTTTCCGTAAGAACGTCCTGGCGCCAGCTGAAGGCGACGCCTTTCAGGATGGCGAGCAACGACACGGGCGAGGCCAGCACCACGTTGCGCGCGAAGGCGTAGTCCAACAATGCGGGATCCGTTTGCAGCGCACTGGACAGGACCGACTCCAGTGGAATGAAGCACACCACCAGATCGGGGGAGTTGTCCGTGCCCTCCCAGTATTTCTTCCGCGCAAGGGCATCCACATGGGCACGAACTGCCTTGACGTGCTGGGACAGGAATTCCCTGCGGCGCGCCTCCTCCAGACCGGCACGCTCATGATCTTCCGTCGAAGAACAGGATTGGGCCTGCAGATAGGCGTCCAGCGGCACCTTCGAATCCACAACTATCTGCTTGTTTCCCGGTAGTTGGATGATCATGTCGGGGCGTGCGCTGTTCGAAGAGCCGTCCCGGGAAGCGATGGTGAGGGTAGCCTGCTCGTAGAAATCCACACGGGGGAGCATCCCGGCGGCCTCGACAATCCGCCTCAACTGCACTTCTCCCCACTGCCCGCGAGTTGTGGTGCTGCGGAGGGCGGAAGCCAGCGAATGGGTGGTCGACAAAAGCTTCGAGTCGGAAAGCTGAGCCTCCTGCAACTGCTGGGCGAGCTGCCCGAACTGCTGTGCCCGCTCACGTTCGAGCTGACCCACATGCGCTTGGACCTGCCCGAGTTTGTCGGCCAGCGGTGCGATGGCACGCAGTACCGACTGGTCCTGGCCTGACTGTTCAAGGAGCTGCCGGTTCTGTATGTGAAGGAGCCGGTTCTCTGCCTCCGCGGCCGCGCGGGCAGAGACCGTATTGCCCAGGCGCGAGCCGGCGTCGTCCAGTTCACTCCGGAGCCCGGAGAGGACTGGACGCAGGAGCACAACGGCGATGCCCGCACCGATTACCAGGCCCAGCACTGCGGCGAGCACCACGGGAAAAAGAGTGTTTCCGTCCATGGCTCCACCATGTCAGGTGCCTCTGACAATTCCGGCTAACGCCGATGTTGTCAGGAGCCGCGTCGCGCTCAGGCCATGCGACGGTAGACTGTTCTCCCGTGGCTCTTACTATTGGCATCGTCGGACTGCCCAACGTCGGCAAATCAACTCTCTTCAACGCGCTCACCAGGAACACTGTCCTGGCCGCGAACTACCCGTTCGCAACGATCGAGCCCAACGTTGGAGTCGTGAACCTGCCGGACCCGCGGCTTGGGCAGCTTGCTGAGCTGTTTAGCTCCCAGCGGGTGCTGCCCGCGACGGTGTCCTTCGTGGATATCGCCGGCATCGTCAAGGGAGCTTCGGAAGGTGAAGGTCTCGGCAACCAGTTCCTCGCCAATATCCGTGAAGCAGAGGCGATCGCCCAGGTAGTGCGTGTCTTTGATGACCCCGACGTAGTGCACGTCGACGGTGCAGTGAATCCTGTGTCGGATATGGAGACGATCAACACCGAACTGATCCTCGCCGACCTGCAGACGCTGGAGAAGGCCATCCCGCGCGTGGAGAAGGAAGTGAAGATCAAGAAGCGCGAAGCTGCGCAGCTCTCCGCGATGCTGGCAGCTCAGGCAGTTCTTGAACGAGGCGACACCATCTTCTCGTCGGTCGCCAGCGACAAGCTGGAGATGGAACACCTCAGGGAGCTCAGCCTGCTCACGGCCAAGCCCTTCATCTATGTCTTCAATGCCGATGACTCGGTGCTCGGTAACGCCGAGCGTCAGAGCGAGTTGGCGGCCCTGGTCGCACCCGCGGACTGCATCTTCCTCGACGCCAAGCTCGAAGCCGACCTGGTGGAGCTGGATCCCGAGGAAGCACGGGAAATGCTCGAGATGAACGGACAGGAAGAGTCCGGGCTCGATCAGCTCGCCCGTGTCGGTTTCCACACGCTCGGACTGCAGACGTACCTCACGGCCGGACCGAAGGAAGCGCGCGCCTGGACCATCCGGAAGGGGGCAACCGCACCCGAAGCCGCCGGCGTCATCCATTCCGACTTCCAGCGCGGCTTCATTAAGGCCGAAGTTGTCTCCTTCGAGGCGCTGGTGGCGGCAGGCTCCATGGCGGAAGCCAAGTCCCGCGGCAAGGTCCGGATAGAGGGCAAGGAATACATCATGTCCGACGGCGATGTGGTGGAATTCCGCTTCAATGTATAGCTAAATTCCAGTCCAATGTCTGGTTGAACGAATCGGGCGTTCCAGGTCGCTCTGCTCAGCTGCGGGAAAGTCCCTAAGCTCGACCGGTCAACCAGACCGCAGAGGTCTCGGCACGAGCTGTGGGTCAATGCCCAGGCGAAGTGTCCGGGATCGTGCTGCTAGCAAGCAACCTCGACCCCAACACCATCGGCCCCATGACGCTGGCCACAGCGGGGTCCGCCCTACTGTTCAACCCGGGCTTACCGGTCATTCACCTGCAGGAAAGAGTCCATGCTCCGGGGGGCGAAACCCTGAGGAAATGACTTCCAACTCCCGTGCTGGCATCTCTCGCCGTACCCTCGTCAAGGGCTCAGTCCTGGCTGCCGCTCTGGCCTCCGTTCCCGCCGCGGCAAACGCCGCAGCACCCACCCGGTCCCCCGCCGGCGTAGCGCTGGTCCGCAACCGACTCACACTGCCCAGTGGCATCGCTACTGGCGACGTCACCTCGGCCTCGGCGGTGTTGTGGTCGCGTTCGTCGGGTGCCGGCCAGATGACAGCGGTCCTGCGCGCAGTGAACGACGGCGGCGAGGTCCTTCGCGGCCGCGGTGCGTTTGAGCGCACCCTGCGGGGGCCCCGCGCCACCCAGGCCTCCGACTTCACAACCAAGATCCACGCGGGCAACCTGCCGTCCAACACGCGCTTTGCTCTGGAGATCAGCTTTGAGGACGACGGCGGCGCTGCCGGCGAGACGGTTCGGGGATCCTTCCGCACGGCCCCCGACGCCGGGACGTACAACCGCAAGGGCCGCACCGGTGGAGGGAGCAACGGAGGAGAAGTGCCGGCGTCGTCCGCACAGAGCTTTGTCTGGACCGGTGACACGGCCGGCCAGGGCTGGGGCATCAATGAGGAGATCGGCGGGATGCGCGGCTACCGGGCTATGCACCAAACGCGCCCGGACTTCTTCATCCATTCCGGCGACACCGTGTACGCGGACGGGCCTCTGGCCGAGACCGTGGTGGAGAAGGACGGGCAGGTATGGAAGAACCTCGTCACGGAGGAGGTGTCCAAGGTGGCCGAAACTCTCACTGAATACCGTGGCCGGCACCGGTACAACTCGATGGACGCCAACATGCGCGCCATGTTTGCCGACGTGCCTGTGATCGCCAACTGGGATGACCACGAGACCACCAATAACTGGTACCCCGGCGAAATCCTGGACGATCCCCGCTACACGGTCCGGGACGTCAACACCCTGGCAGCACGCGGGCGGCAGGCATGGCAGGAGAACATGCCCATCACCGACAGTGCCACGTTGTGGAGGCCGGGGAAGTTCGACGACGCAGGCCAGTACCAGCCCGCCCGCATCTACCGGAAGATCAACCGCGGCCCGCAGCTGGACGTTTTCTGCCTGGACATGCGCACCTTCAAGTCTCCCAACACCGACGGCAAGGAACCCTACGCCACCAACATCCTGGGGCAGGAGCAGGTGGACTGGCTCATCCGCGAGGTGACGAAGTCAAAGGCCACCTGGAAGGTGATCGCCGCGGACCTGCCGCTGGGCATCATCGTGCCCGACGGTCCGGTGAACCAGGAGAGCCTCGCCAACCGGGATCACGGTGCTCCGTTGGGCAAGGAACTGGAGATCGCGGGGGTGCTGAGCGCATTCAAGCGGAACCGGGTGAAGAACGTGATCTGGCTGACCGCCGACGTGCATTACTGCGCCGCACATCATTACTCGCCCGCACGAGCCGCGTTCACCGATTTCGACCCGTTCTGGGAATTCGTGGCAGGGCCGATCGCCGCAGGTTCGTTCGGGCCCAGTGCAATGGACGGTACCTTCGGCCCCGAGGTGGTGTTTTCCAAGGCCGGACGCTTCCCCGGCGAATCACCGCGCAATGGCGAGAACCAATTCTTCGGGCATGTCCAATTGGAGGACGACACTTTCACCGTAAGCCTGCGGAACGCCAACGGCGCCACGGTCTTCTCCAAGGTGCTGATACCGGAGCGGTAGTGCTGCCAATGGCCCTGGCGCCGTGCTTCCAGCCGCCCGCCGCCGTCCTCCGCTCCAGTACGGTCCGCCGATCCGGTCCGTGCTTGGCCGGTTCGGATGATTTGGGCCGCCACCACCGCGACCACCACCGGCTTCGGGTGCGTCGCGGCCGCAGTCGTGGACTGACTCGACCTGGAGAACCTCTGGCGAGCCATGCGTTTCTGAGTGGCGGGACGTGGTGAAGTTCCGCTTCAACGTTGAGGTCCGAACCCAACCCTCCGGCCCGCTCCTGTGGAACGCCGTTATCAGTCCCGTTGCTTCGCGGTGCTCCGTTGGTCAAATTTGGTTGCATCTCGGTAACAACCATATTCGCCATTCGCGTTTGATACCTGACAGTAACAAAATCGGCCTATGCTTCTTTTCATGTGAGGCACGCCACTTTCAATCATCGAAGTGCGTGTCAGTCCTTTGTAAAACCATGAAGGACATCTTCCACAACATGAAACAAGGAGGCGGAATGCGTTTCGGACGTACTTCCAAAGCCGTAGGTGTAGCTGCAATCGCTGCGCTTGCATTGAGCGCCTGCGCCGAGAGTGGCGGCGGCGAAGACCCTGGGACGGGGGGCGGGGGCGAAGCATCTGGCGGTGCGGTAACCGTTGCCGAGGTCAACCCGTTTACCTCGTTCAACTCTGACAGTGCCACCGGCAACGTCGATATCAACGGCAAGGTCAGTTACCTGACCCATGGCAGCTTCTACTACGTGAACGACGCGCTCGAGGTCGTCCGCAATGAAGATTTCGGCACGTACGAGGTGACCTCGGAAGATCCGCTCACGGTGGAGTACACCGTGAACGAGGGCGTCGCCTGGTCGGATGGCGAGCCCATCGACGCCGGCGACCTCCTTCTGTCCTGGGCCATCCAGTCCGGATACTTCGATGACGAAGACGCCGAGGCTGAGACGGGCACCACCTACTTTGCATACGCCGGTGACACCAGCGGTCTCGGACTGACTTCGCTGCCCGAGATCAGCGAAGACGGCCGCACGCTGACCCTCGAATACTCCGAACCGTACGCTGACTACGAAATTGCCTTCGATGTCCTCGACACTCCGGCGCATGTTGTTGCTACCGGTGGCGGACTGGCCGACGAGGACGCCCTCGTTGAACTCCTCCAGACTGCTCCCGCCGGGGATCCCGAGAACCCGGAGGATCGCCCCGAGCTCCAGGCCGTAGCCGAGTACTGGAACACAGCATTCGACACCACCACCCTGCCGTCCGACCCGGCGCTGTACCTGTCGAGCGGACCGTACATCGTTCAGGACATGGTTCCTGACCAGTCCATGACACTGGTCCGCAACGAGGACTACGCCTGGGGCCCCGAGCCTGCGCTGGACGAGATCACCATCCGCTACATCGCGGACGCCAATGCACAGGTTCAGGCGCTGCAGAACGGTGAGGTTGACATCATTCAGCCTCAGGCATCGGCAGACACCCTCAGCTCACTTGAAGCCATCGACGGAGTACAGATCCTTGAGGGCGAAGAACTTTCCTTCGACCACATCGACCTGAACTACTCGGGCGTCTTCGAGGATGAGAACGTACGCCGTGCCTTCATGCACACCATTCCCCGGGACTCAATCGTTTCGTCGGTGATCGGTCCACTGGATCCTGATGCCGAGCCTCGCAACTCGCAGATCTTCGACATCGGTACCGAGGGCTATGAGGCCGCGGTGCAGGTGAACGGATCAGAAGAATTCGCTGAGCCTGACATCGAAAAGGCAAAGGAACTGCTCGCCGGTGCAACACCTGAGGTGCGCATCATGTACAACGCGGATAACCCGAACCGTGTTGACGCCTACACGCTGATCGCGGAAAGTGCTGAGCAGGCCGGCTTCAAGGTCGTAAACGGCGGCCTCCCCGGCAACGAGTGGGGCGCAGCCCTCGGCGGCGGAACCTACGATGCAACCATCTTCGGCTGGGTCAGCCCCGGCGTCGGTGTGAGCGGCGTACCGCAGCTTTACGGCTGCGACTCGGCCTCCAACTTCAACGGCTTCTGCGACGAAGAGGCTCAGGCGGCTATGGACGAGCTGATTGTCACCACAGACCCTGCCGAACAGCAGGAACTGATGACCACCGTTGACACCCGCCTCTTTGAAACCGGCTACGGCTTGCCCTTCTTCCAGTCCATCGGCATCAACGCAGCCGATGAGCAGGTCCAGGGTTTGACCTTCAACCCCGGCCTCGTTGGGATCTGGTGGAACTTTTGGGACTGGGCGGTAGCCTAACCGCTCCCGTACCACCCGCCTTCGCTGGATGATCGAAAGCGCTGGGGTCGCACCATTGGCCCCAGCGCTTTCGGGCGCTCAGGAAAAGTCGCAGCGATTGGCGAATACCGAACATTTACGAAACGTAACGTGGATTACACTCAAAAATCCAACATATCGGGCACAACCCGTTACCTAACCCCTTGAGGCCAAAAAGACCATGGTGACATACATTGTCAGGCGGCTGATCGCCGCCGTACTCATACTTTTTGGCGCTTCGTTCCTCGTGTACATCCTGACTGCATATTCAGGAGATCCACTCGCGGATCTGCGCCAAAGCAACGCCCCCAACCGTGAGCAGCTCATCCAACAGCGGACCGATCTGCTGAATCTCGACGTCCCGCCCGTCCTGCGGTATTTCACGTGGTTGTCAGGTGCCGTCCGCTGCGTCGTCCCGTTTGCCATGACCTGCGATCTCGGCAATAGCGTGACAGGTATTGAAGTGACCCAGCTCCTGGGACGCGCGATGGGACAGACCATCCTCCTTGTCACTGCTGCAACCATCCTCGCGATCATCATCGGGATCACGCTCGGCATCGTGACAGCACTTCGCCAATACAGTGGCCTGGATTACGGCGTTACGTTCATGGCGTTCCTCTTCTTCTCCCTTCCTGTCTTCTGGGTGGCGGTGCTCCTGAAGGAGTTCGGAGCCATCGGTTTCAACAACTTCCTGAAGGAGCCCGACATCGGCCCGGTCACCACAGTGCTCTGTGGTCTCGTTGTAGCCTTCCTCTTCTACCTGAGCACAGCAGGAACCCTTAAACGGCGCCTGACGTGGGCCGCCATCGGGTTCGGCTTTGCAGCCGCGCTGGCCTGGTTCCTTGATTTCACGGGCTGGTTCCTCACGCCCGGCTTCGGCCCGATTGTCATCGCATTACTCTCGGTCGGTATCGCCTACGGCGTCACACTCCTTGCCGCCGGATTGAAGAACCGCAAGGCGCTCTATAGCTCTCTGATTGTTGTCGGAATCGGTGTCGTTGCCTACTTCGCGGTGCAGCCCCTGCTGAGCCGGGCAACCCTGCTGATGATTGTCCTGCTCGGAATCGCAACTGTTCTCATCGGCATCGCCGTCGGATACCTCATGGGCGGCTACGACAGGCGCCAGAATATGACCTCCGCCGGACTGACTGCGTTCCTCATGGGCTTTCTGATCCTGCTCGACCGCTTCATGCAGGCATGGCCCGCCTACTTCGACCACAACCGCATCAACGGTCGTCCCATTGCCACCATCGGTTCGGCCACCCCGAACCTCAGCGGCGATTTCTGGATTCGCGGGCTGGACACCTACACTCACCTATTGCTGCCGACCATCGCACTGATGCTTATCTCGCTCGCCGGTTACAGCCGCTACTCACGCGCATCAATGCTCGAAATCATGAACCAGGACTACATCCGCACCGCACGGGCGAAGGGTCTGGGCGAGCGGACAGTCGTCATGCGTCACGCCTTCCGGAACGCGCTGATTCCTCTGGCCACCCTCGTTGCTTTTGACATCGGTGCCCTTATCGGCGGCGCTATCATCACCGAGCAGGTTTTCGCTTTCAGCGGCATGGGTCAACTGTTCGTACAGGCACTTCAAAGACAGGATCTGAACCCGGTCATGGGCGTATTCCTGATCACCGGCATCGTGGCTCTGGTCTTCAACCTGGTAGCCGACCTTGTCTACTCCGTTCTTGACCCGCGCGTAAGGGTGAAAGCATGAGCACTACAGCACAAGAAACAACGCAGGCGACGCCGGAAGAAGCCAAAGGCCTCAGCCAGGGCCAGATCGTTCGCAGGCGGTTCTTCGGACACACTGCCGCGGTGGCGAGCCTTATTATCTTCATCGGTGTCGTCATCCTTGCCTTCACGTCCGTCGGCTACGCCGGCATCCCGGGCTGGTGGAAGTGGAACTATATTCAAACCCCTCCACTTTCCAATCCCACGGGCGCTCCCACCTGGACGCTACCGTTCGATTTCGGCGACCACCCCTTCGGACAGGACAGGGTGGGCCGCGATCTGTTCGCCATGACAATGCGTGGTGCGCAGCTGTCCCTGATCGTGATGTTCCTGATCGGAATCGTCGGCGGCATCATCGGCGTAGTCATCGGTGGCGTGGCAGGCTACTTCCGGGGCTGGGTTGAAGCTGTGCTGATGCGTCTCACAGACGTCATCATCATCATCCCGCTCGTGATCATCGCGGCTGTCCTGGGCACCTTCGGTAACTCCATTTCCGGACCCGGAACCTTCTTCGGCACGATCTTCGGCGGCAGTGCCGGTGTCATTCTGCTCGGAGTGTTTGTCGGGTTCGTCATCTGGACCGGCCTCGCGCGTCTGGTCCGCGGCGAATTCCTCAGCCTTCGCGAACGCGAGTTCGTCGACGCAGCGCGCATTGCCGGGGCATCGAACACGCGAATCATCTTCAAACACATTGTGCCGAACGCGGTAGGCGTGATCATCGTCAACACGACCCTGGTCATGGCCTCCGCAATTCTGCTGGAGACGGCGCTGTCCTTCCTTGGCCTCGGAGTCCGGGCTCCTGACATCTCGTTGGGTAGCCTCATCAGCGCGAACCAGGCTGCGTTCAGCACCCGTCCGTGGCTGTTCTGGTGGCCGGGCCTCTTCATCGTGATCATCTGCCTGTCCATCAACTTCATTGGCGACGGTCTGCGGGATGCCTTCGATCCACGGCAGAAGAAGTTCAACGCCAAGAAGGCTGCAGAGCCGAGGAAGCCCGCCTGATGAGCCGTCCTACGGTACGGGCGCCTATCAGCGTCACCCGCCCGCGCGGCGTCGGCCTGCTGTCACTGCAGAGCGAAGGTAAACACGCTCAGCAGCAGCAGGACGGCGACCACGCCGAGCGGTTGCCAGTTGATCCGGCGCTCCACACGGGCGGAATCTGTGGCGTCGACGTCGATCAGTCCGTTGTCGATCCGTCGCTGCCATTCAGTCCGGATCAGCAGGGCGGCCAGTCCGGAGTCGGTGTTGCTCAGGTCCCCGGGGCGGACGCTTCCCCCTGCTCCGTAGCTGCTTCCCGGAAGGTTCTGCATGTGCTCCGGCTTGCCGGCATGGGTTCCACGGACGCCCGGAGCCGGCGCGGCCCACGCCGTGTAGCTGCCTGCGGGAGTGATCAGCTTCAGCGCGTACTTGGTGTCGACGTGGATCAGCCCGGCCCACGGAACATCGATGGTCAGCACCGGATTTCGCAGTTCAACTCCTACCGGTCCGACAACCACAGCCGGGTACCAGAACAGCCACCAGGCAATGGCGGCTACAGCCAGCAGGGGAGCAGCGGTAGCGAGCGCCTGCGGTCCGGACGTCACGATGGAAGCCACCAGACCCACAGCGACAATGACGGCGGCAACCGCGAGTATCCAGCGGCTGCTGCGTGGGCGGAAAACGGTGGTCCGGGTAGGGCCGGTCGGCGAGTTCATACCCCTATATTTCCAACATTCAGGATCAGCGCAGTAATCTGCGGGCAAACAGCCCGCTTGAGTGCGCCGTTCGCACGGTCACACAGTGGAAGGACAGCACTATGACCCACGACATCATTGACGGTGACGGGAGCAGGGAATCGCGATCATCCGTTCGCGGCCCCGTGCTCGAAGTTCGGAATCTCAGCGTCGATTTCGGCGTCGAGAAGGAATGGGTCCCAGCGGCCATCGACCTCAATTACTACGTCAACGCCGGTGAAGTGCTTGCCATCGTCGGTGAATCCGGTTCCGGCAAGAGCGCCAGTTCGATGGCCCTGCTCGGTCTCCTGCCCAGCAACAGCCGGGTCACCGGAGAGGTGATACTGAACGACAGGTCGATTCTCAACCTGTCGCCGGGCAAGCTCCGGGAGGTCCGGGGCAATGAGGTAGCGGTGATCTTCCAGGAGCCGATGACGGCGCTCAACCCGGTGTACACGGTTGGATTCCAGATTGTCGAGACCCTCCGGCTGCACAATGCCATGTCGCCCGATGAAGCAAGGCAGCGTGCCATCAAACTGCTGGACATGGTGGAGCTTCCCGACCCGGAGAAGGCGTTCCGTTCCTACCCGCACCAGCTTTCCGGCGGGCAGAGACAGCGTGCAATGATCGCGCAGTCGCTCTCCTGTGATCCAAAGCTCCTCATCGCTGACGAACCCACGACTGCTCTTGACGTGACCGTCCAGGCGGAAATCCTCGATCTGATGCGCAACCTGCGCAACAAGCTCGACAGCGCCATCGTCCTGATTACCCACGACATGGGAGTTGTCGCTGACCTTGCCGACCGCATCGCTGTCATGCGCAAGGGCGTCATCGTTGAAACCGGAACGGCAGAAAAGATCTTCAGCCGGCCCGAACACCCCTATACCCGGGACCTGTTGGCTGCCGTGCCGCACCTTGGCCAGGGCCTGGCTGGTGGCAGCGACGACGTCGACATCACGGCTGCCCTCGCGGCCGCCACCAAGTCGGACCTCGCCGGTGTGGACGCAGAAGAGCTCGAGCGTCGCGAACGTGCTGTGCTACAGGGCCTGGAAGAGGAAGTCCAGGCGGAGCGGGAGAGCCGGGGCGAGGCAGTTCTGGAACTGGTGAACGTAGCCATCGAGTATCCCAAGCAAGGCAGGGTTCCGGCATTCCGGGCGGTGGAGAACGCTACCCTGAGCATCCGTCCCGGCGAGGTCATGGGCCTGGTGGGGGAGTCCGGGTCCGGCAAGACCACGATCGGGCGCGCGGCCGTTGGGCTGCTCCCGGTGGCGGAAGGGTCGCTGCGTGTTGTGGGCACCGACATCTCCGGGTTCAAGCCTACCTCCCGCGAATTCGGGGCGGTACGACGCAACATCGGCATGGTCTTCCAGGACCCGTCCTCATCGCTGAACCCGCGCCTGCCGATCGGCGAAAGCATCGGCGAACCGATGTTCCTCGCCGGAGAGGCAAAGGGCGCCGAGCTGCAGAAGCGCATCGAGACACTGCTGGACCAGGTGGAACTGCCCCGTTCCTACCGCAACCGCTACCCGCATGAACTCTCGGGCGGACAGAAGCAGCGCGTGGGCATTGCCCGTGCTCTGTCGCTGAAGCCCAAGCTCATGGTGGCAGACGAGCCCACGTCCGCACTCGATGTCTCCGTCCAGGCAACGGTGCTGGAGCTTTTTCAGAACCTGCAGCGGGAGATGGGCTTCGCCTGCCTGTTCGTGACGCATGACCTTGCGGTGGTCGACGTTCTCGCCGACCACATCTGTGTGATGCGTCGAGGGAAGATCGTCGAGCAGGGAACCCGGGACCAGATCCTCCGTAACCCGCAGGACCCGTACACCCAGCGGCTGCTCGCCGCCGTGCCGCTGCCGGATCCGGAAAAGCAGCGCGAGCGGCGGGAGCTTCGCGCGCGGCTGCTTTCCTCGGCGGAGTAACCCAATCCAGCCAACGACGGCGATGCCCTCCTCCGCGTTCCAGCGGGGGGAGGGCGTCGCCGTCGTCGTTTAATTTGTCGTTTGGATCGTGGCTATGGAAGGTTCTTTCAAGAGGTGCGCGTATCCTCGTTAGGCCATCTTTTGCCTAACGCTTAGACTGGTAGTAGTGCGCGCTGTGCCGCCCGCTCTCATTTTTTACCTGACGCTGATCCCGACCCCCAAGAAGCGAGTCATTCCGCATGTCTGTTTCCACGAGCAACACTGCAATCCGCAGTGACCTCCGTAACGTTGCCATCGTGGCGCACGTAGACCATGGCAAGACGACGCTCGTTGACGCGATGCTGAGGCAGACCAACTCCTTCGCCAGCCACGGCGAAGTTGCGGATCGCGTCATGGACTCCGGTGACCTGGAGCGGGAAAAGGGCATCACCATTCTCGCCAAGAACACCACGGTGTTCTACGAAGGGCCTTCCGCCAACGGTGAGCGCATCACCATCAACGTGATCGACACCCCCGGTCACGCCGACTTCGGCGGCGAGGTCGAGCGCGGTCTCTCCATGGTTGACGGCGTGGTCCTGCTGGTGGACGCTTCGGAAGGTCCACTGCCGCAGACCCGGTTTGTGCTGCGTAAGGCCCTCGCGGCGAAGTTGCCCGTGGTGCTGCTGGTCAACAAAACCGACCGCCCCGACTCCCGAATCGACGAGGTCGTCAGCGAATCGATGGACCTGCTCCTCGGCCTCGCGTCGGACCTGTCGGACGAGGTTCCCGACCTGGACCTTGATTCCGTCCTCAACGTCCCGGTTGTGTACGCCGCAGCACGCGTCGGTGCAGCTTCCCTTGAGCAGCCTGCAGATGGCAGCGCCCCGGCCAATGACAACCTTGAGCCCCTCTTCAAGACCATCATCGAGCACATCCCGGCGCCGAGCTATGACCCCAACGGAGTCCTGCAGGCGCACGTGACCAACCTGGATGCCTCGCCCTTCCTCGGGCGCCTCGCGCTGCTGCGTATCTTCAATGGAACCCTCCGCAAGGGCCAGCACGTGGCCTGGGCGCGCCAGAACGGTGAGCTCAAGACGGTCAAAATCACCGAACTGCTCGCCACCAAGGCGCTGGAGCGCGTGCCGGCTGACTCAGCCGGTCCCGGTGAGATCGTTGCCGTCGCAGGCATCGAGGACATCACCATTGGTGAAACCCTGACGGACGTGGACAACCCGCAGCCCCTGCCGCTGATCACCGTGGATGACCCCGCTATCTCCGTCACCATCGGTATCAACACCTCTCCGCTTGCCGGGAAGGTCAAGGGCGCAAAGGTAACCGCCCGCCAGGTGAAGGACCGCCTGGACAAGGAACTCATCGGCAACGTTTCGCTGCGGGTCCTCCCCACGGCGCGCCCGGATGCCTGGGAAGTGCAGGGCCGTGGTGAGCTCGCGCTCGCCATCCTCGTGGAGCAGATGCGCCGTGAGGGCTTCGAACTGACCGTGGGCAAGCCGCAGGTTGTCACCAGGACCGTCGACGGCAAGATCCACGAGCCGATGGAGCACATGACCATCGACGTTCCCGAGGAATACCTTGGCGGTGTCACGCAGCTGATGGCTGCACGCAAGGGCCGTATGACCAACATGGCCAATCACGGCACCGGCTGGGTCCGCATGGAGTTCATCGTTCCTGCACGCGGCCTCATCGGTTTCCGCACGCGCTTCCTCACGGACACGCGCGGCGCAGGCATTGCGTCCTCCTACTCCGAGGGTTATGAGCCCTGGGCCGGCGACATCGAGTACCGGACCAACGGGTCGATGATCGCGGACCGGTCCGGCGTGGTCACGCCGTTCGCGATGATCAACCTGCAGGAGCGCGGGTCGTTCTTCGTTGAACCCACTTCCGAGGTGTACGAGGGCATGATCGTCGGCGAGAATTCCCGCGCCGACGACATGGACGTCAACATCACCAAGGAAAAGAAGCTCACCAACATGCGTGCCGCTTCCTCCGACAGCTTCGAGAACCTGACCCCTCCGCGCAAGCTGACCCTCGAAGAATCGCTGGAGTTCGCCCGCGAGGACGAGTGCGTTGAGGTGACTCCCGAGGCCATCCGCATCCGCAAGGTCATCCTCGACGCCAATGAGCGTATGCGCGCAGCGCGCTCACGCGCCCGGGCGTAGGGACCGGCCGGTTTCCGGCGAATCCGTGGAGAAGCATAAGGACGACGACGGCGGCCACCCGGCCGCCGTCGTCGTTCCGTTAAGTTCACGCCACCGGCGGTGGCGCGCGATGCTGGCTGCAGTAGCGGGCGGGGTTCTCGCCGCCGGTTTGGGAACGGCCCTTCACGCCCAGATCTGGTACGTGGGCGGCGTCGGATTTCCGGTGGGTGCGCTTGCTGCGGTAGTGCTGGCTATCAGTGTTGCCGTGTTTGTCGCATTGTCGGCTCGCGGGGTGTTTTTCGCAGCCCTGACCGGGATGGTAGCGTACGCTCTGGTGGGCCTCACGGCGTCGTTCTCCGCGGGTGACGTCATTGCCGCCGGAGTTGAGGTAGAGGGCGAACTGCCGCCGGTTGCCGTTGCCGGCTACGTGTGGGTGGTGGGGCTGGCCGTCGGGACGATCATCGCCGTGGCAGTATCCTGGTGGGCCCTGCGCCCCTCGCAGCGACCCTAACGCTTGCTGGACCCAGCCCTTCAGGCCGGTCAGTCGGCTGTGCGGTCCAGATGGTGGGCAAGCATGATGGACGTTGCCGTGCCGTCTTCATCGGATTCCCGCTGTGCATATTCCTCGAACACGTTGCGGATCTTCTCCATCATTTCGGCGCGGTTGGCGTCATTGAGGCGTACGCCGAGACGCCAGACATCGATCTCCGAGGGACTTAGTCCGTCGATCTCCTGCAGGAACGTCTCGACAAGTACGGGCGCCGCATTGGGCATCCGGCTTCCCCAGGACAATCCGGTAGCGCGGTAGGGGATTTCCTTCGCTCCGCGGTTGCCCGAGCGGGGTTCCTCAGCCCGCAGGAACCCGGTCGCGAGGAGGGTCCGTACGTGGTGCAGCGCCGTGGCCGGGTTCAGATCCAGGACCTCGGCTATCTCCTTGTTGGTGCGCGCCTTGTGCAGGCAGAGCCGGAGGATCCTGAGCCGAACGGGGGAGCTCAACGCCCTGCCGCGGGCCTGGACGTCCTCATCAGTTGCCATAATCAAAAGCATACGTCAGCAGGCGTGCACTGATTGAATCTAGTCAATCGCGCATCTGCGGGCGCTCTCATTCGGGCGGCGCGACGCGCGGAGCCCGCCGTGGGGGCGGAGGCGGCACCGGCTTCGCGGCGGTCACCGCGTCAAGGGGAACGACGACGTCTCCCCGCCGCGCCGCCACGGTGCAGGAAACTGGGTCGCGGGCGATCAGATCGCCGAGGGCGTCGGTGAGGCCCCCCTCGATCCGATACCGGACGACGACGCGGGTCCCCAGCGGCAGGGACGTCAGGAGTTCTGCAGCCGCGTTGGTCATGCGCATAGCGTGTCATATTACGGCGGGTGCCGGCCGATGCCGATCCCAACTCCGGTTGCGTTAAGCTGGGACAGCGACGAAGAGCCGGTATCGGCACCAGAATCCTAGGGAAGGCGTGGGAAGTGACCTACGTAATCGCACAGCCGTGCGTGGATGTGAAAGACAAGGCCTGTATTGAGGAATGCCCGGTCGATTGCATCTATGAAGGTGAACGCTCCTTGTACATCCATCCGGATGAGTGCGTGGACTGCGGAGCGTGCGAACCGGTCTGCCCGGTGGAGGCGATCTACTACGAGGACGACACTCCGGAGGAATGGGCCGACTACTACAAGGCGAACGTCGAGTTCTTCGATGACCTCGGTTCGCCCGGCGGCGCCGCGAAGCTGGGCAATACCGGGAAGGACCACCCGATGATCGCCGCCCTGCCGCCGCAGAACCAGGAAGCGTGACAGTAGCGTGACCCCGAACCGGACCTTCGGGCTCAATCTGCCGGATTACCCGTGGGACGCCATGGCGCCCTACGTTCAGGAAGCCCAGCAGCACCCCGACGGCGCCGTCAACCTCTCGATCGGCACGCCCGTCGACCCCACCCCGGAGATCGTCCAGCGCGCGCTCTGTGATGCATCGAACGCACCCGGATATCCCACTACTCACGGCACCGTGGAGCTGAGAGAAGCAATCAGCGAGTGGTACCGCCGCCGTCGTGGTGTTGAGGGCCTGGATCCGGCTGACATCCTGCCGACTGTCGGCTCGAAGGAGCTCGTCGCCTGGCTGCCCACCCTGCTGGGGCTGGGAGCGGACGACGTCGTCGTGCGCCCTACGGTTGCCTATCCCACCTATGACATGGGCGCACACTTCGCCGGCGCAACACCGGTAGCCGCGGATTCACTTGCCGATCTCGACGCCGATACCCGCGCCAGGGTGCGTCTGGTATGGGTCAACTCGCCGTCCAACCCAACCGGCGCGGTGCACGATGTGGAGGCGCTGCGAGGCATCGTCGAGGACGCCCGTGCGCTCGGCGCCATGGTGGCCTCCGACGAATGCTATGCCGAGCTGGGCTGGGGTGCCTGGGATCCCGCGCAGGGCGGCAGTCCGGTGCCCAGCATCCTCGATCCGAGGGTAAGCGGCGGATCCACGGACCAGTTGCTGTCCGTCTACTCCCTCAGCAAGCAGTCGAACCTCGCCGGGTACCGTGCGGCGTTCGTGGCCGGTGACAGCGCCGTACTGCCGAACCTCATCAACTCACGGAAGCACGCGGGAATGATCGTTCCCTTCCCGGTTCAGGAAGCCATGCGGGCAGCCCTCGCCGACGATGAGCATGTTGCCGCGCAGAAAGACCTCTACCGCGCCCGCCGGGAGCAACTGATCCCCGCGCTTGAGGCTTTCGGGCTGACCATCCACCACTCCGACGCCGGCCTTTACCTCTGGGCCACCGCCGGAGAGGATACCTGGCTTTCGGTGAAGCGATTCGCGGAGCTCGGGATCATCGTCGGGCCCGGCACATTCTATGGTGATGCCGGAAACGGGTACGTCCGGGTCGCACTCACGGGTTCGGACGAAAGAGTCGCTGCTGCTGCTGCCCGTCTGCGAACCTGACGCCATGTTGCTATTGCACAACGACGGCCACACGGATTAGTGCTGGAGGTGCTAGTGCCGGTAGCGTTTTAGCTGACTAAGCTGATCCAGCCAATCTCGCATGCTTTCACATAAGCTCCACAAGGAGAGTCAATGACTGAGCACAACGGCGCCTCACTCCAGTATGACGGAGGAAGCCTGAGCCTCCCGCTGATCCCAGCGGCAGAGGGCAACCACGGGTACGATGTCTCGAAGCTTCTCAAGCAGACCGGCTCCGTGACCTTCGACCCCGGTTTCATGAACACCGCGGCCACAACCTCAGCGATCACCTACATCGACGGCGACGAGGGGATCCTGCGCTACCGGGGCTACCCGATTGATCAGCTGGCGCAGCACTCGAGTTTCCTCGAGGTCTCCTACCTGCTCATCTACGGCGAACTGCCGACACCGACGGAACTTGACGCTTTCGATCAGCGCATCCGCCGCCACACGCTGCTGCACGAGGAGCTCAAGGGCTTCTTCGGGGGCTTCCCGCGCGATGCGCACCCCATGCCGGTGCTCTCCTCGGCCGTTTCCGCGCTCTCCACCTTCTACCAGGACTCGCTGGACCCGTTCGACGACGAGCAGGTGGAGCTCTCCACCTTCCGCCTGATGGCGAAGCTTCCAGTCATCGCCGCCTACGCACACAAGAAGTCCATCGGCCAGCCCATGCTGTACCCGGACAACTCCATGAATCTCGTGGAGAACTTCATGCGCCTGTGCTTCGGCCTCCCGGCGGAGCCTTACGACCTCGATCCCACAATGGTCAAGGCCCTCGACCTGCTGCTCATCCTCCACGCCGACCACGAGCAGAACTGTTCAACATCGACGGTCCGTCTGGTGGGAAGCTCCAACGCGAACATGTTCGCCTCGGTTTCCGCAGGCATCAACGCGCTGTTCGGTCCGCTGCACGGCGGCGCAAACGAGGCTGTGCTGAACATGCTCCGCGAGATTCAGGCCAAGGGCATGCAGCCCGAGGACTTCATGGAGAAGGTCAAGAACAAGGAAGACGGCGTGAAGCTCATGGGCTTCGGACACCGGGTCTACAAGAACTATGACCCGCGCGCAAAGATCGTCAAGGCTACCGCCCACGAGATTCTCTCCAAGCTCGGCGGCAACGACGAACTCCTGGATATCGCCATGCGGCTCGAGGAAAAGGCCCTCGCCGATGATTACTTCATCGAACGCAAGTTGTACCCGAACGTAGACTTCTACACCGGCCTGATCTACAAGGCGATGGGCTTCCCCGAGAAGATGTTCACGGTGCTCTTCGCGATCGGACGCCTGCCGGGCTGGATCGCGCAGTGGCGTGAAATGATGCAGGACCCCCAGACCAAGATCGGCCGTCCCCGCCAGCTGTACACGGGCGCCGGAGAGCGGAACTACCCCGCACGCTAGGGCAAGCGCGCGGTATCAGTACGACGGCGGCCGGTTACCTTCGCAGCGAAGGCAACCGGCCGCCGTCGTACCTGGGGTCCCGGAGGGGCAGGTCAGGAAGCGTAGCCCTGCGGGTTGTTCTTCTGCCAGCGCCAGTGGTCCTCACACATCCGGTCGAGTGACCGGTGGGCGGACCAGCCCAGGTCGGCCAGGGCTGAAGAGGGATCGGCATAGCTGACAGCTGCGTCTCCGGGTCGCCGCGGAGCAAATTCGTAGGGGATCTCATGCCCCGCAGCCTTCGAGAACGCCGCGAGAACCTCGAGCACGGAGGATCCGTTGCCGGTTCCCAGGTTCCAGCGGTGAACCCCTGAGTGGGTGGTGAGGAAGTTCAGCGCAGCGACGTGGCCGTCGGCAAGGTCAACCACATGGATGTAGTCGCGGATTCCAGTGCCGTCGGGCGTCGGGTAATCGTTACCGAAGACCATGACCTTCTCGCGTCTGCCGACCGCAACCTGCGCCACGAAAGGGAGCAGGTTGTTCGGAACCCCGGTCGGGTCCTCACCGATACGCCCGGACTCGTGAGCGCCGACGGGGTTGAAGTAGCGCAGCAGGGCAATGTTCCAGCGGCCGTCGGAGGCACCGACGTCGGTCAGGATATCTTCGATCTGCTCTTTGGTGCGCCCGTAGGGGTTCGTGGCATCCAGCGGCATCTTCTCGATCAGCGGAACCTCTTCCGAGGCACCGTACACGGTGGCCGAGGAACTGAAGACGAGCGTGCGGACATTGTGGCGGTCCATGGTGCGCAGCAGGTTCAGCGTGCCGCCGACGTTGTTGTGATAGTAGAACAACGGCTTGTCCACTGATTCACCCACGGCCTTCAGCCCGGCGAAATGAATGACGGCGTCAACCGCTTCGGTGTCGAAGACATCGTCGAGCGCATGCTCGTCGAGCAGATCCACCTTGCGGAAGCTCAGTTCGCGTCCTGCCAACTCTTCCACGCGCTTCAGGGCGATTTCGCTTGAGTTGTAGAGATTGTCGACGACAACGACGTCGTGACCCGCCTCCAGAAGCGCCAGTGTGGTGTGCGAGCCGATGTAACCGCTTCCGCCGGTGACGAGTATCTTCATGTGCTCAAGCCTACCGACCGGGCGCCGGATCGAGCGAAGCGGGTTCGGGAGGCCGCGGGCGTCCAGGAAGGTCCTGCGTGCGCGCTCAAGTCAAACAGAGCGGGTGGCACGGACTCTGGAGACTTTCAGCCCTATCGGTCTACCCTTGGAGGACCACGCGCGAGCCGGCCGGGGACCGCCGGCGGAGAGGGCAGGACACCGCATGCACGTCAATAGAGCGACCTCCTGGGAGGTGAGCTCGCGCCTGTCGCCGATGATGTGTTTTGCGCTCTACCTGCGGGACTGCGCCGGCCTCGGGATGGTCGGGATTCCGGCCGTTTCACCGCTGAAGCCCGCCGTGCATTGCACGGACCCCCGGCAAACCGTCCGCGCGGTGGGCGGGATGGCGGCCCTGAAGCTTGAGTGGGAGGCCTGGTGGTACGAACTCGTGTGCGATCGCGGGCGTAACCGGGAGTTCCCGACGCCCCCCGATTTTCCTGAGTTTCAGGCCATGCCGGCCCTTCAGCGGTACACCCACGCACACTTCGGCACCGCCCTGGCCTGGGTTCAGGGGTGGGAAGAGGAGAGACGGAACCGGACGCGGAGCGGTGCTTCAATCGGCCACTGGCCGGGATTCGCTGAACTCGTCGAGGAACGCGAACTCGAGCTGGGCAGGTCAGCCCGGAACTTCAGCCTCGAGCTGGTTGAACTGCCGCTGGGCGAGCCTCGGGCATGGTTCGTTGAACCGGACATGCTCATCATGAGCGAGAACCTTTGCGACGATGAGGCAGCGTTCCGCAGCTATGTTCAGCCCGTCGTGGAGTTCATTGCCTGAGTTCCGCTGTTAGGCGGGAACCTCGGCGACCGTAATGAGCACCTCGCCGGTCTGCGTTTCAGCGGTGCTCCAGCCACCCTCGCCGCGGTTCCACTGCAGCCCCGCATGGGAAACAGAGGTGATCCCGAATTCTCTGGCATGCGCCACTGCGAACTGCGCCGCAGCCCATCCTGTGGAGCCGGATGCGCTGGCCACGACGCCCTGCTCCGTAGCCGCAACGGGGAGGGCCGGGAAGACGGCGGAGAGGCGTTCCACAGCGCCCGCCGCGTTGCCGGACCCCTCCGGCTTGCGCAGGACACAATTGAGCGAAGCGGGGGATTGGCCAGTCAACGCCGATGCAAAGGCGCGCGCCTCCGGCTCGTGGTCGGCGTACGCGTCGGGGTACGCGCTTCGCTGGACAAGTTGCGCAGCCTCGGTGATGGGCAGGACCTGGTATCCCGGCACGGTGACCAGCGCGTCATAGAACGCGCCGGCGGCGTAAATGGGATCCTGCACCTGCTCCTCGCTGCCCCAGCCCTGCGATGGGCGCTGCTGGAACAACCCGCGCGAGTCTGGTCCTGCCTGATCCCCGTAATCGAGATTGCGAAGACCTGATTCCTGCACGGCGGTGGCCAGCGCAATGGAGACGGCCCGCGGCGGCAAACCGCGGGTCACAGCAACCCCCGCGATCGTGGACGCGTACGCCGCCTGCTCCGGACCTAGTTCGTAGGTGTCGGTTCCGACGACTGCGCTGCACCGTTCGCGGACCAGCACCTCGGACGAATTCAGTTGCGTGACAGCAAGATAAGCTCCGCCGCCGACCACAGCCGTCAACAGGGTGAGCACACCGGCCGCGCGGAGCCGGCGCCGTCGTCGGGCTTGCGCTTTGGTTTGGAGCACGCCGGTTCCTAGTTGGCGTGCAACGCTGCGTTCAACGCAATTCCCTGGCCTGACCGCTGCCGTGCTTCCACAACGCCGGTGGTGGAGTTGCGGATGAACAGCACACCCGACTGTCCGGAAAGCTCGGCAGCTTTGACGATCGAGCCGTCGGGAAGGGTGACTTTTGTTCCGGCGGTGATGTACAGGCCGGCCTCGACTACGCAGTCATCGCCGAGGGAGATACCAATCCCCGCCTGGGCGCTCAGGAGGCAGCGCTCACCGATGCTGATGCGTTCCTTGCCGCCGCCGGACAAAGTGCCCATGATTGACGATCCGCCGCCGATGTCCGACCCGTTGCCCACAATGACGCCGGCGGATATGCGTCCTTCAACCATCGAATGGCCCAGAGTCCCGGCGTTGAAGTTCACGAAGCCCTCGTGCATGACGGTGGTGCCTTCGGCGAGGTGCGCGCCCAGCCGGACCCTGTCGGCATCGGCAATGCGGACGCCGGAAGGCATCACGTAATCGACCATGCGCGGGAACTTGTCCACGCCGTACACCACAACCGTGCCGCGGGAGCGCAGGCGGAGGCGGGTGGTTTCGAACCCGGTTACAGCACAGGGGCCGAAGTTCGTCCACACCACGTTGGCAAGCAAGCCGAAGATGCCGTCGAGGTTGATGCTGTTCGGCTGCACGAGACGGTGCGAAAGGAGGTGAAGGCGGAGGTAGGCATCAGTTGCGTCCGTCGGGGCGTCGTCGAGCGAGGAAGTAGTGGTCACTACTTCCTGGGTCACGCCCCGGAGCGCATCGGGGGCTGCGATCGCGGCGAGTTCGGTGTACAGCGTCTCCGACTGCGAATCGGCCTGTGTTTCGGCAAGCACCGGCTGGGGATACCAGACATCGAGCACGGTTCCGTCTTCGGCCAGCGTTGCCAGTCCGACTCCGAAAGCGGTTCGGGGTGCGGTTGAGGAAGGGGTCAGGGATGCGGAAGCCGTCTCAGTCATGGCGTCCATTCTACTGGCCTCCCGCACCTCGCTTCGCTCGGCGCGGTGCCCTCGGTCAGTAGGCTTGGGCCCATGACTTCTTCCGAACTCCCGAGCCTTGATCCCAGAGCCGACGTGGCGCAACTCACCGCGGACATCATCGACATAGACAGCGTCTCGGGGAATGAGCGTGTGCTCGCCGACGCGGTCGAGGAGGTCCTTCTCTCGTGCCCGCACCTGGAAGTGGTCCGGGACGGTGATTCCCTCATTGCACGCACGTCCCTGGGCCGAAGGGAAAGGGTGATCCTCGCCGGGCATCTCGATACGGTCCCATTGCCCCGCATATCCGGCTCGCGCGGGACGGTACCAAGTTCGTGGGAGGGAGAGGTCCTCTACGGGCGAGGCGCCACCGACATGAAGGGCGGAGTTGCGGTGCAGCTCGCCCTGGCTGTTGCGCTGACGGAACCCTCACGGGACATCACCTATGTCTTCTACGATCACGAGGAAGTCGAGGCAGCGCTCAGCGGACTGGGCAGGCTGGTTGACAGCTACCCCTCATTGCTTGAGGCTGACTTCGCGGTCCTGCTTGAACCCACCGACGGCACTGTGGAAGGTGGCTGTAATGGAACCGCGCGGTTCAACGTCACCACCACCGGGCGCGCCGCCCACTCAGCGCGGGCATGGATGGGTGAGAACGCAATTCACAAGATGGCCGAGGTGCTTGTCCGCCTGCGGGACCATGAGCCTGCAACGGTGTCCGTGGACGGTCTGGACTTCCGCGAAAGCCTCAATGCGGTCCTTGTCAGCGGCGGTATCGCCGGCAACGTGATCCCGGACCGCGCCGTCGTCGAGGTGAACTACCGCTTCGCGCCGGACAAGTCCCCGGAAGACGCCGAGCAGTACGTACGCGAGCTGCTCGACGGTTTCGAACTGGAGCGGACGGACTCCGCTGCCGGCGCACGCCCGGGACTGAACCATCCCGCTGCTGCTGCCTTTGTTCAGGCAGTCGGTGCGGAGCCGAAACCGAAATATGGCTGGACCGACGTCGCACGATTCAGCGCGCTCGGCATACCCGCCGTGAACTTCGGACCGGGCGACCCGCTGCTTGCCCACTCGGACGACGAGCACGTGCACGCGGACGCTATCCGGACTTGCCTCAAGGCGTTGAATGACTGGCTTGCCTAGACCCGTGGGTCCAGGCGAGCCGGCGATAGGGATCTACTGTTCTAGCCTGCGTTGGTCGCGTCGGGGAGCAGTACCTTCTGGTCCTTCTCCCTCTTTGCTTTCCCGGCGGTACGGAAGCTGAGCAGCTTCGACAAACGGTTCGCCAGTGAGGACAGCGCGAAGTTGATGATAATGAAAATGACCGCGGCGATAAGGAGAGCCTGAAGCAGGTTTCCTTCGCCAACGCCCAGCCGACGCGCATTCTGCAGCAGTTCGGTGTAGGTGATGATGTAACCGAGCGCAGAGTCTTTCAGGATCACTACGAATTGGCTGACAAGCGCGGGCAGCATGGCTGTAAGCGCCTGGGGCACCTCAACGCTCCTCAGCGATTGCCCACGCGTCATGCCGATCGCCACCGCAGCTTCCCGCTGCCCCTTGGGAAGGCCCTCAACGCCGGAGCGCACAAGTTCAGCGATCACGGAACCGTTGTAGAGAGTCAATGCGATAACCACAGCCATGAAGGGGATGTCCTGAGGACGCATGACGCCTGCCGCGCCGATAGCGAGCCAGAGAAAGATCATCATCAGCAGGACCGGTACCGCTCGAAAGAACTCCACGATGACGCCGGCGAGCCAGCGGATGGGCAGGAAATGCGAGAGCCGCCCGATGCCCAGGATGAGTCCGAGGGCCACCGAGGTGACGATTGCAACGCCGGCTGCCCGGAGCGTATCCCAAAGGCCGGGGAGCAGGAAGAACTGCCACGTTCTGACCTCGAGGAAAGGCGTCCACTTGGCCGGTTCCAGCTGGCCGCGCTCAGCAAGGGTGATGAGAAGCCACGCCAGTAGCCCGACGACGAACAGAACACCGGCAATGTTGCCGATCAGGATGTTGCGCTTGGCCTTGGGGCCGGGAGCATCGAAAAGTACCTGCTGTGCGCTCATCGTGCCACCGCCAGTTTCTTGGACGCCCACGTTGTGAGCAGGCCGATCGGGATAACGATAATCACGAAGCCCATCGCGAAGGTGAAGAAGATCGGAATCACCATGTCGGAACGGAATTCGATCATGGTTTTCATCAACCCGGCTGACTCGGCGACTGAACCGGCAGCAGCAACAGTGGAGTTCTTGGTGAGCGCGATCAGCACGTTGCCCAGCGGTGCGATGGCTCCGCGGAAAGCCTGCGGAAAAATGACGAGCCGGGCGGCCGGAAGGAAGGACAGGCCGATAGCGCGGGCTGCCTCGGCCTGGCCCAGTGGAACAGTATTCACTCCGCTTCTGATCGCTTCGCATACGAAGGCGGCGTGGTAAAGACTCAGGCCGAGAATCGCCAGCCGGAAGAAATTCAGGTCGAAATCCGAGGAGAGGCTGACAAAGAGCTGGCCAAACAGGGCGAGTACACCGAAGGCGATGATGATTGTCAGCGGCGTGTTGCGGAAGATGTTGACGTAGGTGGCGCCGAACCACTGCAGGCTTGCGATGGGCGAGATCCTGAACAAAGCCAAGAGGGTTCCCAGTAGGAACGACCAGATAGCGGCCCAGAACGTCAACTGGATATTTATCCAGAAGGCTCCTGCGACGTCGTACTGCTCAAAGAGCGACAGGAAACCGTCCACGGCAACCTTTCTTGTTGTACGTCAAACATCTGTGTGGGGGCCGCCAGGCGGCCCCCACACAGATTCATGGAGTGTTAGGCGCAGTCGTCCGGCGTCGGCGGGTTCAGCTCAGAGTTCGGCTCATAGTCGACGCCCTCGAGGTTGTTCGAAAGGGCTTCTTCCCAAGCGCCTTCCTCAATCATCTTCTCGATGGCGGCGTTGATGTCGGAGCACAGCTCGCCGCCCTTGGTGAGGCCAACACCGTAGCGCTCCTCGGAGAACGGGTTGCCCACAACCTTGAACTGGCCCTGGTTGGTCTCCTGTGCAGCGAGGCCGGCGAGAATGATGTCATCGGTGGTGACGGCATCGATCTGGCCGCCGCCCATCAGGCTGACGCACTCCGCGTAACCCGGCTGCTCGATCAGGTTGACGTCTTCGGCGAATTCGTCCTTCACGCGCTGTGCGGAGGTGGAACCCGTGACGGAGCAGAGGTTCTTTCCGTTGAGGTCCTCGGGGCCGGCGATATCGCTGTCCACCGGAACCAGCAGGTCCTGGCCGGCAATGAAGTATGGGCCGGCAAAGTCCACGGTTTCCTTGCGGGTGTCAGTGATCGAGTAGGTGGCAAAAATCATGTCCACCTGCTCGTTGGACAGCAGGTTCTCGCGGTTCGCCGAAGGGGCCTCCACCCATTCGATCTGGTCTTCGCTGTAACCCAGCTCGCCCGCCACGTACTTGGCGACGTCTACATCGAAGCCGGAGTAGGATCCACCCTCGTCGAAGCCGAGACCCGGCTGGTCGAACTTGATGCCGATCCGCACGGACTCGGCAGCAGCTTCACCGCCGCCCGCGGTTTCACCGCCGCCCGCGGTTTCGCCGCCGCCGCCACCACCACCGCAGGCAGACAGGGTCAGTGCGGCAGCCGCCGCCATGGCCAGTGCGCCGTATCGTGTTGTTCGCATGATTTCTCCTCGCGTTATTTCCTGGTTGGAATTCGTCGGTAGTTAGTGGGCAAGGATCTTGCCGAGGAAGTCCTTGGCGCGATCACTCTGCGGATTGGTGAAGAAATCTTCGGGCTTGGCCTCCTCGACGATCTGGCCGTCCGCCATGAAGATCACGCGGTCAGCAGCTTTGCGGGCGAAACCCATTTCGTGGGTGACGACGATCATCGTCATTCCCTCCTTCGCCAGGGAGACCATGGCGTCGAGAACTTCGTTGATCATTTCCGGGTCCAGGGCGGAGGTGGGCTCATCGAAGAGCATCACCTTCGGCTGCATCGCCAGCGCCCGTGCAATGGCAACGCGCTGCTGCTGTCCTCCGGAGAGCTGCGCGGGAAGCTTCTGCGCCTGGTTGTCCACTCCCACGCGCTTCAACAGCGACATGGCCAGCTCTTTCGCCGCGCCGGTCTTCATCCCCTTGACCTTCACGGGGCCGAGTGTCACGTTCTCAAGGATCGACTTGTGAGCGAACAGGTTGAACGACTGAAAGACCATGCCGACGTCGGCGCGCAGTTTCGCCAGCGCCTTGCCTTCCGCCGGCAGTTCCTTCCCGTCGATGCGGATCTCCCCGCTGTCGATCGTCTCGAGGCGGTTGATGGCCCGGCAGAGCGTGGACTTGCCGGAGCCGGAGGGACCGATCACCACTACTACCTCGCCGCGCGAAATCTCAAGGTCGATGTCCTTGAGCACATGGAGATCCCCAAAGTGCTTGTTGACGTTCTTGAGAGAGACGAGAGGCTGTGCTGACGGATTGGACGTGGACGTGCTCGACTGTGTGTCACGAGTCATAAGTAGAAATGTAGCCAAGAATTCCTCACCGGCGATACATCGGCTTGCGGAAAGTGGAAATCGTGATTCAAGAGCAACCAAAGCGGGAGGGCGCTCGCGGCAGTTAGCCTTGGGGGTATGAGTCCCCACAACGGCAATGATCATCAGCAGGACGGTAATTCGACGGCCCCCGCGCGGCGCCGTGGACAGGTGGAGCTCCGCCGGGATCAGGCACAGGCCGTGCAGTCTGATCGGTACCTGCTTGATTCTGTGGAGGAGACCCCCTTCACGAAGACCGATCCGTGGCGCGTGCTACGGATTCAGAGCGAATTTGTGGAGGGCTTCGGCACTCTCTCGGAGCTGGGCCGGGCAATCAGCGTCTTCGGCTCCGCGCGCACTCCGCGCGACTCCCCGTATTACGCGGTCGGGGAGGAAGTGGGACGGCTCCTCGTCGAGGCCGGTTACGCCGTGATAACCGGTGGGGGACCCGGAGCCATGGAAGCAGCGAACAAGGGGGCCTGTGAGGCGGGCGGCGTTTCGGTGGGCCTTGGTATCGAGCTCCCGTTCGAGCAGGGCATGAACGAGTGGGTGGACCTCGGCGTCAACTTCCGGTACTTCTTCGCCCGGAAGACGATGTTCGTCAAGTACGCTCAGGGCTTCATCGTGTTACCCGGCGGGTTCGGAACCCTGGACGAGCTGTTCGAGGCGATGACGCTGGTACAGACCCAGAAGGTCACGTCCTTCCCGATTGTGCTGATCGGTTCCGAGTTCTGGGGTCCGCTCTGGAACTGGGTGCGCGACACACTGCTCTCGAACGGGATGATCTCGGAGAAGGATCTGTCCCTGGTGCATCTGGTCGATGACCCGGCTGACGCCGTGCGCGCGGTCCTTGCTGACACCGCCAGGCACACCGGACCCTAAACCATGACGATTTTCCTGGTACTGATTGCGATCGTGGCCGTCGGCGCCACTGTCTTTTTCGCGGTCGGGCGCGGCTGGCAGGGTGGGAATCGGAGCCCACGGCGAGATCCGGAGGTTGTCCCCGGACTGATTGAACCGACTCCCACGCTGCCGCCTGTCCTGCTGCCGGATTACCCGAGTGCCTCCGATGTGGGCCGGATCCGATTCTCGCTTGGGTTGCGCGGGTATCGCATGGACCAGGTGGATGAGGTCCTGGACCGGCTGGCCGCGGCGCTCGCCGAACGTGACGAGCTCATCGAAGCGTTGCGGGACCGGAATCAGGACGCCCGATGAGCGCGCTTCCCGGCAGCGACGGCCGTCCGAGGTGTGGCTGGGCGCTGTCGAGCACGGAATACGAGGCCTACCACGACAGTGAATGGGGCCGTCCCATCGCGGGGGAGGCTGCCCTCTTCGAAAGGATCAGTCTCGAGGCTTTCCAGTCCGGACTGAGCTGGATCACCATCCTCCGCAAGCGGGAAAACTTCAGGACAGCCTTCGCCGGGTTCGATCCGCATGCCGTTGCTGCTTTCGACGACGACGACGTCGCGCGCTTGCTCGGTGACGGAGGCATCGTGCGGAATCGGGCGAAGATTCGCGCGACCATCGCGAACGCACGCGCGCTGCTCGCGCTGCCTGAAGGAACAACACTGTCGGGAATCCTTGAGGCGCACCGGCCGCTTTCAAAAGCCCCACCATTGTCCCTTGAGGACGTCCCCGCGGTCGTGCCGGAATCAGTGGCGCTGGCGAAGGAGCTGCGGTCCCACGGCTTTCGCTTCGTGGGGCCGACAACTGCCTACGCCATGCAACAGGCGACCGGGTACGTGAATGATCATCTCGCGTCCTGTTGGGTGCGGGAGGATGTTGACAGGTCCGCCAGTGTCGATGAGTCTGCCGATGTCGTTGAGACTGCGTGAGTCGCTGAGACTCCCCGGGTTGTCCTTCGCCGCAAGGGCGCGTTCCCTGCGTGAATGGCTGGCGACGCTGCCCTGGTGGGTGCAGGTGGTCCTGGTCTATGGCGCAGCGAGGTTGTACTCCGCCATCGTTCTAATGGCGGTTGCCCACCGGCAGATGCCCAGTCCCTGGGCTCAGGGTTCTCCGGGCTACGAGGAATTCGTCAACTTCTGGGACAGCGGCTGGTACGCCCGGATCCACGATGACGGTTACCCCACCGAGCTGCCCCGTGGCGACGATGGAACAGTGCTTGAGAACCAGTGGGCGTTCTATCCACTCTTCCCTGCCAGCGTGCGCCTTTTCTCAACCCTTACCGGCACCGGATGGAACCCGGGCGCCCTCCTGCTTGCGACGGTGTACGGATTTGTGGCCGCGCTCATCATCTACCGCGTCTTCCTGCTGCGCTCTCCCCACCGTGATGCCCTCTGGGCGGTGGCTTTGGTCGCGTTCCTGCCGGTCTCGCCGATCCTGCAGATCCCCTACGCTGAATCGCTCCACCTGATGCTGCTGGCGCTCGCGCTGTATCTGGTGATGACCGGGCGTTACCTGTCTGCCATTCCTGTAGTTGTGCTGATGTGCTCTGCCAGGCCTGCCGGCGTGCCATTTGCGGCGATGCTTGGGTTGCTCCTGCTGCTGGAACTGTCCGGCAGGGGCACTGCTGCCGACGGCGGCGACTCCTCCACGCGCGGACTGTGGAGGCTGGCGCTGCTGGTTGGAATCGCAGGCGTGACAGCCCTCGCGTGGCCGGTCATCGCATGGGTTGTCACCGGCGTGCCGGATGCCTACGTGCAGACCGAGACGGCCTGGCGCGGATCGGAGCTGACGTTGTTTCTGCCCTGGATGAGTACTGCGTTGGGTCTGCTCGGCCCGGTGATTGGCCCGTTGGCGCTGGTGGTAATAATCGCTGCCTTCGCAGGGCTGTTGCTTTCACCGGCGGGCCGCACGCTCGGGCTACCGCTGCAACTGTGGTCTGCTTCCTATCTGCTCTACCTGGCGGCCGTCTGGAACCCGCAGACGAGCACGTTCCGAATCCTGCTTCCACTCTTTCCCCTCCTACTCGCCGCCGTGCTTCTTTCGCCGTCGAGGGCCTACCGGTGGCTTGCACTCGCAAGTTGTGCATGCCTCCAGATTGTGTGGGTCAGCTGGTTGTGGGCGTGGGTTCCACTGTTTAGTGGAGGGGACTATTCACCGTGATGGTGTGATGGGCGCCGCACCGGCGATTAGCTAGCCGCGCACTTCTACGGGATAATAGGGGAGGACGAGCATACGGGGGAAAACCGCCGTGCAATGTTGATCGCGGCCCAGTTCCGGCCGCGCACCGTGGAAGGAAACTACTTAGATGGCTGCGATGAAACCCCGTACCGGTGATGGACCTATGGAGGTCACCAAAGAGGGACGCAGCCTCATCATGCGGGTACCGATCGACGGCGGCGGGCGTCTGGTGGTTGAACTGAATGCTGAAGAAGCGGGCAAGCTCAAAGACTGCCTGCTCACCGTAACGGACTAGAGCAGGTGCCCGGGTTAGCCGGGCATTTTTACGGCCATCAGTAGGCCGTTCCCCGCAGGCATCAGCGTGCTGACCAGCAGATCATTTGCACGCAGAGTCTTGCCCACCTGCCGCAGGGTGTTGGTTGACGCCTCGCGCACCGCGGGATCGGGTACCTTACCGCCGTCGAGCGCGTCGTTGATGAGGAGCAGTCCTCCGCGCTTCAGGAGACGTACAGCCTGATCCGCGTACAGCGCCAGGTTGGTCTTGTCGGCATCGAGAAAAACCAGGTCGTACGCAGCGTCAGTCAGGCGGGGGAGTACGTCCGCTGCACGCCCGGAAATGGTGCGGGTGCGGTTGGCCGGGATTCCCGCCTCTGCGTACGCCTCCCGGGCAGCCCGGAGGTGGTCCACATCAGAGTCGATCGTTGTCAGTACGGAATTCGGGCCCATTCCTCGCAGCAGGCAAACGCCGGAAACCCCTGCGCCGGCGCCGACTTCCACCACGGTCATGGCCTTCGACGCCGCAGCGAGAACGGTCAGTGCTGCGGCGATGCCGGTGCTGACGGGCGCGACTCCGAGCTCATGGGACCGGTCGCGCGCCCGGAGCAGAACATCATCTTCAACAGGCAGACCTTCCGTATAGGACCAGTTAGCCTGCTTCTGCGCGCTCATGATGTTCCGTTCTGTCCAGAGCTCAATAGGGTTGGGCGGTTCCGGCCGGGTTGCCGGGCGTCGCCTCCCTCAGCCTACTGCGGATGCGGACGCGTCCCTGTATTACGGCGCTTTTGCCCGGTTGTTTCCCCCCAGTTTTTCAGCGAGCTCACAGCAAGGTCCGGCACCATGGAAGTGCAGCACACGCAACACAAGTTATCCAACATAAGGCATCCAACAGAGGCGGAGCCCCGAATAGCTAATGCGTCCGTTTCCAGCAGTTCACGGATTGCATCGGACATGTTCATTCGAGGGCGAGAGGAGAAGGTCGATGTCTACTTCGCACACGGTGACGCCCACAGGGAGCGCCGCCACCGGAGAGCACGATCAGGAGGTAGCTGACTGGGCACCGCCGTCGTGGGAGGAAGTGGTCAGGGACCACTCGCCGAAGGTTTACCGGCTTGCTTATCGGCTGACAGGTAACAAATACGACGCTGAGGACCTCACACAGGAAGTGTTTGTTCGTGTGTTCCGGTCCCTCGCCAACTTCAAGCCCGGAACACTCGACGGGTGGCTGCACCGGATCACCACCAACCTCTTCCTGGACCAGGCGCGCCGGAAAAACCGCATCCGCTTCGATGGCCTGGCTGAAGATGCCGAGAGCAGGTTGCCCAGCACCCATCCGAGCCCCGAGCGCAGTTTCGAGTTCAATAACCTTGACCTCGACGTACAGGCCGCACTGGAGGAACTGCCGCCTGACTTCCGCGCTGCCGTTGTTCTGTGTGATCTTGAGGGACTGCCGTACGACGAGGTGGCCCTGGCGCTCGGTGTGAAGCTCGGCACCGTCCGCTCGCGGATTCACCGCGGCCGAACCATCCTCCGTGAGAAACTGGCCCACCGTGATCCCCGACAGACCACCCCCGTTCCGTCCCGCCTGAGCTTGCCTCGGATTGCGGGTGCCCGCTAGATACATGCGCCATCCCACCCGTTTTCTGATCGACTACGTGGCTGGTCAACTCAGCCCCGCGCGACAGCGCGCGGTCGAGCAGCACCTGCTCCGTTGCGCCCGGTGCCAGGAAGTTGTGGCGCAGGAACAATCCATCCGTCACCGGCTGCAGAATTCCTCGACTCCCGGCCCGGCGGAGGATTTGTGCGAGCGCATACTGCGCAGGTCTGCGGCAGGACCGGACAAGCCGGATGGACCGGCTGATGCGGCTGGAAGCGTCCACTATGGTGTCGATGGGGAACATGCCCGGAAGTCGTTTGCTCACAGGAACCGTACCGTTATGGCCGTCGCCAGCGGGCTGTCAGTTGCGGCGATTGCCACTCTGACAGCCGCTTATGCGCTCGGGTCCGAAGCTGACTCCAATGACGCGGTCGCGGGAGCCAGTGCCGTGACGGTAGCGGAGAGTTTCCAGACCGTGGCGGCGGGCACACCCACCAAACTGAGTTCCGCCCAGATCGAACAACTACGCAACGACGGCTGGTTCTGTCCGGAACTGGAGGCGCTCGGCTTCCAGCTTGAACGGGCTGAAGCGCTCACCATCGACGGTCGGCCCACCCTGCAGCTGGATCTCTACGACGGCAGCCACTCGCTGACCATCTACGAACAGCGCGACGGCGGGACTGAACTGCAGCCTGCTCCCATCAACGCTGCGACCGGCAACACCGTGCAGGAAGACGGGTTCGAGGAGATCGGGGGCACTGAACAGACTGTATGGCTCCATCCCGGACGGGCCTGGCAGCTGGTGATCGATTCCGGTTCCGCCACGTACACGGTGGTCTCCACCCTGCCCGTCGCCGACATGCCCCGCGCCGTCAGCCAGCTCATGTTCAACGAACACTCGCAGCTTGACCACTCGCGCCCGGACGCGCCGGACGACCCAGTGAGCCGCATTCTCCGGGGCCTCGCAAAGCTGGCGCAGCCGGCGCCCTGACGTAAATAGATTCGGTCTTGTCCGGCAGGTAGGCTTCGAGAGTGTTTGGAATCAATGGATACGAGTTCCTCCTGTTGGCGCTCATTGCTGTGATCGTCCTTGGTCCCGAACGCCTGCCCGAATATGCGTCCCAGCTTGCGCAGCTGGTCAAGGGCTTGCGCCGTATGGCCACAGGAGCACGCGAGCAGCTCCGCGAAGAGGTTGGATCCGAGTTCGACGACGTCGACTGGCGCAAGCTTGATCCCCGCCAATATGATCCGCGCCGCATCATCAAGGAGGCGCTCCTTGATGACATTGAAGACGCCATCAAACCGGTCAGCGAAAATGGTTCCCGACCGGAACCCCGGTCGCTGGGTGCACAGGCTAACTCCGCGCCGGGCAGTGCAGCACATCCGCCCGGCGGTGCAACACGCGTCCCTACGCCCGGCACCACATCGAGGCTGGGCGCCGGCCAGTCCGCTCCATTCGACGTCGAAGCAACCTGACAGGTTCACGGCCGGAGCCGGCTGTCACTGAATGACCGAGTGAGTAGTCAGGCCAGCTTCGGTGTGACCCTCAGCAGTTTGTCGCCCAGCCCCCGGGGCCGGCGGGCGAGCGCGGAGGCAATCTGCCGAAGCTCCTCAGCGGCGCGGAAGCCTGTCTCCAGGACTACGGGCTGCCCGCTGTCCCCGCCTTCCCTCAACGCCGGTTCCAGCGGAATGCTGCCGAGCAGCCCGACGTCGTAACCGACAGTCGCCGTGAGCCGACGCGCGAGTTCGGCGCCGCCGCCGCTGCCGAAAACCTCCATTCGCTCCCCGGAGGGAAGTTCGAGCCACGACATGTTCTCGATGACTCCGGCAACTTTCTGTCCGGTCTGCACTGCCATGGAACCGGCGCGTTCGGCGACGTCCGCCGCTGCAGCCTGAGGGGTGGTGACAATGAGCAGTTCGGCGCCGGGCAGCAGCTGTGCCACAGAGATAGCGATGTCGCCCGTCCCGGGCGGCAGGTCCAGAAAGAGCACGTCCAGATCCCCGAAATACACATCCTGCAGGAACTGCTCCAGCGCACGGTGCAGCATGGGGCCGCGCCAGGCGATTGCCTGGTTGCCTGCCACGAACATACCGATCGAGATCGCCTTGACCCCGTGAGCCACCGGAGGCAGGATCATCTCGTCGACCCGGGTGGGCGACTGGTTGATTCCCATCAACGCCGGGACGGAGAATCCGTAGACGTCGGCATCGACGATTCCCACCCGCAGCCCCTGCGCGGCCATCGCCGCCGCGAGGTTCACGGTGACGCTTGATTTGCCTACTCCGCCCTTGCCGCTCGCGACGGCGAGGACCCGTGTCAGGGAACTCGGCTCATTGAAGGGTATTCCCCGCTTGGCACCCGGGCCGCGCAACCGCTCCTTCAGAGCGTCGCGCTGTTCCTGGGTCATGACACCCAGGTTCACTGCGACCCCGCTTACCCTTGGCAGGTCACGGACGGCCGCCTCTACGTCTCTGGTGATGGTGTCGCGGAGCGGACACCCTGCGATGGTGAGCAGCACGCTAACGACGACGGAGCCGTCGTCGTCCACGAGAACACTCTCCACCATGCCCAGCTCGGTGATGGGCCGCCTAAGCTCTGGATCGATAACCTTCCCGAGCGCGGTGCGGACCGAGGATTCAAGCGTCACTATCGGTCCTTGCGCCCAGGCGCTACCTGAGGCAGCGAAACCGTTGCGTCCGATACCCTGCGCTTGGACTTGCGCTGGGGTTGTGTTTCCTGCCCGTCCGCAGACTCGAGCAGCTCCTCCATGACGGACCGCAGCTCGGACCGGACGAAGTCGCGTGTGGTGACCTCGCGGAGTGCGATGCGCAGTTCCGCAATCTCCCGTGTGAGGTATTCGGTGTCTGACAGGTTCCGTTCAGCGCGCTGCCGGTCCTCCTGAAGCGAGACACGGTCGCGGTCATCCTGCCGGTTCTGGGCCAGCAGCAGAAGCGGGGCGGCGTAGGAAGCCTGCAGGGACAGCATGAGTGTAAGCAGCGTAAATCCAATCGCCGCGCTGTCGAACCTCCACTCTTCCGGTGCCCAGCTGTTCCATGCCAGCCATACAGCAACGAACACTGTCATGTAGAAGAGGAACTGGGGCGTGCCCATGAAGCGCGCGAAGTTCTCGGTGGCGCTGCCGAACGCGTCCGGGTTGGGGCGCAGTCTTGGCAGCCAACGCGCGCGGCTTTCCCGTGGCGTATCCAGACCACTGGTGGTTACAGTTCTGGTTCTTTCAACCATTTATGCCTCCCCGGGTTGTATGGGGCGTGACGTCTTGGGCACGCCAGTCTTCCGGGAGCAGGTGATCCAGAACGTCGTCAACGGTCACCGCCCCCACCAATCGGCCATCCCCGTTAACGATCGGCAGTGAGTTCAGGTTGTAGGTGGCAAGAATCCGGGACACTTCGCTGATGTTCGCCTGGTCGCTGACCGGCTCCAGATCGGTGTCCACGATATTGCCTAATTGTTCCGGAGGCGGGAAGCGCAGCAGCTGCTGGATGTGCACCACGCCGAGGTAGCGCCCCGTCGGAGTCTCCAGCGGCGGCCTGCAGACAAAAATGGAGGACGCCAATGCCGGTGTCAGCTCTTCGCGGCGCACATGGGCCAGTGCTTCAGCGACCGTCGCCTCGGGAGGCAGGATGACCGGAACCGGGGTCATGAGCGATCCGGCGGTGTCCTCTTCATACTGCAGCAAGCGGCGGACATCTTTCGCGTCGCCCGGTTCCATGAGCTGGAGCAGTTCTTCCTTCTGCTCTTCCGGCAATTCATTGAGGAGGTCGGCGGCGTCGTCGGGATCCATCTCCTCGAGCACGTCGGCTGCCCGCTCGCGGTCCAGCGAAGACAGAATCTGAACCTGGTCGTCGTCGGGCAGTTCCTGGAGGATGTCGGCAAGGCGCTGGTCCTGAAGCTCACTGGCCACCTCGATCCTGCGCTTGTCGCTCATCTCGTGGAGCGCGTCTGCGAAGTCTGCGGCTTTCAGGTCGTCATGCTGGGCGACAAACGAGGTCGCCGCCTGCGGCTCGTCCGCGTCTCCGTGGTACGCGTCGAGCCAGTCGATGATGAGCCGTTCCCCGCGACGCAGGCCGCGAAGGCGTGACTGGGGGGCGCCGCGACGGACGAAAATCTGGGAGACATGCCAGTCGCCGGAGCGATCCTTCTCCATGGCGACGTCTTCGATCGTCGCCTCGCCGCTCCCGTCACGGAGCGTGATCCTGCGGTCGAAAATCTCGGCAACGACGAGCCGCTCGGCCCCGCGCTGGTCAAAACGGCGCAGGTTGACAAGCCCCGTGCAGATGATCTGCCCGGCGTCGATCGAGGTCACGCGGGTCATGGGAACGAATACCCGCTTCTTGCCCGGAACTTCGACCACAAGACCCACCACCTGTGGGACAACCGTGGGACCGCGGTCCAGCACGACGGCGTCACGAAGGCGCCCGAGACGGTCGCCGAGCGGGTCGAAAACGTCCAGGCCCAAGAGACGTGCCACAAATACGCGCGTTGGGTTGCTGCTCACATGCCTAGGCTACTGCCGTTGCGGTACTACAGCCGTATTGCGTGACAGCACGCACAGCTTGCGAGGAGCACCGCCTCATCTCTGAAGGCACGCGAGGGTGTGCCCGAAGTTCACCCCGAGCGATACGGCGCCCCAGCGCAGCGCATGTAGGCGAGAATGAAAGTATGTCAAACGTTCTTGGACGAACCGCCTCACGTGATGAGGGCCGTACTCTCCCTAAGGGCGAGACCATTGGGCGGTACAGCTCATACCTCGATGCTCAGAAAGCGGTGGATTACCTCGCGGACAGCAAATTCCCCGTGCAGCAGGTTTCGATCATCGGGAATGATCTCAAGACTGTGGAGCGGGTGACCGGCCGGCTCAGCTATCCGAGGGTTGCGCTTGCCAGTGCAGCAACCGGTGCGTGGTTCGGACTCTTCGTTGGCTTCATCCTGACGCTCTTCGGCGGCGACTCAACGTACCTGCCGATTCTGTCCTCCATGGCGCTCGGTGCGGTGTTCTGGGTGTTGTTCGGCGTAATAGCCTATGCGTTCCAACGGGGGAAGCGGGACTTTACCTCTACCAGCCAGGTGGTGGCCACCAGCTACGACGTCATTGTGGATCCCGCCGCTGCGGGTGAAGCCCGGAGGATGCTGCAGCAACTTCCGATGAACTCGCGCCCGCAGGAGAACGGCGGTGCGCCGACGCAGCCATGGGGTGCGCCGCCGCAACAGAATCAGCCGCAGGAGCAGAATCAGGTCCCTCAGCGTCCTGAAGGGTGGGGACAGCCGCCGGCCGAGCAGCCGCGCCCCCAAGGGTCAAGCCGGCTGGATGACTCTGACTCCCCGGAGGGGGACGAGGAACAGCGAGCCGCTACCCGCCGTTCCACCCGGGGCCAGTTCCCCGATCTTCCCGACGGCCGGCCGCAGTACGGGGTTCGCGTCGAACCCCAGCCCGTCAAGGACTCGCCCGAGTCAGCCGGACACAACGAGGAATCCCGCAAGGAGTAAGCGGTCCCGCAACACTGCCGGGCTCATGAGCGCGAAGAAGGCGGACAGCCGTATGGCTGTCCGCCTTCTTCGCGCTCAACCGCCCGCGCGTTCAATCGACCCGCCTTGCGAGTGCGGTCCCTGTGCCTATTCGCCGGTGGGACTGTAGATGCCGGCCATCCAGGCCTCGACGTCATCGGGATCACGGGGGAGCGCCGAACTGAGGTTGACCGGCCCATCGGCCGTGATCAGGATGTCGTCCTCGATTCGGACTCCTATGCCGCGATACTCCTCGGGAACGGCGAGGTCCTCTTCTTTGAAGTAGAGGCCGGGCTCGATGGTGAAGACCATACCCTCCGTGAGGACACCGTCCAGATAGAGCTCGCGCTTGGCCTGGGCGCAGTCGTGCACGTCCATGCCGAGGTGGTGGCTGGTGCCGTGCGGCATCCAGCGACGGTGATGCTGCCCCTCGGGGGAGAGCGCCTCTGCCAGCGGTACCGGCAGGAAGCCCCACTCGTCCAGACGCTCGGCGAGGACGGCTACGGCGGCAGCGTGCACGTCGCGGAACTTCGCACCTACCTTCGCGGCCGCGAAACCGGCGTCGGCTGCCTCAAGGACAGCTTGATAAACCTTGCGCTGGATTTCGGAGTATTTTCCGCCCACGGGCAGGGTGCGGGTGATGTCAGCTGTGTAGAGGCTGTCCGCTTCCACTCCCGCATCAAGCAGCAGCAGGTCTGAAGCGTCGACCGATCCGTTATTGCGGATCCAGTGGAGAATGGTGGCGTTGTTGCCGGAGGCGGCGATGGTGTCGTAACCGAGGTCATTGCCCTCTTCCCGGGCGCGTGCGAAGAAAGCTCCTTCGATGACCCGCTCGCCGCGAGGATGGGAGATGGCCCGGGGCAGTTCCTTGACGACCTCGTGGAAGCCGTTCACCGTGGCCTCAACCGCCTTGCGCATCTGCTCGATCTCCCACTCATCCTTGATCAGGCGGAGTTCGGACAGGGCTTCTGCAAGCTTCGCATCCAGCTCATCGGAGGCTTCAAGGTCCACGCCGGTGTTGATGCGGGAGGTGTCCACGAGGGCGTCGGCGTTCATATCAACTTCGCGCAGCAGACGGATCCGGAGTCCGCCGATCTCGACGGCACCAGCGTCCTTGGTGATCGCCGTTTCGAGGTCGGCGAGGTCAGCGGTCTCGAGCGACAGCAGCGCTCGGACCTCGGCGCGGGACAGCCGCGAACCGATCCAGAATTCGCCGTAGCGGGCGTTCGCGTAGAACTCGGCGCTGTCCCTTCCGGCCAGCTCACGGAAGTACAGGGTGGCGTGGTGGTTGCCGCCGTCGTCGCCCTTGCCTTCTTCTGTGGGTTCCATCACCAGCACCGCGTCGGGTTCGTGATCCAGACCAAGCCCGGTGAGGTGGGCGAAGCCGGAATGGGGGCGGAAGCGGTAGTCGGTGTCGTTCGAGCGTACTTTCAGCGGACCGGCAGGAATGACCAGGCGTTCACCCGGGAACTGCAGGGAAATCTTCAGGCGGCGCTGCGCTGCATAGGGTGCAACCTCTGCCTCCGCGGGAAGCTCGGTGTTTTTCGCGGCCCAGTTCGAGCTCATGAACGTTCTGAAGGCGTCCGAGTCGGGCCGTTGGGACCGGTTCTCGTTGCGGCTGGAAAGTGGCTGGTCTTCCGGTGTCACCGGGGTGGCGTCATTGCCGGGTCCGGTCGGATTTATGGTTCCTGCCGATGGGCTGTTCTCTGCTGTACTCACCCGACCATCGTCTCACCGGCCCGTGGAGTGAGCCAAACACTTCAGTGCGTCCCTGCTGCGGCATCCAGCAGGGACGGGCGTACAGTTGTTTGGTGAGAATTGACCTGCACACCCACTCCACCGTGTCAGACGGCACGGAAGGCCCCGCGGATGTCATGCGAGCCGCTGCCGCGGCGGAACTGGACGTCGTTGCACTTACGGACCATGACTCGACGGCTGGATGGGCAGAGGCGGGAGAGGAAGCCAAAAACCTGGGCCTGGTGCTGGTTCCCGGTATGGAGGTGTCATGCCGAACCGATAAGGGCATCAGCGTTCATGTGCTGTCCTACCTGCACGACCCCGCCCACCCGGGCCTGCTGGCCGAGATCGAACGGTCCCGCGACGCCCGGCTAACCCGGGCCGAGCGCATGGTCGAGAAGCTGTCCGCGGACTACCCGATCTCCTGGGCCCACGTGCTTGAGCATGTTGCCGAAGGCGCCACCATTGGGCGCCCGCACATTGCAGACACACTCGTGGCACTGAAGCTTGTCGGCACGCGCAGTGAAGCATTCGCCAGCATACTCAGCGCCCGATCGCCATACTGGGTGGGGCACTACGCACCGCACCCGGCGGACGCCGTCGCGCTGGTCCGGGAAGCAGGAGGCATCCCGGTGTTTGCCCACCCGGTGGCGTCTTCACGCGGCCGGATCGTGGACAGCGACGTGACGGAGGAGATGATTGACGCCGGTCTGCTCGGACTGGAGATCGAACACCGTGACAATCCACCGGAGGGACGGGCGGAGCTGGAGCGGATCGCTGCCCGGAATGACCTGCTTGTCACCGGGTCCAGCGATTACCACGGAACTGGAAAGCCGAACCGGCTGGGGGAGAACCTCACCAGGCCCGAGATACTCGCCAGGCTCGAGGAGCTGGCCACCGGGAGCAGCGTCATCCGGTAGCGGCGGGAGGATCGACCCGGGCGGATTCCTTGTCGCCGGGCGTGGATTCGGCGGACCGTCCCAGCCATGGCGCGAGGCGCCTGGACATGACGTCGATGGACTGCGGATTGCTGTCAACGCAGACGAAACGCCGCTCCAGTTTTCCGGCGACAGCCCCGAGAGTTCCGGAGCCGGCGAAGAAGTCCAGCACCCAGTCGCCCGGCCTGCTGCTCGCGGCCACTGCACGGCGTACCAGACCCTCGGGTTTCTGCGTGGGATATCCCGTCTTTTCCTTGCCCGTCGGCGAGACGATGGTGTGCCACCATACGTCGGTCGGGAGCTTGCCGAGAGCGGCCTTCTCCGGCGTGACGAGGCCGGGAGCCATGTACGGCTCGCGGTCCACCTCGGCGCTGTTAAAGTGGTATCCCGCCGGGTCCTTCACGTAAACAAGGATGTTGTCGTGTTTGGCGGGCCACCGGCGCCGGGCGCGGGCACCGTAGTCATATGCCCAGATGATCTCGTTGAGGAAGCACTCACGCCCAAACAGGGCATCGAGCATCACCTTCGCGTAGTGTACTTCCCGGTAATCGAGGTGCACGTACAGCGTTCCGTCCTCCGCCAGCAGCCGCCACGCCTCCGCAAGGCGCGGGGCTAGGAACTCCCAGTAGTCCTCGAACGCATCGTCGTAGCTCGACAGCATGCCCTTGACCGTGGAGTAACTGAGCCCCTTGAACCCGACGCGGTCTCCGGCACCGGGCGCGCTGCGAACCATTGAGGTCTGCTGCCGGCGCTGTGCGCGTCCCGTATTGAACGGAGGGTCCACGTAGATCACGGTGAAGGCGTTATTCGGTAGCCCGGCCAGGTACTCCAGATTCTCGGCATACACCACAAGATTGGGTCCATCCGGCCGCCAGGCCGGATGGACCGGAAAATCTTCCACGCGTTTGCTAGTTGTCTGCAGCGGGCTTGGAAACTACTTCGCCGTTACGGCGACGGGTACGTGACCGGTTACGCCTGGCCGGTTCAGCCCGCTCGGTGCGCTTGGTGCCGCTGTCCGCAGCGCCGCGATCCTCACCGGACGACGCGGATCCACCGGTACGACGACGGCCGCCCGACTTCCCCTCGGAGCCCTGCCGGTCGCCGCCTCCGCCGGAACGGGGGCGGTCGCCGGTGCGGTTCTTCTTGCCGGTTTCGCCGAGGTCCTCGATTTTCTCGGCGCCGATTCCCGCGAGGGTACGCTGCGCGCGGGGCAACCGGCCCTTGGTGCCTTCGGGGATGTCGAGGTCCGTGTAGAGGTGGGGCGAGGACGAGTAGGTTTCGACCGGCTCGGCCTGGTCGAGCCCGAGTGCCTTGTTGATGAGGCCCCAGCGGGGGAGGTCGTCCCAGTCCACGAACGTAACCGCGGTGCCTTTCTTGCCCGCGCGGCCGGTACGGCCCACGCGGTGCAGGTACGCCTTTTCATCCTCGGGGCACTGGAAGTTGATGACATGGGTGATGTCTTCGACGTCGATGCCGCGGGCCGCAACTTCCGTTGCCACCAGAACGTCAATCTTGTCACCGCGGAAAGCCCGGAGCGCCTGCTCACGTGCTCCCTGCCCGAGGTCACCGTGGATGGCGCCGGCCGCGAAACCACGGTCAATCAGCTCTTCCGACAACTTGGCGGCCGTGCGCTTGGTTTTGGTGAAGATGATGGTCCGTCCGCGTCCGCGCGACTGGAGGATGCGCGCCACCACTTCGTCCTTGTCAAGGTTGTGTGCGCGGTAGATGACCTGGCGAATGTCCTTCTTGGTGGCGCCGTCGTCCTCGGGGTCCGCTGCGCGGATGTGCGTCGGGTGGGACATGTAGCGGCGGGCCATGGCCACGACGGGGCCAGGCATGGTGGCCGAGAACAGGAGCGTCTGGCGAACCGAAGGAGTTGCGGCCATGAGGGTCTCGACGTCGGGCAGGAACCCGAGGTCAAGCATCTCGTCAGCCTCGTCCAGCACCACGATGCGGACGTTCTTCAGCGACAGGATCTTCTGCCGGTAGAGGTCGATCAGGCGGCCCGGCGTGCCGACGACGACTTCGGTTCCGCGCTTGAGCGCCTCGATCTGCGGCTCATAGGCACGACCGCCGTAGATGGTGACGATGCGCGCATTACGCTTCTTCGAAGCTTTCGTCAGGTCATCCGCGACCTGGACGGCGAGCTCCCGCGTTGGAACGACGACGAGCGCCTGCGGAGCACCCGGTGCGGGCAGCTTGTCGTAGCCCTCATCCGACGGTCCGACCACACGCTGCAGCGCGGGCACGCCGAAGCCCAGCGTCTTACCGGTTCCCGTCTTGGCCTGGCCGATGATGTCATGGCCGCCGAGCGCGATGGAAAGCGTCATGGCCTGGATGGGGAAGGGATGCACAATTCCGGCGTCCGCAAGGGACTCGACGATGTCGGCGCGGACGTTGAAGTCAGCGAAGGTTTCCGGTGCTTCCTGGTGCGGTTCTTCAGTGGTGACAAGGGTTTCTTCTACGAAGATCTCGTCGTCGCTGTTGTCCGCGTGGAGGTGGTGGTTGTCTATGGTCACTCTTACTACCGTTTCGATTAGGCACTGCCGCCGCCGGGCTCAACGCCGGACCGGGAGGTCCGCTCGGAGCAGGACGAAGCAGGGCGTCCAGTGGAAGCCGATCGCGGGCTATCAACTGCGGCTCGGGAGCGGAACTTTCCGCCTCGAGCTGGAAAAACTCAAGATCGCGTAGGTATTGCGGGTCGATTGCTGGGGGCCGCGTGTTCATTGAACCGCGACCACCACGTTCGGAGAACTGGAACTAAAGTTCAATAAGAACGACAAAAGTTCATAAGAACGACCGGGCATCCATTACTACACGTCCAAGTCTACCCCGCCGCGCTTTCACTTTCCGACGACGACGCCGCTTGCCGCTTGCTTTTGATCAGTTCGAAGCGCAGCTCGCGCCGGGCGATGTCTGCCGTCACCAACCGGACGCGGACTTCGTCGCCGGCTGTCATGACGCCGTCGCACCGTGCTTCAACGGCTGGCTCGGCGACCTGGATGACGCCGTGCGGGATGCCGTTCCCGTTGCGGCCGTTACCGCCGTTCCGGCCATTGGTGGCCGGAACGGGAGCCGGCCGCCCACCCGGACCGGAAGGCTCAGCGGGCTCGGCGGGCCCGTGGCGGCCGGCGGCAAGGATAGGGCCGGCGACGCCGGACGGGCCAACAGGCCCAGAAGGGTTGGTGGTCACGGATTGGTCCGGGGCGGGCTTGGACCCCGTGATGACGACGGCGTCAAACTCCTCGCCGACCCGGTTGCTCAGGAGCGCGGCCTCCACGGCGGCAATCGCTCCGCTTTCCAGCCGGGAGGCAAGCTGGTTGGACGAGGACATGAGCGAGTTCAGGTCGGGAAGCGCAGCGCGAACCCATCCGGGAACCTCCATGCCGGCACACAGCGCTTCACAGATCACCAGGACGAACCTGTCGACCAGGCGCCTCAACGGCGCGGTGGCATGTGCATAGGGAGCTGCAATAGCGGCCTGTTCCACGGCGTCCGGCACTGAACCGTCGAAGGCGGTGTAGCCGGCGCCACGGAACAGCGAGGCCGCCGCATGCATGAGCGAGAGCTGGCGGGGGTCCGTCGTGTCCAGGCTGCGCAGGAACTCCCCGTACGGGACGTTATGCGGCCAGGAGCGGCCGAGCGCCCGGGCCTGGTGACGGAAGCGGGCGAGCGAGGTTTCGTCTGGAGCGGGCATGGTGCGGAGGATCCCAACGCTGCCCTCGAGCATGATCTCTGCGGCTGCCATACCGGTCATCAGCGAAAGCTGGGCGTTCCAGTCCTCGGCCGCGAGAGGTGGACGGGTGACGATGAAGTAGCGCTCGCCGTCGTGTGCTATCTCCTGCTCCGGCAGGTTGAGGCTCGCCCCGCCGCGCTCCTTCTCCAGTGCGATCCGCTTGGTGCCGATCTCCTTCAACAGTGTCAGGTTCTCGGCTGCGCCGCCGGTGTCGATGTCCTCCTGCACCTGCTCGTAGGTGAGCTGGGCGCGGCTCTTCACTACTGCCCGTTCGACGACGACGGACTCAACCCGCGCGTCCTCGTCCAGATCGAATGTCCAGACAAAAGCCGACCGTTCCCGGCCTGGCAACAGGCTGGCTGCGTCTTCCGCGATCACTTCGGGGTGGAGTGAGATCCGGCCGTCCGGTGCGTACATGGTCTGGCCGCGCAGCCGGGCTTCGGCGTCGATCGCACCGCCGGGCGTCACGAAAGCGGGAACGTCGGCGATCGCGTACCAGACCCGGTAGCCGGACCCGTCGCGCTCCAGGTGGAAAGCCTGATCCAGGTCCGTCGATCCGGGAGGATCAACGGTGATGAAGCCCAGGCTGGTGAGGTCACGGTCCGGCAGGATGTGGGTTTGGACCGCCGAATGTGCCTCGGCCAACACCTCAGGCGGGAACTCGGCACGCAGTTCCAGCTCCTGGCGCAGATTCTCCAACGCGGCAGTGAGCTGAACCTGGGAGTCCCGGTTGCTCAGATCCAGATGCGAATACGGCACAGTGCCAACCGTAGTACACAGCTGTGACTAACCGCCTCCGCAAACTTGCACGCGGGTAACCTTGTCTCATGACTGCCTTGCACCCGCAATCCCCGGCAACCCACTCGCCAGCACCCTCGGCGAAAGGGCTTGCCGCCGGCACGGGGCCGCTGAACACGTTCGTCGTCGACCTGTTCGGCGTCATGGCCTACGGTGAGCTGTCCGCTTTCGAGCGCCTGTCTTCAGACGCTCGGTTCTCGCCGACGCTGCGGGACCGGGCAACGCTCGGTCGCCTGGCGGTGACGGAATTCGAGCATTTTGAGCTGGTCAGCGCACACCTTGCCGCGCTCGGCGTTGATGTCGAAGATGCGATGAGCCCGTTCCAGGCGTCGATCGACTCTTTCCACGAACGAACCCGTCCGGCCGACTGGTACGAGTCACTGATGAAGGCCTACGTCATCGACGCGATTTCCGGCGACTTTTACACTGCGCTCGCCGAACATCTCGACGAGGACACCCGCGACATCATCGCGCGCATCCAGTCGACTGCCGAGCAGGGCGGGCTGCTGCAGTCGCGGTTGAAGTCCGCGCTTTCCGATGACCCGCGGCTCGCTTCCCGGCTCGCCCTGTGGGGCCGCCGTCTGGTGGGGGAGGCCCTGACGCAGGCGCAACGCGTCGGTATTGAGCGTGAGTTCCTCGGCGGCCTGCTGTTCGAGGGACCAACGGCTGACCGGGAACGCGAGACTGCTCAGTTGTTCGCCCAGCTCACCCGTAACCATTCGCGGCGGATGAGCTCGCTTGGATTAACAGCCTGACGGCCTGCGACCTCCGCGCTTCCGCTAGTCGGGGAGCTGCGCGCGGATCTGCGCTGCTGCTTCCTGCGGGTCCTCGGCCTCGGTGATGGCGCGGACGACGACGACGCGCCCGGCGCCGGCCTCGACTACCTCGTCCACGTTCTGCAGGTCTATGCCTCCGATGGCAAACCAGGGCTTCAACGCCTGACCCTTCTGCAGGTGGTCTGCTTCCAGCCGGGCTGCCTCGCGGACGAGCTCCAGCCCGACCGCAGCCCTACCCGGCTTGGTGGGTGTGGCCCAGATCGGCCCGGTACAGAAGTACCCGACGTCGTCGTTCGAGGCAGCGCCCGCCACCTGCTCAGGAGAGTGTGTCGACAGGCCAAGAACGCCGCCGTCCCGGAGGAACGGCCGCGCGAGCGCCGGCGGAAGGTCCCGCTGCCCCACGTGCAACACGGGTGCACCGCTGATGGCGGCGACGTCCGCGCGATCGTTGACGGACCACAGCTTCCCGTGTGAAACGGCCGAAGCGCGCAGCACCTGAAGCAGTTCGAGTTCCTGCGCCGCTTCCAGGGACTTGTCCCTCAACTGGATGATGTCCACGCCACCGGCAAAGGCGGCGTCGACGAAGTCACCGAAGTCTCGCTGCTGCTGACGCGAATCCGTGCACAGGTAAAGGCGGGCGGTGCTGAGATGCATACCCTCTACAATAAGGGGGTACTGCGGGAGCCATGCCGCGCTCGGGAATTGACCCGATGTTCCATTGGCTGAGAGGGCGTTCGGCGCCGACCGCGTTGTGAGAACAACAAACCTGATCCGGATCATGCCGGCGTAGGGAAGGACTCCTGATGGGAACTGACGTTGATGTCGCCGTCGTCGGCGGAGGGATTATCGGGCTCGGGATTGCCTGGGAAGCGATCCGCAGGGGCCACTCGGTCACGGTGGTGGACCCGGAGCCCGGGGCAGGAGCAACCCACGCGGCAGCCGGCATGATCGCGCCCGCCAGTGAACTGCACTACCGCGAGGAGCACCTGCTCCAGCTCACGCTCAACTCCGCATCCAAGTACCAGGAGTTCCTCTCGTCCCTTGCCTGGACAGGCATCGATCCCGGTTACCGCAAGACCGGCACCATTGTTCTGGCGTTTGACGGGGCTGACCGCCGGGCGCTAGCGGATCTGCAGGCGGTTCAAAACCTCCATTCCCTGTCGGTCGAACAGGTTTCCCTGCGGGAGGCGCGCCGGTCGGAACCCATGATTGGACCGGCAGCGACGGCGGCTTTCCATGCGCCCGAGGACCATCAGGTGGATCCCCGGAAGCTCGCCGCATCCTTGCTAGCAGCCGTATCCGCACGCGGGCGGCTCATACTGGAAGCGGCTTCCGGCGTCGAGCGGGTCGGCAACCGCGTAACCGGCGTGGCCCTCGACGACGGCAGCTTCCTGACAGCACGCCACACTATCGTTGCGAACGGCCTGGCCGCGGCAGACTTTGAGGGGCTGCCGTGTGAGCTTCCACTGCGGCCTGTCTACGGTGACATCCTTCGCTTGCGGGTGCCCGTTGCGCTCCAGCCGCTGCTCACCCATACCGTCCGTGGGCTGGTGCGCGGCCATGCGGTCTATATTGTGCCGCGCGAGGACGGAACCGTGGTGCTTGGCGCAACGATGCGCGAGGACGGCAGCAACGCGGTGTCCGCGGGAGGCGTGTACCAGCTGCTGCGCGACGCTCAGCAGCTCATTCCGGCCGTTGCAGAGCTGGAACTGGAGGAAATCCTGTGCCGTGCCCGCCCCGGGACACCCGACAACGCGCCCCTGCTCGGCGGTGTTGCCGGTGTTGACGGGCTCATCATAGCCACCGGTTTCTTCCGCCATGGCGTGCTCCTGACGCCTGCAACGGCGGCCATATGCGTGGATCTGCTGGAGGGCAAGCCGTCCCCACCGGGCCTTGACCGCTACAGGCCCGACCGATTCAAAGGAGGACAAGCATGAGTCAAACAATTATTACCGTGAACGGGACTCAATCAGCCACCGCCGCCGCGGACCTGCTGCACCTGGTCGCCGAGCTCACCGGAAGGGAACTGGCTCCGACCGGGCAACCGCTGGACGGGTCACGGCTGGGAGTGGCCGTCGCAGTCAATGCGGCAGTGGTCCCACGCAGCCAATGGGCAGGGCGGCCATTGACCGAAGGCGACGACGTCGAACTCGTCACCGCTGTACAGGGAGGATGACATGCAATCGAGCACAACCTTGCACGCCGACCCATTGATGATCGATGGTGTCCCGCTGACGTCCCGGCTGATCATGGGAACCGGGGGAGCGCCCAGCATCGAGGGACTCGGGGATGCGCTGGCCGCCTCGGGAACTGAACTGACCACCGTCGCGATGCGGCGCTACACCCCCCAATCCGGAGCGTCGCTCTTTCAGCTCCTGAACGCGCAGAGCATGCGGATCCTGCCCAATACCGCCGGCTGCTTCACTGCGCGTGAGGCTGTCCTGACTGCTGAGCTGGGCCGCGAGGCGCTCGAGACCAACTGGGTCAAACTTGAGGTCATCGCCGACGAGCAGACACTGCTGCCCGACGCCGTCGAACTCGTGGAGGCAACGGAAGCACTGGTGGCCCGAGGATTCACCGTTTTCGCCTATACCAACGACGACCCCGTGCTGGCCCTCAGACTCGAGCAACTGGGTGCCGCCGTCGTCATGCCGCTGGGTGCTCCTATCGGCACGGGATTGGGCATCCTTAATCCGCACAACATCGAACTCATTGTTGCGAGAGCGGGCGTTCCCATCGTGTTGGACGCAGGGATCGGGACAGCCTCCGATGCGACGCTTGCCATGGAGCTGGGATGCGACGCTGTTCTCCTTGCCACTGCGGTTACCCGCGCGCAGGATCCGGTGGCGATGGCCACCGCGTTCCGGCACGCGGTCATCGCCGGACGTCTGGCCGCGCAGGCCGGAAGGATCCCGAAGCGGGAGCATGCGCTCGCATCGTCGTCGTTCGAGGGCCGGGCCGACCTCTAAGCGCGCGCAGGACCCTCGGCTGGCGGACCAACAGGTCCTGGCTGCTCAGTTTCGGGGACCGCCCAGTGCCGTTTCAGGATCGCCGTCATGGCGTTGGCGTCAGCCTTTTCACGGTGGCGGCCGAACCACCGCGCGGCCGCCACCGCCGGTCCGCGAACCAGTCGAAGAACCCGATGGTGATCGCGATGCCGGTGACAACTATCAGCGAGACCATGGGCAAGCACCTGCTCGGTCAGAGGGCGCCGAATCCGATGCGCCGTGATTCGCTCTCGCCAATTTCGACGTAGCCGAGGACGCCGGAAGGAACAATGACCTGACGTCCCTTGGCATCCGTAAGGCGCAGCTCCGCACCGCCGTTCATCGCCTTGCTTACAATCTCCGCCACCTCGCCCGCCGTCTGGTTCGACTCAAGGACAATTTCACGGTTGACGTTCTGAACGCCGATTTTGATCTCCACAGCTAAGGCCTTTCGTTGATGAGCAGGGGACTTGTTGCGCTCTCAATCAGCGCTACCAAACTTAAGGGAAATGTAACTCAGATTTCCTTGGGGAATCGACTAATTCCGCGCCAAGCTAAACGGTAGATCAGCTCGCTGGCGGTATCGATATCCAGGCTGCCGTCCGTCTCGAGCCAGTACCGGGCGCTGACCTGTGCCATGCCCGCCATCGCCCGCCCCAACAGGGTTGCCTCCAGATGGGAGAGCCGGGTGTCTCCGGAAATCACGCCGGCGATCTGGTCCGCGAAGTGTGCGTTGAACACTTCAAGCCGACGGCTGACGTCAGGATCATTATTCAGGTCCGACTCAAAGACGATCCGGTGGGCCTGACTGTCCTGGGCGATGAACTGGAAATATGCACGCATGGTGGCGTGCACTCGCAGCTTGTTGTCGGACGTGGACTTCAGGGCGTCAACCAACAGCTGGGTCAAGGAGGCCAGATGGCTCTCAAGCAGCGCGAGGTACAGCTCTCTCTTGCCGGGGAAGTGCTGATACAGCACAGGCTTGCTGACATGCGCCACTTCGGCGATTTCGTCCATCGCCGCCCCATGGTACCCGTTGGCAACGAACACCTCATGGGCGGCATTCAGTAACTGTCGTCGCCGCTCGTCTCGCGGAAGCCGAGTGGCCTTTCCGCTCGCCGGTGCCTCTGAGCTCACGTGTCTGGGCTTTCGGTTGTACGTTCTAATTCACCCGCCGGTACAGCGGGTTCCCCAGTCTACCCGCGTCTACCCGCGTCGGCTGGCCAACGTCTGGAGATTGCGCTGCCGGTGTGTTGCCCGACGTATTGCGCGGTGCCACGCTGGTGGGCATACATTGAAGCATGAGTTCTTTGACTCCTGCCCCCGGCCCACTGGTGGAGCCCCACGCCGAGCTCACCAGGGAAGAGATGGAGCGGTATTCCCGCCACCTCATTCTTCCCGAGTTCGGCATGGAGGCCCAGAAGCGGCTGAAGAACGCACGGGTGCTCGTCATCGGGGCCGGTGGGCTCGGCTCGCCGGCGCTCCTGTACCTGGCCGCTGCCGGCGTCGGAACGCTGGGCATCGTGGATGACGACGTCGTCGACGTCTCCAATCTGCAACGGCAGGTAATCCATGGAGTGGGCAACGTAGGGCAGAGCAAAGCGAGCTCGGCGGAAGAGAGCATCGCGGACCTGAACCCGCACGTGAAGGTGATCCGACACGAGGTGCGGCTCGACACGGGAAATGTCCTGGACCTGTTCGCCGGGTACGACCTTATCCTTGACGGCACAGACAACTTCGCTACCCGATACCTGGTGAGCGACGCGGCCGAAATTCTCGGCAAGCCGTACGTCTGGGGGTCCATCCTCCGCTTCGACGGCCAGGTGAGCGTCTTCTGGGCCAAGCCCTCCGTAGGGGGACCCAGCTACCGCGATCTGTACCCCGAAGCACCGCCGCCCGGCGCTGTTCCGTCCTGCGCGGAGGGCGGCGTGCTGGGTGTGCTGTGCGCCCAGATCGGTTCGGTGATGGTCAATGAGGCGATCAAGCTGATCACCGGTATCGGTTCGACCCTTCTTGGCCGCGTCCTGATCTTCAACGCGCTCGATATGACGTGGCGGGAATTGCGGGTGCGACGGGATCCCTCCGCCGCGCCCATCACCGAACTCTCCGACTACGAAGCATTCTGCGGCCTTGCGCCCGCCGCGGATGAAGGAGTGGATGAACTTCCCTCCGTCACCGCCGCCCGCCTTGAGGAACTGCTGCGGGAGCGCGCCGCGGGCGCACGTGACTTCGACCTGGTCGATGTGCGGGAGCCGGGAGAGTACGAAATCGTCCGGATTGAAGGCGCCACGCTGGTGCCGCAGAACCGGATCCTCACCGGCGAGACGGAGCTTGATTCCTCCCGGGAAATCTACGTTCACTGCAAGGCCGGCAGCCGCTCCGCCAACGTCGTCCGATACCTGCGTGAGAGGGGTGCGCGGGAGGTCTATAACGTGGACGGCGGCATACTGCAGTGGGTGCGCGACGTCGAACCCGAGAAGCCGCTCTACTGACCCGGATTCATCGAGCGCGTTGTAGGCACGACCCGCTAAGCGGTCTCTGTGCGCGCTTCGTTGACCTCGTGAACGGGGCAGGACTGCGGGGGCGTAGCTGCCGGGTGGAAATCGGGTTCTATCCCGTACAGCGCCTCAAGAGCCGCGGTGTAGTCTTCCTGCCGGCCCTCCGCTGCGAGCTGCCGCGCACGAACAGTCGGGACGTGGAGCAGCTGGCGAACCATTCGGCGGAGGGCAAACTCGACTTCCTCCGCAGCGGCGGTGCACCCGTGCTGGGCACGCACACGAGCCATCTCGGCGTCAAGCACCTGCTGGGTGTGCTTACGCAGTGCAACGATCGCAGCGTCCATGGAGCGGGAGGTTACCTGTTCCTGGAAGGAATGTGCCGCGTTGGACACCAGTTCACTTGCCTGGCGGAGTGATTCCGCCTGCTCGTCAGGTGCCGCGAGGCGCACGGATTCCAGGGTGATGAGTTCCACGTTCTCCACGGCGGCGACCTCAGGGTCGAAGTCGTGGCTGAGGGCGAGGTCTACGATCACCAGGGTGCGCTCGACGCCCTCCCTGAGCTGGCGGATGTCCTCGGCGCCTACACGCCGCTCACTGCCGCTGCAACCGATGACGACGTCAGCCTGAATGAGGGCGGCGGGCAGTGTCTCGTCTGTGAGCGCTGTTCCACCACGGGTGGCCACGAAACTCTCGGCGCGTCCGGACGGCGAGTAGACGGAGATGTCGGTGCACCCCCGCTCGCGAAGCAGGGCCATGGTGGCACCTGCATACGCGCCGGTGCCGAAGACAACAACGGCCTTTTCCCCGAGGTCACGGGTACTCGAGAGGTCAGCCGCAAGATCGAGTGCGACCGAGACGATTGAACGGCCCCGGGCGCCGAGGGCGGTCTGGGCGCCGACGTCGCGCGCGGTGCGCGAGGCGGCCTGGAAGAGGCGCACGAGACCGCCGCTGGCGGTTCCCACACCCTGGGATTCAATGAGTGCACGGCGCACCTGGCCCGCAATCTCCCGTTCACCGACGACGGCGGAATCCAGCCCTGCGCTCACACTGAAGAGGTGCCGCGGCACGTCCTGTCCGGTCAGAGTGGTGAAGGATCCTGACACTTTACTCTTAGGCAGCCCCGACTGGTTGCTGATTGCTGTGATGATGGATGAGCGGGCGGCCTCGATGTCTGCTTCCGAGGTGGCCTCGCCGTAGATCTCGAACCGATTGCAGGTTGCCAGCGCTACGGCTCCGTTGAGTGCCGGGCTGTCCTGAAGCGCGGACGAAGCGACCTGGGACGCTCCGACGCTAAGTCGGGCCACGGTCTCCAGGTCGATATCCGAGTGGGTCGCAACCAGGGAAAAGTAGTTCACAGCCATCTCAGCATAGCCAAAACGGGCACCCGAGCCCTAATAGGGTTGCCTAAGTTCCAAGCTTCTTCCAATGTCCGCAAACCCGCACGGTTAAGCCGAAGTCGAGGGGTGGCGTGACTGCGGACCGTGCCTCGGGGGAAGGTGATTTCGACCACCAGCCAGCCGTGCAGTTATCCAAGCGAGTCGAACTTCGGCAGAATCGAGTCATGACCCTCAGCGCAACGCACCCCCTGACGGACGGCACGACGTCGGAGTCTCCGCTTATCCAGGCCTATCGGGGGCGCACGCCGTCCCGCCGCCCAGTCTGGTTCATGCGGCAGGCCGGACGCTCCCTGCCGGAGTACCGCGCGCTGCGGGAGGGCACGGCGATGCTCGACGCGTGCCTCGACCCGGTGATGGCCGCTGAGATCACTCTTCAGCCCGTCCGGCGGCACGACGTCGACGCCGCCATCTTCTTCTCCGACATCGTCATACCGCTCAAACTCGCCGGCGTTGACGTGGACATCGTGCCCGGCGTCGGCCCGGTACTGGGAAGCCCCATTCGCAGCGCCGCGGACGTGGCAGCACTGCCCGAACTTACCGACAGTGCCCTGGACCCGATCCGTGAGGCCGTCGCGCGCACCGTCGCCGAACTCGGGAGCACGCCGCTGATCGGCTTTGCAGGAGCACCTTTCACGCTTGCCGCCTACATGGTCGAAGGCAGGCCGTCCCGCGACCACCTTGGCCCCCGCACCATGATGCATGCCGACCCTGCCACCTGGCGGGCTCTCACTGACTGGGCGGCAGACGCCTCCGGTCAATTCCTCCGGGCGCAACTGGAGGCCGGCGCCAGCGCAGGCCAGCTGTTCGATTCGTGGGCCGGGTCGCTGGGACTGGCAGACTACGTCGAGCATGTTGCCCCGGCGTCGTCGCGTGCGCTTGATCATGTCCGTGAGCTCGGTGCGCCGCTGGTGCACTTCGGAACGGGTACCTCGGAACTGCTGGTAGCCATGCGGGATGTCGGCGTGGACGTCGTGGGTGTTGACTACCGCCTTCCGCTTGATGAGGCGAACAAGCGTCTCGGCGGAACAGTCGCGCTGCAGGGCAACATCGATCCGGCGCTGCTTTCGGCTCCGTGGGAGGTCCTGGAAGCGCATGTGCGGGCAGTGCTGGACGCCGGTTCCACGGCTCCTGGCCACGTGGTCAATCTGGGTCACGGTGTTCCGCCGGAAGCGGACCCCGAGGTGCTGACCCGGGTCGTTTCACTCGTCCATTCGGTGCCGCCCAGCCGATGAGCCGCGGGAAGCAGGTCAACACGGGCCCCGCCGTCGTCGTCATCGGAGGCGGAATTGCCGGACTGTGCGCGGCACGGGAGCTGACGGCAGCGGGCCTGCGGGTAACCGTGCTGGAATCGTCCGCGACGTTCGGCGGCAACGTGGCCAGTCATGAACTTGCCGGATTGACGCTCGACGCCGGTGCGGAATCGTTCTCCACACGCTCCGACACTGTGCCTTCCCTGGCACGCGAGCTGGGGCTCGGTTCCCTGATCTGCACCCCGAATCCCTCTGGTGCGTGGCTTCACCTGCCGTCACAGGAGGGCGGTTCCGTCGCTGTTCCGCTCCCGCAGTCCGGGCTGCTCGGCATCCCTGCCGACGTGCGCGATCCGGAGCTGCCCAGGCTGATCGGCCGTGCAGCGAGCGTGCGGGCAAGCCTCGACCGCGCGCTTCCCCTTGGCGGATTGCTGAACCAGGAGCAGCTCAGCCTGGGCCAAGTGGTGCGGGCACGTATGGGTTCGGAGGTACTGAAGCGGCTGGTTGCTCCCGTTGTCGGGGGCGTCCTGTCGGCTGACCCGGACGAGCTCGATGTCGACGCCGCTGTTCCGGGACTGCGGGCATCGTTGCGAAAGCACGGCTCTCTCAGTGCCGCGGTCGGCGCCATGCGGAAGGCGGCTCCCGCGGGAACGGCCGTTGCCGGTCTGGAGGGCGGCATGCATCAGCTTCCCGCCGCGCTCATACAGCAACTGGAGCGCGACGGCGCAATCCTGAGTACGTCGGAAAGGGCGCAGGACCTCGTACGGACTCCTGACGGCTGGACAGTCACCACCCAGACCCAAACGCTGAAGGCTGACGGGGTGGTGGTCGCGACCGACGGTCCAACCGCCGTCGATCTGTTGACTCCCGCCGTGCCGCGGCTGCGGGATGACCGGCCCGCGGTGGTGCCTGCGGTGGCGCTTGTCAGCCTGGTGGTGGACGTACCGGAACTGGATGCAGCGCCTCGAGGAACAGGCGTCCTGGTGGCCCGTGATACCCCGGGCGTGAGAGCGAAGGCCCTCACGCACGCCACAGCCAAGTGGCCCTGGCTCGCGGAGCGCGCGGGCCCCGGGAGCCACGTCCTGCGCCTGTCCTTCGGACGCGGTGCCGATGTTGATGACACTGCTCAGTTGCCCGACAGCGAGCTCTACCAGCTCGCTCTGCAGGACGCATCGTCACTGCTCGGCGTGGTAATCAGCCAAACCGACGTCGTCGACTGGGATGTGGTGCGCTGGACCAACGCACTGCCGCACGCCACGTTGGGGCACCGGGACCGCGTCGCGCGCATCCGGGCGGCTGCCGCTGAGGAGCGTGGGCTTGAAATCACCGGGGCATGGCTCGCGGGTACGGGACTGGTCGCGGTGATCGATAACGCACGCGAGCGTGGTGCCGCGCTTGCTCGGCGACTTCAGGCCGGACGCTAACACTGGGCGCTGTGAGGTTGATAACCTTCTACCGAGTGTAGAAGCCACTAATTTTCATTTGCCTGTTGACAGGAGCAGACTGGATCCATGAGCGAGAATTCGGGTTACGAACACATGCAGGGCACCTCCACCGTCGATACTCTCCAGAGCGGCGAAGACGCCGGAACATCCCAGTTCTACACGCTCTGGACCGTCTTCAAGAGGTCTGCGGGCGCACCGGATGATGGCGGTTCGCTTGAGTCTGCAGCGTCGGAACTCGAGGCTGCCGGCGTGACCGTCCGCGGCTTCTACGATGTCTCCGCGATGCGGGCCGAGGCCGACATCATGGTCTGGCTCCACGGCCCGAAGCCCGAAGATCTGCAGGCAGCTGTCCGCACGCTTCGGCGAACTGCAACCCTTGCCGGTGCGGAGATCATCTGGTCGGCGATGGGCGTGCATCGTGACGCTGAGTTCTCGAAGAGCCACTCGCCCGCCTTCTCCCGCGGGGTCGCCCCGGAGGAGTGGGTGTGTGTCTACCCCTTTGTGCGCTCGTATGACTGGTACATTCTCCCCACCGAGGAACGCCGCGAGATGCTGTACGACCACGGTATGAAGGGGCGCCAGTACCCCCAGGTCATCTCCAACACGGTGTCCTCGTTCGCGCTCGGCGATTGGGAATGGATCCTGGCGCTCGAAGCTCCCGAACTTGTGGACCTGGTCGACCTTATGCGGTTCCTGCGGGAGACCGAGGCCCGCCGGCATGTCCGCGAAGAGGTCCCGTTCTACACAGGCCGGCGGATCAATGCCCAGGAAGTAGCAGAGGTACTCCGATGAGCACTCCCACGTTTCACCCGCTCGACGGCGTCGACGAGAACGGCCGCATGGCACCGAAGGAGTACGACGCGATCGTGCTCGCGTCCTTCGGGGGGCCCGAAGGACAGGAGGATGTCATTCCTTTCCTGCGGAACGTGACGCGCGGCCGGGGCATCCCGGATGAGCGTCTCGAGGAGGTCTCACACCATTACCGCGCGTTCGGCGGCATCAGCCCGATCAACCAGCAGAACCGCGAGCTGAAGGCTGCCATGGAGGCCGAACTCGCCCGTCGTGGTATCGACCTGCCGGTGCTGTGGGGCAACCGCAATTGGCCGCCGTTCATCGCGGACACGCTGAAGGACGCGTACGACGCCGGTCACCGCCGCGTTCTGGCCGTCACCACGAGTGCCTACTCCTGCTATTCCAGCTGCAGGCAGTACCGCGAAGACCTGGGAATGGCGCTGGTTGAAACCGGTTTGGCCGGCCAGCTCGAAGTGGACAAGGTCCGCCAGTACTTCGATCACCCCGGCTTCGTCGAGCCGTTCGTCGAGGGTGTCACCAGCGGACTGAAGTCCGTGAGCGAACGCCTGGCCGCAGACGGTGAGGCTGATGCTCCCGTGCACATCATGTTCGCGACGCACTCGATTCCCACCGCCGACGCCGACGCCGCCGGCCCCCGTGACGAGTACGGCGGTCCCGCGCTCGAGGACGGCGCGTATGTCGCCCAGCACCTTGCCACTGCGCAGGCCGTGCTCGACCGTGTCCCCGAAGCGGCCGGGTGCGAGTGGTCGCTGGTGTACCAGTCGCGGTCCGGCGCCCCCCACATCCCGTGGCTGGAGCCGGACATCAACGATGCCCTGGGAGACCTGGCAGCAACCGGCGCCAAGGGTGTAGTTATTGTGCCGCTCGGTTTCGTGAGCGACCACATGGAGGTTGTCTGGGACCTGGACACAGAAGCCATGGAGACCTGCGCCGAGCTGGGCCTGGTCGCAGAACGCGTCCCGACGCCGGGCACGCACGCCAAGTTCGTCTCGGGACTCATCGACCTCGTTGGTGAGCGCACCGCTGACAACACCGTCTCTGAGCGCCCCGCCACCACCGACCTCGGTCCCTGGTATGACGTCTGCCGGCCTAATTGCTGTGCAAACCGGCGTGGCGAGAAGCCCACCGTTGCCGGTGCCGACTCCACCGTCGGGCTCCCGGAGACAGGGCAGGCATGAACCCGGCTGTCCGGGTAGGCACGCGGGCCAGTGCGCTCGCCCTGACTCAGACCACGACGGTCGCCGAGTCGCTTGCCCGCCTGGGTGGCTTCGACTATGAACTGGTCCGTGTGAGCACAACCGGCGACGTCAACCGAGCCTCACTGTCCCAGATCGGTGGAACGGGCGTATTCGTCGCCGCGCTGCGCGAGGCGCTGCTTGCTGACACCTGTGACGTCGCCGTGCACTCGCTGAAGGATCTGCCCACCGGGGAAGCCGAGGGACTCACCGTTGCGGCAGTGCCTGAACGCGCCGATATCCGGGACGCCCTGTGTGCGCGCGATGGCCTCAAACTTGCGGACCTGCCGGCGGGCGCCAGCGTCGGAACCGGCTCGCCCCGGCGGGCCGCACAGCTGAGGGCGGCGCGCCCTGACCTATCGGTCATCGACATCCGGGGCAACGTCGACACCCGACTGGCCCGTGTGGCTGGCCTGGTGGACGGGGGGCCGGGTGACCTTGACGCCGTCGTGCTGGCAGCCGCCGGCCTTGAGCGTCTTGGCCGCCAGGACCACATCACTGAGTATTTTGATCCGTCGCTCATGCTGCCTGCGCCAGGCCAGGGCGCGCTGGCTGTGGAATGCCGCAGCCACGACGCCGGCTCCTCGGCCTTCGCCGAAGCATTACGACAGTATGACCACGCTCCCACCCGGCTCGCGGTGACGGCTGAGCGGGCCGTCCTGCGCCGGCTTGAAGCCGGCTGCACGGCGCCCATTGGTGCCCATGCAGCGGCGGACGGCGGGAAGCTGACCCTCGAAGCTGTGGTGTGCAGTCCGGACGGCAGTCGACTGCTTCGGCGCACACAGACAACGACGGAGCTTTCGGTGGAAGGGGCAGCCGCTGTCGGCATCGTGCTTGCCGAGGAACTCCTTGCCCACGGGGCGGCGGAGATTGCCGGGCTCACCGCCGGTTCATGAACGCCGCTCCAGCGGCCGGGGATCTCTCGGGGATTACTGTCGCGCTGCTGCGCAGCCCTGACCGGGGTGCGGCGATGGCTGCGGCGCTGACGCAACGGGGAGCGAAGACCCTGCTGATACCCATGATCGACTGGGAACTGCCGGCCGATACGAGTGAGCTGGACCGGTTCCTGGATGTTGTTCCTTCCTATGACTGGCTGGTGGTCACCAGCGTGACCACCGTGCGTGTCCTCGCACAATGGGCGAGGGCGCGGCAGTTGTCCCTGACATCGCTCATCGGTTCCGCGAGGGTAGCCGCAGTCGGAGCGTCTACCCGGAGCGCGCTCACCCAGATGGGTGTGCCGGTCGATCTGACACCCGCGGAGGACCAGTCTGCGGAAGGGCTCCTGGCCGAACTGCCTGCGGGACGGGCACGCGCTCTTCTTCCGCAGTCTGACCTCGCCGCCGATACGCTGAGGACCGGCCTGGTCGAACGCGGGTGGACTGCTGATGCCGTCACCGCCTACCTTACGGTCGACTATCCGGCGTCCGCCGAACGACGGGTGGGCGGGAGCGAGGAGGATCCCGTCGAGATCGCCGGCGTGGCCACGCGGGAGGAATTGTCCATGGCGCTGGAGCAAGGCGGGATTGACGCCGTCGTCCTCACCTCACCGAGCATCGCCGCCCGCCTGCATGCCATGATGGGAAAGTTGCCGGACACGGTGGCGACGATAGCCATCGGGCGTAGGACGGAGCGGGACGCATCCGCGCTGGGGATTCGGATCGACGCCACTGCGGCGTCACCGAGCCCATCAGGAATTGCAGATGCAGTGAGTGCCGCCGTCGTTAATCATCGGAAGAGGAACTAACGCATGAGCTTCCCACAGCACCGGCCCCGTCGGTTGCGCTCAACCCCGGCGATCCGCCGGTTGACCGCAGAGAACCGGCTCAGCCCGGCTGAGCTGATCCTGCCGGCATTTATCCGGGAGGGATTGAGTGAGCCGGTCCCCATCAGTTCGATGCCCGGAGTGGTCCAGCACAGCACGGACACCCTCAGGCGTGCTGCGGTCGAAGCCGCGGAACTGGGTGTTGGCGGCATCATGCTCTTCGGCATACCCGCGCACCGTGATGCCACGGGAAGTGCCGGTATCGACCCCGACGGTGTGCTGAACAGGGCAATCGCCGACGTGCGTTCGGAAGTGGGTGACTCTCTGGTCGTGATGAGCGATGTCTGTCTCGACGAGTTCACCGACCACGGCCACTGCGGCGTGCTGGCGGCAGACGGCGGAGTGGACAATGACGCCACGCTGGAACTTTATGCGCAGATGGCCGTTGCCCAGGCCGGCGCCGGCGCCCATGTGCTGGGTCCGTCCGGGATGATGGACGGCCAGGTCGGGGTCATCCGCCGTGCCCTTGACGCAGCCGGGCACCAGGACATCGCAGTCCTGGCTTACGCAGCCAAGTACGCTTCGGCGTTCTACGGTCCTTTCCGGGAGGCGGTGGATTCCCAGCTGACGGGTGATCGGCGGACCTACCAGATGGACGCGGCCAACCGTCGTGAAGCGCTCCTTGAGGTGCAGTTGGATCTCGAGGAAGGCGCGGACATGGTGATGGTCAAGCCGGCGATGAGCTACCTCGACATCGTCGCCGACGTCGCGGCGATGTCGCCCGTCCCTGTCGCCGCTTACCAGATCTCGGGTGAGTACGCCATGATCGAGGCTGCTGCTGCGAATGGCTGGATCGACCGGCGTCGTTCCATCGAGGAATCGGTGCTCGGAATCAAGCGTGCCGGCGCGCAGATCATCCTCACATACTGGGCAACGGAACTGGCCACCTGGCTGAAGGAGAACAAGTAAATGACACGATCCGAAGACCTGTTTGCCCGCGCGCAAACCCTCATGCCGGGCGGTGTGAACTCACCGGTGCGGGCCTTCGGGTCCGTCGGCGGCACCCCCCGGTTTCTTGTGTCGGCACAGGGGCCGTACGTGACTGATGCCGACGGCCGCCAGTACGTTGATCTGGTGTGCTCCTGGGGGCCGGCGCTGCTCGGGCATGCCCACCCGGCGGTACTGGATGCCGTCCACCAGGCCGCTGACCGCGGACTGTCATTCGGGGCCTCCACACCTGCGGAAGCGGAACTGGCGCAGATCGTCAGCGACCGGGTGTCCGCTGTCGAACGCCTGCGCATGGTATCCACCGGCACGGAAGCGACCATGACCGCAGTGCGCCTCGCCCGCGGTTACACGGGCCGGAACCTCATTGTGAAGTTCGCCGGCTGCTACCACGGCCACCTCGACGGACTGCTTGCCGCAGCCGGCTCCGGAGTGGCAACGCTGGCACTGCCGGGTTCTGCGGGCGTAACAGACGCGACTGCTGCCGAGACACTCGTCCTGCCCTACAACGACGTTGAGGCAGTGGAAGCTGCCTTCGCCGAGCATGGCGACTCCATCGCAGCGGTCATCACGGAAGCTGCCCCCGCCAACATGGGTGTGGTGGAGCCGGCTCCCGGATTCAACGCCGCACTGTCGCGGATCACCACCGAGCACGGGGCCCTGCTGATCATGGATGAGGTTCTGACCGGTTTCCGGGTCGGCCCGGGAGGCTACTGGGGACTGACCGGCGAAGGTGAAGGATGGACTCCGGACCTGCTGACCTTCGGCAAGGTGATCGGCGGAGGACTTCCGGCAGCCGCTCTCGGTGGACGGGCAGACATCATGGAGTACCTGGCACCGCTCGGTCCCGTCTATCAGGCCGGCACGCTTTCCGGTAACCCGCTGGCCATGGCGGCAGGTGTTGCCCAGCTGACCCATGCCACGGACGAGGTGTACCGTTCCATCGACACCCGTTCCCTGGAGCTTTCCGCGGCGGTATCGGAGGAGCTTTCGCGCGTCGGTGTCGACCACTCCGTCCAGCGCGCCGGGAACCTGTTCAGCATTGCCTTCGGGACCTCCAACCGGGGAGTCGCCAACTATGCCGACGCCCAGGCCCAGGAAACCTTCCGGTATGCACCGTTCTTCCACTCCATGCTCGAAGCAGGCGTCTACCTGCCGCCGTCGGTTTTTGAGGCGTGGTTCCTCTCCTCCGCGCACGACGACGCCGCCATGGAACACATCGTGGCCGCGCTGCCCGCCGCCGCGCGAGCCGCTGCCGCCGCCGGCGCCACACCCTCGGGCGTGTAAGACAGTTTTTTCTGTGTGCCGGACGCTCCGGCACACAGAAATGGCCGGCGGACCCGAGAATCCGCGGGTCCGCCGGCCATTGTGTTTTGTGCTCGTGTTCTGTGCTGCGGGTCGCCGCAGGAAGTCCTAGAAAGCGGGAGCTACGTCACCGCTCGGCCAGGTCTCCTCGATGTACTGCTTGACCTCAGGGGAGTGCAGCAGTTCCTCGAGCTTGGCGATCCGGGCATCGCCCTCCGAGGAGGTGTTCCATGCGAGGAAGTTCGCGTACGGGTTGTTCTCGACGGCCTCAACCAGGAGGGCGTCCTCGGTGCTGAGACCGGCGTCGAGGATGTAATTGCCGTTGATGATCGCGAGGTCCACGGTGGGGTCCTGCAGATCGTTGAGCAGCAGCTCCGGCTGGTTCTCCACGAACTCCAGGCCCTTCGGATTCTGCTCCTCGGTCAGCGACAGAACGGAGGCGTCAGCCTCGATGTTCTCAAGCAGGCCGGATTCCTGCAGCAGCGTGAGCGCACGCGCCTGGTTTGATGGGTCATTGGTGATTGCTACGCGGCCGTTGTCGGGGATGGCGGAGACGTCGTCATGCTTCTCGGAGAAGGCAGCGTAAGGCTCGATGTGCACACCCTCGCCGTGGGCGAATTCGTAGCCCTGGCTTTCAACCTGGCTCTCGAAGTAGGGCAGGTGCTGGAAGTAGTTGGCGTCCAGGTCACCCTCGCTGAGAGCGATGTTGGGAGTGGTATAGTCGTCGAACTCCTGGATTTCGAGCTCAATTCCGCTGCCCTCGGCCAGGTTGTCGCGGACGAATTCCAGAATCTGCGCGTGGGGCACGGGGCTGGCGCCGACCTTAACCGTCGCTGGGGTGGTGGGGTCGAGGGTTTCAACGGCCGCGGGAGCGCTGTCGCCTGCGCCGCATGCTGAGAGGGTGAGAAGTGCGGCCAGCCCGGCGGCTGCCAGCGAAAACTGCTTGCGCATGTGTGGTGCGTTCCTTTCGTAGTACCGGCGGCCGGGTGGAACCGGGACGCCGGGGAGTGACGGCTGGCGGCTACCGACCGTCGTCAGCCCCGCTTCACGGCGGGGCAGGGTGGGAGAGTTTCCTAGACGCCAACTACTTCGTTGGCTGCTGTCGGCCGACGGCCGCGCCTGCTGCGGCGGACTCCTGCGGTGGCAGCTGTGCGGTGATCCACACGCTGCGCGAGCCGGTCGCCGATGATCTGGATGATCTGGACGATGGCGACGATGATCACGATGATCACCACCATCACCGTTGTGTCGAACCGTTGCAGACCGTAGTTGTAGGCGAGCCTGCCCAGTCCGCCGCCGCCGATGATTCCCGCCATTGCCGAATACCCGACGAGCGTGACCAGCGTGGTGGTGAACGCGGCGATGAGGGACGGAAGGGCTTCCGCGATCATGACCTTGGTGATGACCTGGAGACGCGTTGAACCCATGACCAGGGCAGCATCGATCTTGCCGGAGGAAACATCGCGCAGGCTCGTTTCCACGAGGCGGGCGAAGAACGGGATGGCTCCGATGCTCAGGGACACAGAGGCCGCAACGGGCCCGATGGAGGATCCGGTCAGGAAACGGGCCAGCGGGATCAGTGACACCATGAGGATGGCGAACGGAATGGACCGCGTGATGTTCACGACTACATCGCTGACAACCCGATTTGTGACAGGCATCGGACGGAGGCCGCCCGGGCTGCTGGCGTGCAGGAAGATCCCGAGCGGAAGCCCGACGAGCAGGGTGAAGAAACCTGAGATGCCGATCATCTGGAGGGTCGCGAGGAACTCCTCCGGAAGGGCTTGCGTGATTCCTGGATTCTCGAAGAGGTTGTCGAGGATGTTCATGCCGCTACCTCCACGTGTACGCCGGCGCCTTCGAGGTATGCGGTTATCTCGCTGAGCGGTCTGGGGGAGTCAACTTCCACGCGGAGCCGACCGAAGCGGGACCCTCCGAGCGTCTCTACAGTCCCTGCGATCACATTGACGTTGGCATCGAAACGCCGCGTCAGTTCGGAGAGGACGGGAGCTGAGGCGGGTTCGCCGACGAGCAGCAGTTCCAGCTCCGGCAGGGTGGTGCTCGCGGAACTGGAGGGCAACGGCATCAGGGCTTTGCCGAGGGAACCGGACCTGTCGCCGACGATCGCATGGAGCGGACCGTGCTCGATGATGCGGCCGCGGTCAAGCAGGGAGACTGAGTCGCAGATCTGCTTCACCACATGCATTTCGTGGGTGATGACCAGGACCGTGAGGTTCAGGGTGTGGGTCAGGTTGCGAATCAGCGTGAGGATGTCCTCGGTCGTGGCAGGGTCGAGGGCAGATGTCGGTTCGTCGCACAGCAGCACGTCGGGATCTGACGCCAGCGCACGCGCAATGCCGACGCGCTGCTTCTGGCCGCCGGAGAGTTGGGAGGGATAAGCGTCTGCGAACTCCGTCAGGCCGACGAGGGAGAGCAGTTCGGCAACCTTGCGGGTGATGTCACCTTTCGGCGTCTTCACTAACTCAAGCGGGTGTGCGACATTCTGGGCAGCCGTCCGTGAATCCATCAGGTTGGCGTGCTGGAACACCATTCCGATGCGGCGCCGGGCGGTGCGGACCTCGGAGTCCTTGACGCTGGTTAGATCGCGTCCGTCGATGACGACGGATCCGGAGGTCGGACGGTCGAGAAGAGTCAGGCACCGGACAAGAGTCGATTTACCCGCGCCGGAGTGCCCGACGATGCCGTGAATTGAACCCTTGGGTACCGAGAGGGTGACGTCGTCCAGTGCTGTAACGGTTCGCTCACCCTGGCGGTACGTTTTGCGCAGGTTGGTGACTGTGATCATTGGTCCTCATGCTGTCTGGGGCTCCGCAGGGTCTTCCGCGAAAGCCGCTACTCCGGCGAGCAGGAATGAAGCATCGGTCAGCACGCTGTTTGGGAGGTTCGGAAGGCCTCAGTCGCCCGGAATACGGCCGCAACGGGCGCGTGGCGATGCCCTGCAATTGTGGCACGAACGAAAGATTCGACTGAAATTTAGTGCGCAGGATCACGGGTGGGTGCGGCGTTGATATTTTCCGGCTTCCCTGCCGAAGATTCTTCGAATAGCAGCAGGCAACGGGCGCGCGCTCGGCGGCGGTACGGCAACAACTACCGGTTCACGAGGCGACAGCCGGCCACCGCCCCTCCACGACCGCGCTGGGGTCGCTGCGGCGGAGGTATTCCTGGAAATTTGCTGCCTGGCCCCGTGCCCAGGTCACCTGGAATTCATGAAGTTCGGGTGCCGGTCGCCGAAGCTGATGGAACCGGTCAGCGAGAGCGGCTCCGACCCCGAGCGTCGCCATGACGTCCGCCGCTGAGGTGTGAGCGTTTTCCAACGGAACACCATAGTGGGCGCACATGGCGGTGAGCGTCCTCTTCCCGGGACGGTAACGGTCTGCGTGCTTGTCCATCACATAAGGGTCCAGTACCGGGAAGGGACTGGGGGTGCTGATGCCGTGTCGGTGTCCCTCGCGAGCGAGGACCGTGAAGTCATAGCGGGCGTTGAATGCAAGAACCGGGATTCCATCCCGGAAGTAACCGTTCAGGACCCCGGCGATCTGATTTACTACCTGGGCAGCAGGAGTTCCCTGTTCCTTTGCAGTGCGGGTGGCAACGCCGTGGACGGCGGTTGCCTCGGCGGGTATCTCCACCCCCGGGTTGGCGAGCCACTCGTGATGTTGCAGAATCTCTCCCCGCCCGTCGACGAGGATGATTGAAGCGGTCACGATGCGCGCTGTGAGGGGATTCCGGCCGGTGGTCTCGAGATCGAATGCCGCCCGGGGATGCATATGCCAGTTGTCCATGGCCCAGACGGTATCCGTCGGCTACGACATTCCGGCCCGGCTCGAACTGCGCCGGTTCGGGCATGGCCGACTCCTGAGCCGGCTTCGATAGGCTGGGTGGGTGCGCGACAGGGTTCTGGATTACGAAGAGGCGGTCCTGGACATCGTAAGCCTGATACCTGCAGGGAAAGTGCTCACATACGGCGACATAGCGGAGATCCTTGAGAAGGGCGGGCCGCGACAGGTGGGAGCGATCATGTCGCGGGGAAGTGATGATGTGCCGTGGTGGCGCGTACTTCGCGCCGATGGGAGGCCGCCGCAGGGACTGGCAGCTGCCGCCGTCGAACACTATCGCAAGGAATCGACGGCGCTGCGGGCGCCCGCCCGCAACCGGCGGGCAGGTGTGCACGCGGAGCAGCGGGTTGATCTTGCGAGGTCCCGCTGGACGCCAACGCCCGCAGAGCAGGAGGCTTTGCAACGTATCCGCGCGCGTGTGGAGAGGGTCGTTCCTGGCACTATTCCCGGCGGCATTCCCGGTGAAGCGGGCGGTTTATCGAAATTGTCGGAGCCGGATGATGGAGTGAAAGCATGAGCAGTTCCTCTCGCGTCAATCCCGCTTCCCTGCTTCCGGCCAGTCTACGGTTGCCCTCCAACGCAGCGGCGGTCGCACCGGGCCCGGTCCTCAGCAGGGACCAACAGGACGTGCTTTCCCTGGGCGTGGGCGCGGGTCCGGTGCTCGTTCTTGGGGGACCGGGAACCGGTAAAACAGAACTCCTCATTGAAACTGCGGTCAGCCGGATCCGAAACGGGGAGGTGGAGCCGGACCGCATTCTCATCATGGCGCCTACGCGGCTTGCGGCAGCCCGTCTGCGCGATGAGGTGACAACCCGGCTGGACCGCAGTCTCAGCGCACCGCCTGCCCGCACCTGGTCGTCCTACGCTTTTGACCTCATCCGGCGAGCGCGCGTGGCAGGGCTGCTGCCCGAGGTGACGCGTTCCCCGCGGCTCCTGTCGGGTGCAGAACAGGACCTGATCATCAAGGAGCTTCTTGAGGGTCACCGCAGGATTGGCCTTCTGGAGTCCAGTTGGCCGGAGGAGTTGAGGCTGGCGCTCGGAACCAGGGGTTTCCGTCAGGAGGTAAGGGAGCTCTTCGACCGGGTCAGCGAATACAGCCTGCATGCGGAAGAACTGTCTGATTTCGGACGCAGGTTCGATCGACCCGATTGGGTGGCCGCGGCTGCGCTGTATAGCGAGTACCGGGATGTTCTGGATCTCAGGATGCCCGAAGCCTTCGATCCCGCCGGAATCCTCACCGCCGCCCGCGGCATCCTCGAAAACAATCCCGAATTCTGTGCTGAGGAACGCGACAAGTACGCGCTGATCCTGATCGACGATTATCAGGAATCGAACACCGCCATGCATGCACTCTGCGGTGTCCTCGCGGAGGGCAGGGACACCCTGATCACAGCCTGCCCTGACACCGCAGTGCAAGGTTTTCGCGGTGCCCGCCCGGAGCTGGCTGCGCACCTGCCGGAGATCCTCGGTGATGTATGCACTGTTCAGCTGACCACCTCCCACCGTCTGACGGGGAAGCTTCCCTCGGGGTGGGAGTCCATCGCCTCAAGGACTCCTGTGAGCGGGACGCCGTTAGGTTACCGCAGGTTGCTCGTTCCAAATCTCCCTGACTCCCCGCCGAGCGGCGTTCTGTCCGTTCATGTGGTTGACTCCGGCTACCACGAGCAGCGCTACATAGCCCAGCGAATACTTGAAGCCCACGTGGAACAGGGCCGGAACTTCGATGAAATCGCCGTCATCACCAGAACCGGCGGGCATGTGACGGAACTCCAGCGCTATCTGGCAGGCCAGGACATACCGGTCAGTGTTCCGCCTGCGGAGCGCGCAATCCGTGACGAACCCGCGGTGCGGCCGTTGCTGGACATACTCGCCGTCGTGACCGGCGTCGAGGAACTCGACGCCGAGCTGGCTGTTTCAATAATGACGTCGCGAGTAGGCGGCGTGGGACCCCTCGAGATCCGCCGTATGCGCCAACTCCTCAGGCAGGAGGAACGCGCGGGCGGCGGGGCGAGGGATTCCGATCAGCTGATCGTCGATCTGCTCGGCGAGGCTGTGATCGATGACCCTCGCCCCCAGCTCCGCCCCGCTCGTCGCCTGCACGCGATGCTGAGCGCCGGCCGTGAGGCATTGCAGGACGAGGCAAGTACGCCCGAGACAGTGCTGTGGTCCGTATGGGCCGCTTCGGGGCTCTCTTCCCGATGGGAAGAAGCGGCCCTGAGGCAGGGATCCTCGTCTGCGCGCGCGGACCGCGACCTGGACGCCGTAGTCGCGCTGTTTCAGACCGCCGAACGTTACGTCGATCAGATGCCCGGTGCTCCAACAACCGGGTTTCTCGAGTATCTGCTGAGCCAGGAACTCCCGATGGACACCCTCGCAGCACGCGCCCAGAAGGGTGCCGCGGTTGCCATCATGACGCCGGCCGCAGCAGCCGGGCGCCAGTGGCCGGTGGTGATCGTGGCAGGAGTGCAGGAGGGAGTCTGGCCCAACCTGCGCATCAGGGGGGAACTGCTGGGATCCGGGGACCTCGTAGCGCTGCTCGAGCATGGCAGGGACTTCCGCCGCCATCGCGATCCGCTCTCCCTCATGCAACTCACCCGCGCAGATGAGCTGCGAAGCTTTTCTACGGCGGTGAGCAGGGCCTCCGAGGAGCTGGTCTGTGTGGCGGTCTCGTCGGAGGACCAGCAGCCTTCATCCTTCCTCGATATCCTCGACCCGCTGCCGCAGGGCATTTACGAACGTCCACGCACAGAGGTGAAACGGCCACTCACCCTTCGCGCACTTGTTGCTGAACTTCGAAAGTACGCCCAGCAGCCCGATCGAAGTCCGGATATGGCGTATGAAGCCGTCCAGCATCTCGGCACGATGGTGCTGCACCAGCCGCGGGTCCCTGGCGCCGATCCTGCCCAATGGTGGGGGTTGGCGGGGCTTTCCTCCACTGAACCGGTGGTGCCCGGGGACGCTGTTATTCCCGTTTCACCCTCGAAGGTGGAGGCAGTGCTTGCCTCACCGCTGAACTGGTTCGTCTCCGCGGCGGGAGGGGAACGGCCCACCGATTTCGCACGGTCACTAGGAACGCTCGTCCACTCGATTGCACAGGACATCCCCGACGCCACCGGGAACCAATACGTCGCGGAACTGATCCGCCGCTGGCCGACGCTCGGGATGAAGGACACCTGGGAATCCAAAGCGGACCTTCGAAGGGCCGAAGAGATGGTGAGAAAATTGGGGGCCTACCTAGCGGAAATGAGGAAAGCCGAGCGTTCCCTGGCCAGCACCGAGGTGAGCTTCAGCGTGGATCTTCCCGTCACGGTCGACGGCATCGAGAGACAGGCTCGTCTTCGCGGCCAGGTCGACCGTCTTGAAATCACCCATGATGGTTGCCTTTTCATAGTGGATCTCAAGACCGGGAAGTCTTCCCCACCGGACCCCGAGGTGCCCACCCATCCACAACTTGCCGCGTACCAGGTGTCTGCGGTTGCCGGGGGCTTTGTCGAGGCAGACGTCGCCGGGGCAGACGCCGAATCCCGCCAGATGCTGCCGGTCGGCGGTGCTGCTCTCGTGCATCTCGGTACCAGCGCAAAATCTCCCAAGGTGCAGGATCAGCCGGCGCTCGGACAGGAAGATACCTGGGCCCACGAGATGATCGAGCAGGCAGCAGGCCTGATGTCCGCTGCCGAATTCGAAGCCGTTCACGATCCAAAACGGTCGTCATACGGCGGAGTCGGTTGCCGACTCCCGGAAATCTGCCCGCTGTGCGTTGAAGGAAGACAGGTGACCGAATGAGCATCGAGACGGCACACGGGCAGGCCCAGACAGATCCGGCGCCGCAGCTCTCGGCAGAGGCGTTGGCACGGTTGCTTGCCGGTGGCGGTGACGCGGAAGCCCTATACCCTACCGGGGAGCAGACCCGCATCATAGAAGCGCCGCTGCAGCCGCTATTGGTTATTGCGGGCGCAGGCTCAGGCAAGACCAAGACCATGGCCGACCGCGTAGTGTGGCTGGTCGCCAACGGACTGGTCCGTCCCGAACAGATACTCGGCGTCACCTTCACGCGGAAGGCGGCCGGCGAGCTGGCTGCCCGCATCCGACAGCAGCTCCTGGCGCTGTACCGTGCCCAGGGCAAGAGCGCCCACGACTCCGCCGAGGACCGGCTGGAACCCACCATCTCCACGTACCATTCCTATGCCAACGGCATAGTCCAGGACTACGGATTGCGTATCGGAGTGGAGCGCGACGCCGTCATGCTGGGCACGGCGCAGTCATGGCAGCTGGCCGCCAGGATCGTGGAGTCCTATCAGGGGCCATGGGAGCACCTGTCGGCAGCAAAAACAACACTGACGAACGCGGTACTCACCATGGCCTCCGAATGCGCAGAGCACCTCGTTGATCCGGCCGCGGTGAGGTCCACGTTGCTGGAACAGATCGACGCGATGTGCGCACGTCCCCACCAGCTGGGAAAGCCGAAGGCGGCTACGCAGCGCACGAAGGATCTCCTGGACAAGCTGCGGACCCGTGTCACCGTCACCGAACTGGTGGAGCGCTACACAGCCGCAAAGCATCAGTCCGGACAACTGGATTACGGTGACCTCGTATCCCTGGCCGCCCGTATTGTCAGCGAGGTGCCGCAGGCAGTCGACGTCGAACGACAGAAGTACTCGGTCGTTCTCCTCGACGAGTTCCAGGACACCTCGCACGCGCAGATGGTGCTCTTCTCCCGACTGTTCGGCGACGGCAGATCAGTAACGGCGGTGGGGGATCCGCATCAGTCCATCTATGGCTTCCGCGGTGCCTCCGCCGGTCAGCTCGGGACTTTCAGATCACGTTTCCCGGTCCACGCCGGTGCTGCTCTGGAGCCTGCACCGATGGTGAATCTCTCGGTGGCGTGGCGGAACTCCACGAGCATTCTTGAGGCAGCAAACGCTGTGGCTGATTCCCTCAATGTCCCGCCGCCATGGCTGGGACCACAACATCAGCTGAAGGTTCCCGCTCTGCTTCCTCGACCGAAGGCACCCGTGGGGGAGGTGTACCTCGCCCGTTATTTCGCCGAGAGCGCCGCTCACCCTATGGACCTCTCGGCGCCGGATAACCCGCACGCCAATGAGGCAGCCGCGTTGACGCGTCTCATCGAGGCGCAACGGCGCCGATTCTTTGACGTGGACGGCGACGGCCAGCCCCTCCGCCCCACCATTGCCGTCCTCTGCCGTGGACGGCGGCAGTTCGAACCTCTGCGTCGGGAGCTCCAATCGGCAGGCATACCGGTGCAGATCATCGGACTGGGAGGTTTGCTGCGCACACCGGAGATCATCGAGATTCTCTCCGTACTGCGGGTTCTCGGGGATCCGGAACGGTCCGACGCCATGCTGCGCCTCCTGGCCGGAGCGCGCTGGCGCCTGGGCAGCGCGGACCTCATGGCCCTCGGTGACTGGGCGCGCCAGCTGGCCTATGATCGCCATGTCCGGATGAGTCAACTCCGTGCGTACGCGCAAGAGCCTTCGACGAACACCGCACAACCTGCTGATGCATCGGAAGCACCGAATCCTGACCAGGAGCAGCAGCTCACGCCCATGGAGGATGCGGAACCGGCGAGCCTCGTTGACGCCGTGGACCATCTCCCGCCGGTGGGGTGGGTCTCGGGCAGCGGCCGGGGCCTGTCGGACACAGCGAGGGAGCGGCTCGTGCTGCTGCGGGACGAACTGCGCGGGCTCCGCCAGTCAGTAGGTGATGATCTGCATACCCTGATCGGCGAGATTGAGCAGACTCTCCTTCTGGACATCGAGCTTGCGGCGAAGCCGGGTGTGAGCGTCCACGAAGCAAGACGAAATCTTGACGCCTTCGCGGACGCAGTCAGCAGTTTCGTCTCAACCTCCGACCGCATCGACCTGCCCGCTTTTCTGGCCTGGCTCGAAGCCGCTGATGCTGAGGAGGACGGCCTCCCCGTGACTGCTCTGGAGACAAGCAGGGAAGCGGTCCAATTGCTGACCGTGCACGCAGCCAAAGGTCTGGAATGGGATGTGGTGCTGGTACCGGGCATGAATGAGGGCTCATTCCCTAGTGGGACGGGCTCGCGTTGGAGTTCGGGGGATTCCTCAGTGCCCTGGCCGCTGCGCGGCGACGCGGCAGAACTGCCGCAGTGGGACTGGGACCAGCCCGACCAGAGGTCCTGGCTCGAAAGCGAGAAACTGTTCGCTGAAGACGCGCTTACTCATACCGAACGTGAAGAACGGCGGCTTGCCTATGTTGCCCTGACCCGCGCTCGCCATGTCCTCGTCTGCACGTCGTCAGCGTGGGGAGGGGGGCGGTCCAAACCGACCGCTCCCTCCCGCTATCTGGAGCAGCTGCGGGAACTCGCGGCAGCAGGCGAACGCGGATATCGGGAACTCGCGTGGATCGAGGACGGCGCCGTAGGGGATGATAATCCCGCCCGTGCCCAAAGCGACAGGGCGGTCTGGCCCATTGACCCGCTGCGTCAGCGCCGCGATCCCATGGAAAGAGCAGCAGCGGCTGTCCTGGGAGCGGCGGATGAACGTCGGCATGCCAACGCGGAACCGGGCACCAGGGACTCAGGCCCGTCCGGGCGCTGGAGCGATGAGGTCCGAACGGCGCTCGCGAGGCAGCAGCACAGGTTCAGACCCGCACCGGTCGAACTTCCCACCCACATCTCCGCTTCCCTGATGGTCGAACTCTCTGAGGACAGCGCGGGCGTGGCAAGGCGGCTACGACGGCCTGTGCCACGCCGTCCGGGTTCCGCTGCCCGGCGTGGTACTGCCTTCCATGCCTGGATCGAGGAGTTTTACGGCACTACCGGGATGCTGGACCTGGGGGAGTTCCCCGGGGCCGCCGACTCTTTTGTGGACGACGGGCTGAAGCTTGAGCAGCTCACAGATACTTTCAGGAAGTCCACGTGGGCTGGGCGTGTTCCTCATGGCATTGAGGTGCCCGTGGAAACCCGCGTGGAGTCGCTTGTTGTCCGCGGCCGGATCGATGCCGTCTTCAAGGATGACGACGGCGCGTGGGATCTCATTGACTGGAAGACCGGTAGGCCCCCCGCACCGGGAGGACGGGAAGCGAAATCAGTCCAGCTGGCCGTTTACCGCCTGGCGTGGTCACGCCTGCTTGACATCCCCCTGGAGTCGGTGCGGGCGGCGTTCTATTACGTCGGCGAGGACTTGTTGGTGCGGCCACACGACCTGGCAGATGACAGTGCGCTGGAAGGCATCATCCGGCGGGCGACCGCAGGTCGGGCTGGAGGTTAGGGGCGCGGTACAACGGGCAGGGCGGAGGTTTCGAGATCCTCCGGGCCCTGAGGCGCACTGGTGGCTGTTCCGCCGGCTTCGTCCTCAGCACCGCCAGCGTTCGGACGAACTGGCGCGCTACCAGTACTGACTCCGCCAACATGGCCGTCGTGAGCGTTGTCCGGCTCGTCTTCAGTCCTTTCGGTGACTCCATGGTGTCCGGCGGCTAGCTCGTCGGCGGCTTCGGCTGCCAGTGCTGCCTCCTCGGCAGCGAGGTCAGCGGAAAGAGTCCGCATCATCTCTTCGGCCTCTGCGATCATGTTGGCATCGTCAAGGGCAAGTCCGCGCACCAACCACTGCGCCAGGGCGAACTCCGCGGCAAGGGCAGCCCGCCGCAACAGATGGTCGTCAGCGGCATCTGACCGGGCACTGACATAAGCCTCGTGCACCTCGTCGGCGAAGTGCGTGTCCTGCGTCGCTGCAAGCCAGGCGAAGTCGTCTGCGGGGTCTCCCACCGACAGGTCGGTCCAGCCCGTCACAGCACAGACCCGCCCCGCCGCAAGGAGTAGATTGTCTTCGTGGATGTCGCCGTGAACCACGGTGGGGTTGAATTGCCAGAGCGAGACATCTTCCAGCGCATGCTCCCATCTGCGCAGCAGGTCAGACGGGATCCGGCCGGTGATGGCAGCCTGATCCAGCTCATTGAGCCGCCGCTGCCGTACCTCGTTGGCTTCATAAGCTGGCAGGTCGGCTTCGCTGACGAGTGTTCTGGGCAACTCATGGAGGGCGGCAATTGCCTTGCCGATCTCACGTGCCAGTTCAGGGCCGCCGGCCGCAAGTTCTTCAAGGGACCGAGTGGATCCTTCGATGTGGGAATACACGAATGTGCGCAGGTCCCCGAGGCGCACGGTGCCAGCAACATGCGGAACAAGGAACGGAAGCTCTGCCCGTACACCCGGGGTGAAAGCGCGCAGCACCTGAAGTTCCGTTTCAAGTCGCATACTGGCCTCAGCGTGCCGCGGCGCACGGACGCGCCACTGCTTGCCGGAGCTGTCGATCAATAGAGCCGACTCGAAGTCAGCCGGGTCGTCGGGGGTACTGGAGACGCCCGTCGGGGCGAGACCCGGCACGGCCGCGCTGGCAAGGGCCGCAAGTTCCATCGGTGAGCGTTTCACACATCCACCGTAAGCGCGCGAGGTCACCGGCTCGAATGTCCTGTGCGGCGAGTCGCTGCTCGCCCTCACTAATCCTCCAGAAATCCCCATTCGAATGTCCTTTTGGGGGTGCGGGACCGTACCGTAGAAATATGACCCAAGCCGTCGGCATGCAAGCAGCCGGAATCGCCAGCCTCCCCCCACTCGGATCCCTGCCGTTGGCACGCGGCTCCGCTGATCGCGGCTCGGTATTCCGCATCGCTCCGGATCTGTTTGACCGGCTGTGGGCGCAACCGGAAACCCGCATCCTTCATCTCGCTGAACAGCGTTCTCCTGTCCAGGGCAACCGACTGGTGCTGAGCCCAGTCGGGGAGGTGGAACGTCCGGAAAACCCCATCTATCTCGGCAGCACCGTGGAAACCACGGCAGATATGCCTGCCGGAACACATATCGTACTGGTGGAACATGAGGGCGTGCAGCCCGGTATCGCGCCTGAAGAATCGTGGCTGGGTCTACGCGATGCAGCCGCCGGTCTGCCGGCGCAGGACTCGGGGCTTTTCGTGGAGGCTACGGCAATCTCGAACTGGCACGCCACCCACAACCACTGCCCGCGGTGCGGACATCGCACGGAACCCATTGACGGTGGCTGGGTTCGGCGGTGCCCGGCTGATGAGAGCTTGCATTACCCCCGGACCGATCCTGCGATCATCGTGACCGTGACGGACGAGGAAGACCGGTTGCTCCTTGGTTCGTCCGCTACCTGGGCGGAAAACCGGTTCTCCACGCTTGCAGGTTTCGTTGAACCCGGCGAATCGCTGGAAGCAGCGGTGGTGCGAGAGGTGGAAGAGGAGTCCGGCATCGTAGTTCACTCGCCCACGTATCTCGGATCGCAGCCCTGGCCTTTCCCGGCCTCACTCATGCTTGGCTTTACTGCGAAAGCCTCCCACGCTGTGCCCGTTCCGGACGGCGTCGAGATCCGGGACGTGCGTTGGTTCACCAGGGAGGAACTGTTCGTCGGCCTGAAGGAGGAACGGTTGTCGGTGGCGTCCGGTGCGTCCATCGCCCGTTCGCTCATTGAACATTGGTACGGCGGCCCCCTCGATGAAGAGCCGTCCTCCGGGAGACCGTAGTGGAGCCTTCGGTCGAAGAACGGATTCTCGCCGGCCTGGATAACGAACAGCGGGCTGTTGCATCCCAATTGAGCGGCCCTCTCTGCGTTCTTGCAGGAGCCGGAACCGGAAAGACGCGCGCTATTACGCACCGGATCGCCTACGGCGTGCACACCGGCGTCTACAAGCCCCAGCAGGTCCTTGCGGTGACCTTCACCGCGAGGGCCGCCGCGGAGATGCGCACACGGCTTCGTGACCTCGGAGCGCAGGGGGTGCAGGCGCGCACCTTCCACGCAGCCGCACTCCGGCAACTGCAATACTTCTGGCCACAGGCCGTCGGGGGAACGCTGCCGGCTCTCGTTGACCACAAGGCGCAGCTCCTCGCAGAAGCGTCGCGGCGGCTGCGGCTGAGCACTGATCGCGCCACAATCCGCGATCTCGCCGCCGAGGTCGAATGGGCGAAGGTATCCATGTTGACACCGGACAGCTACGTTGAGGCCGCCAGCGGCCGGGTGGAACCGGCGGGCATGGACGCCACAACGGTGGCCCGTCTGTTCAGCGCCTACGAAGATCTCAAAGTGGATCGCAACGTCATTGATTTCGAGGACGTACTGCTGATCACCGTGGGCATCCTGCAGGAAGACCCCAAGGTAGCAGCGACTGTCCGTGCACAGTACCGACACTTCGTCGTGGACGAATACCAGGACGTATCGCCGCTTCAGCAGCAGCTTCTGGATCTCTGGCTGGGCGAGCGCGAAGAGCTCTGTGTCGTCGGTGACGCCAGCCAGACCATCTACTCTTTCACTGGCGCCACCAGCGCCCACCTCCTGAACTTCACCAGCAGATACCGGCAGGCGCAGGTCATCAAGCTCGTCCGTGACTACCGCTCCACACCGCAGGTTGTTAACCTCGCGAATTCGCTGCTCGCTGCCCGCACGGCCGAGGCAGAGCGGCGCGGTGGAGTCGGCACGTGGGCCACACCGCTACAGCTCATAGCGCAGAGACCTCCGGGCCCGGCACCGACCTTCACTGAATGCAGCGATGACGAAGCTGAGTCCGCTGACGTTGCCCGGCGGATCTCAGCACTGCTCAATGACGGTGTGCCGGCGAGCGAGATTGCTATCCTCTACCGAACCAACGGGCAGTCTGAGGCTTACGAGCAAGCCCTGGCGGCCGCGGGAATCGGGTACCAGCTTCGCGGCGCCGAGCGGTTCTTTGCCAGACGCGAAGTGCGTGAGAGTCTGCTGCAGCTTCGAGCCGCGGCCCGCGCAGCAACGGACGACGACGTCCCGCAGCTGGTGCGTGATGTCCTTGCGTCCCTCGGTTATACCCGTGAGGCCCCGCAAAGCTCAGGTGCCGTCCGGGAGAAGTGGGAGTCCCTCGCCGCGCTGGTGTCGCTGGCTGACGAGCTTCACGAGGCGCGTTCGGCGCAGGGGTTCACACTCCAGGACTTCGTTGCCGAGCTGGAGGAGAGGGCGGCCGCACAGCATGCGCCCACTGTCCAGGGGATCACGCTGGCGTCACTTCATTCGGCGAAAGGCCTGGAGTGGGACGCAGTATTCCTCGTGGGACTCAGCGAGGGCCTGATGCCCATCTCGTTCGCCGATACTCCGGATGCCGTGGATGAGGAGCGCCGCCTCCTCTACGTCGGCATCACCCGGGCCCGTAAGCATCTGGCTCTTTCCTGGTCCACTTCGCGCACCCCCGGCGGCCGGGCATCGCGCAAGCCGTCCAGATTCCTCGACGGCCTTCGCCCGGACTCCGGGGGCACGCGTTCTTTCCGCCAACCCAGCGTCCGGCGCGAGCGCAAGGTCTCGGCTCCTGCACACTGCCGCATGTGCGGAAAGGTCCTGGGATCGGGTGCTGAACGCAAGATCGGACGCTGCCAGGAATGCCCAGCCAATTACAGTGAGGAAACGTTTGAAGCGCTGCGGAACTGGCGCCTCAAGGCCGCGCGGGAGACAGACGTTCCCGCCTTCGTCGTCTTCACGGACGCCACCCTGGTCGCCATTGCAGAAGCGCGGCCAGACTCACTGGAGAAGCTGGCACAGCTCGCCGGTGTGGGCCCCGCCAAACTGGACCGCTACGGAGAGTCGGTACTGAATGTCCTCGCGCAGAGTAACTGACAGCGGCCGCGGAGTGGTTCGCAGCGTCCGAAGTGAAGGAAAAGCTGCATGACGCCGGGCAGTGCACCTTACCCGGTGGAAGTGCGCCGGTCCGCCCGCCGTCGACGGACGGTCAGCGTGGACCTGCGCGACGGCGTCGCGGTCGTCTCGATACCTGCTTCCTTCACTGCCCGGCAGGAAAAGCAATGGGTGGAACGAATGACCGCGAAGCTTAGCGCAACGGCCGTCCGTCCCGCCCATTCCGAAGCCGGGCTGAGCGAGCGTGCGGCGGAGCTCTCCTCGCAATTTCTGGGGGGCAGGGGAGTTCCCGCGAGCATCCGCTGGGTCACCAATCAGAACTCGCGCTGGGGGTCCGCGACGCCCGCTTCCCGGGCTATCCGGCTGTCCCACAAACTACAGGGGATGCCGGACTGGGTCATCGACTACGTGATTCTGCACGAGATGGCGCATCTGATCGAGCCCTCACATAACAGAACGTTCTGGGCTCTATTGACGAGTTACCCGCATACCGAAACCGCCAAAGCGTTCCTGCTCGGCGCGGCATACGCTGCAGACCACAGCCTGAACGGGCGCTAAAAGCGAAGCGCCACCACGGATCAACGTGGGTTGTCGTCCTCCCCGCTGGAATCAGCCGCGCCGTCGTCCGGGTCAGACTCGTCAGCTGATGCCGATGCGTCATCGGCATCGGGCTCGAATCCGCCGGCGAGTAGCTTCTCGAGGGCGGCGTCAACATCGGCGCCATCCGATTCAGCCAGCTGACGCCTCTTGCTGAAGCCGGCCGGATCATCGAGGTCCTCCGGCGTAGGAAGCAGATCCGGGTGCTGCCAGATTGCGTCCCGCCCAGCGATTCCCCGCTCCTGGCGCAGGAGTTCCCACAAGGCTGCCGCATCGCGCAAGCGCCGTGGACGCAACTCCAGACCCACAAGGGAAGCGAAGGCATTCTCCGCCGGTCCGCCCGTAGCGCGGCGGCGGCGGACCATCTCGCGCAGGGCGACCGACGATTCGAGGTTCGCGGTAGCTGCAGCGGTCAGTTCATCGACCCAGCCTTCCACGAGCGCCAGCGTGGTCTCCAGGCGGGCGAGCGCGGCATCCTGCGCTGGCGTACGTTCAGGCATGAAGACGCCCTCTGAGAGCGCGCTCTGGAGCGATTCGGGGTTGGACGGGTCGATGTCCCGTGCGACTTCCTCGATCTTGGACATGTCGATGTGGATGCCGCGCGCATAACTCTCGATCGCCCCGAGGAGGTGCCCCGTCAGCCAGGGCACCTGAGTGAAGAGCCGTACGTGGGCCGCCTCGCGGACGGCGAGGAACAGCCTAACGTCGTACTCGGAGACATCCAGCCCTTGCCCGAATGCCGCAACGTTGGCAGGGAGGAGCGCCATGCTGTTCTCCGCCAGCGGTATACCGATGTCTGTCGAACTGATGACGTCCCGCGAGAGAGCACCAACAGCCTGGCCCAGTTGCATCCCGAACATCGCGCCGCCCATGTTCTGCAGCATGGACGTAGCGCCGCCCATCATGGTCTTCATTTCTTCCGGCATCTGCTCCGTGATGGCATTGGAGAGCGCGAGCGCAATGCTGGTAGCTACCGGTTCAGTGAGTCGTTTCCAGGTGGCCATGGTCGCCTCGACCCACTCAGCACGGGACCATGCTTTGCCCAGCAGCGCCGTGGCGGGGAAGTCGGTGACGGGGCCGAGCCACATTTCCGCGAGCCGCAGGGCGTCGTCGACCTCGCGCTGGTCGGTGCTGCTCACAGAAGGATCGCCGCCTGTAGCAGCGGCCCGCCGCGCCTGATCCTGCGCCAGAGTCCAGTTCACCGGGCCTTCGGACTGAGCCGAAAACATGGCCTGCACCTGCTGCATTATCATCGCCATGGCTTGCGGATCGTTCGGGAGTCCGGCCGCCTTTGCGATGTCCTGCGGATTCATCCCCTGCATATTGCCGCCCATCAGGCGCTCGAGCATCTCGGAAAGAGGATCCTTGGGAGTGTCGTCGTCGTTGTTCGACGGATTGGAACTCATCGATACCACCGGTCCTTGGTCGAATCCTGCTCGAAATATGTTGCGCCGCGGGAGCGGTCCCTGCGGTCGCGCGAATGACGCCCCAGTTAGCGTGCAGCTATGGTCCGTCGCGATCTCTCAAACGTTACCTTCAGCCTCTGCACTTGTCCTGCACACCGCGAGGGAGTTCGCTCTAGGCAAAGCACATGCGAGCAGCCACCGCCTCGGCTACATGATTGGCTTGTACGCTTGAGATGTGATGCCCTTGCATCCGCTTCGCACCGGGGCACAGGGCGCCCCTAACCTGAAGGTGACACCTCTTGACCCAGCCGCTTTCCCGGGAAACAGACCGGCCACAGCATGATGCCGTGAAACGGGACCCCCGCTTCACGGTGATGTCGGTTTCGGGTCTACTCGCACTGGGGCTTGGAGCCGCGGCCGTGCTCCTGCCCTCTCCCTACGTTGTCGAATCGCCCGGTCCCACCTTCAACACTATCGGCGAGATCAACGAGGAACCGCTGATCACCGTTGAAGGCGCAGAGACTTTCCCGACGGGCGGCGCGCTGGACCTGACCACCGTATTCGTCGCGGGCGGGCCGGGGCAACAGGTCAGCATCTTTGATGCCTTCCGCGCCTGGGCGGATCCCGCCCAGGCCGTCACGCCCCGTGAACTGGTCTACCCGCCGGAAGTCTCGGAGTCTGACATCGAACAGCAGAACGCTGAAGCGATGACGTCCTCTCAGGAGTCGGCAGTTGCAGCAGCGCTCTCCCACCTGGAGATTCCCTACGAGGAGACGCTCTCGGTTGTGGGCTTCGCGCCCGGGTCGGCAGCCGAAGGCATCCTTCAGGAAGGAGACCTTCTCACCCGGATCGAGGGCGAGGAGATCGAGTCGTTGCAACCGCTTAAGGATGCATTGAATGCGGCGGGCGGAGAGAGCGTCGACATCACCGTCACCCGGGACGGCGAGACCGTCATGGAATCGGTGGAGCCGCGCAGGGGTGACTCCGGCGACTACCAGCTTGGAGTGTTCCTGATGTCCGAATTTGAATTCCCTTTTGAGGTCCAGATCGCGCTCAACAATGTAGGCGGCCCATCAGCCGGCATGATGTTCGCGCTCGGAATCGTGGACAAACTGACCGACGGGCAACTGACCGGCGGGAAGCACTTCGCCGGAACCGGGACCATCGACTCTTCCGGCGCCGTCGGACCGATCGGAGGCATCCGGCAGAAATTGGTTGGCGCCCGGGATTCAGGCGCAGAGGTTTTCCTGGCGCCGGCGGCAAATTGTGGCGAAGTGATCGGCCACATTCCGGATGGGCTGCGGGTGATCCGCGTCGAAAGGCTTGAGGACGCTGTCGCAGCCGTCGGCACACTTGGAGAAGCGAACGACAACGGCGCAAAGCTCCCTTCCTGCGAGGACTGACTATCGGTGCCCGACCTTATTTGGACACGATTGGGAAACGATTCATGGGTGCTCCCGCTCGGGCGGAACTCAATTGTGTGGCCCAGACGTGCACAAGGCAGAATGAACAGCAGTGGATCCACGCGCTCATGCGCGTGTCCAGCACACCAGTACCCCCGAGGATGAGGTAATAGTGACATCCGGACCAGACCGGCCATTTGGTAGCAGCCCTAGCCGACCGTACTCCTCCCCAACCCGGCGGCGAGGACCGCTGGTTCCCACCCTGGTTGTTCTCGGACTACTCGTCATAGGTTTCGTTTACTTCTCGCAAATTTACGCCGATGTGCTCTGGTACAACCAGCTTGGGTTCCTTGAGGTGTTTGTCACCGAGAATCTCTCACGGATCGGCCTCTTCGTGGCTGCGTTCCTGATCATGGGTGCCAGCGTTTATCTGAGCCTGCGCATCGCCTATCGTTCCCGGCCCATCTACGCGCCGGACAGCAGCGTGCAGGACAACCTGAACCGTTATCAGGCTCAGCTTGAGCCAATCCGCCGGCTGCTCATGATCGGAATTCCGATTGTGCTCGGCGCTTTCGCCGGAACGGCCGCGTCATCGCAGTGGGAACGAATGCTCCTGTTCTTCAACTCGGTGCCGTTCGGCGAGACGGATCCGGAGTTTGGCCTGGATATCGCGTTCTACGTCTTCACCCTGCCGTTCCTGAACTTTCTGCTCGGGTTCCTGGTCAGCGTCGTCGTCATCAGCGGCATCGCGGGCGTACTTACCCACTACCTATACGGCGGCATACGGCTCGAGGAGAAGGGGCTGTTCACCAGCAAAGCTGCCCGCACCCACATCGCGGTCCTCGCCGCGCTCTTCCTGATCCTGCAGGGAGTGAACTATTGGCTGGACCGGTACGCCACAGTCACCAGTAGCAGCGGCAAGTGGGCAGGCGCCCTCTACACGGATGTGAACGCGGTCATACCGACCAAGGCAATCCTGGCGGCTGCCGCAATCATCGTTGCGATCCTTTTCATTGTCTCTGCGGTGGCAGGACGCTGGCGACTTCCGGTGATCGGCACGGCGATGCTCGTCATTACTGCCATCCTCGCCGGCGGTGTCTACCCGTGGGTGATCCAGCGCTTCCAGGTTGTCCCTTCGGAATTCAGCCGTGAAGAGCCTTTCATCGAGCGCAATGTCGAGCTGACGCGCGCGGCTTATGGGCTCGATGAAGTGAAGGTCAATGACTACAACGCGGAGGAAGTCCCACAGGAGGGTGCCCTCAATGAGGACGGCGAAACCACAGCCAACATCCGGCTGCTGGATCCAAACCTCATCAGTGACGCGTTCAGCCAGCTTCAGCAGTTCCGTCAGTACTACCAGTTCCCGGAGATCCTGAACGTCGACCGCTATGAGATCGACGGTGAGATCGAGGACACTGTGATCGCTGTCCGCGAGCTCAATACGGCCGGTGTGCCCGACGGCTGGATCAATGAACACGTGTACTACACCCACGGCTACGGCGTGGTGGCTGCAGCCGGATCAACGGTTGAACCGGACGGGCGCCCGGAATTTATTCAGTACGGTATCCCATCGACCGGTCTGCTCGGCGATGAAAGCACCTTCGAGCCACGCATCTACTTCGGCGAGGAATCTCCGGTGTACTCGATTGTTGGTGCTCCCGAAGGTGTCACGCCCCTAGAGATCGACCGGCCGCAGACCGAGGAATCAGACCAGGAGGCCCGGAGCACTTTTCAGGGCGAGGGCGGTCCGATGGTGGGAAATTTGTTCAACCGACTCGTTTACGCACTGAAGTTCCAGTCCACTGACCTTCTGCTTTCCGACCAGGTCAACAGCGAATCGCAGATCCTCTACGACCGTGATCCGGTTGACCGGGTGGAGAAGGTGGCGCCGTACCTCACGCTCGACAGCAACACCTACCCCGCGATCGTGGACGGACGCGTCAAGTGGATCATAGACGGCTACACGACCACGGCCGACTACCCGTACTCCACCCAGCAGGAACTCCAGTCGGCCACGGTCGACTCGCTCACCGCTACAGGGGTCTCGACCGCCTTGCCGGCAGAGCAGGTCAACTACATTCGTAATGCTGTAAAAGCAACGGTGGACGCCTATGACGGCTCTGTGGATCTCTATGCCTGGGACGATCAGGATCCGATCCTGCAGGCCTGGCAGAATGTCTACCCGACATCTCTGCAGCCATACAGCGAGATGTCCGCGGACCTCATGGCGCACGTTCGGTATCCGGAGGATCTCTTCAAGGTCCAGCGCGAGCTGCTCGCCCGTTACCACGTGACTGAAACCCAGCCCTTCTACAGCAACAACGAAGCCTGGGCGGTTCCTGTCGACCCAACTCTCGAAGAGGGCGAGCAGGAGGTCAAGCAGCCTCCGTTCTACCTCTCGCTGCAGATGCCGGACCAGGAATCAGCGAGCTTCTCGCTTACCACACCGTTCATCCCCTTCGTTCCTGAGGGACAGGAGCCGCGCAACATTCTCTACGGGTTCCTCGCAGCGGACGGCGACGCTGGTACCGGTGAGGACGGGGTCAAGGCGGAAACCTACGGAACCCTGCGACTGCTTGACTCGTCCGGACAGGACTCTGCCGTTGGCCCCGGCCAGGCGGCGAACCTCTTCAATTCGGACACCGAGGTTTCGCAGGAGCTGAACCTTCTGCGCCAGGGAGCCTCCGAAGTGATCAGCGGTAACCTCCTCACACTGCCCATAGGTGGCGGAATCGCCTATGTGCAGCCGGTGTATGTACAGTCTTCGGGCGATTCCTCCTTCCCGGTCCTGCGGCGCGTGCTGGTGAGCTTCGGGGAGCAGGTCGGCTTTGCGCCGACCCTGGACGAAGCACTCGATCAGGTGTTCCAGGGCGACTCGGGCGCGGTCACCGGAGACAGCGAGAATGTCGGCGAGACGACAGACGATCTGCCTGCTCCGCTGGTGGGCTCGGCGGATGACCCGCTGGAGGAGGAGCCCACCGAGGAGCCCACTACGCCGGCGGAGCCCGGCTCGGGGGACCCAGCGGCAGATCTCCGAGCTGCACTGGAAGATGCCAATGCGGCCATTCAGGAAGGTCAGGAGGCACTCGCTGACGGTGACTTCGCAGCATACGGGGAAGCCCAGGGGAGGCTTGACCAGGCGCTGCAGCGCGCACTTGACGCCGAGTCCCGCTTGTCCGGCGCCACCGAATAAGGCACTCCGGTCCCGATTTGGGATCCGGCCCCGCGGCGGGTAGGGTAGTAATCACGCCGCGGGGTGGAGCAGTTCGGTAGCTCGCTGGGCTCATAACCCAGAGGTCGCAAGTTCAAATCTTGCCCCCGCAACTAGACGGCAAAGGTCCTGGAAGCCCAGCTTCCAGGACCTTTGTTATTGTCCGGACCATTTCGCCCCTCGCACACCGCGGCTCACCTAAACTATGTCCATGATCGATCAGGGCATGGTGGGGGGCGATAGGGAACGCGGGGAGACTGCTCTGCAGCGTGTGGACCGTAACTGGCTCGAACTGCTGCAGGAACTCCGGGTCCTTCAGACCGGAATCCAGATCCTCACCGGGTTCCTGCTCACCTTGCCGTTCCAGTCGCGCTTCGCCGAATTGGATTCCTTTCAGGTCGGCACCTATCTGGTACTGGTGGTGCTGTCCGCACTAATCACGTCGTTGTTACTGGGCACCGTGATTATGCACCGGACGTTCTTCCGGTTGCGTATCAAGAAGTCGCTGGTCACGAACGCACACCGGATTCTGTGGATCACCATGGTGTTGGTGGCGATGGTGCTCATTGGGGTGACAGGTCTGATCTTCGACATCGTGCTGAATCGCACGGCGGGGACCATCACTGCGGCAAGTCTGGCGACGGTTATCCTCGCGCTGTGGGTGGTTATGCCGCAGGTGCTCAAGCGGCGGTCAATCAGGGCAGCTCACCGCGGCGAAGTTCCTGATACGCGGTGAGTGCCTGATCGCGCGACGCTTTCAGGTCCAGCAGCGGTTGCGGGTATCCTGCGGGTGCGTCCTTCCATGGTTCATGGATGTTGGTCACGGAGCGCAACTCCGGTATCCACCTACGGAGGTAACCCCCGTCGGCGTCGAACTTCTTGCTCTGTGTGACCGGGTTGAAGATGCGGAAGTAGGGGGCGGCGTCGGCCCCTGAACCGGCCACCCACTGCCAGTTCGCGGCGTTGTTCGCCGGGTCTGCGTCCACCAGGGTGTCCCAGAACCACTGCTCGCCCACCCTCCAGTCCACCATCATGTTTTTCACGAGGAAGGAACCGACGGCCATGCGCACTCGATTGTGCATCCATCCGGAGTGCCAGAGCTGACGCATGCCCGCGTCGATCAGGGGAAATCCCGTGCGACCGTAACGCCACGCGTCCAGCTCCTGCGGGTCCGGCTGCTGCCACGGGAAGGCGTTGAACTCCGTGCGGTAGTTCTCCGTAGCGAGCTGCGGTTGGTGATACAGCAGCTGCCAACAAAATTCGCGCCACCCGAGTTCCTGGGTGAAGACGGTGAGATCCTTGGCCGGCGCATCCGTCGGATTGATCTGAGCGGAATGCCACACCTGGAAGGGGCTGACCTCGCCGAACCGCAGATGGGGCGAAAGGCGGCTGGTTCCCTCAACGTTCGGTAGTTGGCGGGACTGCGCGTAACCGTCAACGGTTACCGACAGGAAGCGCTCGAGCAGCGCCTGTGCTTCCTGCTCGCCAGGTTCCCAGGTCGCTCGAAGGCCGCCTGCCCAGTCGGGTGCAACGGGACGCAACTGCCACGCGTCAAGGTCTTCCGAAGTGATCCCTGGCCCGCTCAGCACCGGCGGCGCATCCAGGGGTCTGCGTGGAGCGGGCCGACTCTGGCATGCGCGCCAGAAGGGGCTGAACACCCTGTATGGCGAGCCGCTGCCTGTAGTCACTTCCCACGGTTCGAACAGCAGGTTCGCCTGGAAGCTGTGTACCTGGAAGCCGTCCTTCCCCAATGATTCCTTGAGCGCAGCGTCGATGTTTCGCTCGGCCAGGGCGTATCGACGGTTCCAGAAGACAGCGTCGGCCCCGGACTCTTCAACAAGGCGGGGGAGAGCATCCGCCGCACGGCCAGACCGCAGCACCAGCGGGATGCCTCGCTGGTCGAGGGCGGCGGCGAGGGAGGACAGTGAATGGTGAAGCCACCAGCGCGAGGCGCTGCCCAGCGGCCGTATTCCCTCGCTCACCTCGTCCAGCACATAACAAACAACGACGCCGCCGCGCTCGGCTGCGGCGTGCAGGGCAGGGTTATCTGCGATCCGCAGATCGTCACGAAGCCACACTACGGTCAGTGCCATACGGCCCAATCTACCGCCGGTCCCTGATCATAAGGGGTGGACCGGTGGCTGCAGTGCCTGTCATCGGCGGACTGCTCCCCGGTTAACCCAGACGACGGCGGCCCCGTTGGGAACCGCCGTCGTCTGGGTTGGAGCTGGGGGTCAGTATTTCGGGCTTTCCTCGCCCTGCTCGATGGCGGACGGGGAGTCCGCACTGGAACCGCCGGACTTGAGGGCGGCGAGGCGAGCCTCAATCTCGCTCTGCTCGCCCAGGTCCTCAAGGCTCTCGAACTGCGCATCAAGACTCGAGTTGGTCAGTTCGGCCTGGCCGAGGACACGGGCTTCCTCGCGGCGGATTTTCTCCTCGAAGCGGCCGACTTCGCTCGTGGGGTCCATGAAATCGATGCTCTTCATGGCGTCGTGCACCTGCGTTTGGGCAGCTGCTGTGCGCGAGCGGGCGATCAGCTCATCACGCTTACTGGTCAGCTCGTTAAGCTTGCCCTTCATCTGGTTGAGGCCGGTCTTGAGCTTCTCGACAATCTCGGTCTGGGAAGCGATGGTCGGCTCGGCGCCCTTGGCCTCGTTTTCGGCCGTCATCTGGCGCTGAATGGCCACCTTGGCCAGATTGTCGAACTTCTCAGCGTCCGGAAGATCGCCGGATGAGCGGTACTCGTCGGCTTTCTTCGACGCCGCGAGCGCCTTGTTGCCCCAGCTCCGCGCGTTCTCGCGGTCCTCGTTGTAGTCCTCCTGCAGCATGCGCAGGTTGCCTATGGTCTGCGCCACGGCGCTCTCGGCCTCGGCGATGCTGTTCGAGTAATCACGGACCATCTGGTCAAGCATCTTCTGGGGGTCTTCCGCCTGATCCAGAAGTGCGTTGATGTTGGCCTTCGCCAGTGTTGAGATACGTCCGAAAATTGATTGCTTTACCATGGGATACCTTTCGATCTGCCTGAGTAATTCCTTGCCTTTTGAGGTCTCTCACCTAGAAATCTCCGAATCCGCCCCCGAAGTCACCGAATCCGCCCCCGCCGGCATCGAACCCACCGAATCCGCCGCCGCCGAACATGCCGCCGTCGCCGCCTCCGCTGAAGCCGCCACCGCCGCCTCCGAAGAACCCGCCGCCGTGGCCGCCGCCGTTGAGGATGGAACCGATGAGAATGCCCCCGAGGAGGGCGCCGCCCATGCCGTCTCCGCGGCCGCCGAACATCCCGCCTCCGCCGAAGCCGCCCATACGTCCGCCGAAGCCGTCCACGTCGTTTTGCGCGATCTGGCCCGCCTGCTCTGCAAGAGCTGCAGCCTGTTGCGCATGGGAGAGAGCGGTCACGGGGTCCTCGGTCTGTATGCGCATCGCGTAGTCAAGGTTGCGCTCTGCTTCCGCCAGACGCGTTCGGGCCTCGCTGCCCACGCCGCCGCGGCGGGCGCGAATGTAATCCGACGTTCCGGAAATACGCGACTGGGCAGCCATGATGGTGTGCTGCAGGGTCTCGCGTGCCCGCCGGATCTGCACTGCCTGGTCGCGGACTCCGCCAATGGCGGAGTCCAGCTGCATGTGTGCGTTCTCAACGCGTTGCAGGAGCGACACAGGGTCGATCTTCCCGGAACCGATCTCACGTTCCACCGACTCCAGCGCAGCCCTCGCCCCTGCCACGGGACCGGCGAGCTCCGGATTGGATCCCGCATCCACCATTGCCTGCGCCTGGGCGAGGTCCTGGGCCGTATCCGAGACAGCGCTTTGCATCTCGCGTTCAGCCGTGGCCAGTTCCGATGCACGGCGATCGATTGCTTCCAGAAGGACCTTCGTCTGGTGCACACCCTCTTCGGTGGCGCGGACGGCAACGACGGCGGCACTGGTGTTACCTTCCGAGAGATGCCTCTGCGCCGTGGAAGAGGCATTGTCGACGAACTGTAGCCGCTCGCGCGCCTGGTCAACGTTGTCTTCGATCTGTGACGTCGCCGAGGTGGCGTATCTCCCCTGGAGTTGCCGCAAGGTTCCTTCCGCTGCTGCCAGGCGCGTTCCGACATCACCCGCAGCAGCCTGTGCCTCCGCCAATGCCCGAGGAGCGTTGCGTTCCAGCTTCCGGAGGGCGTCAAAATCGGCCTTGTGTTCCTGAAGGCTCGCGTTCACCGACTCGCAGCGGCGGATGATGTCGCCGAGCCATTTTCTCTGGTCCTCTTCCGTATCGGGAATATGGTCGTCGAGTTGTTGCTGAAGCTTGAATGATTCGCTCATGTGGGCCTTCGCTACAGCGATGTCCTCCGCGAACGGCTTCACTGCATCATCACCGTACTGGGCCTGCGCGAAGCCGAGTTCCTGTTCGCTGGACTTGATGGCGTCATCGGCGGCAATCAGCAGGCTTCCCGCCCGACGGCGCAAGTCCTCCACGCCGAGAGAGGCCAAAGGATCCAGCACCTGTCCGTCAGCTCCCCGGCCCGGACCGAACTCTATCTCCGAGGGGCGCTGGCGCTGCTCCTGCGGCTCGGGCCTCCGGGTCTTCGACCGGAGATAGAAGTAGCCGCCCGCACCAGCAAGAGCCAGGAGCGCCCCGATGAACAGGACTGAACCCCCACCGCCAACGTCGGAGGCTCCAGCCGTACCGAGTGTGCCGCCGTCAAGGACCTGGTCAACCCCGGTGGTAGCTGCCACGGCTGCGCCTGCCCAATCGTCTCCGCTTAGTTCAGGGACGGCAAAGCTTTGGTAGATCGCGGTGGACTGATCGTCCACCACGCTTGAGCTGTCGGCGAGGATACCACCGGTGCGGTCGTCGACGCCGACTACGAAAATTGCGTCATCAGCCTGGAACCCACTGATGTCCGCAGTCGCGGCGGCCCACTCGCGCGGACTGGACGGGTTGCTGAAGGAGTCAACGTAAGCGACATGGAGCGTATAACCATGCTCGCTCTGGAGCTGCTCGATCGACTGCTCCACCTGCTGCTGTTCAGCGTCGGTGAGCACGTCGGCCTGGTCCACCACCGTCTCCGAACTGAAGTCGACCGGATCGACAGCGTAGGCAGGCGCGGCGACGACCGGGCTCAGCAGAGCCAATGTTCCAACACCCGCGGCGGAGCAGATGCGTGTGATGCTCGACTTCATTCACGACCCTTCAGCAGTGTCCGCCGGGCGCTCCGGGAACTGGCAAACCGCCGTTGTGCAAGGCATAAGTCCCGGAGGTTCGCCTGATTGCGATTCTATGGTGCGCTCTAGGGGCCGTCCACCGGGGAAGCTATGCCCCGAGCGAAATCTTCCGGCTTACCGCACCCTTCGGCGGTGCGAGACAATTACAGAAGGCACTAACGCGTTCGGCTGGCTCACAGCTTCCATACAGGCAACGTCGGCCGTTATTACAGGCTGCTTTGCCATAGTTCAGGAAGCACCATTGAAAGGACAACCGATGACCGAGAACAACCCCGGTTCATATGACGGACCGCTTCCGCCGCGGCCGCTGAATCCTCCCAGTCACAACCCGAACTTCCCCGCGACGCAGCAGCATCAGGGGCATCCCTTCACCTCGCCGCTCGGAAGTTCCGGGTCCCAGCACGGGGACCACTTTGCGAGCCGGTCGCAGGCCCCGGGCACGGCGTTTGGGCCCGGGCCATATGCCGGCCATGACGGACCGGGAAAAAAACAGGGTGAGCCGAAGAAGCGGGTCGGTACAGGAACTTTCCTTGCGGGCATGCTGGTTGCGGGGCTCATCGGCGGCGGTGTGGTGGCCGGCGCTGATGCACTGCTCGAGTCGGGCGTCCCGGTCTCAAACAACGGTGGCTCCCGGCCCCAGTCCGTCGTGATCAATGACACGGAGAGCGTCAACGAGATCACGGGCGCGGCAGCCAAGGCGTCGCCCAGCGTCGTTACCATCTCCGTCAGCGGTGGCGGTTCGGGTGGCTCCGGTTCCGGCATCATCCTTGATGTTGATGGCCATATTGTCACCAATACCCACGTTGTCACGCTCGGCGGTCAGGTTGCCGAACCTGCCGTTGAAGTGCGTACCAATGACGGGCGGGTTTTCCAGGCGCAGATAGTTGGCACGGATCCACTCTCGGACCTCGCGGTGATCAAGATTGATGCTCCCGACCTTCAACCTGCGACGCTCGCCAATTCCTCCGAACTGAACGTTGGTGATGTCGCCATCGCAATCGGCGCCCCGCTGGGCCTTAGCGGCACCGTCACCGACGGCATCATTTCGACTCTGAACCGCACGATCAGTGTGCAGTCCTCTGCGGTTCCCGAAGAACAGTCGGACGCACCGGAACAGGACTCAGGGGATGGCTTCAACTTCCTCCCACCGGACGGTTCTCAAGCGCCCCAGCAGGCCGGCCAAGGCTCGATCTACCTCAACGTGATACAGACGGATGCTGCTATCAACCAGGGTAACTCCGGCGGTGCGCTGGTTAACTCCCAGGGCGAGATCATCGGCGTCAATGTGGCAATCGCGTCAGCCGGCACCGGCGAGAGCGCAGGCAACATCGGCGTCGGATTCTCAATTCCGATCAACTACGCCCAGCGCGTGGCCGACGAAATCATTGCCAACGGCAAGGCAACGCACGGTTTCCTTGGGGTGAGCGTGGGCGCCGCCTCGTCCGGCGGCGCACAGGGCAGCAGCTCCTTCTCCATCGGCGCGCAGGTGCAATCCATCGAATCGGGCAGCCCGGCGGAAACCGCGGGTTTCCAGGAAGGTGACATCATCACGCGGGTCGGCGACTTCCCAATCGAGGATCCACAGTCGCTTACGGCCGCCGTGCGGATGCTCGCCGAGGGGGAGTCCACAGAGGTCGAACTGGTGAGGGCTGACGAAACCCTGACCCTTGACGTCACGGTCGGTCAGGCACCTGCCTGATACCGAAGGAATAGGACGAAGCAGCAGCCCCCGGACCGGGGGCTGCTGCTTCGTCATATGGCTGCGGTAATCGGCACACCGGTGTGGTTAGCTTGTGTGCGGGCAGCTACTAGCCGGAGGAAAGGCAGCAATGGACGAGACAAATCCCGCGCTGAATATCGCGGTGTTGGTGAAGCACGTACCGGACGCCCAGTTCGATCGTCACCTTCGCGGAGAGCACAACACCACCGACCGCTCGGAAAGCATTCTGTCGGAGCTCGATGAGTACGCTCTTGAAGCTGCCCTGCAACTCGCGGAAGCCAATGGCGGCGCCGGTCACCATGTCATAGCCGTCACCATGGGCCCGCCGGCTGCCGTGAACGCGGTGAAGAAGGCCCTGCAGATCGGCGCACATGAAGGTGTTCACCTCAGCGATGAGGCGCTCGCCGGCTCGGACGCGTCCGGCACCTCACGGGCGCTTGCCGCCGTCGTACGGCACCTTGGCAACATCGACCTGGTGCTGACGGGCATGGCTTCCACAGACGGCGAAACTTCCCTTGTCCCCGCTCAGCTCGCAGAGCTGCTGGATCTCCCGCAGGTCACCTTCGCGTCCAGCCTGGAACTGCAGCAGGACGACGGCGCGTGGCACCTCACGGCCCGCCGGGAAAGCGACAATGTGGCTGAGACGGTGGAGAGCGGCCTGCCCGCCGTTGTGTCCGTCACCGACCAGATCAACGAACCGCGGTACCCGAACTTCAAGGGCATCATGGCGGCCAAGAAGAAGACGATTACTACCCTCGCGCTCGCCGACGTCGGGCTGGACGCCTCCGAGGTGGGATTCACCGGTGCATGGACGAGGGTAGAGCAGGCGGAGCCGCGGCCTCCGCGTTCGCAGGGCGTCATCATCACCGACGATGGTGATGCCGGGCGTCGACTGGTTGATTTCCTCGCCGAGCAGAAGCTGCTCTAGCAGCAGCCTATCCTGCGCACAACTTCTCTAGGAGCCCTTGGAATGGCAAAAGTCCTCGTTTACATTGACACGCCCGGTGAGAACCTGCACAAGACTGACCGTGAGTTGTTGACTCTCGCGGGAAGCCTTGGGGAGCCCGTGGTGGCGCTGCTGGGAGAGCTGACTGACCAGGTCTCGGCTGAGCTTGGTGCGTACGGCGCCGGGGCCGTCTATCAGCCGTCGTCCGACGGGCTGAGCGATCTGCTCGTTGCCGGGAAGGCCGCTTTCCTCGGGGCAGCAGCCGCAGCAGCAGAAGCTGACGCGATACTCCTTGGCAATACATTCGAAGCCAAAGAGATAGCCGCCCGGACAGGTATCCGCCTGGCCTCGGGTGTCATCACGGATGCCGTGGCGGTCGGTGAGGACTTCACCGCCACGAAGTCGGTATTTGCCGGCTCATACACCGTCAACGCCTCGGTCACTACGGGGCGTCCGATCATCACGGTCAAGTCGAACAGCGTGGAGGTCGCGACCCCCCAGAGCGGTTCCCTGCCCGAGGTCCGTTCCGTGGATGTAGCGGTGCCGGGAGCGGCAGCACGTATCACCGGCCGCTCGGAGAAGGCGGCGAGCGGCCGCCCAACACTGGATGAAGCACGCGTCGTAGTGGCCGGTGGCAGGGGAGTCGACGGCAACTTCGGGCCGGTCGAGGATCTGGCGGACGCGCTGGGCGGTGCGGTCGGTGCCTCGAGAGCCGCAACGGACGCCGGGTGGATTGATCATTCGGCCCAGATCGGCCAGACCGGCAAAACGGTCTCCCCGCAGCTGTACATCTCCGCCGGCATCTCCGGCGCCATCCAGCAGAAGGCCGGCATGCAGACGGCGAAGGTCATTGTTGCAGTCAACAAGGACCCCGACGCTCCAGTATTCGAGATCGCGGACTTCGGTGTTGTTGGAGACCTGACAACCGTGCTGCCTCAGGCAACCGATGAGATCAGGAAGCGCAAGAGCTGAGCATGACTGAGGTTCCTGAACAAACCACGGACGGCGTGAATCGGGTCCTCTGTTTTGTAGCGCACCCCGACGACATCGATTTCGGCGCTGCCGGGACGGTAGCGAAATGGACCGCAGCCGGCGTCGACGTTGACTACTGCATCATGACCGACGGCGACGCGGGCGGCTTCTCCGAGGAACACCGCACTGACATCGTCGAGTTGCGGCGCGAGGAACAGCGCGCGGCTGCGCGGCTGGTGGGCGTGAAAACGGTGCATTTCCTTGGCCACCGCGACGGCTATCTGGAACCCACACTGGAGCTGGTGGCAGGTGTCGTGGAGCTCATCAGGAGCGTGCGGCCGCAGATAGTCCTGTCGATGCACCCGGAACGAAACTGGGAAAGGATCCAGAAAAGCCACCCAGATCACCTGGCGTGCGGGGAAGCCGTCACCCGGGCAATCTACCCCGCCGTTGAGAACCCGTATGCCTTCCCTGAACTGGCTGCCCGCGGACTGGATTCATACCGCGTTCCGTGGCTGTGGTTCTTCGGCGGGCCCACTCAACTCGAGAACCACTTCGTCGACGTGACCGACCACGTGGAAGACAAAATGCGTGCCCTGCGTTTCCACGCGAGCCAGCATCCGGACATCGAGCGGATGGACAGTACCGTCCGGGGTTTCCTCGCGGCCAACGCCCAGCGCGGCGGCCTGGCGGTAGGGCGCAGCGCCGAGGTTTTCCAGGTGGTCCCGGTCAACACGGAGACAACGATCGCCGGGTTCTGACCGCCGTCAAGCAAGCAGGCTGGACCTTACCGGTTCAGTCAGGCGTTGAAGGGAATTTCTACCACTATTGGAAGGGTCGGCGTACTTGAGCCGCCTTCGGGCTCTACAGTGATCGCCAGGCCTGTGTATGAGTTGATGCCTTCGATCGCCAGTTCGGTGTGCGCGACATCCTCGCCGGTCATGGTTCCGAGCGATTCCGGGGAAGCACCATCTGCAGGGATGCGCCACATTTGGTACACCTTGCCCTCCGGCGGTGCCGGGACACCGTCGAGGGTGACGACGGCGGCATCCCTGGACTCGGAAAACGCCAGTTCAGCTGTGCCGGAGTCGCCGATCTCGACCTCTTCACGCTGGACGTCGTCCGCTTGCAGGACCTGCTCCTGGATGGAGGAAGGCTGCAGGTTCTGTGCCACCGTCACACCGCCGACCGCGACCACCACGGCAGCGGCGGCTGCGAGCAGCCAGCGCCCCATGGGGGAATGACCGCGACGCGCGGTACGGCGTGCGGCGAGCTCGTCTCCGGCCGCGGCCGCTGGAGTGGTCGAGGCCGTGTCATCCGGCAAATTGTCCACGATGCGCGTGTACAGGTCAGCCGGCGGCTCTTCCTCGTGGGTGGCATAGGCCTGTGCAAGGGTCTCGTGCGCTGACTGGACGCGCCGGTCGAAGGCCTGACGGATCTCAGGAGCGGCATCTGAAATGTAGTCCTCGAGCGTGGTGCGCTCTTCTTCGCTTATGGCATCCAGGGCATACAGCTCAGCCCATTCCGGGGCGAGGCCGTTGGCCAGGTCCTGCCGAAGATCACCCGAGAAGTTTTTGTTCATATCCTTGGCCTGCATTTCAGTTCACCCCCAAACATGTTTTCAGGCGGATCAATCCGTCTCTGATTCTTGACTTGATGGTCGGTACCGCCACATCAAGCTTTTCCGCCACTTCTCGATACGTCAGTCCGCCGTAGTAGGCGAGCCGGACAGATTCCTGCTGCGTCTCAGTCAGCGTCTCCAAGCACTTGACGACAGCTTCAGCTTCCAGCCGCTGGGTGACCGTGTCGACGACATCATCATGGTCTTTGACCTGCATGGCCGCGCCGTACCGGGCTTCACGGTCGGTGGAACTCTGCTCCGATCTCACCCTGTCCACAGCCCTGCGGTGTGCCAGCGTCATCAGCCACGCCATCGGGCTCCCCGCGTCCGGATTGAAGCGGTCCGCCATGTTCCACACCTGAAGGTAAACCTCCTGTGTGGTGTCCTGGCTAAGCTCGGGATCGATCAGGACACGTCGGGCAAGGCCATATACCCTGCGCGATGTCTGTGCGTAAAACTCCGCGAAGGCGCCTTGGTCATGCTGGGCGATCCGCGCCAACAGACCAGACAGGTCAGCCGCCGAGCCGGAGGACTCACCGGTGGCCTGATCAGGGTCCGATCCGGCAGCGGTTGTCCGGCTCACACGTGGAGTATCCATAGGCTTCAAGCATAAAGCGCCCCGGTGTCTATCTCTAACAGCATGGCCGACGGCGCGTGTGAGCACGTCTCGCCCAATTGGCCGTGCGCCCATGTCCTACCGCCATTTCTCCAGAACTGCATGCCTGATCAGTTGCAACCGATGACATCTTTTGTTCGTCGCGGAGAGCGACATGGATGGGTTCGCGTCTGTGCTAGTGACGGACGGCGACGGCGATCAATGAGTCGGCGTTAAGGGTCAGATCGCTGCCGAGTTTCTCCATGAAGCGGCTGCGGATGCGCTCCCGGCCCTCAGCGTCGGCAGGCAGCAGGAACCGGTATCCGGTGCCAAGCACCAGGGTCCAGGCAAGTTCGGCGTCCAGCGGAACCTCCAAAGGCGTCTCATGCACCTCGACGGACGCGAACCCTGCCGTCTCCAGGAAGGCGTGCAACTTTTCAACTGATGAAATCTCCGCCATTTGCCGTGTCGGCTTGGGAACCGGAGCTTCGCGCAGGTGCGGTTGCTCCTCGAGGCACACTTCGCGCAGGAGCGTCGCGAACGGTTCGTGGGCGTGTTCCTGCCAGGTGCTCATGGCCAGCTTTCCGCCGCTGCGTAGCTGCGAAGCAAGATGACGGGTACCGGCGGCCATGTCGGGGAGGAAAAAGAGCCCGTAGCAGCAGAGCACGGCATCATATTGCTGCCCGGACGACCATACCGACGCATCCGCCTCTGTGAACGTGATGGCGTCGAGGCCCAGCGCGGCTGCCTTGGCAGTCGCGAGCGAAAGTAGTTCAGTGGACAGGTCCACGGCGTCAACCCGTCCATCGGGACCCACCAGCTGTGCTGCGGGGATAGTGCTCGCGCCGCTTCCGCAGCAGGCGTCGAGCACGCTTTCGCCCACGTGAAGATCGGCTGCGGCAACAACCGCGTTGCCCATGGTGTTCCAGAGAACCGGGGCCAGGCGCTCGAAGTGCTCTGCGCCGTCGTCGAACAGGCTGCCTACATCGGTCACGAACGTTCCTCCAAGATGGACTGGCTTGGGTTGGCACCCTCGAAACCCTGCTGACGCCAGGCCTCGTAGAGCACGATGGACGCCGAGTTCGCCAGGTTGAGTGAACGCCGCGAGGGGAGCATGGGCAACCGCACGCGCGAGGTGACGGCCGGATGATTCTTCACTTCGGACGGCAGTCCCACAGACTCCGGCCCAAAGAGGAGCACGTCCCCGGGGCGGTAGTCGATGTCTGAGTACGTGACCGTGCCCTCGGCGGTGTAGGCGAAGAGGCGATCGGGTCGAAGAGCTCCCAGAGCGGCGTCCAGGTCCCGGTGGACGGTCAGGACGGCGAGATCGTGGTAGTCCAGTCCGGCCCTTCGAAGCTTCGTATCGTCGAGGTCGAAGCCCAACGGTTCAACGAGGTGAAGTTCTGCACCGGTGACCGCAGCAAGCCTGATGGCGTTGCCGGTATTACCGGGGATCTCGGGCGTATAGAAGAGGATGCGGAACACCGTGTAATCCTAGCGCCCGGCCGCACGCAGCAAGCGGCCGAGCACAGGTACCTGCACCGTATTGGCCTGGGGGCCCTCAGAAAGGAAGCGCCGCACCTCGCGAAGCAGTGTCCCGGGGTTGGCAACGTGGACGGACACCAACGCCGAGCGGTCCAGCGAGGGCGGGTAGTCCACAATCGGTTCGAACGGGTTGTTCTGCCGGCCGTGGAGCACCAGCCAGCCGCGCACGTTGCACTCCGGAAAGAGGTCCTGAACCCGACGCACGGTCTCGGTGATTCGCACGTCTCCCGCGTGCCGTCCGCGGTGTCGCAGACGGTGCCCGTCCCAGGAGTAATTTCCAGGGGGCGCCACGAGCGAGTCGACGACGGCAATGCGGTAACCGGCCAGCAGCGCGTGACCGACATCCACGCCGCGGCCGAAAGACAATCCATTGACCAACCGGGCTGCAGGAAAACCGGGCAGCAGACTGGCCTCCAACAGGCGCGCGGTGGCGCGCTCGCCGTCGTAGCGTGCCGTGGCGCCCGGTCGAAGCTTGGCGAAGCCGCCGGGCTCCCGGGCGGTTCCGTGAACCTGCTGTTGCGCCAGGGTGAGAGGCACCACTGCCGCTGCGGCGTCGTCGTCGTAGCCGGGTTCGTAGCGAGGGGGCTGGGTGTAGACCTCGGGCGCAGGCGGCTGGCGCCTCGCGGCCGATGCAGGCCTTGCATCCGGTAACGGATCCTCGATGCCCAGGGTGCGATCGTAACGACGCCGGCGCTCAGGATCGGAGAGCATTTCGTAGGCTACGGCGACATCGTGGAATAGCTCGGCGCTGCCGCCCTGGTCAGGGTGGGCTGAACGGGCGGCTTTGCGGTACGCGCTCTTGATTTCTTTCGCAGTGGCGCTTCTGCTCACCCCAAGCACGGCGTAGTACGTGCGGTCGGGGCTTGCCATAGTGGCCTTTCGTCCGAAACGGGATCAGTAACGTCGTTCAGGTTCCGCGCTTGACTGTAAACGGTGGCGTCACCTCCGGCAAATGGGCAGCTAGCATCAGGAGAATGGCGGGCGACGACGAGGTACGGAGCGGACTGGACTGGTACGCGTTCAAAAGTGAGCGCGAAGATCACAGCGGAGCGCGCTTCGTCGACTGCGACTTCACTGAACTGCGTACCGAGGGCAGCATCTTCAGCGGTTGTGTGTTCCGCAACGTGCGGTTCAACGTTTCGACCCATATCAACAGCGCCTTCGACAATTGCCGCTTCGAGCACTGCAACTTCTTCGACGCCACGTTTGAAGGGTGCAAGTTCACAGGCAGCGTCTTCATCGGCTCAGCTTTGAAGCCGGTGCGGGTCAAGGGCGGCAACTGGTCCTTCGTCTCGCTGGTGGGGGCAGACCTGCAGCGTGGATCCTTTTCTGAAGTGAACTTCACGGAAGCTGACTTCACCAACGCAGACCTCCGCAATACCGTGTTGCGTAATTGCCGCCTGGCCAACATCGCCTGGAGCGGCGCGCGTTTGCGCGAAGCCGACCTGCGCGGAAGCACCCTCGAAGGGATAGAGGGGGAGGAGTTCAATGTCCGCGGCGCCGTCGTCGACGTCGCCCAGGCGCTTGCGATAGCAGAGGCGCATGGGGCGGTGATCCGGTGAAGCTCGGTCGGCGATGGGTTGGTACGCCTCGACGTATTACCCGGTGCTTGGAAAACCCGGCCTGAGCGGCGTCACCCCGCTTTTGCCCGGACCCAGCGTCCGAAGAGGGCGGAATCTGACTCGAGCAGTGACGCCAGTGTCAGCCGGCGGAGGGCCGGGCTATCGACGCCGGTTGAGATGTGGGATTCCTCGCCTCCGGTCAACAGAGGGCTCAATGAAAGGCAGAGCTCGTCCACAGTATCTTCGGCGATGAAACCGCCGAAGATGCTTGGCCCGCCTTCGCAGAGGATGCGTCCCAACCCGCGCTCGTGGAGCCAGGCAGAGCACCTGTGCGCATCAACGTCCTCTTCGCCGGCAACGACGACGTCGGCAACCCCGGAGAGGGACCGCACCCGCGTCGGGTCGACCGCCGCCGTCGTGAAGATGATGGGGCGCACCGGGGAGAGTCTGAACAACTCACTGTCCGGCTCGATGCCAAGCGTGCGGGAGATCATGGCAATTGCAGGGTGTTCGGTAAGCCCATGGGCAGCGCGCCAGGCGGTGTCCTCATCACTGACCAGCGGCCCCGCGTAGCCCTCAGCACGCACCGTTCCTGCTCCCACAAGGATCACATCACAGAGCCGCCGGATGAGCCCGAACAACCGTCGGTCGCCCTCGTTACCCAGCGGCGCAGAGACGCCCCGGTGCGTTGCGGATCCGTCGAGGCTGGAGATGAAGTTGAACCGCACCCACGGGCGCTGAGCCGGGTACGCGTAGAGTGCGAGCAGCTCCTCGTCGGTACGGTCGGAGGCACGGGCTGGAAGGATCTGGTTGATCATGGGGTGTTGAAATCTCCCATGTTGTGCTTGAGGTAAGCTGGCCGGCGCCAGCCCATGGCTGCCTCCACCATGTTGATGGCGGAGCGGGCGGCGGCGACATTGTGCATCCGGAGGACCCGCGCTCCGCCCAGGGCGCACATGACGGCCGTGGCAATGGATCCTTCGGCCCGCGCCTGCTTCGGCAGATCCAGCGTCTCGCCGATGAAGTCCTTGTTCGACACTGCGGCGAGCGTCGGGAACCCCAGCCCCGCAATCTCAGAGAACCGGCGTGTGATTTCGAGCGAATGCAGTGTGTTCTTGTTCAGGTCATGTCCCGGGTCCACGAGGATACGGCCCTCGCTGATGCCCAGCGCTACAGCACGTTCCACCTGCCGAACCAGGAAATCGGCAACCTCTGTAACCACGTCGGTGTAGGTCGGTCTGCCCAGCACCGTCCGCGGTTCCGCGAGGCTGTGGGTGATGACCACATGCGCACCTGTCCCGGCGATCACAGCGGCGAGATCGGGGTTCCGCAGCCCGGTGGTGTCATTGACAACGTTGGCCCCTGCCCTGATTGCTTGCTCGGCCACCTCGGGCAGGAACGTGTCGGCCGAGATGACGACGTCGGACGCTTCCCTGACGGCCCGGATCACCGGAACAATGCGGTCGGCTTCCTCGACGGCCGGGATCGCGGGTCCGGGCGCGAAGGGTGCGCCGCCGATATCGACCCAATCGGCGCCGTCGGCAACGGCCTGCAGCGAAGCGTCCACTGCCGCCTGCAGGGCAAACATGCGTCCGCCGTCGTAAAAGGAGTCCGGAGTGCGGTTGATGATCGCCATCAGTGCGATCTGTCGGTCGAAGTCGAGTACGCGATGCCCGAACTCATGCCTGGCGTGCAGCAGTCGGGGAATGAACAGCGGGGAACCGGTCTGAACGGGCGTCTCTTCCACAGCTCATTTCTATCAGCCCTTCCTGACAACGATTCCGCTGCGTCCAGCGGCCCGTTCGGCTTTGGCTTTCCCCGACGATAGAATCATGGGGTGCCCGTGTACCTGGATCACGCGGCGACCACGCCCCTTTCGGCGCCCGCGCTCGCCGCACTCACCACCGAACTCAGCCGCAGCGGCAACCCTTCATCGCTGCACGGCTCGGGTCGTCGTGCCCGCAGGGTGGTAGAAGACGCCCGCGAAACCCTCGCAAGGGCAGCCGGAGCGCACCCGTCGGAAGTCATCTTCACCTCCGGTGGGACCGAAGCGGACAACCTCGCCGTCAAGGGACTGTTCTGGGCCCGCCGCGGAGCTGATCAGCGGAAGACACGGATCCTGTGCAGCTCCGTCGAGCATCACGCCGTCCAGGACACCGTTGAGTGGCTTGAACAGCATGAGGGCGCGCAGGTCACCTGGCTCCCCGTCACCGCGGAGGGAGTCGTTCGCCTGGAAGTGCTCGAGGAGGAACTCAGCGCCGGTGCGGACGAGATCGCGCTGGTCACCGTGATGTGGGCAAATAACGAGGTCGGTGCCATCCAGCCGGTGGCGGACATCGTCGCGGCGGCTGCCCGTTACGGCGTCCCCGTGCACTCGGACGCTGTTCAGGCCTTCGGCTCATTACCCGTCTCCTTCGCCGAGTCCGGGCTCGCCACCATGGCGGTCAGCGGGCACAAGATCGGCGGTCCGGTGGGCGTTGGCGCACTGCTGGTTGGGCGGTCCGTGAAGCTCACGCCCGTTCAGCACGGCGGTGGGCAGGAACGCGACATCCGCTCCGGCACCCTCGATACGGCCGGAATAGCGGCGTTTGCGGCAGCAGCCGACGACGTCGTCGGTTCCCTGCAGGGGGAGTCGGCACGCATCGCCGTGCTGCGCGACCAGCTGATTGCCGGCGTCGAACGCGTTGTGCCGGAGGCGGTCCTCAGGGGACCGCGAACCGAACGGCTGCCAGGCAACGCGCACTTCACCTTCCCGGGATGCGAGGGGGACTCACTGCTCTTCCTGCTCGATGTCGCAGGAGTGGAGACGTCCACTGGGTCGGCCTGCACCGCCGGGGTGCCCCGGCCGTCGCACGTCCTTCTGGCCATGGGCCTGACCGAAACCGAAGCCCGCGGCTCCCAGCGTTTCAGCCTCGGGCATACATCGACGCGCGAAGACGTTGACGCTTTGGTGGGCGCCCTGCCCGAAGCGTACGAACGTGCGCGGAAGGCGGGCATGTCCGGCCACGCATCATCCATCCAGACAGCAGGAACGGGTTTCAGTTCATGAAGGTACTCGCAGCGATGAGCGGCGGAGTCGATTCGGCGGTTGCGGCGGCCCGCGCAGTAGAGGCAGGGCACGACGTCGTCGGCGTTCACCTCGCGCTCTCACGCATGCCCGGGACCCTGCGGACCGGCAGCCGCGGTTGCTGCACGATCGAGGACAGCCGCGATGCCTGGCGTGCCTGCGATATCCTCGGCATCCCCTACTACGTCTGGGACTTCTCCGAGCGGTTCAAGGAAGACGTGGTGGATGACTTCATCGCCGAGTACGCCGCCGGACGCACCCCCAACCCGTGCATGCGGTGCAATGAACGCATCAAATTCGCTGCACTGCTGGAGAAGGCTCTCGCGCTCGGTTTCGACGCGGTATGCACCGGACACTACGCAAAGGTCATCGAGAACGCAGACGGCAGCCGGGAGCTGCATCGGGCGGCAGACTGGGCCAAGGACCAGTCGTACGTCCTCGGCGTCCTCACGCACGAGCAGCTGAAGCACTCCATGTTCCCGCTCGCTGACACCCCCTCCAAGGCAGAGGTACGGGCCGAGGCCGAGAGGCGCGGACTGTCGGTAGCCAACAAGCCCGATAGCCACGACATCTGCTTCATTCCCGACGGCGACACCCGCGGCTGGCTTGAGGAGCGCATCGAGCTTACCGAGGGCAACATCGTGGATGTCGAAGGCGAGACCATCGGTACGCACTCCGGGGCCAACGCATTCACCATCGGCCAGCGGAAGGGCCTCAAGCTCGGGCGCCCCGCTCCCGACGGCAAGCCCCGGTTCGTCCTCGAAATCCGCCCGAAGGAAAACACCGTGGTCGTCGGTCCGGAGCGCATGCTCGCTGTCGATCAGCTGCGCGGGATCAAGGTGTCCTGGGCGGGACTGCCGATTCCCGCCGTCGAGTCCGGTGAGGAGTTCGACTGCATGGCGCAGGTGCGTGCCCACGGTGATCCCGTGGACGCCCGCGCACACGTTGAGTACGACGACGAGGGCCGCCAGAGCCTCGTGGTACGGCTCGTCGAGCCGATGCGCGGCGTCGCCCCCGGACAGACCGTGGTGATCTATCAGGGCACCCGGGTGCTCGGGCAGGCGACACTGGATTCAGCCCGGTCGCTGGAGCGCCCCGACCTCGCTGCGGCACGCTGACGATCAGACGATCGCAGACACAATGCGCGGTGCCCGCGTGCGGTCTGCTTAACTGGAACCATGACTGAGAAGACCCGGCGTTTCGACCCTGCAGCGAGCTCACTCGCCGGCGAAGTTGACCCCGCCGTCATGGAAGAACTGCTCTCAGTTCGGGGCAGCATTGACAACATTGACGCCACCCTGGTGTACCTGCTGGCTGAACGCTTCAAAGCGACACAGCGTGTGGGCCACCTGAAAGCCGAGCACAAGCTGCCGCCCGCGGACCCTGCTCGGGAAGCCGCGCAGATCTCCCGGCTGCGTGCACTGGCCGAGGAAGCCAATCTGGATCCTGCTTTCGCGGAGAAGTTTTTGAACTTCATCATTTCCGAGGTCATCCGCCACCACCAGGACATTTCCGAGAACCACTCGTCGCGCGATGCCTGATACGGCAGCGGTGCCTGACACCGCGGCGGTCACGGTCACTGCCCTGGGCGACTGGCCCGGCCAGGACCCTGTTGAAGCACACCGGGTCATCCGCGGTGAGCTCGGGAGCCCGAACCTGCCGTTCCTGCCGTCGCTGCCTGACCGCGGCGTCGGCAGCGACGAAATTGGCAGAACCGCCGGTTTACTCCCAGAACTTCCCGTCGACCTGCAGCCGCACGGCTGGAGGCTGGTGGACCGGCCCGGCAAGGATGTTCGGCGGGCTGTTTCCGCGCTGTCCACCGACTTCAACATCCTTGCCGACATGGTGGGTTCCGAAGAGCGTCCCGCCGAGGAGCTCAAAGTGCACTGTCGGGGACCCATGTCGCTCGCTGCGAACCTCCATCTGCACAATGGCGAACGTGCGCTGCTCGATTACGGTGCGCGGCGGGACCTCCGCGATGGGCTGATTGAGGGCGTCAGTTCGCTTCTGCGTCGCGCGGCCACTGCGAGCCCCGGTGCTGCGCTCACGCTGCAGTTGGACGAACCGGAGATCGCAGGGGTGCTCGAGGGCAGCATACCTACGGCCAGCGGATACCGGACGCTGCGCGCCGTACCGAAGCATGAAGCAATCGAAGCCTGGACAGTGCTGGCGGAGGGAGCGCGCGAGGCCGGTGCCGCTGCCGTCGTGCTTTCCTTCAGAACCGCAGAGCAGTTGACTCTTGTCCAGCGGGTGCCTGGCGTAGGTGTTGCTGTTCCGATGAGCGGTGTGTCCAACCGCGACTGGGAAGCGCTCGCGGAACTGGTCGAAGCCGGCCGCACCCTGTGGGCAGGTGTCCAGGTTCCGAGCGGCAGGCCGCCGCGGGTGCAGGAGACGGCCGATGCGCTGCTGCGTCCCTGGAGGGGGGTTGGCCTGGCCATCCAGTCGCTGCGGTCCATTCGGCTGGTCCCCGCCGAATGTCTGGCGGAGCGTTCGCCTGACCACGCCCGCAGAATGCTGGCGCATCTTCACCAGAGCGCTGACGCCCTCAATCAGGCCATCGCGGACGCTTGACCGGTCACGCGCGTCGTTCCCAGCGTGCCGGCGCCGCCTCATCGGGCAGGCCGCCGCTGTATGGGGTCAGTTCATAGGTGAACCAGCCGGCGTACACGAGAACCGGCCCGAGCTGCCTGTGCAGGACGTTTGTCTTGATGCGGAACCGGTGCTCGTCCTCGTCCCACCACTGCTCCATGTAGGCCTGGGCGCCGACGACGTCGGGCAGCGGCAGCCTGAGCGGACCGGCGAGGATACGGGTGGCAGAAGAGGTCATCCGCATATGTCCGTTGGCCGTTACCTCGCAGGTGAGGGCGGTGGCCATACGCCGGTGAAGCCCCAGATAATCGACCAACCGGCCCTCGACCCATGATGTGGTGTCCTCGAAGACCCGGGACACGTTATTGAACGAAATGTCGCGGCGCGCGGTGAGCGAGGGCCTACCGAACGGGTCCAGGTGGGCCCAGTTCCGCACGGTGAAGCCCACGTTGTTCTCGTACTCCGGGAAAAAGGAGTTCTCCTTCGCGGCCAGCGCAAAGAACGGTCTGAGGAGTGGGGCAGGGCTACCCGCCACGTCAAAAGATCCGCGTCCGGTTCCGAACTGCTGTGAGTCTTCGTGCAGACTGAAGTACTCCTGGAGCTGTGGTTGCAGGCGACCGAACTCTGCTCCGAGCGCTCGATGGTAGACCGAGGACGTTATGACCATCTCCTTTGTATGAGCCAGTCCAGTGTGATGCCGGCTGTGAATCGCGTATGGGCCTGCAGGCGCGCCGTCACAGCCGACCCGCTGCCTTCAGGCGAATGTAAAGGTCTGCCAGTTTCGACGGAAGCTCGTGCGGAGGCTCGTCCACGATCTCCGCGCCGAGCTGGCGGAGGCGTTCCTTGATGGCAGCGCGGTCCAGAAGAGCACGTTCAGCGGCAGCCGCGCGGTATGTCTCCGCAGCTGTGCCGCGCTGGTGGCGCAGCTCATCAAGGTGCGGGTCGCGGACGGACGCCACCACGACGACATGCTGCGCGGTCAGTGACGGCAGCATCGGCAGCAGGCCCTCCTCGACTGCCCCCGCATCCAAAGCGGTCAGGAGCACCACCAGGCTGCGGTGGGCGGAGATCGAGCGCACCTGTGCAGGGATTCTTGAAAAGTCAGCCTCGATCAGTTCGGAGTCCAATGGAGCCATTGCTGTGACGAGGGATGCGAGCAGGTTGCCCTTGGCCGCGGACTCCACCCTCGCACGCGGACGCCGGTCGAAGGCGAGGAAATCGACGCGGTCACCGCCCCGTTGGGCCATCACCGCCAGCAGGAGCGACGCCTCAATTCCCGTATCAAGGCGGGGCTCGTCCTCGATGCGGACAGCTGAAGTGCGGGACGTGTCGAGCACAATGACGACGCGGCGGTCGCGTTCCGGGCGCCATGTCCGCACCACCGTGTCCCGCCTTCGGGCGGATGCCCGCCAGTCGATGGAACGGACATCGTCTCCGCGGACGTAGTCACGCAGAGAGTCAAATTCTGTTCCCGCCCCACGGATCTGCACTGCCGCGCGCCCATCAAGTTCCCGCAGACGCCTTAGCTTCGAGGGCAGTAGCCGCTTGGAGTTGAACGGCGGCAACACCCGGAGGGTGCCTGGCGCTGGGATTGTGATCTGACGGGCGGCAAGCCCAAGCGGACCTGCACTGCGGATTGTCACGTGGTGCACCGACAAATCGCCGCGACGCCGTGGAACCAGCCGCACCTGGAGATTGCGGCCCTCACCCGCAGGAATGCTCAGCCGGTGCGCTGGGTTCTGGGCACCTGCCGAAGGTTGCCAGCCCTCACGTATCCAGCCGCGAAAGGCCCTCTTGGCATGGTTCCGAACAGTGAGGGTGCTTGTGGCCCCCTCCGTGAGGCGGACAGTCTCAGGTAGCTTCCGCTGAACGCCGATCGACCGCGGGGAAGCGGCGAGGGCAAGATCGACCGCGCATCCAACAATCAGCAGGGCAAACCACACAGCGATCGACACGGCGCCCGGGTAGAGGACTACCGGGATGACGCCGAGGAAGGCCAGGATGACGAGACGAGCAGTAATGCTCATGCTGTTGCGCTCACAACTACCTCGGCACGGGAACGGTCGCCAGGATGTTACCCAGAACGCTGTCGACGCTCACACCATCCATCTGGGCTTCCGGGCGCAGTGCGACTCGGTGTCGCAGCGCAGGAAGAGCCAATGCCTTCACGTCGTCGGGTGTGACGAAGTCGCGACCGGAAAGCCACGCCCAGGCGCGGGAGGTGTTCAACAGGGCGGTGGCACCGCGGGGAGAGACTCCAAGCTGGAACGACGGCGCGGCGCGCGTTGCACGTACGACGTCGACGATGTAGCTCAGCACCTCGGGAGCCACTCCCACCCTCTTTACCGCTTGCCTGGCGGCGGCAAGGTCCCTTTCACCCGCTACTGCCCTCACTCCGGCTGCTTCGAGGTTCCGGGGGTCGAACCCCACACTGTGCCGGCGGATTACCTCGATTTCGTCGTTCCGATCAGGCAGCGGAAGGGTGAGCTTGAGCAGGAAGCGGTCCAGCTGTGCTTCGGGAAGGGGGTAGGTGCCCTCGTATTCCACCGGATTCTGCGTTGCGGCGACAATGAAAGGCTCCGGCAGCGGCCTCGTCACACCGTCCACGGATACCTGCCGCTCCTCCATGGCCTCCAGGAGTGCGGCCTGCGTTTTAGGCGGTGTCCGGTTGATTTCATCGGCGAGGAGGATGTTGGTGAAGACCGGGCCCTCCCGGAAGGTGAATTCAGCCGTGCGGGACTCGAAGATGAGCGATCCCGTCACGTCGCCGGGCATGAGGTCCGGTGTGAACTGGACCCGCTTGGTTTCGAGGCTAAGGGCCGCCGAGATGCTGCGCACCAGCAGCGTCTTCGCCACACCGGGTACACCTTCCAGTAGTACGTGACCCTTCGCTAGGAGTGCGATGAGCAGTCCGGTCACCGCCGCGTCCTGCCCTACGACCGCCTTCGCCACCTCTTCACGCACTGCAACGAGCGCGCGTCGGGACGGATCCGCCGGAGTTGTGCGCTCAGCCGAGGCTCCAGCCGGGAGCGAGGAAGCGCCATCGGATGCTTCGTGGGCGGGGGGAGCAGGTTGGTGCTGGTGGTGTTGATTCATGAACGACGGATCTCCTGTTCGAGTTTTTCCAGTTCCTGGCTCCACTGCACGAGTTGGGCATCGGAGTGAGGCATAAAGGAGTTGAGCAACCGGTCGACGTCGGCGAATTCGCGGTTGGTTCTTCGAGCGGCGGCCGCTGCAACTGACGCCCGGGTGTTGGAGGACGGTATCCGCAGCTGTGTCGCCAGCCGGGTCAGCGTCCCTGCGCGGAGCGTCTCGGCGGCGTGCTCCACTGCACCGGCATCCTGGTACAGACGCGCCCTGCCGGCCGCGGTTTCGGCCGAACGGACGATGACAGGCAGCGGCTCCGCGACGAGCGGGCCCAACCGGCGGCCCCGCCATAGGATGGCGAGCAGCGCCGTGACCAGCAGCCAGAACATCAATGGGTTGACGAAGTCGGGAAGCAGGCTCAAGGCATCAGCCGGCCCGGAGGTAATCGCCAGGTCGTCTTCAGTGGGCTGGTACCAGACAAGGGTGCTGGCGCTGCCAAGAACTCGGAGCGTGAGGGCGGCGTTGCCATTCTCGTCGATCAGCTCGTTGCTCATGATCGCCCCGTTACCCAGAACGGCCACTGTTCCGTCGGCAGTGGTTGCGAAGGTCCCCGCCGGATTCTCGCCCTCACTCTGGGGTAGTGGGAAACAGGTGACCGTGCCGCGGTAGGACAATCCGCCGGGACTCACGGCCGCCGCGGCCCTCGCATCCGGATCAGCACATTGTGCCTGCAGGGCTTCTTCAATGTCATCAGGGACCACTCCGGCGGAGCGAATACCGTCAGCCAGTTCGGTCAGCATGGTGAGGCTCGGCTCGATCAGGAGGGTCCGGTCGGCGAGCCCGCCGCCGAGCGTCGCCAGCTGCTCTGACCTGAGCCAACCATTGGGATCATGCAGGAGCAGCGTGTCATCGGTGTCCCCAAGCGCACCGACGGCCTCTTCGAGTGACTCCGCGCGGATCACCTCGACGCCGGTGCGGCTCAACACCTCCGCGGCTGCGCGTGCCCCCTGCGGCGCAGCATTGTCTGGAGAGAGCGGTCTCGGTTCACCGGCACCCGAGGCCACCGCGCCGATGACGACGGCGATCACGAGGAGGACGACAAGAACGGTCCAACCCCGTGCCCGCTTCAGCCTGCCAAGAAGCGTGGAGCGGGCGCTTCCTCCGTCGCCCATTACTTCACTGCCGACACTGCTTTCGCGGTCGACGGCGTCAGCCCCGTCCTCTGCAGCCAGGGTTGCCTTCATGTCACTGGTCATACCGGAGCCGTCCATTGCTGACTGTCGGCCCGCCGGTGCGGCTGCGACCGCTGCAGCCCCTGATCAAGGTCCACGGCTCGCTGATAGTCGGCCTGGGTTGCGGGCCGTGCGCCATAGTGCACTTCATTGAAGCGCATCGCCAACCAGCGGAGCTCCTCTGCCTGACTGCTGAACAGAACCTGCAGTTGGTGGGCAACCTCGACGGCGGTACGTCCGGCCTGCTCATCCAGGATGACGCGTTCCTCCGCCGAGCGGGTGATGGCCCGGAAGCGTTCTGTGAGCGCCTCGTCCCAGTCTCCTGTTCGCGCAGCAGCGTCCGCGTAATCACGATGAGCCTGCGCGGAAATCTGGACAGCCGCCTGAAAGACCGTGGGATCGGGACGCTTCCTGGCGTTGAGTCGCGGTTTGATCAGGAGTACGGCCGCCGTGATGACGACGACGGCGCCGATCGCCAGCAGAAGGGTACCCAGACCCGCGTCTACGCCCCTGACTTGCCCCAGAATCTCTCCCAGCCAGTTGAGGAGAGCCGTCCAGGCGCGTTCAAGAAGCGAAGGCTCAGCATCCCGATAGATGCCTTTCGCCAGTTCCTCCTGCAACAGTTGCCGGGCTTCGTCGTCCGGCTGAACAGGCACTTCGGCAGGCACCAGATACATCGCTCGTTCAGCGGACATGAATGTCAGGCTCCCTGCCAGTTTTGTGGGTTTTGCTGCCCTGGGTTGCCTGTTCCTCCGCCAGCAGACTGCCCGGGGATGGGAGAGTAGGTGCCCTTCGCGCGTTCTTCATTTTCCCGCAGAAGCACGATGTCGAAACCTTCGCGCCGAATACGAAGGTCTACGTAAAGCAGAGCGGTGACGCCGGCCTGGAAAGCAAAGCCGATGGCAGTGAAGACAGCTGTCACTGCCTGAACGACCAGCAGCACGGGTAGGGATTCGAGCAGCGCTGCTTCGGTGGAAGCGGGCGCCGAAGTGAAGGATCCAAAGCCGAAGGCAAGGAATGACACCGGCGCGGCCACAACCTGGGTGATGATCGAAACGATGATCGAAGTCAGTACCAGGATTCCGAATGTCCGCCACCAGTTACCGGTGGTGAGGGTCCAGGATCGGCGCAGTGCCGCGACAGGGCCGACACCCTCGAGCATCAGTGCGGCCGGAGCCATAACTAGTTTGATACTCAGCCAGATTGCACCTACCACCGCCGCCAGCACCCCGATCACGACAATCGCGACCGCGGCGTCCTCAAGAGCGAGTGAAAGGCCGACAAAAATGAGCACGAGGACGACAACGGAAACGGTCCAGAGAAGAAAGAGAATAGCTCCCAACCCGAGCAGGGGGAGGACCCTGCGTCCGGCAAGCATCCACAGCTCAGTGAATCCGGTGCGTTCGTCTAGTACCGCCCGGGCAATGGGAATAATCAGGACGCCCTGCAGGATGAGGACACCCACCGAGGTCAGCAGCACCAGAACGGAGCCGACGGAGAGCGCGGAGGCCACCAGCCCGGTGACCTCTGCGGAGGAGGCGGTAAACGGGTCGAAGGTGGCAAGCGAGCCCGTCAGGCCGATCGTCAGGAGAACTGTCAGGACTGCCACAGTCACCTGAAAGAGGATGGCCGTTCCGAATGTCGCGAGCGGATTGCGGCGGCAGGCCTGGAAAGCTCCATCAAGGATTTCACCCAGACCGAGCGGGCGCAGGGGAATGATGCCGGGCTTGGGCGGCGCCTGGTAACCATGGAACTGGCCGGGGGGCGGGACGGGCCATCCCGGGTTGGCGTGACCGGGTGGCTGATCAGAAGGCCAAGGCTGGTTCTGGCCCCACTGCTGCGTCCCGGAAGGAGGCTGCCATGGCCGGTCCTCCGGATTCCCTCCCGGGAAGTTCCCGCTCATGCTTATCCCCTTACGCCTGATGTGCTCCCCGCTATGCACGAATAGTTGGGTTGCGCTGTGAACAACTCTGCACACGCTCTACACGCGACTCTTCCGGCTTCTACACCTAGAACTATAGTTACCGGCCCTGACGTTTCGGCCCGCGTCCGATGCCCAGGAGAAGGCCATGCTCCCATTGTTCTCCATCCCGCGTCCTGCGGCGGGCGATCCGTGCGAAGTTGCCGGCAAATCGTCCTCTAGGATGACAAGTGCATGCTGGCCGCGGACGCCGGTCGCGCGCCGATGCGACATTGATGGGGCAATGGGAGATTATGAGGATATGAAGGCACGCATTCTGGTCATAGACGACGACGAAGCACTGGCTGAGATGATCGGTATCGTTCTGCGCAACGATGGCTTCGACCCTGTGTTCTGCGCCGATGGAGCGCAGGCGGTGGATGTCTTCAGGAGCACCAAGCCGGACCTCGTCCTTTTGGACCTCATGCTCCCGGGCATCGACGGCATCGAGGTCTGCCGGCAGATCCGCAACGAGTCCGATCTGCCCATTGTCATGCTCACGGCCAAGTCGGACACGTCCGACGTCGTCCGTGGGCTGGAGTCCGGCGCAGATGACTATGTGCCGAAACCGTTCAAGCCCGCAGAACTGGTGGCCAGGGTTCGGGCACGCCTGCGCCCCGGTGATCAGAAGGCACCTGAAACCCTGCGCATCGGCGAGGTCAGTATCGACGTTGCGGGTCACTCGGTCACACGCGCCGGCGAACATATTTCCCTGACGCCGCTCGAGTTCGATCTGCTCGTTGCCCTGGCACGGAAGCCGTGGCAGGTATTCACGCGTGAGCTACTGCTGGAACAGGTCTGGGGATACCGGCACGCAGCCGACACCCGGCTCGTTAACGTTCACGTACAGCGGCTGCGATCCAAGATCGAACGGGATCCTGAAGCCCCCGAAATCGTACTGACCGTTCGCGGCGTCGGATATAAGGCAGGACAAGCGTAATTTGGAAAGGCGGGCAGGCCGGTCCCTGAGCTCGGCGTCCACGGGCGTCGCGCGGGGGTGGCAGTGGGTCCAGTCCACCATGGTGCAGACTGGGCGCCATTGGCGCCGATCGCTGCTGTTCCGGACTGTCACCTCCACACTGGTGCTGACCGCCGTCGCGCTGTTGGCAGTCGGCGCTTTTCTCTCCAGCCAGATAGCAAACGGGCTTTACCAGGAGAGGCTCGAGCAGTTCCAGGCTGAGGCGAGCGCCGGTCTGAGCGAGGTCAAGCAGATTTTCGCCCAGACATCGGTGACAGATCGTGAGTCAACCGCGCAGCTTGTACGTGACACCCTGCCCAGTCTGGAGGGCGGAGGAGCCGACGCCCCGCGGCAGTTCATGCTGAAGGGCGTTCCGGGTCAGGAGAGCATCTTCGTGTCGCCGTTCGCAAGTCCGGGATTGACTGAGTCTTCTGCTATCCCGGAAGCGCTGGCGGAAGCAGTCCGGAACGGTGATGATCAGTACTGGTCACCGATCGCACTTGCCACGTCAGCGTCAGGCGACGAGTTCGACGTGCCGGGCATCGCGTTCGGCACGAAGGTGACCCTCCCTCCGGAGCAGACGGAGTATTCGCTTTACCTCATCTATGACCTCTCATCGATGCAGGCGACCCTGGATTACATCCACGGGGTAACCTTGATCGGCGGCACACTTCTCCTGGTGACCATCGGCGCTATCGTGTGGCTGGTCACGAGGAGCGTGGTGGGGCCGGTCAGCCACGCCGCACTGGTGTCGGAGAAACTGGCGGCTGGGCAACTTCAGGAGCGCATGGAGACCCAGGGCGAAGACGAGGTCGCACGTCTGGGCGCATCCTTCAATCACATGGCTGCCAGTCTCCAGGATCAGATCACCCAGCTGGCCCAGCTGTCGCAGATGCAGCAGCGTTTTGTCTCCGACGTCTCACACGAACTGAGAACGCCGCTGACAACTGTCCGGATGGCCGCAGAGGTCCTGCACGAAGCACGCCAGGAATTCGACCCGGTGAACCGGCGCTCCGCGGAAATCCTGTACAACCAGGTGGAGCGCTTTCAGGCGCTGCTCGCGGACCTCCTGGAAATCTCACGCTTCGATGCCGGCGCGGCGGTCCTGGACGCGGAGCCGACCGACATCTTCCAGATTGTCCACCACGTTATCGATGGAACGCGTCCGCTCGCAGAGAGCCACAAATCCGAGATCACGGTGATCTCGAACGAGTCCAAGTGTGTGGTTGATGTTGACCCCCGGCGAATCGACCGCATCCTCCGCAACCTTGTTGTCAACGCCCTGGAACACGGCGAAGGAAAACCGATCAATATCTACATTGCGTCCAACCCGGATGCCGTTGCCGTAGCCGTGCGGGACCACGGCATCGGGATGATGCCGCTCGAGGCTGCCCGGGTATTCGACCGGTTCTGGCGTGCCGATCCTGCCCGTGCGCGCACTACCGGCGGCAGCGGTCTCGGGCTGTCGATCGCCACTGAGGATGCGCGACTCCATGGCGCATGGCTTCAGGCCTGGGGGTCACCCGGCGAAGGCTCCTGCTTCCGCCTTACCTTGCCCAAACGCCGCGACTCAGTGTTGAAGGTATCCCCGCTTCCGCTTCCGCCGCGGCAGGCGACACTTCCGCCCGCACCGGCAGGGACAACCACGACGCCGGACGCCGTGCCCACCATGCACGGCGCGCCAGGGAGCGAGGACTGATGGCGCGTGCACGTTCACTTGCAGTCATTGCCCTGATCCTTCTACTCACGCTGCTGAGCGCATGCTCGTCCATTCCCACGGCCGGTCCGGTGAGCACGATCGAAGCGACCGCCGAGGCCGAAACAGGTGCGCGATTCGTCAACAACCCACCGCCTCCTAGCGAGGGAGCCAGCGCAGGGGAAATCCTCAGCGGGTTTATCGTCGCCGGCATCGGCGTTGCGGAAGACTACCGTGTGGCCCGGTCCTATCTCACTCCAGCGCTGGCGGAAGACTGGGAACCTGAGGAAGAGATCACCATCTACCGGTCTGATTTCAAGATCAGTTCCACGCCCACAGAGGGCGAATTACAGTTCCAGCTTGAGGTGGCCGGATATATTGACGCCGCAGGTATTCGGCGTAACGTCGGGCCCGGCACCACAGAGTCCATGACGGTCAAAATGGAACAGGTGCAGGGGGAGTGGCGCGTCGCCGAAATACCGAGCGGGATCATGATCTCCACGACCGACGCCGAGAACCTCCTGCAACCGCACGAGCTCTACTTCTACAGCAGCAGTTACCGGTACTGGGTTCCCGATGTTCGCTGGTTCGTCACCCGCCAGGGAATCGCCACGAACATCGTCAAAGCACTCATTGAGGGTCCGGCACCGTACCTGCAGGGTGCGGTCACGAGCGCCTTCCCCGAGAACGCGGCCCTCGCAGTTGAATCGGTGCCCATTGAATCCGGGACAGCGACCATCGACTTCACACAGGACATTCTCACCGGCACCGACAACCTGCGCCGTCAACAGATGGAACAGCAGCTCAGGGTGACCATGACGGGACTCAACACCGTGAATTCAGTAGAACTGCGGGCGGGTCAGCCAATCCCCTTCGAGATCGACCCCGATCTCGTGCTCCCGGAGCAGGATCCTGCCGTTCCGAGCAGGCAGATCGTCATCAGCGAAAATGAGCTGGCCTTCTTTGAAGGCGGTCAACTGACTCCTGTCGGTGACGTGCCCTCCATTGCGGGTTTCGACCCGGTCGACCCGGCTATGTCCTACGACGGAAGGAATTATGCCTTCCTGAACGACGAACGAACCGAGCTCATGGCGACGGGTGAGGGGCAGACCGTCAGGACCGTCACCGCCGGGTCGAATCTGACCGCTCCCAGTTATGACCCCGCGAACTGGATCTGGACGGCGGGCACTTCTGACGGCCGTTCCTACGTCCGAGCCATCCCGCCCGGTGGAAGTACGAGCAACGCAATCGAGGTTCTTGCGCCGTGGTTGGGGAACCGCACGATCAGCGAGATCCGGATTTCCCGCGACGGAGCCAGGGCCCTCATCGTCGCCCAGCAGTCAGGACAGAGTCAGCTGCTGTTGTCCGGGGTCAGCCGCAGCGAGGACGGGGTGCCACAGACATTGAGCGAGCCGATATCACTCAATCCCGCGGGTGCAATCGATACCGCGAAGTGGGTTTCGGAAACCTCCGTTGTCGTGGCAGATACCTCGAGGGACGCCGAGGTCGTGGCCACGCTGATCCCTTTCGCATCGGACCCCGACGAATTCGTGCCCCTCGAAGGCCTGCAGCACCTCAGCGCCGGCACAGGCGCCTCAAATGTCTTCGCCCAGAGCGGAGACAGTATCTACGGCGTTGTCGGTAACACCTGGACGGACCAGGGCGTAGTTGCCCGTGACCCGTCATTCGCCGGATAACTGCTCGCGTACGCAACTTATCCACATTTCGCGTCCCCTGCTGATCCGACTCACCCGATCGTGACACCGTTTAGCCATGTGGCGGGAAGTTGCGGAGCGGGGTTTGGATCGGGTTCGCCTCCATCCGTTCTGGAGGAGGGCAGCTGAAGCATCGGGCGAATTCTGGTCATTGATCTTCCCGACCGAATGCGTGGTGTGCGAACTTGCGGACAGTTCCCTTTGCTCGGGGTGTGCAGCAGCATTCAGACGCGCGACCGTGCGCCCCTTCCGGGCCGAGCACGGCGCGGAGGGGCTGCCCGGGAAGGAGTGGTCACCGCCGGAGCAGGAGTCGACAGGTGACGAGGTGCTGTCACCGCTTCCCGTTATCGCGGCAGGCCAGTATTCCAAAGCAGTGTCGGCTGTTCTCCTGGCGTTCAAGAATCACGGTCATACGGACATCACGCGCTGGCTGCAGGCCGCCCTTTGCGGAGCGTTGCATGAAGCCAGATGGACGCTCTGCGGGGATACTGCGGAGATCCTGCTGGTCCCGGTCCCTGCCCGCGGAGCATCTGTCCGGCGCCGTGGTTATGATCCTCTAGCGTTGCTGCTTGTGGGACTGGCCCGACGCTGTGAGTTGCCGGCTGGGACGACTATTGCCGGAGTTGTCCGGCTCCGCCGCCAGCCTCTTGTGCTCTTGAACCTTTTCTCGGACGGACTGTCACAGAAGGCCCTCGGAAGGCAGGGCAGGCGTCGAAACCTGCACGGCAGCATGGAGGCGGCGCCGGCAATGCGCACTATGGACCGGAGTCGGCCGTGCCTCATCGTTGACGACGTCCTCACTACAGGAGCAACAATCGCCGAAACCGCGCGTGTACTCCGCGAGGCAGGTGCGGTGGTGGCCGGCGCCGTCGTCCTTGCTGCCACGCCCGCTCCCCGCGGGAAGGACAGGACGACGACGGCGGTGCTCCCAGACGTAATAAGGCGGCTCCCAGGGAACCCACGGAAAAAAACCGACGGGTAGGGGTGAATTCAAACAGCGCGTGAACTACGGTGAAGTATGGGTATCACAACGAAGACAGTTACCCATCGACAGCGGCTGGAAGGAGCAGATCCTCGGCCGCTGTTGTGTCACCTGAGCGATTTTGGAGGGCACTATGGAATTCATGATCAACGGACGGAACCTCGCAGTTTCTGACCGCTTCCGGGAGTACGCGGAAGAGAAGATCGACAAAATCGAACAACTGGGGGACAAGGTCCAGAGGCTTGACGCGAAAGTAACGAAGGAGCCCAACGCACGTCAGGCAGATAGCGCACTCACCGTCGAGCTCACGGTATTGCAGAAGGGTCCGATCATCCGGGCCGAAGCATCAGCTGCGGACAAGTTCGCGGCCTTCGACCTGGCCTACAGCAAGCTGTTGGAGCGGCTCCGCAGGGCCCGGGACCGTCGTAAGGTTCACCATGGCAGGCACACACCCGTAGCAGTCCGGGAAGCGACTGCCACTTTGGAACCCGCGAGCACAGAACAGCCGATCTACGCAGCTTCCGCAAACCACACAGGCAATGCCGGTGCTGACACGGCCGATCAAAACGACTATGAACTCGACAGCGAGATCCCGGCGGGGGATTCGCCGGTGTTGATTCGCCGGAAGGTCTTCTCGGGGATCCCGATGAGCCTTGATGACGCCGTCGACAATATGGAACTCGTCGGACACGATTTCTACCTCTTCGTGGATTCACAGACCGGTGCGCCGTCCGTCGTTTACCGTCGCCAGGGCTGGACCTACGGAGTCATCACTCTTGACGCGAAGTGTGCGGAAGGTCTTGAAGACCCACACGAAGAACTGATCGCATACCGTGCCCGGGAAACAGCGACCGCCTAGCGTTTGAACGGGAGCCTATGATCGAGCAATGACCTCTTCCCTGACTACCCTCCAGGCACGTCGAATCGCGTTGGAGGCGCAGGGACTGGCAAGGGAGCGGCCCACCAGGACCCCGGGAACCCGGGAGGTGGGCCGTGCCCTCGCGCAACTGCAGCTCCTGCAGATTGACTCGGTGAACGTTCTCTCCCGCAGCCACTATCTCCCCCTGTTCGCCCGGTTGGGCTCGTACGACCGCACGCTGCTTGACAACTTTTCATCGCGGGCGCCGCGGCGCCTGGTGGAGTATTGGGCGCACGAGGCAAGCCTGGTCCTGCCAGAGCTGTTTCCCTACCTCGTCACCACTCAAAGCCGGAAGTGGGCGAGCGCATCATCGTTACCTGACGAGGTACGGCACGCCCTCAGCAGCCGCATACTCGACCTGCTGGCCGCAAGCCGGCCACTGACCGCGGCTCAGGTGCAGGATCGTATCGGGCACACAGAACAGAAGAAAACAGATCAGTGGGGGTGGAACTGGAGCTCGGCGAAGAGAGTCCTGGAGGATCTTTTCCAGCATGGCCTGATCTCGTCCGCGGGCAGGACCGCCCAATTTGAGCGGAGGTACGCCCTTACCGAAAAAGTCCTTCCTGATCCCGCGCTCGCACGCCTGCAAGTTCCCGCTGCCGACGCTTATCTACACCTGACGGAACGGGCAGCCAAAGCGCTGGGGGTGGGTTCCACCCGCTGTATCGCCGACTATTTCCGTATTCCCGTGAAGGCAGCCGCCGCTGCGATTCACGTCCTGGTGCAGCGGGGAACACTAATTCCCGTGTCGATCGAATCATGGCGCCAGCCCGTGTACCGCTATGCCGGTTCAGTTCTCCCTCGGGCAGCCCAAGGCCGCGCTTTGCTGAGTCCTTTCGACTCCCTTGTCTTCGAACGCCGCCGACTGGAATCCCTGTTCGGCTTTCATTACCGCATCGAAATTTACACACCGGCGCAAAAGCGCACTTATGGCTACTACGTACTGCCTTTCCTTCTGGGCGACTGCATGGCGGCAAGGGTGGATCTCAAGGCGGACCGATTGGAGGGGCGTCTTGTAGTAAGAGCCGCGCACGGCGAGCCTTCGATGCCGGCGGACACCGCCGTCGAACTTGCGGCGGAGCTTGTCCTCATGGCCGGTTGGCTTGGGCTCGACCATGTGATCGTCGAGCCACGCGGCAACCTGTCCGCGCAATTGGCTTCACATTTGGCGCAGGAGTACGGATGGGAACTAAATCGGGGGACAGTACGTCTCTCACGTAGACTGAATTCGCCAGGAAACGGCGTACCTAGATTGGGAGCAAAAACCAGTGCCATCACTTCTTGAACGAGTCCTTCGTACCGGCGATAAGAAGACACTGAAGCAACTCCGCAACTACGCTGACGCGATAAACGTGCTCGAGGACGAGTTCCGCGGCCTCAGTGACGAGGAACTTCGTGGAGAGACCGACAAGCTGAAGAAGCGTTATCAGGACGGTGAAACCCTCGAGGCGCTGCTGCCCGAGGCGTTCGCCGCGGTGAGGGAAGCCGCCAGCCGCACCCTGGGCCTTCGCCACTTTGACGTGCAGCTGATGGGTGGCGCCGCCCTGCACCTGGGAAACATCGCCGAGATGAAAACCGGCGAAGGCAAGACCCTTGTCGCAACTGCGCCGGCTTACCTGAATGCGCTTACGGGCAAGGGCGTTCACGTTGTCACGACGAACGACTACCTGGCCGAATACCAGTCGGACCTGATGGGTCGTGTGTTCCGCTTCCTCGGCCTGAGCTGCGGTTGCATTCTGTCGAAGCAGGACCCCGCCACACGCCGTACGCAGTACGCTGCGGATATTACCTACGGTACAAACAACGAGTTCGGCTTCGACTACCTCCGCGACAATATGGCCTGGAGCGCCGCCGAGCTGGTGCAGCGCGGACACAACTTCGCCATCGTCGATGAAGTTGACTCCATCCTTATCGATGAGGCTCGCACGCCGCTCATCATTTCCGGTCAGGCATCCGGTGACGTTAACCGCTGGTACACCGAGTTCTCCAAGGTTGTCACCCGCCTCACGAGGGATACAGACTACGAAGTCGACGAGAAGAAGCGCACCGTTGGCGTTTTGGAGAGCGGCATCGAGAAGGTTGAGGACTACCTCGGCATTCAGAACCTCTACGAGTCTGCGAACACGCCCCTTATCGGGTTCCTCAACAACGCGATCAAGGCGAAGGAACTCTTCAAGCGGGACAAGGACTACGTCGTCCTCAACGGTGAGGTGATGATTGTCGACGAGCACACGGGCCGCATCCTCGCCGGTCGGCGCTACAACGAGGGAATGCATCAGGCAATCGAGGCCAAGGAAGGCGTCGAGATCAAGGCCGAGAACCAGACCCTCGCCACCGTCACGCTGCAGAACTACTTCCGCCTTTACGAGAAACTGTCCGGAATGACCGGTACCGCTGAGACGGAAGCGGCTGAGTTCATGGGAACCTACAAGCTCGGCGTCGTTCCCATCCCAACCAACCGGCCAATGGTTCGCGAGGACCGCTCCGACCTCATCTACAAGAATGAGGTTGCCAAGTTCGAAGCAGTCGTCAATGACATCGTGGAACGGCACGAAAAGGGTCAGCCCGTTCTGGTGGGCACAACTTCGGTCGAGAAAAGCGAATACCTGTCCAAGCAGCTCGCAAAGGCAGGCGTCCGTCACGAAGTGCTGAACGCCAAGAACCATGCACGTGAGGCTGCGATTGTCGCGCAGGCAGGGCGCAGGGGCGCGGTCACTGTGGCAACCAACATGGCCGGTCGCGGTACGGACATCATGCTCGGTGGAAATGCCGAGTTCAATGCCGTAGCCGCTATGGAGAACAAGGGCCTTCACCCGGCCGAGAATGCCGAGGAATACGAAGCCGAGTGGCCGCACGCCCTTGCGGCGGCGAAGGAAGGGGTCGAAACCGAGCAGGAGGAAGTCCGGCAGCTCGGCGGGCTCTACGTGCTGGGTACCGAAAGGCACGAGTCCCGGCGTATCGATAACCAGTTGAGGGGCCGCTCCGGCCGTCAGGGCGATCCCGGCGCATCCCGCTTCTACCTGTCTCTCACCGATGACCTCATGCGACTGTTCAACTCCGGTGCGGCGGAACGGATCATGAACAGCTCGTCCATGCCTGATGACGTGGCGCTGGAATCCAAGATGGTATCCAAGGCGATTGAGAACGCGCAGGGGCAGGTGGAGAGCCGCAATGCGGAGCAGCGCAAGAACGTCCTGAAGTATGACGACGTCCTCAACAGGCAGCGCGAGGCGATCTACAGCGATCGGCGGCGCATCCTCGAAGGTGATGACCTGCACGAGAAGGTCGAGCACTTCCTCGAAGACGTGGTTACAGCCATGGTGGACGAAGCGACTGCCCAGGGACACGGAGATGACTGGGACTATGAGCTGCTGTGGACCAATCTGAAAACCCTTTACCCAATCAGCCTGACGATCGACGAGGTAATCGAGGAAGCCGGCGGAAAGTCGAAAGTCACCCGTGACTTCCTCCACGCGGAAATCCTCTCGGATGCGAAGGTCGCCTACAAGCAGCGCGAGGAGGCGCTTGGCGAAAAATCCATGCGGGAACTCGAGCGTCGCGTGGTGCTGTCGGTGATCGGCCGGAAGTGGCAGGAGCATCTCTACGAGATGGATTACCTCAAGGAAGGTATCGGCCTGCGCGCAATGGCCCAGCGTGACCCGCTTGTGGAGTACCAGCGCGAAGGTTTTGTGCTCTTCCAGGCAATGATGGAAGCTATCCGCGAGGAAAGTATCGGATACATCTTCAACCTGGAGGTTGAGGTCGCGCCCGCACAGCGGACTGGGCTTCCAGGTGTGGCTGACGGTCGGGGACTGGTGGATACCCCAACTATCAAGGCCGCGGGACTGGAAGCGCCCGAGCGGCCAGCCAGCTTGGCATTCACAGCACCCAATGCACAGGGCGGGGTGGAGACCCGGGTTGAACGCCGTCGCAGCGAGTCGGACAGTAGCGCGGGGAACGGCACCCGGGCCGAGCAGCGGGCGGCGGCCAAGCGGCGTCGCAAGTAGTCATAGGGCTCAACCGGGAGGAGCGCGTCACCCGATCTGGAGTTCGGTGACGCGCCACTGACCACGCCAGCGTTCAATCCTGAGCGCTATTGCCCTGGCGCGCTTTTGTTCTGCCGCGACCACCGAAGCTTCGAAGATGCTCGGGGTGATGGGGCAGATGCGTACCGTCCGAATGAGAACGTTGCGGTGGAGACGGGTATTGACTGGGGCGCTTCCGCCGGAAGCGGACCCAGGGGTCTGCTGGATGCTGCGAACCAGGTTGGAGCGCAACTGCAGGCGCTCGTAGCTCCGCGTGTCGAGGAGTCTCGCCATTTGCTGGAGGGGCCTTGTTCCGCCAAGAACTTCGAGCGCTCCCCGCGCTACCTTCCGCGCTATCGCTTCCAGTTCTTCCGGAATCACAGGTTCCGGTGTCGGCACTGGGACCGGCCGGCGGGTGAGCGGAAGTACCGTAGCGTACTCGTGCCTTGGGATGGGAACGCTACCCGCGGAGCCGTGCAGGACGGGCCTTGGATCACCGCTGACGTCAGCCAGGGGAGCGGCATCGGCAGCGGCAGGCAGGTGGGAGATAGTGCTCACGGGATTTCCTCGCTTCAATGTGATTCCGTCGGTGTTCCGGTTGGCGGATGGAGTATTTGTCCAGGCTGGAGCAGTTCGGGGTTCTCGCCGATCACGTCCCTGTTTGCGTCGTACCATCGAGGCCAGGTTTCGGCCACCTCTGCGTCCGACGCGTCCGGGCTGAGATGCCGCGCGGTGATGGTCCAGAGAGAATCGCCGGGCTGCACGATGACCTCGTCCTGTGCAGTGTCAGCGGCGACCCGGCTTTCACGGCTTTCCTTCACCATCAGACTTCCGCGGGTAGGCAACGGTGTTGGTCGCCAGGTCGGCTCGAGTACCTGCCGCTCTTCAACCGGCACCCACTGCGGGCTGAGGCTCACCGGTTCCTCGGCGGTGTGCACCCCCGCGGCCTGAGAGGTAGTGGGGACTACACCTGTTCCGGCGTAGGCGGACGGCACCGCGATGAGATTCACGCCTAAGGCCAGGCAGGCTGCTCGTCGCATGAACACGGGAGCAATGGCACCAATGCGTCGTGCGGCTTTCAGGCGACCACGTCGAGCTAGTAGCTCGGCGGCAATGGCAGAACAGAAGCTGAGGCCCCACCAAGCCAGGACGAGCGCGCCCAGCAGGGTAACTCCCACTCCCACCATCGCGGTCAGCCCAGTATCGGCGGCTGAAAGTTCAGTGCCGCTTACGAGAGTCCTGCCCCCCAATGTGAGCATGCCTCCCAGCAGGAAAACGGCAAAGGCCCACCATGCTCCGCTTGTCCGTGAATCCATCGTTTCTCCTGTTTGATGCAGTTTGACGTGTTTTGATGCGTTTGACTAGCACTTGTCTATCTTGAATGAGTCTAGATGTCTACTAGTTGACCGTGGGATTCGCCGAATCGTAGGCTGATCCGATGCGCTGGACAGCTCTTTTCGAGGACCTCGAGGCCCAATTCGACGCTGCTGAGCAAGTGGCAGGAGATGCCGAGATAGCCGACCGGGTTCGTCGAGAGCAGGGAACCGTCACCCTCGCTGACCGTCTTCGGGGGCAACTTGGACTCCTCCTGCGGGTGGGGACGTCCGGCGGCGAACTTTTCGATGGAGAGTTAACCCACGTTGGGTCTGAGTGGCTGGTACTGAGCAAAGCGCCAACGGAAGTAGTGGTCCCGCTGATCGCCATTCGACTTGTTGAGGGCTTGGGTCGCGGCGTGACCGGGGAAAAATCCCACGTCCATGGGGCGCTCGGGCTGGGATCCGCCATGCGAACGCTGGCCAGGGACCGCGCATCCGTTAGCGTGCACAGGGTGGAAGGCGGGGCTCGCATTGAGGGAATTATTGACCGCGTCGGGAAGGACTTTCTTGAAATCGCGGCAGTGTTGCCCGGAGAGTCGCGACGCTCGGCGAGGGTGTCTGCCGTTTACGCCGTTCCCTTTTCGGGAATCGCTGCGGTTTCCTCCCGCTAGAACGGCGGTGTTACCTGAACGGTTGCGGCACAGAAAATTGCTGAGGGCGGCGCCTATGCAGGCGCCGCCCTCAGTCACCGTTGAAGCTGGATGCTAGACATCCTGCTCAGCGTGTAAACCTTCCTTCACGCTTGCGGCCGTCTTTTGGTAGGCGCGGGCAATGTAGTCCTCAAGGACCTGAGTCTCCACCCGCCACTGTCCGCGGCCGCCTACCTGAATCGCCGGCAGCTCACCCGAGCGTACCAGCGCGTAAGTTTGCGATGAGGAAATATTGAGCACCTCTCCCACATCGGCAAGCGTCATGAACCGTTTCTGTGCCACGAAAGCCGCCTTTCCCTTCGTTCTATGCAAGAAACTTTTTCATTCATCTTGCCACCCCGAGGCGGTGTTCGGCTTCGATATCCACAGTTTGTTGCTTATTCGTGCAAGTGGTTTCCAATTGTCGAAACGCTGGCAGAGAATTGCTTCTGGCGCGCAGTTCTCCACTGCGCGACGCAGAAGATGGCAAAGCAGCGGGGAACAGGGGAACGCACGTGAGTCTCAAGATCGATAGTCCGGTGCGCGCGGATGCGCCAATTCGGTTGCGCAAACCGTCGTGGAAGGACCCGCGCCTGCTTGTGGGCATCCTGTTGGTGTGCGTGTCTATTGTTGGCGTGATCGCCCTGGTCGAAAGTGCGGACAAAACGATCGGCGTCTATGCCGCGCGCGAGGACCTGCCGGTTGGCGCTGAGCTCACCGAAGATGATTTCCACATCGTTCCGGTGAGGCTCGGTGAGGTTGAAGGTTCGTACCGAATGGTCAGCGAGGGGCTTCCGGACAACGCAGTTGCGCAAAGGCTGATATCCGCCGGAGAGTTACTTCCCGTTTCCGGCATGGGAACAGCCGATGCCCTCGACCGTAAACCGGTAGGCCTCACAATAGAGGACCCCTTGCCGGCTGGTACTGCCACAGGAGGTCGGGTAGACGTGTGGGTCTCTCCGCGGGCGGAGGGCAATGAGTTCGGTGCACCGGAGTTGCTCCTTGAAGGCGCGGAGATCTATGACTACACGACGGAAGATTCTGCGCTCGGCGCCACCCAGTCCGCTAGGGTCTTCGTGCTGGTCGGTGATGAAACCCTACCTGCACTCCTGGACGCACTGTCGAACGAGGCGAGGATCGCTGTCGTCGTCAACGCGGGTGCGCGGTGAGTATTCCCGTAGTCACCGTCGGGCGTGCCGCCAGCGAATGTGTCACTGGCCTGGAACAGTTGCGCGGACCCGTTACCGTGGTTCGACGCTGCGATGAATTCGCGGAAATGATCGTGGCATGCCAAACAGGAATAGCCCGCGCTGCCATTGTTGCCTTTGACGCCGGTGAACTCACCTCGTCTCTCGTCGAGCGCCTGCGCGCTTCAGATGTCGCCATAGTCGCGTTGACGGACGACGACGATGCACGGGAGCGCCTGCGCGCGCTGGAAATACGGCATGCAGCCACCACCGTGGAGGCCGGAGCGCTCGCGGACGAAGTTGCCGCTGCCGTGGCGGACCTGGACCTGCGTCGAACGGGCACGACCAGCTCTGCATTTGCTGATACTTCCCGCGCCCTGAAACCTGAAGCGCCGTCCCCGGCTGAAGAAGCTGAGCCACCGGGCGCTGGAACCGTGGTGGTTGCGTGGGGTCCCACCGGTGCAACCGGCCGCACCACGGTGGCTGTCAACGTTGCGGCCGAATTAGCTGCGATGAAAACTCGGGTCCTGTTATTGGACGCCGACACCTACGGCGCCAGTATTGCCGCCTTTCTGGGCCTTCTGGATGAATCAGCGGGAATCGCGCAAGCCTGCCGCCTGGCTGACCAGGGGATTTTGGACAGTATCTCACTGCAGCGCATTTGCACAGAGGTAACCATCGATGGGCATCCGCTGCATGTGCTTACCGGTGTCACCCGGGCTGACCGGTGGGCGGAAGTGCGACCTTCCGCGCTCACCCGCGTCCTTTCGCTAGCTCGCTCGATGTTCGACACCGTCGTCATCGACTGCGCTTTTGGTCTGGAAGCGGACGAGGAATTGAGCTTCGACACTCTGGCACCGCGGCGTAACGGTGCGACGCTGCGGTGCCTTGAGCTGGCGGATGAGGTGTACGCCATCGGGTCAGCGGACTCCGTGGGGGTTCCACGACTGGTTCGATCGCTGGCAGAACTTGATGAAGCGGTACCGACCGCAATGCCGCGCGTCATCTTCAACAAAGTGAGGGCGGCTGCAGTCGGTCGCTCACCGGAGCGTCAGCTTCGCGAGGCATGGGAAAGGTTCGGTCCGTCGATGCCCATTTCGGCATTCCTGCCCGCCGATTTCGACGCCGCCGATAATGCCTTGCTCAAAGGCTCGGCACTACGCGAGGTCGCGATGACCTCGCCGCTTCGCCACGCAATTGCCGCCCTCGTCGATGTGCCGGATGAACAAGCAAGACGAGGCGCTTCTGGGCTAAGACACAATGAAATGAAGTTTTCGACCAACGGCGTTAGGCTCTCACAGTAAGGGGGTCGCAAAGGGGCGGCCTTTCATTTCGTTACGGAGGCGGTTCATGTCGTCTGGATCCAGCACCACGGAACAGTCCAGCTCTGACACTTCATTCACCGAGTTCATCCAGCACTATTACCAGCACCTCTCGGACGACGACGCCGGCGCCTATTCGCCGGACGCGCTGACCGAACGGGCGCTTGAGCACCGCGCTCTAGCCGCGGCGCGGCCCAACGGCGAGGCACTTGTTGGAGTTTTCGATCAGGATGATGCGAGCATCGTCCTGGTCGTCACGGACGACATGCCTTTTCTCGTGGATTCCGTTACCGCGGAACTCGTGCGGCAACAGGCGGCCATCCGGTTGGTTGTGCACCCCACGTTCGTTGCCGTGCGGGATCGTTCGTCTGCTGACCTGAGGAGGCTCCAGCGGGTTCCTTCCTCCGCTGGATCATCAAGCGGGGACACCGCTGCACTCCCTAACCTGGCTGATTTGGTGGCTGAGGGGGATGTCAGCGCGCACATTGAGTCCTGGATAGCGGTCGAAGTCGGCCGGATCGGTGATGAGGCGCGGCGGTCGGAAATCATCGCCGGTCTTCAGCGTGTTCTCTCCGATGTCCGTGCCGCAGTAGAGGACTGGGCTGCCATGCGCGGCAAGCTGCGTGAAGTGGCGAACACCCTGCAGGCAGTGCCGGAAAGCGCCGGTGTCGTTGGGTTGGAACAGGCCAGGGACCTGCTTGCCTGGCTGGACCAGGGCAATTTCACCTTTCTCGGGTACAAGGAATACGACCTTGAGACGGTAGACGGCGAGGACGTGCTCAGCGTCCGCGACGATAGCGGGCTGGGCCTGCTTCGCCACCCGCTCGAGGGCCGGCCGGTTCAGCATCTGACCCAGGCAGGACGCGCGAAAGCACGGGAGAAGCAGCCGCTGGTGATCACCAAGGCAAACTCCCGGTCAACAGTTCACCGTGCCGCCTACCTCGATTACATCGGCATCAAGCAGTTCGATCAGCAGGGTGATGTCTGCGGCGAGCAACGATTCATTGGATTGTTCGCCACCAGCGCCTACACCGAATCGGTACGCAATGTTCCGATCGTGCGGGAGAAGGTCAATGAGGTCCTGCGCCGATGCGGATTCCCATCCGATTCGCACTCGGGCAAGGACCTGCTCTCCATCCTCGAGACGTACCCCCGGGACGAGCTGTTCCAGATAGATGTCAACGATCTGGTCAACACGGCGATGGGGATCCTGAAGCTGCAGGAGAGGCGCCGTACCCGGTTGTTCCTCCGTCCCGACACCTACGGACGTTTCATGTCCGCGCTGGTCTACCTTCCGCGGGACCGTTATACGACCAGCGTGCGTTTGCGCATTGAGGACGAGCTGCGGCGCACCTTCAATGCCGAGTCGATTGACTATGAGGCGCGCATGAGCGAATCCGCGCTTGCCCGCCTTTTCTTCCGGATCCGGCTCCCCAAAGGGGCGGAAGTGGCGAAGGTGGAGGTTTCCGAGCTCGAACAGCGGCTCGTCATGGCAGCCCGGTCCTGGTCCGAGGGCATCGATGAAGTAGCCCGTACCAGGTTCAGCCGCCAGGATGCTGAAGAATTCTCACGCCTGTGGGCCGAGGCTTTCCCCGCGGCATACCGGGTGGACTATGAAGTTGAGGATGCTCTCGAAGACATCGAACAATTCTCGGTTTATGACCGCACTGATACTCCCGGTCCCATCATGCACGTGTACGTGCCTAACGGAGCCGGCGAACATCTGGAGGAGAATGCGCGTCTCAAGCTGTATCTGACTGAACCGAAGAGTCTCAGCCAGATATTGCCGTTCCTGCACAATCTCGGTCTGGAGGTGCTCGACGAGCGGCCCTTTGAGATTGAGCGCTCCGACGGCAGGGACTTCTTCCTCTACGACCTCGGCCTGCGGTATCCACCCGGAATCGATCCGGAAGGTACAGGTGAACTGCTGGAGGAGGCGTTCGCTGCTGCCATGGCCAACGCCAGTGAATCGGATTCCTTCGATCGACTCGTTCTGAGGATGAACCTCCGCTGGCGGCAGGTCGCGGTTCTTCGCAGCTATGCGAAATACATGCGGCAGATGGGCAACATGAATTCGTACGGATTCATCAGCGGCACCCTGCTGGGCAATCCTGCAGTGACGCGCGGGCTCATCGCGCTCTTCGAGGCCCGCTTCGACCCGGACCTCAGCGACACCCAGCGGAAAGAGACGACTGCCCAGGTCCGCCGAAAGTTGGACAGCGATCTGGAGCAGGTTCCCACGCTTGACGCGGACAGGGTGCTGCGCACGTTCACCAATGTGATTGAAGCCACCCTGCGCACCAACTACTTCCAGGACAAGCACCACATCAGTTACAAGCTGAATACGGCGGCGATCGAGGGTGCACCGCATCCCCGTCCCAAGTTCGAGATCTGGGTATATTCGCCGCAGATCGAGGGCGTCCATCTGCGCTTCGGTGACATCGCTCGCGGCGGGCTACGGTGGTCTGACCGGCGGGAGGACTTCCGCACGGAGATCCTCGGACTTGTGAAAGCCCAGACGGTCAAGAATGCCGTGATCGTTCCCACGGGCGCGAAGGGTGGTTTCTACGCGAAGCAGCTGCCCGACCCCGTCCAGGACCGTGCCGCGTGGATGGCGGAGGGCCAGGCGAGTTACCGTACGTTCATCCGGGCGCTTCTGGACATCACGGATAACCTCGTGACCACAGAGGACGGCGAGCAGGTCGTCCCCCCGCAAAGGGTGGTCCGGCACGACGGTGACGACAGTTACCTCGTTGTGGCAGCGGACAAGGGAACGGCTTCCTTCTCGGATATCGCCAACGAGCTGTCGGCTGAATACGGCTTCTGGCTGGGCGATGCCTTCGCCTCGGGCGGCTCGGTTGGGTACGACCACAAGGCGATGGGTATCACGGCGCGCGGCGCCTGGGAATCAGTAAAGAGCCACTTCAGCGAGTTCGGCGTTGATACCCAGAACGAGGAGTTTACGGTCGCGGGCGTCGGTGACATGAGCGGAGATGTGTTCGGCAACGGCATGCTGCTCTCCACACACATCCGCCTCGTTGCGGCTTTCGACCATCGCCACATATTCCTTGACCCCAATCCCGACGCTGCGACGTCGTTTGCTGAGCGCAAGCGGCTCTTCGAGCTTCCGCGCTCCAGCTGGGCCGATTACAACCCGGAGCTGATCAGCGAGGGGGGCGGCGTGTACGCCCGCCATGTGAAGTCCATTCCCCTCAGTGAGCAGGTACGGTTGGCGCTCGGCCTCCATGAGTCCATCACCAGCATGAGTCCTCCGGAGCTTCTGCGCGCCATCCTCACTGCACCGGTTGACCTCCTCTACAACGGCGGTATCGGTACCTATGTGAAGGCTTCGACCGAAACCCACAGCGATGTTGGCGACAAGGCAAACGACGCTATCCGGGTCAACGGGAACCAGCTGCGTGCGCGGGTCATCGGCGAGGGCGGCAATCTGGGGATGACCCAGCGTGGCCGGATCGAGGCTGCGCTGAACGGAGTGCTCCTCAACACGGATGCAATCGACAACTCAGCAGGCGTCGATTGTTCCGACCACGAGGTCAATATCAAGATCTTCGTTGACCGGATGGTGCGTATCGGCCGACTCCGCGCGGAAGATCGTACTGAGTTCCTGCACTCGATGACGGACGAGGTAGCTGACCTCGTCCTCCAGGACAACATCGACCAGAACATGCTGCTCCTCAATGACCGGCAGCGCGTCCTGGAGTGGAGCCCGAGCTTCGAAAGGCTGATGGACTGGCTCGAGTCGCACGCGGACCTCAATCGGGAACTTGAAGCTCTTCCATCCACGAAGGAGCTACGTGCACGGGCGGAGCGTGGTCAAGGCCTGACGTCGCCGGAGCTGTCCGTCATTGCCGCCTACGCCAAGATCGAGCTGACAAAAGCGCTCACCAAGAGCGATCTCGCCGATGACCCGTGGTTCAAGGACACGCTGAGGAGTTACTTCCCCCGTCAGGTCGTCGAACGGTTCGATCAGGAACTCGACACTCATCCGCTCCGCCGCGAGATCATTTCCACGGTGATCGCGAACGACATGATCAACCTGGGCGGTATCACGTTCGTCTTCCGGGTCATGGAGGAAACGTCGGTCAGTGAGCCGGTCGTGGCGCGTGCATTCATTGCCCTGCGGGAGATCTACGAACTCGAGCGGACCGTCGAAGCACTCGCCGCACTCCCACCCAGCTTCCCGACCGAGAACTGGACAACCGTCCATCTCGACGTTCGACGGCTGCTGGACCGTGCAGTGCGCTGGTTCGTCAATCACGTTGGACGCGGCTCGACCGTGCAGGAAGACATTGCGGCTTTCAAGCCGCTCATCGATCCGCTGCGCACAAGGCTCATTGATTACGTGCGGGGCGGCGACCTCGAACGGGTGAAGGCCGGGTTCAAGCGGGCCGAGGAGTGGGGGCTGCCCGATTCACTTGCGCAAAACTGGGCGGAGCAGTTCGAATCCTTCGGGTTGCTCGACGTTGCACTGATTTCGCGACGTGTGGCTGAACCGGTGGAGCGCATCGCCGAGGTCTATTTCGCCATCTACGACCGCTTCAACGTGGATAACCTGCTCGAGCGCATTACCTCGCTGCCCAGAGAAGACCGCTGGCAGGCATTGGCACGCGCAGCCCTGCGTGATGACCTCTACACAACGGTGTCGGAAATGACTGTGTCAGTCATGAACAGCTCGTCACATCTGGAATCGTCCGACGCGTCGAGCAGGCTTCAGGAGTGGGAGAAGCTCAACGCTGAATATCTGGATCGGGCAAGGAAAATGTTCGCCGAGGTTAACCAGTTGGAACGCGACGATATGGCATCGCTGTCGGTTGCACTACGCTTACTGCGTTCCATCGTGCGGCAGTAAGGGAGACATTGGTGGCAATCTTCACGGATCCGATCCGGGAACATACAGGGTTTGCCCCCGGAGACGCTGAGTGGCTGCATCTGCTGGTGGGGGACTGGCAGATGGTCGCGGATCTGGCTTTCGCTGATCTGGCACTGTGGTTCCCACTGCACGACGGCGGATACGTCGCCTTGGCGCACGTGCGCCCGTCGACCTCCCATACCGTCTTCCACAGCGACTTCGTGGGGGAGCGGATTCGAGCCGACCTTCAGCCGCTTGTTGACAAGGCCTGGGACAGCCAACAGATCGAGCGTTCAGGTGAAACGAACTGGACCACAGAGATGGCCATGCGGGTTGAAGCGGTTCCCATGGTGCGGAACGGCCGGACGCTCGCCGTCGTCACTTCACACATGGACCTCTCCAGCTCACGCATGCCTTCGCGGCTGGAGCTCACCTACCGCCAGTGCGCGTATGATCTGCTGCGGATGGGCACCCTGGGGCTGTGGCCGGATTTTGCTACTCCCACCGGTTCCAGACGTGGCGCTCCGCGTGTGGGGGACGGCCTGATCAGGCTCGATGTTGACGGCGTCGTGCAGTACGCCAGCCCTAACGGCGTCTCGGCGTTCCGAAGGCTGGGTGATGTCGAAACCCTCGAGGGTCGCCCGCTTGCCGAAATCGTGACCTCGCTGCTCAAAGACCGCAGGATGGTCGACGAGACCCTTCCTCTGGTGCTGACTGGGAAGATGCCCTGGCGGACTGAGATCGAGTCCCGGAACGTGAGCCTGTCGTTGCGCGCCATTCCCCTGCGCGACGAGAAGCAGCGTTTCGGTGCGCTGGTGCTCTGCCGGGATGTGTCTGAACTCAGGCGCAGGGAGATGGAGTTGGTTTCCAAGGACGCCACTATCCGCGAGATCCACCACCGGGTGAAGAATAATCTGCAGACCGTCGCTGCACTGTTGAGAATGCAGTCACGGCGCATGGTGAGCGATGAAGCGAAACAGGGCCTCGAGCAGGCAATGCGACGTGTAGCGACGATCGCCCTGGTTCATGAGACTCTTTCCCAGGGTCTGTCGCAGAGCGTCGACTTCGACGAACTGATTGCACGCCAGTTCCGTCTGTCGGCGGAGGTCGCGTCGCCGAATCAGGCTGTCCGGACTGAACGGGCCGGCGAGTTTGGCGAACTGCCAAGCGACTTCGCCACTCCACTCGCCCTGGTGATCAACGAGCTGGTGACCAACGCCGTCGAACACGGACTTGCGGACCAGCCCGGCACTGTGTGGTTGAGGGCCGACCGCAGTGTGGACGATGAGGGCGAACTGCTCACCGTGTCCATCATGGACGACGGCGCCGGCCTGCCCGCCGAGGGCTACACCGAAGGACTCGGTCTACAGATCGTAAGGACGCTCGTCATGAGCGAGCTCGGCGGAACAATTGAATGGACCGCGCGCGAGGGGGGCGGCACGGTGGTGACCATCGAAATGGGTATTCCCGGGGCTCGCCGCAAGACAGGTGCGGCCCGGCCTTCTTCACAGGGGAGTTGACCCGCGCAAGGGGGTCCGTACATGCTGCAGGGAGGGCATCAAAGATGCCCTCCCTGCAGTATGTACGTGTTTACGTCAGGATGCTCGCCTCGCGCGGGCTGCCCGACGCTTGAGTGCACGACGCTCGTCTTCGCTCAGGCCGCCCCAGACTCCGGCGTCCTGTCCGGACTCGATGGCCCACTGGAGGCAGGTGTCCATGACCTGGCAGCGACGGCAAACGCTCTTTGCTTCTTCAATCTGCAGCAGGGCAGGCCCTGTGTTGCCGACCGGGAAGAACAATTCCGGGTCCTTGTCTAGGCAGGCAGCGCGGCTACGCCAGTCCATGCTGATCACATTCTCCTTACGACTCGTGAAAGCTTTGTGAAAACATTCACGAGGGGTCTCATAGTAAAGGGGGCCACAACGGCCCCCGCATTTTCCTTCATTAAGGCTGTCACGTTACGCACACGCAAACAAGAGGTAACGCATAGGTAATTGCCTCAGAACGTGAGGGATGCGTCACACAGTTGACATCACCAGAACGGTCGTGGATGTGAACGACTATGTCCGGTAGGGTGCCACTGTGTCAAGACCCTCGCCGCTGCCCCAGCCCAACGGAACAACGCGGCCGGGAGGCGTCACGGTGATCGCGGTGATCCTATTATGTGAGGCCGCAGTCCTCCTTGCGGTCGCCGGCTGGTTCGCTTTCGGGCTGATGACAAGTACTCCTGCCTCTTTGGGTGGTGCGGTCTTCATGCTGGTCCTTCTGCTGCTCTTCTCAGGATGGCTTCTGGTCGTGGCTCATTTCTTTTTCCGCGGCTACCGGTGGACTCGTTCGGCTGCCCTCGTTTTCCAGCTGTTCCTGATTGTTATTGCCGTCCCCACACTGACCGGTGGAGTCATTTGGGTGGGACTGCTGATGTTGGTTCCTGCCGTGGTTGTGGTCCACCAACTATTCACGCGCCCCGTTGTGGCGTACACGAGTAGGGTTGGCGACGGTACCCCGATGCTCTGAACCGGTAGCTATGCGATCTGATTGCAAAGATCGCCACCCGGCTCGATGTCTCCGCCTGTCGCAATCTGGATTTCGACGGTGCGGCGTGTCTCGACCAGGATGCCGCGTCCCGGCGGCGGGGTGCCGTCCACGTCGAGGCGCAAGCCGAATACATCGCCGTCAGTCGGCGACCGGGGGCCGAGGACGATTCCCAGCGGGTTGATCCGGAGGGTGGTCAGAGCCGGACTGGTCGCAGCGGAAGGGGACGGTGAGGATGCGAAGACTGCCCGAGCGCCGGCCGCAAGCATCGCAGCGAGTCGCTGGTGTGTATCGCGCGGAAGCAGATCGGCATCATCGACCAATAGCAGGTCACCTGAGCCGGCTCCCGCGGCAGCCTCCAGTCTCCAGAAGGCCTCCGCGTCCTCGTTCCTGGGAGGTCTCCGGCATCTGAGTGAGGGCGGGGCCATTTGCGCGATCAGATCGAGCGTTTCTGACTTACCCGTTCCTGGGGCGCCCACGATCAGTGCCGGGGTGTGTTGCGGCAGGGGGAGGTACGCGGTGGCAAGATCGTCTCCGCCCAATCCGACAGGAACGCAAAGCGTCCGCGACCCTGACCTGGCTGGTTTCAGCTCGGTGCCGCTGACGACGCGAGGGAGCCCGGCCACAGGAAAAGGATTCTGTGCGGGTTGCACGTACGGTATCGGGCTACCTTCCGTGACGAGTTGCGCAACAGCTTCTGTGTCCGGGCTGATGCGGCCCTGGACGAAGGCTCGGCCGGGTACGGCGTCCATTGCAGGTAGCTTCGGCCAGCTGAGGAGCGTCTCCGGGCTGGCATCCAGTGGCAGGTAGAGCCGGTTAGGCAGCATGGAAAAGAACCTGCTGGCGATGAGCTCCCGGTCGCCGGCGATGACAAGCGCGATCCCGGCCGCTTCTCCGTCACGCACGATGTCCTGCAGAGCTTCTTCCGCCGAGGCGAAGCGGCCGCTCCTGAAGGCCGTCGCCCACCTGCCCCACCCGGAGACGAAAACGGTGAGGGGCTGAACTCCTCCCCGACGTTCAGCAGCATCGTTGAGGCGGTCAGCCACGAGTTCACTGATGCGCTGGAGGACACGGGCGGCCCGCTTGACCTCGGAAGCGGTCACATAGGCGCCGACCTGAGGGGTGTCCATCACTGCACGCAGGCTTGAGTCTCCGTCAAGAAGGTAGAGGTGTCGGTCGGGAGCTGCGCGCAGATGCTCTGTTGCCATGTGTGTGAGGGCGTATTTCAGCCCGCTTCCGGGTTGCCCCACAAGTGCGAGATGAGAGTGACGCGCGGGTTCCCACATCAGCGGGCGTTGGAGCTGTTTATCCGGCATGTCGAGTAAGCCGAGCTGTGGGGTGTCGGCCGGCGCCTCCGCTGCGCGAGCCAGTGTGGAGGGCAGGGGCGGACAGACCGGTGCCTGGAGCACGGGGAGCTGAAGTGCCCGTGCGGCGCGGTCGGCAGAATCGACCATCGCCTGAATGCTGGTCTTGGCGTCGGAGGGAACTTCTTCTGCTGATCGCGTGGGAGAGTTCGAGCGGGCCTTCCGAGTCAGCAGGGAAGTGAAGGACGTAATGGTAGCCGATAGTGTTCCCTTGCCGTGTCCCGAAGTCGTAGCCGTCTGGAATTCGATGGCTCGGCCGGATCCGACGCGCAGGTATCCACGACCGGGGAGGCCAACTGGAATTGAGGAGGCGGCAGCTGATTCGAGGACGTCCTGGGATTCCATTGCGGACTGCATTCTCAGGGCGACGCTTGTGGTGATGTTCGCGCGGATTTCGGACGTGATGGCGCCTTGCGGGCGTTGGGTTGCGAGGACAATATGCATGCCGAGCGAGCGGCCCAGGGTCGCGATCCGCATCAGCTCGTGTACGGAACCGGGGATCTCTTCGCTCAGCATCCGGAACTCGTCAATGACGGTTACGAGCCGGGGCAGCTGAATCGAGGTGCGTTGACGGTATTCGAGGTAGTCGGAAGCTCCACTGTCCGCAAACATCGCTTCCCGCCGTTTGACCTCGGCTCTCAGGGAGATCAGGGCTCGTGAGACCGCGGCAGCAGACAGGTCGGTGAGCATGCCGGCGGCATGGGGAAGACCTGCCAGCGCGCCGAGTCCGGAGCCGCCCTTGAAATCGATGAAGAGGAAATTGAGGTCAGCGGGGGAGCAGTTCAAGCCGAGGCCCAGGACCAGCGTCCGCAGGAACTCTGATTTGCCGGACCCGGTTGTCCCGGCGATGAGCATGTGCGGACCGTCCGCGACCAGGTCAAGGATGAGGGGCCCTGCAGCAGATGAACCCACGACAGTCCTCAGACGCGCTCCGTTCGAGGACTCACGCCACCTCTCTCCAATGGTTGCGGCGTCACAGGGTAAGAGGTCCGGCAATGCAATAGCCTCCGGTACCGATGTATCTGGCCCGTCGTCCGCGTCGGGATCTGCTTGGGCTCCGATTGACCGGGCCAACACATCGAACGTCTCAGCACGCACGTAATCAGGGCGGAAGGAAATGACGCCGTTAGGAGTTCGCAGGACCGGATCCGACGGAAAGTAATCGGCCGTCCAACTTTCATCCTCAAGTCCCGCGGACGAGGAGAAGCGGTAGATACGCAGACGGGGAGTCTCGGGAACGTGGTCGGCGCCGAATAACACGAGCGAGGTGTACCGACCGCTCGCGAGAAGTTCGACAAGGCGCGCCCGGTGAGCGACGAGGGATACCCGTGGCAGGAACCGTGCTGCCGCCGGCAGGCCCGACGAGTGACCATAACAGAGGATCTCGCCGGATTCGAGAAGGGCGGAGAGTTGAAGGAGCAGGAGGTGAGCGACGCGCATGAGAACTTCCTCCGGGCCACGGATGTGCAGGCTGACAGGCTTTTCGCTTCCCGGCTCAACCAACGGGACGAGCACTGGCGCCTCCGCAATGACCGGTACCTGCCACTCTGGCGGTGCGGGTTTGGGCCGGACGTTAGCGGGTTGGTCGGCAGCGCCGAGCCGCAGGTATCGCCCACCGGTGAGCAGCGGGCTGGCCTTACCGGCTGCGGTCAATGATGGCCGGAGCGTGGTCAGGGTAAACCTGCCCGGCTCTGATGCTGCGCGCCGTCGTCGTTTGCTGTCCACGTTCACTGCATCCGTGACGGCTGCGGAGAATGCGCGACGTTTTCTTCGTCCGGTGATGAGTGGAACCAACCCTGTCACGGCGGAGAGGGCGCTGAAAGCGAGGAAGAACCACATTCCGGTGGTTACGGCCAACACGACCCCGAGCACAAGCGGCAGGAATGCAGTCAGGAAGATCAGACGATTTGCTTCCTGCGGTGGAGGAGCATTGATGTCGCATGGTTCGCTGAGGTCGGCGGCAAGGGGCGGCTGGGCTGGTGTATCGGGAAGGACGAGCGCGCATTGACTGGTCCCGATGCGGATGTCGGAGGCCGTGGTCACCCGGGTCAGCTCAACCCGGTGCCCGTTCACCCAGACGCCATTTGCTGAGTTCCGATCGCGAAGGGTCAGGGAGTCATCGGTCACCGTGAGAACGGCGTGCACCCGGGAGAGCTCGGGGTCATGAATGGTGATGTCTGCGGCGCTTCGGCCGATCGTGTAGGTTCCGCGGGTCAGCGGAATCGCTTTGCCTGCGTCGGGCCCGGACCGTACGAGAAAAAACAGGCTACCCGGGCGGGACGGGCTCGGGGCCATGCGTGCACTCGCCGCCGCGATTATCACGGCACCGGAGGTCAGGGGTGGCACCCCCGGTTCGAGCTCTCGAAGCGGTTTCCCCTTGACGAAGTGGTGCTGTGCGCCCGTTCGCTTTTCCAGTTGGTCCTGGAGCTGTTCGCCGGTAGCCAGGTGCGCCCTCACGATGACTATTTCCTCGGTAGTTTCACCGCCGCGCAGCCGCACTCCGGGACCTGCGGCGAGCGTGACGTGCAGATCCATGGTTCGAGCCTATGGGCACCGAGACCAGCGGCGATGGTGTCGTCGTTTTCCTGTGGATAACACCGTGGCATTCAAGTGTCGTGCGCGAAGGCACGGCCTTACGGACGGTAGTGTAAGTCGTCGGGTCTCGGGAGAGAGTCCCTTTCGACCGAATAAAACTTTTGGAGACGCTGCGTGGCTGTCCTTGCAATAACCGGCCCGGATCTAGCGTCGTCCCGCAGGTCGAGGACCGTGTCGTACAGACCGGAGATTCAGGGGCTTCGCGCGCTCGCCGTCCTGATGGTCGTGGTTTATCATATTTGGTTCGATCGTGTGTCCGGCGGCGTCGACGTTTTTCTGCTTATCTCGTCGTTTCTGCTAACCCTCACTTTTATTCGCAAAGCCGAGGAACGCAGGGATTTCAGTCTCGGCCGCTATTGGCTGCACCTATTCAAAAGACTTCTACCCGCCGTCGTCGTAGTACTACTGGCCACACTTGCTGCCACCTTCCTGTTCGTCCCGCAGTCCCGATGGTCTGAGGTGTTCGACCAAACGTGGGCGTCCTTGTTCTACGTGCAGAACTGGCTGCTGGCCGAAAGATCAGTGGATTACTACGCAGGGGATGACAGTCTGGCAAGTCCTCTTCAGCATTTCTGGTCCCTCTCGGTGCAGGGGCAGGTATTCATTCTCTGGCCATTGCTTTTCTCCTTGTGTGCGGTACTCGCAAAGGTGGCGCAGCTGCGGTTTCGGTTCGTGGTGGTTGTCATGTTCGGGTCCGTGCTTTGCGCCTCACTTGCCTACTCAGTAGCCCAGACCTATAGCAATCAGTCCTACGCCTACTTCGATACCCGGACCAGGCTCTGGGAATTCGCCCTGGGCACGCTTCTTGCGGCGGCACTGCCCTACGTATCACTTCCGAGGGTGGTGCGCGTCATCGCTGGCTGGGTTGCCCTGGTGGCGATGATAAGCGGCGGTTTCCTGCTCGACGTGGAGAGGGAATTCCCCGGGTATATCGCTCTCTGGCCACTACTCGCAGCCGGCACCATAATGGTCGCCGGCAACACGGGCAGCCGGTTCGGGGTGGACACCTTTCTGAGTTGGAAGCCGCTCGTGCGAATGGGAGACTTCTCCTACGCTCTCTATCTGTGGCACTGGCCGATACTGGTCATCTATCTCATTTTCAGGGATCGTTCGGAAGCCGGCCCCCTGTCCGGAGTGGCGATTATCTTCCTGTCACTCGTACTCGCATACCTGACTACCCGCTTCATTGAGCACCCGATACGGCGTACCGCGCACGCGACTCGTAGATTCGCGGCCAGCGCAGTAGCCATCTCATGTATCACCGTTGCGTTGCCGCTCTCGGGGTGGCAGATTGCGCTGAAAGTTGAACAGGAGCGGCTGAGCGCCCAAACAGTAGCCGACAATCCAGGTGCCAGAGTCCTCGCAGGGACTGTCGACCCGAGTTCCCGCTATGACGCGCCCATCGTGCCCTCGGCCGCCGATATCAACGGTGAATGGGCCTCTCTTACGGCACGTTGCGGCAACCCGGTACTTGCTCCGACGCAAGACGTGCTCGACGGGCATTGCAGCGACAACGGCATTGATCCTTCTGCAAGCGATCGGACGGTCGTTGTTGTGGGTGACTCGCACGCTGAGCAGTGGCTGGGAGTTATGCGACCTTTGGCGGCAGAGAACAATTGGACGTTGGTTGCGCTCCTGTATGGCGGCTGCGACTTCGGCCTACCTTACGAGGGTCAGGACGGCGGTTGCCGTGCGTTCAATGAGGCAGCTCTGTCCTATCTAAAGGACCTTGGACCGGAAGCGATCTTCACCGTTGCGACCAATGCACATGCTGACTCGGCGCGCGACACAGTGGTTCCGGGTTTCCCCCAAGCTTCCCTTCAACTACAAGATCTGGGAATTGAGGTGATCGGCATCCGCGACAATCCGCGGTACTCCAACAACATGATGGCGTGTCTGGAGGAGTCAGGCGGCGACATCGAAGGTTGTGGGCGGGACCGAAGTACGACGCTGGTTGATGATCCGCCTTTCCCGGAGATCCGTGAGGTCGCTCCTGAGACTGTCCTCCTCGACGGCACAGACCTGATTTGCTCCGAGCATTCCTGCGACCCGGTCGTGGGAAATATGCATGTCTACATTGATGACAACCACCTCACCGAGACCTACGTCGAATCGATGTACGACATGTTCCGGAACATGTTCCGGGAGGAGACCGGATGGGCGGATATCCGCGAGTGATCCGATAGTCTTGGTCACTGAATCGCTGGGTTGAACACAAGCCATACAGAAAAGGTCTACTTCGTCGTGAGAATTGCTGTTATTGCCCTTGGAAAGATCGGCCTGCCCCTCGCTGTCCAGTTCGCTTCGAAGGGTCATGAAGTGGTGGGAGTCGACGTCAACGCACAGGTTGTCGAGTCCATTAACAATGCGGTGGAGCCGTTCCCCGGCGAAGCGCACCTGCAGGAGAAGCTGTCCGAACTGGTCCCTTCGGGCAAACTTCGGGCCACAACCGACTACGCGCAGGCTGTGCCCAACGCAGATGCCGTGGTGCTGGTGGTGCCACTGTTCGTGGACGCTGACGCCAAACCTGACTTCGGATGGATGGACGGAGCGACGGCGGAGCTTGCCAAGCACCTCACAGCGGGGACACTGGTCTCGTACGAGACCACGCTCCCGGTTGGCACCACCCGTAACCGGTGGAAGCCGATGCTGGAGGAAGGCTCAGGGCTGGAGGAGGGCAAGGACTTCCATTTGGTCTTCTCGCCGGAGCGCGTGCTGACCGGGCGGGTTTTCGAAGATCTCCGCAAGTACCCAAAGCTCGTTGGCGGCCTCTCCGACGAAGGCGCAAAGCTCGCGGTCGAGTTCTACGAGGCCGTTCTCGATTTTGATGACCGCTCCGACCTGGTCCGCGGCAACGGGGTGTGGGACCTCGGATCAGCAGAAGCATCCGAACTGGCCAAGCTTGCCGAGACGACCTACCGCGATGTCAACATCGGCCTGGCCAACCAGTTCGCACGCTTTGCTGCGACTGCCGGAATCGACATCTACCAGGTCATCGAGGCGTCCAACTCGCAGCCGTACAGCCACATTCACCAGCCGGGCATCGCCGTCGGCGGTCACTGCATCCCCGTTTACCCCCGCCTCTACCTCTGGAATGATCCGTCTGCGACGGTCGTTCGGGCAGCCCGCGAGGCCAACGCCGGGATGCCCGAGTACACAGTCGGGCTGCTGGAAGGCGCTCATGGGGATCTCGACGGTGCCACCGTCGTCGTACTTGGCGCTGCCTACCGAGGAGAGGTCAAGGAAACAGCATTCTCCGGCGTCTTTGCCACCGTTGACGCGCTGAAGCAGCGCGGCGCGAAGGTACTGGTGCATGACCCTCTGTATACCGATGAAGAACTCGCGTCTCTGGGCTTTGATGCCTATAGTCTCGGCGATCCGGTGGATGCTGCGGTGGTGCAGGCGAATCACGCGAAGTATGCAGATCTGACGCCCTCGGACCTCCCCGGTGTGAAGACATTCATCGACGGCCGCCGGGTGAGCACGCCGGACAAGTGGGCCGGAGTCACCTACCGGGTCATCGGCAAGGCCTGATTCAACGGAAGGTAGTCGAATGACCTACATCGCGGATAGCGCTGACGTTTCGGACCAGGCGGAACTGGGCGAGGGTACCAAAGTGTGGCATCTCGCGCAGGTGCGTGAGAACGCCAAACTGGGAGCCAACTGCATCGTCGGGCGCGGAGCATATATCGGAACAGGTGTCTCGATGGGAGAGAACACCAAGGTTCAGAACTATGCCCTGGTGTACGAACCGGCATCGCTCGGAAAGGGCGTCTTCATTGGCCCTGCTGTCGTGCTGACAAACGACACCTACCCTCGGTCCGTATCACCGGACGGCACACTGAAAAGCGCGCATGACTGGACTCCCGTGGGCGTCACCATCGAGGATGGAGCGTCCATCGGCGCAAGGGCGGTTTGCGTTGCCCCGGTCACTATTGGCGCGTGGGCTACGGTCGCCGCTGGCGCCGTAGTGACCAAGGACGTTCCCGCTTATGGGCTTGTGGCTGGAGTGCCTGCTCGCCGTCTTGGGTGGGTTGGGAAATCCGGGCATCCGCTCAAGGAGCAAAACGGGCTGTGGGTCTGTCCTGAGACCGGTGAGAAATATAGCGAAGCAGACGGAATATTGGCACCAATAGAGGAACAGAAATGAGCACAGGATTCATTCCGGCAGCGAAGCCCATCGTAGGCGATGAGGAGCGTGCAGCCGTCGACGCGGTTCTCGTCTCGGGCATGCTCGCCCAGGGCGCGGAGGTCGCCGAGTTCGAGAAGGAGTTCTCGGACGTCCTTCTTGACGGGCGGGCCTCAGTGGCCGTGAACTCGGGTACGTCTGGGTTGCATCTGGGCCTGTTGGCTGCCGGGGTCAAGCCCGGTGATGAAGTGATCGTTCCGTCGTTTACGTTCGCTGCGACAGCGAATTCTGTGGCACTGGCCGGTGCGACGCCGGTCTTCGCCGACATTGAGCTTGATCACTACTGCCTGGACGTCAGCCATGTCGAGTCGCTGATCTCTGACAGGACCAAGGCGATTATGCCGGTTCACCTGTACGGTCATCCGGCCAATATGGCTGCGTTCCGTGAGTTGGCGGACACCCGCGGCATCAAATTGTTCGAAGACGCCGCCCAGGCGCACGGTGCGGGGTTGAATGGGCAGAAGGTCGGCACGTTTGGCGACTTCGCGATGTTTTCGCTGTACCCGACGAAGAACATGACCTCGGGTGAGGGCGGCATGGTGTCGACCGGAGACGCAACGGTTGAGCGGAATCTGCGCCTCCTGCGGAACCAGGGCATGGAGCGCCAGTACGAGAACGAACTGGTGGGGTTCAACGCGCGAATGACGAACCTTCATGCGGCGATCGGACGCGTGCAGTTGACGAAGGTGCTTGGTTGGACGGCCCAGCGCCAGTCGAATGCGCAGTTTCTGAACGAGAACCTTGAAGGCGTGGGGACTCCGGTGGTAGCGGAGGGGGCCGAACATGTGTACCACCAGTACACCATCCGCATCTCGGGAGACCGGGATGGTTTCGCGGCGGCCCTGAAGGATGAATACAACATCGGCAGCGGGGTTTACTATCCGATCCCGAATCACCGGCTACCGTCCTTCAACCGTACCGAGGATCTGCCCAACACTGAGATCGCGGCGCGTGAAGTACTTTCCCTTCCTGTGCACCCGTCCCTTGATGACGAGGATCTGGACAGAATCGTGACAGCTGTGAACAAGCTTGCAGGAGCGGGCGCATAATGGGGGACCTTCGGGTAGGGCTGATTGGTCTCGGAATGATGGGGCGCCATCACGCTCGCGTTGTGCGTGAACTGGATGGTGTTCAGCTGGTCGCGGTGGCCGATGCTTACGGTGACCCGCACGGTGTCGCCGGGGACTTGCCGTTGTGCGGATCCGTGGACGAGTTGATCTCGCAGGGGATCGACATGGCCGTGTGCGCTGTGCCCACCGGTCTTCACGAGGAAGTTGGTCTCGCCCTCGCCGCTGCCGGTGTTCACACGATGGTGGAGAAGCCGATTGCATCGACGATCGAGGGCGGAGTCAAACTCGCGGAAGCGTTCGAGGGTGCAGGCCTCGTCGGTGCCGTGGGGCATATCGAACGCTTCAACCCCGCGCTGCAATCGCTGCGCGCCCGTATCGAGAACGGCGACCTGGGCGATGTATACCAGCTGGCAACGCGTCGTCAGGGACCTTTCCCTTCGCGCATCGCCGATGTGGGCGTGGTGAAGGATCTCGGTACCCACGATATCGACCTCACAGCCTGGCTCGCGCAGTCGCCCTACCAGTCTGTCTCGGCACGAACCAGCACCCGGTCGGGGCGTCCCCATGAGGATATGGTGACTGCGTCCTGCCAGTTGGCGAACGGCGTCATCACTTCCCACCTCGTCAACTGGCTTTCACCCATGAAGGAGCGGTTGACAGTAGTGACGGGGGAGAAGGGTGCTTTCGTGGCCGACACACTGACGGCTGATCTGACGTTCTACGAGAACGGCACTGTCAACACTGAATGGGAAGCTGTATCGAATTTCCGTGGCGTCAGTGAAGGCAATATCACGCGATTGGCGCTCACCAAGCGCGAGCCGTTGAAGGCCGAGCACGAAGCGTTCCGTGATGCTGTACGCGGCGAGGGCAACGACGTCGTGACCATGCGCGAAGGCCTGAACACGCTGCGGGTTGCTGAAGCAATGATCGAGTCTGCCCGGGTCGGGCAGATGGTGGACGTCACCGCGTGAAGCGGCTACGAATTGCTGTAGCAACTCGTATCTTCGAGCCGGAATCTGGAGCGGCCGTCTATCGCCTGGGCGCGATGGTGAGGGAATTGCAGACTCGTGGGCACCATGTGCGCGTGATAACTTCCCGGGCGCCTGGGGCAGCCAGGTCAACCGAAGCTGTACGGCGGTGGCCTGTCCTGCGCGACAAAGGCGGTGCGGTACGGGGGTATGTGCAGTATGCCAGCTTCGACGTGCCATTGTTCTTTCGCCTTCTGTTCGATAAGCGTTATGACCTGATCATCGCGGAACCGCCGCCAACCACAGGTGCCGTAGTGCGACTTGCCGCCAGTCTGAAGCGGTCGAACTATGCGTACTTCGCTGCGGACGTCAGCTCAGTAGCGGCAGAGGGCATAGGCGTTTCCCCCCCGATCGTTTGGGTGCTGCGGAAAATCGAAGGATGGGTTCTCTCCGGCGCCAATATCATCTTCACGGTCTCGGAAGGCGTGTCGAACGCCGTAGCCCAGCTAGGCGCAGACCCAGAGAAGACCGTGTGCGTCGGGACCGGTATTGACACTAAGCAATTTTCCGCAGACGGGCCGCCTTCACGAGGCGGTCGCTACTTTGTCTATGCGGGAACGATGTCCGAGATACAGGGCGCGGGAGTGTTCGTTGACGCCTTCGCCCGGATTGCTGGGGACTTTCCTGATGTCCAACTCCTCATGTATGGGCAGGGGGTCGAGCGCGAGGAACTCAAGTCGCGCGCCGAACCGCTTGGGGAGCAGGTTCAATTTCCAGGGACTGTGGACTCCCGTGTGCTCTCCGCCGTCCTGCGAGGGGCGACGGCAGGGCTTGCTTCAGTACGGCCGTCAAGAGGGTATGACTTCGCCTACGCTACGAAGGCATTTGCCAGCCTCAGCTGCGGTTCGCCCGTTATCTACGCAGGTGTGGGCCCAATGGGGGAACTCGTCAAAGAAGAGTCGCTTGGATACGTGGTTCCTTGGAGTTCAGAGGCTGTTGCCGATGTGATGAGAACTGCACTACGGGCAGAGGTGAGCGAGAGTGACCGCGCGCGACTGTCGCGGTGGGTGAAGCAGCGTTACTCGCTGCAAGCGGTCGCCGGGCGCGTGAGCCACGCTGTAGAGAGGGACTTCGAACCTCGATAACTGCGCCGCTAGGGTTGATTGGCCCTAGCCGCTGCGTTCGACGGTTCAGCCCGCACGCTATTTGGTATCGCGTAGATGGAAGGGAACCACTCCTAGTCCGCAGACCGAAACTTCCCTCTGAAGTAAAACGACAGCCCGTGGGAGCATGGCGCTCGATGCAACCTGCCTAGGACATCTGTACGGTAGCCTTATCCGGTGATCCCCGAACTTCCATCCGCAATTTTCGTGGATGTCATCATTCCCGTGCACACGCCAAATAGGCAGATAGATAGGGCGGTGCGATCTGTAGAGATGGCCGGACTCAGCACTGGTATCGGCGGCGAATGCCGCATAACGGTGGTTTGCCATAACACCGACGTTGCGCCGATCCAAGAAAAGGTGCGGAGTGTTTCGCAGGCAGAGGTACGTTACATTCATCACCTTGACTCCCACAGGAGTCCTGCCGGCCCGTTCAATCGTGGCATAGCTGAATCAAACGCCACCTGGTTCATGATCATGGGAAGTGACGACACTCTCGAGCCGGGGGCTCTTGGTAGCTGGCTGAAAGAAGCGGAGCGCACCAATGCTGATGTTCTTGTTGCCCCCGAGGCTCACTTCGAGGGGTCAACCATTCGTACACCTGTCATGCGACCTTTTCGTCGCACGCAACTTGACCCAGTATTAGATCGACTCAGCTATCGCACTGCTCCGCTAGGTCTCATAAGACGTTCCTTGGTTGACGAACTATCATTAAACTTCCCTGACCGGCTGTCTAACGGTTCAGATCAACTGGTATCGGCCAAGCTGTGGTTCTCAGGACTGTCGATTGTGTACGGGCGAGGTCTCCCTCGCTACCTCGTTCATGCAGATGCGAAAGAACGCGTCACTTTCACCCTGAAGGACTTGGACGAGGATCTCCTGTTCGCTACCGAGTTGGTTCGGGATTCCTGGTTCAAGGATCTGCCAGAACGCAGCAGACATGCGATCGTGACTAAGTTGATCCGGGTACACCTGTTCTCACACGTCGGCTTAAGAGCGACGTCAGGAGGGTGGGATCAACGACAGGCGGACCGGGCAGTTGCGGTGCTTGGTGAGCTATTGGCAGCCGCTCCGCGTGCTTTGCGTCCTCTTTCGATCGCGGACAGGAAACTTGTAGATGCAATTGCCGACCCTCTGGCCGAGTCGACGTCGTCCATGGCTGAACTCTGTTCTGCTCGTCGCCGGTTCGGGCACCCACGAACCTGGATACCCCGGGATCTGCGCTATGCATTTCATCGTGAGGCCCCGTTTCGGTTCATGAGCGCGTCCCTACTAGTCAAAGCGTGACGAGATGAAAGTACTTGTTGTAACCACTTGGTTTCCTGGACAGCATAATCCCGCAGAGGCGCCCTTCAATTTGGATCACGTGCGAGCGCTGCAACATGCTGGCCATACCGTCCGGGTGATACACATTAGACTTGGCACCTCGAAATTAGGACTAGTACCCGTCGACTCGGCTAGCGGCAGCTGGGAAGGCATACCAGTGCTTAGGATTCCGCTGACCCCAACAAGGCCACTCCGATCGGCGCTTACACAGTCGACGTTGTTTCGTGAATTGCGCTGGGCGGACGTGCTCCACACGATGGCCTTCTCCTCCATTCTCGCCGTTATGTTTCCTTGGCTGTCGCGTCGGGCAATAGCTAGCGAACCAGTGTGGGTCCACACAGAACACTGGACGGGTGCTCTGGACCCGGCGAGTGTTTCTCCACTCTGGGAACGACTGGCTCGCCTGAGGATGGTGTATCGTCTGCCACACCGAGTGACAGGCGTGGGCGCCGCGCTTGTGCAAGCCATCAGGCCCTTCGCACGATCCAACGCAGTCTCTGTTGTGCCTTGCGTAGTCAGATGCGTCGATAATCCACCTGAAGCCTCTTTTGGGACGCCTCTGAAGCTGGTTTCAGTTGGCGCTGTTGCTGCTCGTAAACGTCCGGATGCCGCCATAGCAACTGTGAAGTGGTTACGTTCGCAGGGGCACGCCGCGGAGCTTACTTGGGTTGGCGATGGCCCGCTGCGAAGTAAATGCCAAACGCAGATTTCTGGGACGGAGTTGGAGGGGCACATTCATTTTCCAGGGGCTGTTGAGCCCCGCGAAGTTGGTACTTTCCTCGCGGGCGCCGACTTGTTTCTCTTGCCCTCAGCCCACGAGACCTTCTTTGCGTCCGCTGCTGAAGCCATCGGCGCAGGACGAGCAGTTGTGATCAGTGATCTTCCAGGACTGGGGGACTTTCTTACTCCTGACAACAGCATCTTGGTGGATGGGGCTAGTCCAACAGCACTCGGGCAAGCCGTGCTGGAGGCAGTAGCGCGCTTCGCCGGCGTAGAAGCCGAACACATTGCGGCGCCTATACGTGAGCATTACAGTGTAGGGGCAGTCTCTGAACTGTTCACATCTGTATATACTGCGGCGATAGCCAGGGCGTAGCACGCAGTAGGTTGGACATGAGGGAGCCTCCCGCTGCTGCCATAATGGAAACATGAGTTCTCCGCGCCTTTTGGTTCTTTCTTTTTCACGTATCAGTGCAGACGCCAGAGTGCTCAAGCAGGTGAAACTCTTCAAGGACCAATACCGGGTGACGACATGCGGTTATGGACCCAAACCACCTGGAGCTGAGGACCACATCCAAATTCCGGATGAGCTGGTCGCATGGAAGTATCCGAGAGCAGCTGTAATCGCCCACGCCTACTCGCTTGCTTACTGGCGTAACCCGGTGGTTTCTCATCTTCGGCCGCTACTATCTAGCGGATATTACGACATCGTTCTAGCTAATGACATCGACACGGCTGGCTTGGCATTGTCACTTGATCCCACGCACGGTGTCCATCTCGACCTTCATGAGTACTGTCCTCGCATGAAGGAGGAGTTGTTCCGGTGGAAATTGTTCATGGGACCGTTTATGTCATGGATGGTTCGAGAGTTCGCCACGAAAGTGAGTTCGGTCAGTACTGTTGCGGCTCACATAGCTGATGAATATCGGCGCGAGTTTGGGCTAAACACCCGGGTGGTGACCAATGCAGCTCCTTACGTCGACCGCGTACCTGGAGCAGTGCACTCTCCGATTCGGTTGGTGCATTCCGGAGCGGCGAGGAGAGGACGTTTTCTCGAAGTCACACTCGATGCGATGGATGCTACAAAGAGCGATGCGACACTAGATCTTTTCCTAACGCAGAACCATGGGGAGTATTTCGAGTCATTGCGGGCACGCGTTCATGGGATGAGTAATGTCAGACTGCACGAGCCCGTTTCCTACGAGGAGTTGAACTCCACCCTGAGCGAGTACGACGTGGGGATATTCCTTCTCCCGCCGGTTAACTTTAATTATGAGTGGACCCTTCCAAATAAGTTCTTCGACTTTGTTCAGGCTCGACTCGGCATAATAGTAGGCCCTTCTCCAGAGATGGTTTCAGTTCTCAAAGAAGCGAATCTGGGTATTGTCACGAATGACTTCTCGTCATCCGCACTCGCCCAGGCGATTGATTCTTTGACGCCTGATTCAGTGGCCGCGTTCAAAGCTTCAGCGCATCGGGCGGCTGTCCCCCTCGCGGCGGAGGAACAGCTTAGAGGATGGGCATCCGCAATTGAAGAGATACAGACAGCTCGTAGTGCAACATGAAGCAGCCGCCTCGCGTCCTCCACTTCAATGACTGCGCTCATGTCGGTCGGAGCATAGTCAGTGCGGCTGCACGTGATGGCTTGCATTGGCGGTATATGCCTCCCGAGCGGGTGCGGCCGAAGGCAGTAGCGGGAACAGGTTTAAGAGCTAAAGCGACGTACCTGCCCTACTGGCTTCGCCGCATTGCAGCGGTGAGAGCCGCCGACGTAGTGCACGTCCACTATGGAACTTCCGCCCGCCTCCTCAGAGATTCCTTTGTGCCGCCAAGGCCATACGTGCTCACCTTGCATGGAACTGACATACGTAGGCAATGGCAACAGCTGGACTACCATGCGGAGATTCAGAGGGCGATCGATGAGGCCGCGCATGTCTTCTACGCGAACATCGATACTGAGGGCAACGCTCGAGCGGCACGGGCTGATGCCGAATTTCTGCCGGCACTGGTTGATGCGGAGAGCCTTCCCACATGGGAACCAGAGTTGTCGCGTCCGAATATCCTGTTCGTATCTCGCTGGGACGATGACAAGGGGGTCGAGAGACAACTGGAGCTGGCAAGAACTTTGATTGGCGCCCTTGGCCCGCACATCCGCGTAAGGGGTCTCAACTGGGGCCCGGGGGCGGCGGCCGCTCAGAGCGCGGGAGTGGAACTTTTGGAACGCATGCCTCAGCAAGAATTTCATCGGATCATTGCCCAGGCACACGTCGCGATCGGGCAAGCAACCAACAATTTCGCTACCAGCGAGTTCGAGGCCCTGTGCATTGGGCTGCCGATGGCCGCAGTCGGATCTCGCCTACCGCGACCTGACGACGGTACTGTTCCTCCGGTCATGGAGGGGAGCGTGTCGGAGGTTGTAGAGCAGGTTGTCGCGGCGATCTCTGACCCCGTGAGAGCAGGTGTTGAACTTGGCGGGGCCGCCTGGGCAAGGCCGCGGTACGACGCAGCAGCTTACGTTGAGAGGCTTGCTTCCGTATACACCGCAGTGGCGGCGTCTTAGGCTTCGGTGCTGGAAACCGCTTTGTGAAGACCGGCTAGTGCTGCTTGCTGCGCAAAATCCTCGTTCTCCTGCACAACTTCTTCGAAGGTGCCTCTAGTGATGATTGAGCCTGCTTTCATAAAGCAAATCTGATCGCTGTGACGCACGGTGGAGAGTCTATGCGCGACCGAAATAACGGTGATCTCGCCGTGCAGTTCTCGGATTGCGGCGGCTACCGCTGCTTCTGTAGCGGTATCAAGCGCACTTGTCGCCTCATCAAGAACCAGGACAAGTGGGTCCACATAGAGGGCTCGGGCGATTCCAAGGCGCTGCCGCTGGCCGCCAGATAGTGCGAGCCCGCGTTCACCAACACGACCATGGATGCCGCCTGCTCGTGCTTCTACCGTCTCCAGGAGTTGCGCCCGGCGTAAAGCGTCACGTACGCGATTCTCGTCGAAGTCCGATGACCATGTGAGGGCTACATTCTGCGCGATTGAACCGTCGAAGATGGCAACATCTTGCGGCACGTAGCCGACTCGCGTACGCCAATCAGCAAGAACATCACGCAGGTCGGTCTCGTCGAGTTTCATCGTGCCATCGGAGGGTGTGAGCAAGCCCAAAAGAATATCTATGAGCGTCGATTTTCCAGCCCCCGACTGCCCAACGATCCCCAATGAGGATCCGAGCGGCACATCTAAATCAATATCATATAGAGCAGGTTCGGATGAGCCCGGGTAGGTGAACTTAACGTTATTCAGGCTCAGAGTTTGTGGATCGCCCTCGATCTCTTTGAGACCGATACTTTCGTGAGAGTCACGGTAGTTTTGCGCTTGTCGAATATCATTCATTACCACACTGGTATACGGGAGAGTGGACTGGGTCTGCGTCAGAAGGGACTGTACAGAGGTTAGGGAAGGCACCAGCTTGAAGCCTGCTAAGCCGAACACCGCGACCGAAGCCAAAGCGCTCTCGAGTCCCCCTATCATGAACGAGATTCCTCCAACAAGAAGGAACCCGCCGATGAGTGCCATGTCGACGACGAACCGCGGGACTGCAGCTAAGAATCGTATGTTCGATCTTGCATGCGCGGCGCGGGAGCGACTCGCGAGTACCACATCGCCTACCTGCCGAGCTTTGTCACGCAGTGTGATTTCCTTCAACGCCGAGATCATCTCAGATACGAGGCTTGACATGCGCATTGCTGCGTCGCGATTTACCCGCCCAGCTTGCAACGCCTTCTTGGACAAGAACAAATACATAACGGACGCTATCAAGCCGAGATAAACGAGGGTGATGGCGGCTGTAAAAGGCTGAGCCACGACGAGGATTACCAGCACCGAGGCAAACGTGAGAATATGTGACGGAATGGTCACTGCTGGGATAAGAATACCTGAAATTGTGTTAGCAATTCCCACGTCGATAAGACGCACAAGTTCTGCAGTAGACCGCTTCATACGCTCAGTCCAGGGTGAACGAATGTAGCTATCGAACAGGTGAGAACCGATCTCGAGTTCGAATTCGGCGAACTTCCGAGTGGAGACCCATTGAAGACCGATGCTGAGAACAGATTTGATGATCATCAGTGAAGCCGATGCGACGAGAACCCACAAACTTGCAGATTGCGACACCGTTCCAATCACCGGAAGTTGCAGATCGCCACCGGCAAGGATCTCGGTCATTACGAGAGCGAATATACCGAGCGCGACCGCGTCGAGTAGCGATAACGCCGACAATAGAACACCGAAGACGATGATGAACCGGCGGGCTTTATTCGGTAGGAGCGGCAGCAGGTCGCGCAGGGTTTGAAAAAGTTGCTTCACGACGATACTCCGGGAGGGAAGGGAAACGGGCTGTGCCAGTTCTCGGTCGCAGCCTATTCTACTTGGGCTCCTGCGCTCTCTGGCCATCGTGTCTCGTGAGATGATGGCCGACATGTTCGCAAGGAGTCGCATCACCCACCTTTTCGACTGCGCAGATGTCGGTTCTGCACTCGTGCGGGAAGCGAGGCGACGGCGTCTTCCATGGGGCCAAGTGCAAGGGCCGTGGATGCGGGGTAATACCCCGATCGCGAGGTACCAATTCTTGGCGGAACTAGCAGTTACATATCCGCGCACCAAGCTTTGGCACGTTCATATGGGCGGACGTGCCAAATGGGCTCGTGGACGTGTTGAGCGTCCCTACGTCTTGACGCTGCACGGGACAGACATTCGAGAAAGTTACTGGCAGGACGAACACCATGAGGCGATCAAGCGTGACATTGATCGCGCTCAGCACGTTTTCTACACAACGCCCGACCTTCGTGAGAAAGCTGAGCGTGCGAGATCCGGTGCCGAGTACATGCCACCACCGTTGAACTTCGATATCTTGCCGGAATGGAAGCCGGCACCCAAGCCACGCGTTTTCTTCACATCGCGATGGGACACTCGCAAAGGAGGCGACGCTCAGATCAGGGCCGCGGCAGAGGTGGTAGCGAAAGTTGGTCGTTACGCTGAGGTCTTCGGACTCGATTGGGGTGACAGGGCAGCTGAAGCGTCGGACGTAGGGGTGCATCTTCTTCCGAAAATGGACGTTGCGGGTTATTTGGCAGAGCTCTCACTTGCTCATGTTGCCGTTGGGCAAAGTGCTGGCATATTAGCGGTGAGTGAACTGCAGGCGATGGCCATCGGAATCCCGCTGATCTTCCCCGACCCTGTCGAAGGTTATCCTTCTGCGGGCGACATGGGCGCGCTGACTGTGGAGGGAACCGATATCGCAGGGGCGGTTGCCGAGCTATTACAGGATCCCGCAGCAGCGTCTAGTCGCCTTAGAGGTAAGGATTATGTGAGACGGCACCATGATCCTGCGGACATGATTCCTCGCCTAGCCGAGGTCTATCGTCAGGTTCTCGGTGCAACAGAATCAAAAGTGAAGTGATGAGACAAGTGACCGCCCGTCGTCCCCACCTGCTGTACATTGCTTTCGCCTTTCCTCCGAGCACAGCGTCATCGGTATATCGATGCGTCGCGGTTCCAAATGAATTCGCAGCTGCCGGTTGGGATGTCACAATCCTCACCATTCACGGCGATATCTGGTCGGAGGTATCGGGACGGGATGATGAGTTATTGCGTTCCGTTCACGAACGGATACGCGTGGTCCGAATTGGTGATGGTGGATCAGAATTGCCCGGACGAGGAGATTTGAGGAGTTTTTCGAAGTTACGCGTCGACGCTCCGTTTCTGTGGAACAGAACGCTCGAATTTCGTAGCCGGCGACACTTTCCCGAGCGGTTTCACGGGCTCTGGCTTCGGGAGGCAAGAAGAGCGGCCCGATCTATCCACGCCGACCACCCCGTCGATCTGGCGATGGCGTCCGCTAGCCCCTATGTATCATTCGAGGTTGCTCGTTCCGTTCCCGGTGTACCTTATGTTCTGGACTACAGAGACGCATGGGCTTTCCATACTTTCAACGGAAAGGAAAACTTCTCTGCCGGTTCGCGCGCCGGACGCTTGGAGTCGTCTCTTCTCCAAGGAGCAACACAGATATGGTTTGTCAATAGGCAGATTTTGGAAGAGTACGCGCGTCGATATCCGTTCGCTAGTACCCGGATGCGAGAAGTCCCCAACGGATTCGATCCTCAGCCGGGACATCAGAAACCGCCAACCAAGGTGGTCGAACGACCGACCTTTGGTTATCTCGGGACAATTCCCCATGTCAACACGCCGCTAAGACCTTTCTTCGATGGTTGGAAGAAGACTTTTGGTGATCAGCCAGACGATCACCAGCCGAGCGCACGGGCCATTATCCGAGGTAAGTTGAGTTCGTCCGGTCGCGTGAGTTCAGATGTACTCGACTTATTCGACAGCATGAAAAAGTATGGTCTTGAATACCATGGACCTATCTCAAAGCGGGATGTCGCCGCTTTTTATCAAAGCCTCAACGCGCTAATCCTCCTCCTGCCTGGAGGCAGGTACGTGACTGGCGGGAAAACAGCGGAGTATGTCGCATCTGGGTTACCGATCGTATCTGTACATGATCTCTCCAATGCGACGACGGACCTTTTACGAGATTACCCATTATGGTTTCCAGCTGAGACCTTAACTGAAGACGGGATCAGCCAGGCGTTCCAATCTGCCCTCGAATACCTGCGAAGTCCGGATCAAGAACGGGCCGATGCTGCTTGGGAGTACGGACAGGGATTCCTGCGTTCGCGCATGCTTAAGCCCGTAATTGCAGACCTTGCAGAGGTCGTTGAGGGTCCTTCAAGTTCGAAGGCGCAGATCCGGCCTGAACCGGATGTAGCTCACGTGCCGGATGAAAAGCTGCAATGTGAGAAAGAAGTGCCAGTAGTTGCCGATTCCAAGCCGCACTTGAGGGTCGGCGTAATAGCGGCGAATCCTGAAACGGCTCCTGGATTTCTTGAACACTTGAATCAGCGCCTTGGCGGCGTTACGGATTCGCCACCCTCCGTCTGGTCAGCCTACCCGCAAGCAGCGGTCGATTCGTCGGTAGCTTTGCCGCCCCTTTCGCTGGAACCGTATGTGCGAACGGTACTCAGGCTGGCTACTACTGCGCCCGGTCCATTAGGCATTGTTGGGCGGCTGATAGAGCGCGGTCTTCTCGCGCGTCGTTTCGCCAGGGCGGTGCGCAGGTGCGGCGAAGTTGAATCATGGATCCGAGATTCGGATGTGATCGTAGCAGGTGATGAGATAGCTATCAGGGCCGTGTGGCAGTTGCGGGGACGTACGCAGGCTCAACTCGTGTACGGCCCCGCCGCTCTCATTCATGCTTGTCGTCAGGCGGCGGACCGGTGAGGGGCACGCACGTTCCCTTCAGCGGTTACCAAGTCCGGTAACCTTGCCAAGGAACGTTTTCGGGCGCCCATAGTGTTGTGCCCATTCTTGCTGATTCCAGTGAATCCGAACGGCCACCAGTGGAGGGATAATTTGTGAGTGTTGATCTCGTCGTAGTTGGGTCAGGTTTTTTTGGCCTGACCATCGCTGAACGGGCTGCAGAAGAGCTTGGACTCAAGGTCGCGGTGCTGGATCGCCGTCACCACATTGGTGGCAATGCCTACAGCGAGAACGAGCAGCAAACCGGCATTGAAGTCCACCGTTATGGCGCCCACCTTTTCCACACGTCGAACGAAAAGGTGTGGGAGTACGTCAATCGTTTCACTGCTTTCACGAGCTACCAGCACAAGGTGTACACGAGCCATAAAGGCGAGGTGTACCCGATGCCCATCAACCTGGGAACAATAAACCAGTTCTTTCGCGCTTCCATGGGCCCAAGCGAGGCGCGCGCCCTGATTCAGGAGCAGGCGGGAGAACTCGCTGGAACGGACCCCCAGAACCTCAATGACAAGGGCATCCAGCTGATCGGCCGTCCGCTTTACGAGGCCTTCATCAAGTACTACACCGGCAAGCAGTGGCAGACGGATCCGAAGGATCTGCCGGCGGAGATCATTTCCCGGCTGCCGGTCCGTTATACCTACGACAACCGGTACTTCAATGACAAGTACGAGGGTTTGCCGGTTGACGGATACACCGCGTGGATCGAACGCATGGCGGCGCACCCGAACATTACTGTGGAGCTGAACACTGACTTTTTCGACGACGGACATCCCTACTCGCGCAACGCGACTCTGGGCCAGGTTCCGGTGGTTTACACGGGCGCAGTCGACCGGTACTTCGACTACGTCGAGGGTGACTTGTCGTGGCGGACGATCGACCTCGAAGAAGAGGTATTGCCGATCGAAGACTTTCAGGGCTGTCCGGTGATGAATTATCCCGATGAAGATGCCCCATACACCCGCATCCACGAGTTCCGTCACTTCCACCCGGAGAGGGAATACACCAAGGATGCAACGGTCATCATGCGGGAGTTCTCCCGGTTCGCGGAGAAGGGCGATGAGCCCTACTACCCGGTGAATACGGAGGCCGACCGTGCCAAGCTGCTTGCATATCGTGATCTTGCCCGGGGGGAACAGATGGTCCTGTTCGGCGGCCGGCTGGGAACCTATAAGTACCTCGACATGCACATGGCCATCGGATCAGCGCTGTCGATGTTCGACAACAAAATTAGGCCTCATTTCAATGATGGCGTAAAGCTCGAGAGTGGAGGGATCGACGCATGAGTACCTCTGTCGTCGTGAATGACCAGATGAGCCGATCCGGCCAGGATCCTGTTTGGCGGACCGTGCACAGGGTGGTGTTTCCTGAAGGCGGAGACATCGATACCATGCCTCTCTACGTCGACTTCAACGGCGCCAAGCGCGTGCGGCGTGATGAGAGTCAATCCGCACCGGTGTCGTTGCCCGCGGCCGATATACAACCTAACTATGTCCTGGATCGTCGGCAGCTAGCGCTGCCGCCCCACGAACGCGTGTCCCTGGGCACTTACTTCAACGCTTTCCCCGCCAGCTACTGGCGCGCCCATACCGAAATACGGACGGTACGGCTGAGCGTCCTGCTCGATGGTGAAGCCACTATCGTTGTATACCGCTCTACCGCTCGCGGGATCGTCAACAGGGTCAGCAGCCATAGGGTGAGCGCGGCGGAGGGCCACTCCTTGACCGTCGAGCTTCCACTTACCAACTTCGGTGACGGCGGCTGGTACTGGTTCGACTTATCTTCGCACGGTGAGCGGGTCACCCTGCAGGATGCTCACTGGAGCGTCCCGGAACCGGACCAATTTGCCGCCGGAAAGCTCACGATCGCGATCACCACATTCAATCGGCCGGACTATTGCGTACGAAATCTCGCCACGATCGCATCGTCGGATGAACTGGTGCAGATTCTTCGTCGTGTCATCGTGACGGATCAGGGAACCCAGAAGGTAGCCGCAGAGGAAGGTTTCTCGGACGCCGAAGCAAGGTTAGAAGGACGCCTCGCCGTCGTGAACCAACCGAACCTGGGTGGTTCAGGCGGCTTCGCCCGGGGCATGTTGGAGACTGTAAACGACTCGGAAAGCAGCTATGTGATGCTGCTTGATGATGACGTCGAGATGGAAACAGAGGGAATCTTGAGGGCAGCGCAGTTCGCTGACTTCACGAGGGAACCAACCATCGTTGGCGGGCACATGTTCAACCTGTTTGAGCGCTCCGTGATGCACCACTTCGGAGAGTCGGTCGATCGATACCGCTTCCGATACGGGTCCTCCCCAAACACGGAGGAGGCTCACGACTTCGCCGCAAGCAATCTACGCGATGCTCCCTGGATGCATCGCCGCATCGATGTGGATTACAACGGCTGGTGGATGTGCCTCATTCCCACCGAGATCATCAACGACATCGGACTGGCCCTTCCCGTCTTCATCAAATGGGATGACGTTGAGTATGGGATTCGGGCGCAGTCCAAGGGGTATAGGACAGTAACGTTGCCGGGGGCGGCGGTCTGGCACATGCCCTGGACCGAGAAAGACGACACGATCGACTGGCAGGCTTACTACCACCAGCGCAATCGATGGCTCGCTACCCTGCTCTACTCGCCTTACAAGAGGGGAGGCCGGATGCCACGGGAAAGTTTCGCTGTGGATGTCCGTCATCTTCTCTCGATGCAGTATTCCTCAGTCGAGTTGCGGCTCCGGGCGCTCGAAGATCTATTGACGGGACCCGATCATTTGCATGAGTCCCTAGGGTCGAAACTGGGGGAGGTCAGGGCCATCAGGGCACAGTACGACGACGCACGCATCTCAGCTGATCCAGCCTCCTTCCCAGCTGTGAAGTCGAGCAAACCGCCCCGGAAGGGCAAAGGACCAACCCCGGCCCGTAGCGTGCCTGGTGCTCTCATCAAGGTCGCGACCGGCGTCCTGCATCAGGTCAGGCCGGTACCATCCGAAGCTAAGCAGCACCCCGAAGCGCACATCGCTGCAATGGACGCTCGTTGGTGGAGGCTCTCGCAGCTGGACTCTGCCCTTGTAACGTCCTCAGACGGCGCCGGCGTTTCCTGGCATAAGCGTGACGTCGACAAGGCCCGCGAGCTCGCGTTGCGCAGCGCGACACTCCACCGTCGTCTATACGCGCAATGGGACGAGCTTGCCGAGCGTTACAGGGCGGCGATGCCACAATTCACGTCGCCTACGGCGTGGGCAGAGACGTTCTACGCCGCAGGTGCAACTGGGAACAAGGCGGAATGACAGCAGTTTCAGGGGAGTCCGGGCAGCCCGCGCACGCGGAACTAAAGATACCCGGTCGCGGCGCCGGTTTGCGGGACGTCGCGCGGCATCGTTTCCTGCTCAAGCTCCTGGTCGACAAAGAGATCAAAGTCCGGTACCGGGGATCGATACTCGGCCTGATCTGGTCCTATGTGAAGCCCGGTGTGCAATTCATCGTGTTCTATATAGCGCTCGGTGTCTTCCTAGGCTTGGAGCAGAGCGACAGAAACCCGGATGGACTGCCGAACTACGCTATATACCTTTTTGCCGGAATAGTCCTGATCAACTTCTTCTCGGAAGCGCTCGGGAACGCTTCCCGTTCCATCGTGGGAAATAGCGGATTGATCAAGAAGATATATCTGCCTCGTGAGCTTTTCCCGGTTTCCGCGATATGGGTATCAGCCGTTCATTTCCTGCCGCAGATTGTCATCCTGACTGCGGCATGTCTCCTCACTGGATGGTCTCCATCGCTCTTGCAGCTCGGCGCGGCAGTGATGGGCTTCCTCATCGCGGCTTTGCTTGCGACGGGGCTCGGCCTGATTTTCGGCGCGATCAACGTCTACTATCGTGACGCTGAGAACCTCGTGGACATGTTGCTGATGGTCGCCACCTGGGCGTCGCCCGTGCTCTACTCATGGGAAATGGTTCGTCGGCAATTGGGTGACACTGCTCTGTCGATTTATATGTTGAACCCTTTGACCGTCAGCGTAGAAACTTTCCACTATGCATTTTGGATGCCGACTTCAGATCAAGAGTTTGACCTCCCTCCTGGGTTCTTTACGGTGTGGTTTCCCGTCGCCCTGGTCATTGCTTCGGTGACAGTTGTTTTCGGCCAGTACCTTTTCCGCCGCCTTGAGGGCCGCTTCGCACAGGAGTTATAGAGATGGCACTGGCAATCGAGATCAGCGGAATCCGAAAGCGCTTCGCACTCCGACACACGCGGTCCCTGAAGGAAACTGTCGTGTGGCTGCTGAAAGGCAGAAAAGGAGATCTTTCCCGCACATTTCCGGCGTTGGACGATGTGTCCCTCCTTGTGGAAGAGGGAGAAACTGTCGCGTTGCTCGGGTTCAACGGATCCGGAAAGTCCACGCTCCTCAAGCATATTTCCGGGGTCATGTTGCCGGACTCAGGAACGGTAAGGACTCGAGGCCGCGTTGCGGGCCTCATCGAGGTCGGAGCCGGGTTTCACCCTGACCTCAGCGGCAGGGATAATGTATTCCTCAACGGTGCCATTCTCGGGATGTCTGAAAAGGACATCCACAAGCAATTCGATTCGATAGTCGACTTTGCGGAAATCGGCGAGTTTATCGATACGGAAGTCCGATTTTACTCGTCGGGCATGTACCTGCGATTAGCGTTTTCGGTAGCCGTCCACACCGATCCCAATGTCTTCCTCATCGACGAGATCCTTGCGGTAGGCGACGAACCGTTCCAGCGAAAGTGCATCACCAAAATCAAAGAGTTGGCCGATGCAGGAAAAACGCTGATCGTGGTTAGTCATGACCTGGACTTGATCGGACAAATCTGTCACCGCGGAGTCGTGCTGGAAAAGGGACGCATCGTCCACGACGCGCCGGTTGCGGAAGCCATCGCTCACATAAGGGGACGTTGACGGGCTTTTACCCTGAGCCGGATGGCTCAGCCCATTGAACGGTGCTAGAAGCAATTGGTAATGCGGTAAAGTTTAGCGTCACCTTCTTGATCAATAAGCTCGTAGTTGGACGCGTTCTCCGGGTCCAATCCGTCAAACGCTGGATACTCGTAGGCCGCCTCACGATCGAGCAAGTAACGGACACCGAAATCCAACACATACTGGACATTCTCGTCCCGGGCGATCCCGCATGCTTCTGAATCCTCGCTAGCGGTGCTGAGGTTCTTCGCCAGTACCTGCAACTCCGGCTCGAGTTCATCGGAGGACATGTGATACTGGGTGACGTCGCGTCCGCTGAAAGCATAAGCCAAAGATCCACCATTCCACGGATTAACAGCTATCTCCGCCTGCTCTGGGACGTTCTGGTCTAGACGTTCTAGGAGTCGCAGTTCGTCGGGCGACAGAATGGTTGGATTGCCTTCATAGGTGTGATTGAAACGGCTTTCCAACACCATCTGGTCGACCGGGCCGCGCTGACTCAGAGCCGCACCGACAGCGGCGACCGCGCATGCTAGTCCCCATGCAAGTGCAGCGCGCCACTTCGGGGTCAGATGCCGAAGGTGGCCGACCGACGCTGTCCGGTCTGCGATCGCCAAGGTTATGAATGTAGCACCATAGGCGGCGATGATGACAGTGGGCAGAGGCAGTAGAGCAGCGAGACGTTGAGGATCCTGGTACCAAGCGCCGGTGAGAAGGATTCGCACGGGGCCCCGCGGCTGCGCCGCGGACACGGCATAAAGCAGCACCGTAACGCCATAGACTCCAAGAAGCCAAGGCCAAAGCCCCCGTTTGAATATCACTGCGAGCCCTAGAAGGGTGCATATGGCGACAACTTCGGGAATTCCGCGCTCGTGCGGAGCACTCATTAGCGCTTGTCCGATAGCGCTCGCGTACCTAGTAAAAGGCAACCATGTGTCATACCTCGTCAAAACAGACTGCCATACCAAGCCGAATCCAGTTGCAAACGCGACACCGGTCAGGATGGGCCCCAAAACCCCGCTTAGCCCGCGTTCCTTATAGTTTCGATTGATCCAGCGCCACCAACGCCATGTCACCACTGGCAGCGAAAGCGCCATGAGGGCAACGAAACCATTTGGTTGGGCCAACAGCAAGGCGGCAACCACGACTAACAGCGAGACGATCAAGCTTATGGGGTCAAAACGCGGCATCCTTCCGGCCCTCACTGCGCTGAGTACGAGTGCTAACCCGGCCGGCAGGATGGCATAGGAAACAATGTTCGGATACAGGGGGCCGAAGTCGATCAACCCCATCGGGAACGACGGCAGCGCAGCGGAGAACAGGCCAGTGAAGACCAGCGGAAGACATCGTGGGCCAAAGATCACACGAGCGAGCAGGAGAAGGCTCAAGGGCCAGACGAGAGATGCAAGGATGATGTTCAGCGAGTTGACCGCTACTGGAATGCTCTGCCCGGTGACCTCCACAATCAACGCCGCGAAGCCATGCCAAGCCGCCGGATAGATCGCAACGGCTTCGGCAGCCTCAAGCATACGTCCAAGTGTGAGGGTCGAAGCGTCACCCTGGTCCAAGACCCATCGCACAGCGTTCAGATGGAAAACGTTGTCGTAGCGTTGGGCAATATTGTCCGGATTGTCGAAAATTCGAAGGAGGTTGTACGCCGAAGCGAAGGAGCCCAAGCTCAGACCGAGCGCAGCTCCAAACAAGCTCCTGCGCCCGACCCCGATCAGCCGGCGTAATTCGATCGGTTGTCGCAGAAGGAGCCGGAGGAGTAGCGCCAAAACACACATCACTACAGCAGACAGCGAAAAGGTGGCCGGAGACCAGTCGATTCCCATCATCGAAAGCAGAACAGCTGCCACACCCGACATGCCCACGGAGAAAGCCGGGGCTAGACCGATCGCTACGCCAAGTCTAAATCCGAGACAGGCGGCAAGCGCCATCCCCGGGAGAATAACCACCGCGGCGGCAACCAACATGGATGGTAGGGCGTCCCACCAAGACATCGATACTCCTGCCATCAGCTATTGCGGGCGAGTGGCGCTCAACCCGGTAGTTTTGCACTCTAATTCGGTCAACCTGCCGACGCTATCACGACTCGTGCACGTCCAATCGACTTAGTTGCAAGCAGTGATTTCGTACAGCGTCCACGGTCCTTCAGCGATCACGGACTCGAAACCAGAGTGGGTCGGAACATCGTAGAATCCCGGCCAAGCATCCAAACTGGCACTTCCGTGGGATATACCCGGTACGTCCTCGTAGAAGTGCGTCGCGCCGACTTCCTTTAGGGCCTCGCACACCGCCGCGTCCGTATGGATTGTTCTGAAGCTAGTTCGCAGCAGCTTCTTCGCCTCGTTGGCGCCGGACGCTGATCCGAGTTGAGTGTAGACGGTGTCGCGTTGGGCAAGGGAATAGAACATTGTTGCGCCGTTGAATGGGTCACCGATTACGGTGGCTCCCACCGGAAGCCTGGCTCCAGCTTTCTCGATGAATTCCTGTTCTCCAGGCGATAGCACGCCGAGGCTGAGCTGTGGAGCGGTCACATAGTTGTGGGCGGAAACGGCTATCCGATCGGCGGACCGAAAGTTTGAAGAAGCCGAATATGTGACGATTAGGGCGGCCACCAGAAACACCACGCGTACACTTCTAAAACTGCCACGACGAGGCTGTTGTGATGTCACGTTTGCAAGCCAACGCGTTCCTTGTATAAGAACAGACGCTGTCACCACGAGTGCAAGTGCTGCGCAGATGCTTCCGAACATTGCTATGAACGGAGCAATTCTCTGCGTGTCCTTGTACCAAACTCCCGTAAGCCAGCGGAATTGGTTCTCCGGTCCTGCAGCCAGAATATGGAGCACCACGAAGGATGCCCACGAAAGCGCGATTGGCCAGTATCCTCTTCTGACTATCGTTATGAGTACCCCACACAAAACCAAAAAGCCGACGATTAGGTTGAAGTCCTCAAACGTTGGGGGGCTCAACGCAGGAAAGCGTGGGAGATCGAACAACGCGAGCAATATCGAGTCGGGAAATTCTGCTCGTACGGCTCTTTCGTAGGACATAACGCCCCTCAATAGTCGAGATGTCGCTAAAGCTGCCGCGACAAGCCCACCTGCAACCATAACCCCGGTGATCAGAACTAACGTGATCGTACGTCGAGTCTGGATGCTCCTATTTAGGACGGGTAGAACGGCGGCCATGGCGAAGGGGAGCAAAGCTACGAAAAGAGCGAAAACGCCACTTGGGTGTGCGGCGACTACGCCTCCAACTCCTAGGCAGACGACAGCCGCCAACCGAGTGGTTTGGCGAGACCATCTGGTGTCGCGATCCGGGGAGCAGATCCGCTGAAGCAGTTGGATGCAGATTGCCAGCACAGCCGGAACCATAGCGGTGGCGAGCCCGTTGGGCCACTGGCCGCTGCGCAACATCTGAGCGAAAGGGTAACTGACGAAAGAGGCTCCAATTACTGGCGCTACTGCCCAAACAGCAGGAAGTCTCGGTACCGCGACGAATGCGAGTAGAACGAGGCCAAGCGGCCATACAAGAGCGCCAACCACTATCGCGGAACTGTTCGCGGCCTCCACTAAACTTCCCGGGTACAAACTCACGAAGCTGTGCCAGCCAGCGGGGTAATACGACGTTTTTTCGCTCGCATAGACAGGGGCGATGCTCCACGGCGTCGCACTTCCGGAGTCCCGTATCCACTGAAGTACATTGGCGTGGAAGATCGGGTCCCAACCTTGCGAGGCTCTGTCAGCCGCTCCGACACCTCGCGCAAGCGCTAGCGAAGACAACGCGGCCGCCGCCAAGGTTCCGCTGCCGACTGCGAGGCTGATGGTCATGCTCTTGCTCGTCAACCCGATCTGATGGGGAATGGTCCATGCGCGTCGTACTACCAGGACAGCAGCCCAGAATAGAAGGACATTGAGGCCGGCAGAAACGGCATTCCAGGGGAGCTGCAGAGCGTCAGCAAGGAGCGAGCCCACGGCCAGAAGGGCCACGGAAACTGCAGGTCCCACAACTACCGCTGCGAACGCGTCGACTCGCGCCAGCAGAAGCAGCACTGTTCCGGGAAGAAAGAGGGCGATGATAAGAAAAGCGACGGATGGAGCGAAAGACAATAATTCGGTCACGGGGGTTCGCTCTACTTAGCGACTGAGCCGGGTTCGAAGATTGATCGCGAGGGAGGTTCCCAATGACGTAACGCTTCGGAGCGTGCTGGTCCTTAAAAGTTTATCTGCGTCTCGTCCATACAATTTGGCGGCCTCTGCCCTCTTCCTTTCCACCAATGTGGGGAGCATGTTGGTGAGGGTCCCGGGCCGAGCGGGAAGCGGTGGCTCCTCACTGGGCATGGCCACCGTCCATCCACTGCCGAGGGAAACCAACGATTCGTGCTTAACGCTGTAGTAGCCCTCCTTCATCACCACAGCGACGCCCCTGGCTCCTGCGGCAGCGGCCAGCAAATGGAAATGGAATCGGCTCGTCAACCAAGTCTGCGCACCGGAAATGGGTAGGCCCTCTGACCAGATTTGAGAGAAAGGTATGAAGTGGTCCTCGGGAATGATGTCCGACATTTTCTCGAACGCGACCCGATCTGCACCGGGAATGGCCTCTACGTAGAAGACCGCAGAGCCTTTCCGTTGGGCCGCGAGGGCGTGCCTTCTTGCAAGGTGCACCGCCTGGTCGAAAGCCGAAGCGTCGACCGTATCGCTCTGAATGCAAATGTAGAGTCCGGGCGGCGCGGTACTTCCTTGAAGTTCGGCGGCTGCTCCGAGGAACGCATCATCGAGGCCGGGCTCTACTCGGTAGGTGCGCGCACTCGCATCATCACGGGCAGAAACGTGAGTGAAGCCTTCGAAGAGCGTCCGTCCTCCGTTCTCGGACGCTATGGAGGGCATGAGCCCTTGGCCTGTTGCGAACAGTGCGGTACCCGTTAGCTTTCGCACCGCACGCATCGAATGAACAAGAGCGGTGTGATGTTCCCAACTGGCGTTTATGTAGCCACCCCCGAGGAGATGGATAGACTCCGCCTCCCGGAGCTTAAGAAGACCAAGATCGTATGCCGGCGAGCCCAGTCCGCTTACACGCGCGTGTACGGTCTCGCGTGATCGATCGACCGAGAGGTCGGCGTTCTCATGTGTCAAGCGCCACATCGTATTTGTTACTCGAAGCCGGGGGTGAATGCCGTCGAACAGTATCTGTGCGAGACCAGGCTGCGGGCTATCCAACCAGACGTCCGCTTCCGGGCGAGTCAGGGCCAAGTACCTCAACCAGGAAGCAGCGATGAATTCGTCACCGAAGTTGGGATTGCCTGCAGGAGAAACGAGATAGAGAAGTTCGGGCCGCATCCGAACACCTTATCTCGCCCCGGTCCGTCCACTGATGCATAGGGCGCCGTCGTGGGGCGAACGATTATGAGGCGGCAAGGTGGGGCTGCGGCAGACGAGACGTACTATGGGATACTGAAGCACGTGAGTCATGCTTGGTTCGTCATCCCCATGTACAACGAAGCCACAGTTGTGGGCGACGTCGTAACCGACCTTCGGAGTGATTTTCAGCGAGTTGTGTGCGTTGACGACGGTAGCACCGACGGATCTCAAGAGATCGCCCACGCGGCGGGCGCCGTCGTCGTCCAGCATCCGATCAATCTTGGTCAAGGCGCTGCGCTGCAAACTGGCTTTGAGTATGCGCTACAGGACCCGGAGATGGATGCGGTTGTAACCTTCGATGCCGACGGTCAGCATCGCAAGAGCGACGCCCTTGAGATGCTCGCCCGTCTGCGCAATGGCGAAGCCGACATTGTCTTGGGCTCGCGCTTCTTGGACGACCGCACGCAGCTGACCCCTCTGAAGCGTCTCGTCCTCAAGACGGCAGCCATTCAATCTCGGATAGCTACAGGACTTGAACTGACGGATGCCCACAATGGGCTGAGAGTCCTGGGACGAGATTTCGTTCACAACGTCCACCTCACACAGAATCGAATGGCTCACGCATCCGAGATCGTGCACCGAATTGCTGAATTGCAACCGCGTTGGGCGGAACACCCGGTTGAGATCGTTTACACGGACTATTCAAAATCGAAGGGTCAGTCGCTGCTCAACTCAGTGAATATCCTCGCCGAACTATTCATGAGGTAACAATGGTTATTTTCGTTCAGCTTGCGCTTGTTCTTGCTGTCGTAGCGTCCGCACTTGTCCTGATGCGCGGTGGTAGTAACGCCCGGCACCTCGCGATCCGACGGATGCTCCTCATCGCCTTCGGATTCGCTGCAGCTTTCTCGATCTTCTTCCCTTCGACGATGACTACCGTCGCGTCATGGTTCGGGATCGGGCGCGGGACCGACCTGGTGCTCTACGGCCTCGTGGTGTCCTTCCTTGTTTTCATGGCTACGACATACCAACGTTTCAGGCATACCGAAATGAGCCTCACCCGGCTGGCGCGGCGCATCGCCATAGATGAAGCCGAAAAGCCCTGGGAAGTTTCCTCTGATTCTGGCGGCCGCTGACACTACAGCATTTCAGCGAGATTGAGCTAGTAGCCGACTATACGATCGCGTCAGGTTTAGTGCGAAAAGTCTGTTCCGGCGAGGGTGTAGGTGGTCCAGCCGGTGCCGACGGTGGTGGCGGTTCCGAAACCGTTGGTGGTGAAGGGGTAGTAGGTGAGGGTTCCGGTGGTGTTGCGTCCGATGATGCCGCGGCTGGTGGTGCCGTTGAATCCGTCGACGGCGTTGACGGTGTTGACGGAGCCCCAGCCCTTACCGATGGTGGTGCGTGAGCCGGAGAGGATGGTTCCGGTTCCGCTTCCGGTGTAGCGCAGGAGGTTGTTGTTGGCGTCGCGGGAGAGTAGGTCCATGCGTCCGTCGAGGTTTTGGTCGGCCATGACGATGGGCATGTCGGTGAAGCCGGAACCGATTTTGACTGCGCTGCCGAGTTGGTGGGTTGAGGTGTGGGGCCAGTAGTAGAGGGCTCCGTCGGAGCGTGCGCCGACTATTGTGATGCCTTGGCCTTTGACCCATGGTCCTACTGCGAGGCTGAAGTTCTGCCAGCCGGAGGAGCCGATCTGAACGGGCGGGTTGAATCCGCCGGTGGGCTTGCCTGGGTAGTAGCTCAGGGTTCCGTTGTCCCGCTGGGTGAGGAGGTCGATGGTGCCGTCGGCGTTCCAGTCGACAGGGTTGATCGATTTAATACCCGTCCATCCTGAACCGATCTGGAATCGTGTGCCGAAGCCGCCCTTCCCGTTGGCTGGGTAGTTCCACAGCCTGCCGGATGAATCGATCGCCACCATATCCGCAAGCGCCCCCACCGACGGTGACTCAGGTGCAGGTGCAGGTGCAGGTGCAGGGGCCGGTTCAGGGGCCGGAGCCGAGGTCGACTCGGACAGCGGTGCGCTTTTCGCGAAGTCTGTTCCGGCGAGGGTGTAGGTGGTCCAGCCGGTGCCGACGGTGGTGGCGGTTCCGAAACCGTTGGTGGTGAAGGGGTAGTAGGTGAGGGTTCCGGTGGTGTTGCGTCCGATGATGCCGCGGCTGGTGGTGCCGTTGAATCCGTCGACGGCGTTGACGGTGTTGACGGAGCCCCAGCCCTTACCGATGGTGGTGCGTGAGCCGGAGAGGATGGTTCCGGTTCCGCTTCCGGTGTAGCGCAGGAGGTTGTTGTTGGCGTCGCGGGAGAGTAGGTCCATGCGTCCGTCGAGGTTTTGGTCGGCCATGACGATGGGCATGTCGGTGAAGCCGGAACCGATTTTGACTGCGCTGCCGAGTTGGTGGGTTGAGGTGTGGGGCCAGTAGTAGAGGGCTCCGTCGGAGCGTGCGCCGACTATTGTGATGCCTTGGCCTTTGACCCATGGTCCTACTGCGAGGCTGAAGTTCTGCCAGCCGGAGGAGCCGATCTGAACGGGCGGGTTGAATCCGCCGGTGGGCTTGCCTGGGTAGTAGCTCAGGGTTCCGTTGTCCCGCTGGGTGAGGAGGTCGATGGTGCCGTCGGCGTTCCAGTCGACAGGGTTGATCGATTTAATACCCGTCCATCCTGAACCGATCTGGAATCGTGTGCCGAAGCCGCCCTTCCCGTTGGCTGGGTAGTTCCACAGCCTGCCGGATGAATCGATCGCCACCATATCCGCAAGCGCCCCCACCGACGGCTTACTTGAGACAGCCGTGGGAGCGCTCCCGCCCCCCGCGAACGACTGGAGGCTGGTCATGGAACCGTTCCACTGGTTCCAGTCGCCGACGACCGGACCCTTGTCCGTGTACTGCCAGACGCTGTAGAAGCTCCAGCTCGCGGGCAGAGTGCCGGCACCGTAGTTGTTGTATGAGGCTATGTGCAGAGCATGGTCCGAAAACGCAGCACTGTTTCCCGTGCACCGGTACCACCAGTCCGTGGTGGTGTAGATCATCGGCTTGCGTCCCGTGAGCGTGACCATCCGGTTGGAGAAATCGCGAATCCAGTTGACCATCTGCGAAGCGCTCATGTCGTAGCAGGTATTGCCCAACTCGGGGTACGGGTTGTATTCCACGTCCAGGAGCGGGGGAAGAGTCTTCCCATCTGCGCTCCACCCACCACCGTTGGCGACGAAATAGTTTGCTTGTGCAGCGCCGCTGGAGACGTTGGGGATGGCGAAGTGGTATGCGCCGCGGAGCATGCCGCGGTTGCCGGCGCCGTTGTATTGGCTGCCGAAGTAGGGGTTTTTATAGACCAGCGCTTCCGTGGCCTTGACGTACGCCCAGCGGGAGCCGTAATTCCAGGCGCCGCTCCAGTTGACCTCGCCCTGGTGGCTGCTTACATCGACGCCCAGAACTCCCGACGACGGTTGCCAGTAGTTGGTAGCGGTGGGAGCCATCGCAGCGCCTGAGTCCGTTTCAGAGGTGCTGTCGAAGCTCTTCGGGAGAGAAGAAGCTTCAGCCGGCGACGGCTCCTGCGCGTTCCCCGTCTCTTCCAGACGGTCGAGTCCCTGGCCCATGCTGGCACCGTGTTTCCCGATAAGCTCCGCGAGCAAGGCTGCGTTGTTTTTGTAGTCAGCTGCAGTGAGCTCCCCTTCCGACGACGGCGTCGCTGTCACCGACGGCGAAAGCGTCGCCGACGGGGAAGGCGACGGCTCCTCGATTGGAACCGCCGACTCGGTCGTGGCCGTCGCGTCGGCGGGACTCGGAGATGCTGTAGCTCCCGGTTCAATGCCGACTGCCGGTGTCATACCCGTGAGGAGGCTCAGGGTAACGAGGGAAGAGAGCGCGAAGGTCTTGGATGCGCGGGAAGCTATCACGGTGAGGTCTCCAGATAGGTGCAGGCCCCCGAATGGACCGGGTATCTTCCCGGTGGAGAGGAACCTGCGTGTTACGTATGCGGCTAGAGGGTCGGGAGTGACGAGCCGTGGCAAAGTTCTCCACAGGCCCTTCATCCGGCTAGGTAAGTTGATTTGGTGTGCCCTACGCTTTGAGGCAGGGAAACGAGCTTGAACGTGCATTATCAGTCTGACAGTCTCCGGCGTGCCTCTCCCGTCTGCATGCCGAATCCTTGGGGAAAACTATGGATGCAGTGCGCATTGTTGAGGATGAAGTAAGAGAACTCATCCGCCGCCGTGGCCTAGACCCGACGCTTCAAAGCGCGGAGGTGCGGCGTCTTGTTGAAGCTGCCGTAAATGACTATGACGAGCGGTCGCTCGTCGGATCCCTGCCTCCCCTCGGGCACCTCGAACAGGCCAATCGCTATGTTTTCGACGCGGTTGCCGGCTACGGTGCCCTGCAGCCGCTGTTGGATGACCCCGCCATCGAAGAAATCTGGATCAACTCGCCCTCGGAAATCTACGTAGCGCGAGCGGGGGAGTCCGAGCTGACCTCACTGACTCTCTCCGAGCAGCAGGTTCGCGATCTGGTGGAGAAGATGCTCAAAGCGTCCGGCCGACGGCTGGATCTATCATCCCCGTTCGTCGATGCATCGCTGCCGGACGGCTCCCGGCTGCACGTGGTGATACCCGATGTCACCCGTCGCCACTGGGCAGTGAACATACGGAAGTTCATCTCTCGTGCGACGAGGCTGGAGCATCTCGTTGAGTTGGGATCCCTGACGCCGCAGGCCGCCACATTTCTAAGTGCTGCCGTGGCGAGCGGTCTGAACATCCTCGTTTCCGGTGCAACTCAGGCTGGCAAGACGACGATGCTCAATTGCCTTGGCGCCAGCATCGGGCCGCGCGAACGAGTTGTGACGGTCGAGGAAATCTTCGAGCTTCAGTTTCCCCTGCGCGATGTGGTCGGCCTGCAGTGCAGACAGCCCAATCTTGAGGGTCATGGTGAGATTCCTCTGCGCCGACTCGTGAAGGAAGCACTTCGCATGAGACCGGACCGCCTGATCGTCGGCGAGGTCCGCGAAGCTGAGAGCCTCGACATGCTGATCGCCCTGAATTCGGGCCTTCCCGGCATGTGCAGCGTCCACGCCAATAGCGCGCACGATGCCATAACGAAGATCTGCACGCTTCCTCTGCTGGCGGGCCAAAACATCTCGAGCGCTTTTGTGGTGCCTACTGTCGCCTCCTGCATTGACCTGGTGGTGCACTGTGTCCGCGAGCGTTCCGGTCAACGACGCGTGACGGAAATCGTTGCACTGGGCCGCAGAGTCGAGAACGGCGTGATCGAGACGTCGACCGTGTTCAAACGGGTCGATGGTGAACTGCATGTCACTGCGTCAACCATGCCGGCGGAGGAGAAATTCGCGTCCGCCGGATATACCGTCGCTTCCCTCCTCATGCCGTCATGACAGTTGCAGTCGGTGTAGCACTTGGAGCGGGTCTGTTTCTGGTCTGGTGGTCTACGTGGGAGGTTCCCCCGCGTCCGCGGATGAGTAAGCGGCGCGCGGCAAAGGTGGAGGAACTCCTCCTGCGGGCTGGAGTGGAGCGGGTGTCAGCGGGCGGTCTGTTCGCCGCCAGTGGCGTCGCCGGGATGTTCGTATTTCTTGTCGTGTTTGTCTTCACCGGAACACCGGCTATTGCGGCCTGTTTCGCCCTCTTCGGTGGATTGTCACCTCTCATGCTGGTGCGGTGGCGCGCACGCAAACGCACAGCATCACTGCGGGAACTGTGGCCTGATGTCGTCGACCACCTGCGATCCGCGATCAGGGCCGGTCTGTCTCTCCCGGAAGCGCTGATGCAGCTTGGCGTGAAGGGGCCCGAGGAATTGCGGCCGGCTTTCCGCGAGTTCTCGGCTGACTATCGGTCGGGCGGACAGTTCGATCATTCCCTCGACAGGCTGAAGGACCGCCTGGCTGACCCGGTGGCGGACAGGATCGTGGAAGCCCTGCGCCTTACTCGCGAAGTCGGTGGCACCGACCTGGGCAGGCTGCTCGGCACACTGGCGGAATTCCTACGGGACAGCGCACGCACCCGGAGCGAACTGGAAGCCCGTCAGTCCTGGACCGTCAATGCTGCCCGTCTCGCCGTGGCGGCGCCGTGGATTGTGCTCGCACTTCTTTCAACGCGCCAGGAGGCCGTCGCTGCCTACAACACCGCGGGCGGCGCAATCGTGCTTGTCGGCGGATTGCTGGTCTCGGCGTTCTGCTACTGGGTGATGCTGCGCATTGGTGCCCTTCCCAACGATGAGCGGGTGCTTCGCTGATGGCCGCCTCCTCCCTGGCGGCCCTGGTCGGTGCGTGTCTGGGCTCGGGACTATGGCTCATCTTCGTTCGGCTGCCGATCATGCGCCAGCCCAGATTCGCTGAGCGCATCGCTCCGCAGCTCAAGTCCGTCGACGTCAGCTCCAGGCTCCTCAATGCGCAGGCAGTGACGCCCTTCGGTCCACTCGAGCGCATCATCCGTCCGGTTACCCGCGACGCCGTTACCTGGCTCAATAAGTTCAGCCCTGCCTCATCGGCTCTCGCGCGAAGGTTGGAGCAGGCGGGAAGAACCCAGACCGTCCTCGACTTCCGTGCTGAGCAGGTCATCTGGGGAAGCGTCGGGCTCGCTGCATCGACAACCATCATCCTGAGCCTGGCAGCTTCCGGAAGCTTCAGCCCAATGCTGGCTGTTCTCATTGTGTTCGGCAGTGCTGCCGGCGGTTATTTGCTCCGTGACTACATGTTGGGCGCCGAGATAAGGAAACGGGAAAGCCGGATCCTGGCGGAATTCCCAAGCCTTGCCGAGCTGATGGCCCTTGCCGTCAGCGCGGGTGAGAGCGCTACGGGTGCATTGGAGCGCATCTGTAGGACAGGGCACGGCGAACTCACGAAGGAATTCGCCCAGGTCCTCGCTGAGACGCGAGCCGGAACGCCTTTGTTGCAATCCCTCCAGCACTTTTCCAACCGTACTCAGTTGGCGCCGCTCGTGCGGTTCGTCGACGGAATCAGCGTCGCGGTAGAGCGTGGAACGCCGCTCGCAGAGGTCCTCCGCGCGCAAGCCCAGGACGTTCGAGACATGTCCAAACGGGAACTCATGGAGTCCGCTGGACGCAAGGAAATCGCCATGATGGTCCCGCTGGTCTTCGGCGTTCTGCCGCTGACAGTTCTTTTTGCCGTTTACCCCGGCATCGCCCTGATCAACCTCGGACTCTGACCAGGCAGACGTACCTTCGACTCCCTACTGAACACCACACGAAAGAGAGGAACCCAGCATGCGTAACCGCCTCATCGCAAGCTTCCTGTTCACCACCGCCGTTCTACGGACCAATCTGACTGTCCCTTCCTCAGAGGACCATCCCGAGCGCGGAGATGTCCCTGGTTGGGTGATGATCACGCTGATGTCCGCTGTCCTTGTGGCAGGACTCCTGGCGATTGCCTCCCCAGCCCTGGAAGGACTGTTCAACGAGGCGATCAGTCGCGTCAGTCGATAAGGCGGTGATTCACCGGCCCCAACACACAACGCCTCGCCATGGGCTCGCGAATGAACGCGGCGCTGCGAGCGTCGACTTCGCGCTTATCGGCGGATTGGTGACGGTACTCTTCATCGCTGTCGTGCAGCTCACGCTGGTCCTTCATGTGCGAAACACCCTGATCGACGCCGCCTCCTCCGGCGCCCGTTATGGAACCCTTGCCGACCGTTCGCCCGCCGACGCTGCTGCCCGTACAAGTTCCCTGATCGCAGGTGCGATCAACAGCACGTATGCGCAGGACGTATCGGTGAGCCAGGTCAACCGCGGAGGAGCCGTCGTACTGCAGGTAACCGTCCGGGCTCCTATCCCAGTGATCGGACTCATCGGTCCGAGCGGAACCATGGAGGTGACGGGTCATTCTGCGCTCCCTTCCTGAGCATGTCCGCGCTGCCGCGCATTCCGACGACGACGGCGGCAGCGCGGTTCTCGAGTTCACCTTCCTTGGGCTGCTCCTCCTAGTGCCGGTCGTTTACCTGGTCCTGACGGTGGGCGCAGTGCAGGGGGCATCGTTCGCCGTGGTCGGTGCGGCTGATCAGGCGGCGAAGGTCTTTGTGGACTCGGAGACAACCGAAGAGGCCTACGCCCGCGCGCAGCAGGCAGTCAGCCTTACGGTGACCGATTTCGGCTTCCCGTCCGACAATGCAGGGATCACGATCACCTGCGGCGGCACCTGTCTCGAACCCGGCTCGAGTGTTACCGTCGCCGTTGACTTGTTGGTTCCGCTTCCACTAATTCCCACCATGCCGGGCCTGAATACGTCGGCAGCCACAGTCGACTCGAGCGCCACCCAACTCGTGGAGCGATTCGGATGATGGCAGCCCGCGCACGCAACTACGAACACTCCACGGATGAAGACGGCCAGATCACGGTACTGATCATCGGCTACATCCTGCTCTCGCTGCTGGTTGTTGCGGTGGTCACCGCTGTCTCCGCCGTCTACATCGAGCACAAGAAGCTGCTTTCGGTAGCGGACGGAGCGGCGCTGAGTGCAGCGGACACGTTCTCGGTAGCCTCCATCGACGCGAACGGAGGCGAACCGGCCCCCGCACTCGATTCCGAATCCGTCTCACGGGCGGCTACCGCTTACCTTGAGCGCTCCGGAGCCCCTTCGCGCTTCAACGGGCTTGCCCTGGATTCCGCAACAGGGGCCCCGGATTCCCGAACCGCTCGAGTGGTTCTCACCGCGGTTGTTCATCCCCCGATCGTGAATTTCCTGGTTCCCGCCGGCATCCCGATTGCCGCGACGTCCGACGCACGGGCTGACCTGACGCGGTAACTGCGCCGGCAGGACCATGACGTAGTCTTGAAACACCATGGCAGATATTGATTTTTCCGCGGAGATCCGCGCCCTCCGAGCAAAATACGACTCCATTGTGGCTGTTACCGACGTCGAAGCGATCCGAGCAGAAATTGCTGAACTCAGTGAGCAGGCAGGGGAGCCGAACCTGTGGGATGACCCCTCCGCTGGTCAGCAGATTACGTCGCGTCTTTCCCATAAGCAGACCGAAATCGCGCGGATCCAAAAGCTGGCGGCCCGCATCGATGATCTGGAAGTCCTAGTCGAACTCGCTGCGGATGAGGACGACGAAGATTCCCGCGTTGAGTCCGTTAAGGAACTCACCTCCCTAAGCAAGGCCCTCGATGAACTCGAAGTCGTGACGCTGCTCGCCGGTGAGTGGGACGAGCGCGAAGCAGTCGTCACCATACGTTCCGGTGCCGGGGGAGTGGACGCCGCTGACTTCGCCGAGATGCTGCTGCGCATGTATCTGCGCTGGGCTGAACGTCGCGGCTATCCCACGCAGGTGCTCGACACCTCGTATGCGGAAGAAGCCGGCTTGAAGTCAGCAACGTTCGAGGTCAAATCTCCCTACGCCTTCGGAACTCTGTCAGTCGAAGCGGGCACCCACCGACTGGTAAGAATCAGCCCCTTCGACAACCAGGGCAGGCGCCAGACGTCCTTCGCGGCGGTCGAGGTCATACCGCTCATCGAGCAGACAGACTCCATCGAGATCCCCGACAACGAGATCCGCGTCGATGTTTTCCGCTCCTCCGGCCCGGGTGGCCAGTCGGTCAACACCACGGACTCGGCCGTGCGGCTGACGCACATCCCCACGGGCATTGTCGTCTCCATGCAGAATGAGAAGTCTCAGATCCAGAACCGGGCCGCCGCGCTTCGGGTCCTTCAGTCGCGGCTCCTGCTGCTCAAGAAGGAGCAGGAAGACGCCGAGAAAAAGGCACACGCGGGTGACGTCAAGGCATCCTGGGGAGACCAGATGCGATCCTACGTGCTGAACCCGTACCAGATGGTGAAGGACTTGCGCACCGAGCACGAGGTGGGCAACACCTCCGCAGTGTTCGACGGTGAGATCGATGACTTCATCGACGCTGGCATTCGCTGGCGCGCCAACAACCGAAACAGCGACGACTGATCACGGCTTCCGGGCGTCGGTGATAGATCGCGACACACCGCCCCCATGCCGCGCCGTTGCGCCGGCGGGCTGCCTATAGTCAAAAGAGCTGGGTGCTTGCTTCCTCCACCCATGCCCGAGCACAGGCAGAAGGATGTGGGCGCAGAAAAATCATGATCAGATTCGAGCAAGTCACCAAGGTCTACGACCAGAAGTCGAAGCCGGCCCTTGACGGTGTCACCCTGGATATTGACCGGGGCGAGTTTGTCTTTCTGGTCGGCGCGTCCGGTTCCGGCAAGTCGACGTTCATCCGGTTGGTGCTCAAGGAGGATCGGCCCAGCCGCGGCGCGGTATACGTAGCAGGACAGAACGTTGCCAACATCCCCAGCTGGCGTGTTCCGAAGCTGAGGCGCGGCATCGGCGTCGTCTTTCAGGACTTCCGACTGCTGCCGAATAAATCGGTTTTCGCAAATGTCGCCTTCGCGATGCAGGTCATCGGAAGGAGCCGGGCGGTTATCCGCGAGACGGTTCCGGAGGTACTGAAGACTGTCGGTCTGGAGGGCAAGAACAACCGCATGCCCCATGAACTCTCCGGCGGCGAGCAGCAGCGCGTGGCGATTGCGCGCGCGATCGTGAACAAGCCGGGCATCCTGCTCGCTGACGAGCCAACGGGAAACCTGGACCCCACCACCTCCATGGGAATCATGAAAGTGCTCGACAAAATCAACCAGAACGGCACCACCGTGGTGATGGCAACCCACGACGACGACATCGTGAACACCATGCGCAAGCGGGTAGTAGAGCTTCGGGACGGTTCCGTGGTCCGCGATGATGCGCAGGGCATCTACATCGGATCAACGACTACGACGGCTGCGGCCGCCGGATGAGGTTTGCATTCGTTCTCGGCGAGATCGCCTCAGGCATGCGGCGGAACCTCGTGATGGTGGTGTCGGTTGTGCTCGTCACCTTCATCTCGCTCACGTTCGTCGGCGCGGCCGGTCTCCTGCAGCTTCAGATAGACCAGATGAAGGGGTACTGGTATGACCGCGTGCAGGTTGCCGTGTTCCTGTGCGTGGAAAACTCCACCTCCGAAAGCTGCGCATCGGGACCGGTCACAGATGAGCAGCGGGCGGCTGTCGAGGCCAAGCTGAAATCCCCGGAGCTCAGTGCCTACGTTGACACTGTGGAGTATGAATCGCAGGACCAGGCTCTGGTCCATTTCCGTGAGCAGCTCGCGAACTCGCCCATCGTGGAAGCGATCACAGCCGATCAGCTTCCCGAATCATTCCGCGTGGGGCTGGTGGATCCCGAAAAGTACGAAGTCATCAGCGAGGCTTTCTCCTCGGAGCCCGGCGTTGATATTGTCAGCGATCAACGCGAGTACCTCGAAGAGATCTTCGGCTACATCAATATCGCATCGCTCGTTGCGCTGGGGATTGCCGTCGTCATGAGCGTGGGCGCGGTCCTGCTGGTTGCAACCACAATCCGTCTCTCTGCCTTCAGCCGGAGACGGGAGACAGGCATCATGCGTCTGGTAGGAGCGAGCAAGGCGATCATCCAGCTTCCCTTTGTTCTCGAGGGCGTCATCGCCGCAATCCTGGGTGCAGCCATCGCTTCCGGGACGCTGTGGGCTGTGCTCCGTTACGGCGGGGAGTGGCTTGCACGCGAATACCCGCAAATGGGCTTCATCTCCACACAGGAACTCTTGCTGGTGGTTCCCGCGCTGTTCCTTCTGGGTGCATTCCTTGCGGGTGCTTCGTCCCTCCTGACCCTCAGACGTTACTTGAAGGTTTAGGGTAGGTACTTGTGAGAACTGAGACCGTATGCGCAGCGTAACCCCTTGCGAGCTTCGACAGATTCGCCGTGCCGCAGGCGTAAGAACGCTTACTGCCCTGTCGCTGGCCACCGTGGCAGCGCTCACCTTGACGCTGAGCGGACCTGTCCACGCGGATGAGCTCAAAGATCGCAAGTCCGCCCTTGAGCAGCAGATTGAGGAAGTTCAGCAGTCGATTGAGTACCTCGACTCGGACATCGCAGAGACCATCGCGCAGCTGAAGGTCTACCAGGGCCAGCTACCGGGCGCGCAGCAGTCGCTCGCAGACGCACAGGGCCGGGTCGAAGCAGCGACCGGCGAAGTTAACGCACTGGCCCAACGCGTGCAGTTGGCGCAGGAAACCAAGAACAAGATCACCGAGCAGCTGAAGCAGGACGAAGCCGAGATGGCTGAGACCCGCAAGGTGATCGGTCAGATTGCAACGCAGGCTTACAAGAGCGGGGGCGTGCCCACCGGTCTCTCGCTGATGCTCGGCAGCAACGGTTCCGACGGCTTCGCTTCCATGGAACTGGTGGAGCAGGCGCTCCGTAACCAGAATTCGGCCTTGGAACGACTGGCCGAGCAGAACGCAACGAACGTGAACTCGCAGGCGCGCCTCGTTGCGGTTGAAGAGGAAATCGTTGACCTGAAAGCCAAGGCGGATGCCGCGCTCGCCGCTGAGCAAGTTGCCCGCGATGAAGCTGCGGCCGAAAAGGCCAAGGTGGACAAGCTCATCTCTGACACATCGACTCTCTCCGACAAGTTGCAGAAACAGAAGCCGGTCATCGAGGCCAAGCTCGCCAAGGTCGAGAACGCGCACCAACAGGTTGTTGTCGACATTGCCGAACGCCAGCGCAAGCTGATCGAAGAGGCACGCAAGCGGGAAGAAGCACGGCTGAAGGCAGAAGCCGAGGAGCGGGCGCGGATCGAGAACGAGCGTCGTGCGGCTGCAGCGGCCGAGGCGAACCGCCGCGCGGCAGCGGAGGCGGCCGAAGCCAACCGGCGTGCCGCAGAAGCAGCGGCCGCGGCCAACCGGCCGAAGCCCGCGCCCGTGGTGGTGCCGCCCCCGGTCGTCCCCCGACCGGTAGCGCCGGTGATTGTGCCTCCGCCGGCGTCGAGCCCGTCAGCGTTCGCGCTGCGCGCCCCGGTAAGCGGCCCGATCACCTCCGGCTACGGCTGGCGTCCCACCCCGCTGGGAACCATCGACTTCAACGGCTCGGGCGGTTACACCCACACCGGAATCGACTACGGAGTAGCCTGCGGAACGCCGCTGTACGCTCCCGCGGCAGGCGAAGTCTGGTATGCAGACGCCAACGCTCTCCCCGGGGCGGGCAACCGAATCGTACTGAATCACGGCGTCGTCGGTGGCAATGCGTTGGCTACCAACTTTTATCACCTCTCGAGCTATCTCGTGGGACCGGGACAGCGCGTTAGCGCGGGCCAATTGATCGGGTACACCGGCACTACCGGCAACTCATCCGGCTGCCACCTGCACTTCGAGACAGTTCTCAACGGAAGCCTGGTCGATCCGATGGGCCTCCTCTAGCGCTGGCGCTGAAGCTCACTCTCCGTGAGCAGCCGCAGACAGCCCGACGCCGTAGACTGGGACGCGTTGTTTGCTTCAGTTCTGAAGCGCACCGCACTATTGAAGGAGTTGAACCGTGCCCAAGGAAAGTGGCCGTCAGGTAGTGGCCACCAATCGGAAGGCCCGGCATGACTATCAGGTGCTGGATACCTATGAGGCTGGAATCGTCCTGCAGGGCACCGAGGTGAAGTCACTTCGGGCAGGCCGGGCGTCCCTGGTGGACGGGTTCGCGATCTTCTATAACGGTGAGCTCTGGCTCGAGGGAATCCACATTCCCGAGTATTCGCAGGGCAGCTGGACAAACCATGCCGCACGCCGCCGTCGTAAGCTGCTTCTGCATCGGGAGGAGCTCACCAAGATCTCCCACAAGATCCGGGAAAGCGGCTTCACCATCGTTCCGTTGCAGCTGTACTTCCTTAATGGGCGCGCGAAAGTGGAGATCGCCATCGCCCGCGGTAAGCGGGAGTATGACAAGCGCCAGACCCTGCGCGAGCAACAGGACAACCGTGAGGCGCAACGCGCCATGCGAGAGCGGAACCTCGGCGCATGAGCGACGTTTTCTGGGATGCGCAGGAACCTGATGACGTAGAGGAAGAATCCGAACTCAGGTACAAGCGCCCCTGGTGGGTGACCATCGGTGCCATCGTCAACCTGCTGCTGTTGTTTGCCGTGGTTCCGGCTGGGTTTCTGGCGTTGATCCCCTTCTTCTTCCTGATTTACGTCTTTTTCGCGCAGATCCTCGTCTGGATCTCGCCGATCCTGGTCCTGCTCAACATTGCCGTGTTCTGGTGGAGTTTCCGGCGCAAGCAGGCCGCGACCACGGCGCTGGCAGCCTTGGGATTGGCTTTCGTCGCGGTGTCGTTCGTTGTGCTGATGCTGTGGCAGGCCCAGATAGTGATCCTTGGGATCGAGTTCTAGGAGCAGGCATCGGGATCGGGTCCCGTAGGGAATCATTCCCGGCCCGGGTGCGTTAGAATAGACAACCCGGAGGAATCCGGGACAGCAAAATTGATTGGCACGGTTGATTGATCACGCTGGTTGATAACTGCATATGGGGATGACAGGTTTCGACGATGTTAGTCGCGACAGGGGAAGCGGGCCGAGGATACAGAGTTATCTCGTAAACGCTCTCTGTAAAACAATAAGTGCCGAACAGAAGCGCACTGACTTCGCTCTCGCTGCCTAAGCAGCGGAGCTAGTCCGTCAGCCCGGGTATGCTCTCGACCCGGATACTGGCGTCATTTAGAGGGCCACTGCTCTTGGTTTTCGTTGCAGGAACCAAGGGGACTCTTATGCAACTGAGCTCGGCAGCCACTTGTTTGCAAGATGGCTGGAGCTGAGAAAACCCGACGCAAACTGCGCCCGGAGAAGCCCTGACTAAACTGCATCGGACGCGGGTTCAATTCCCGCCATCTCCACTGACTAAGCCCCGGTTCGCCGGGGCTTTTTCTGTGTCCGCCTCAGTTTTGTGCTGTGAAGACCGGCAAGTTATGCACAGGACTACCCCCGCGGTGAGTCGATTTCTGTACCGTAGACATCATTGCGCTCCCTTCCACAACCTTCAGGACTTTCAGCATGCCCTTTCTGCGTCCAGGCTTCCGTACTCTGCTTCCAGCCGCCATTACGACGGCGGTGTGCGGCACCCTGCTGGCGGCGCCTCCTGCCCACGCTACCCCTGCGCCGACCCAGATCGTTTCCGACTATGTGGTGACGGGGCCCTTCACGGCGGACTCGGACGCATCTCAGTCCACGGAGCGCTTCATCGTCAAGTTCGAGGAGGGAGCCGAGTCGGGCAGCAGGGGACATGCGTACGGCCGGCTGGCTAAAGAGCTTGGTATCTCGGTCAGGGAGCTGCGCGAAACGGTGGACGGAGCGGTGGTGGTTCAAGCTGCGGGTGAGGTTTCGGCGGAGGGTGCGGGTAACGTCGTCGCGGTCCTCGACGCGCATCCTGACGTGGAGTACGCCGAAGAGGACGTGCTCATGCGTCCCCTCGCCACGGTTAATGACCAGCTCTACCAGTACCAGTGGAACCTGTATGAGGAGGCCGGGGGGCTTCGGGTCCCGGAAGCGTGGACGCGTTCCATCGGTACCGGCCAGACCATAGCGATCCTTGATACCGGCCACACGCCGCACAGCGACCTGGCGCGCAACAGCCTTGCCGGTTATGACTTCGTTGCCGATCCGGTCATTGCGCTTGACGGCGACGGACGCGACCCCGATCCCAGTGACCCGGGCGACGCCTGCCTCATTCCGAAACCCGGGGAGGAACCGACGAACTCTTCCTGGCACGGCACTCACGTGGCGGGAATAGTGGCAGCCGAGGCGAACAACAGCAGGGGAATGGCGGGGGTGGCCTATGGGGCAAAGCTTCTGCCGCTTCGCGTGATGGGAGCCTGCGGAGGGTTCCTGAGCGACACCGTGGACGCGCTCACCTGGGCAGCTGGTGGAACCGTGAAGGGTGTTCCGGCGAACACCACTCCGGCGCGGATCATCAACATGAGCCTGGGATCCGAGGAAGCGTGCGGTCCTACATTGCAATCGGCCATCGATTCTGCTGTGCAGCGAGGGTCCGTCGTCATCGCGGCTGCCGGCAATGAGGCACAACCCGCAGCGAAGGTTGCGCCTGCAAACTGCGCCAACGTAGTGACGGTCGGAGCGAGCAGCCGACTGGGAAACATCGCCAGCTACAGCAATTACGGACCCGAAGTAGACGTCATGGCACCGGGTGGAGACGGCAGCACCGGATCACAGAACATTCTGTCCACGTCAAATCTCGGACTAATCGATCCGTCCAGCGAGACGTACCGGTACATGCAGGGTACATCCATGGCCGCACCCCACGTCGCCGGAGTTGCGGCTTTGATATTGGCGGTCAATCCGGCTCTGAAACCGGCACACGTCGAGCAGATCCTGCGGGGATCGGCCCGGCCACTGGCCGGGAAGTGCACCGCGGGCTGTGGCACCGGCATCGTGGACGCCGGTGCTGCGCTCAGGCAGGCGGCAGGCGTTACCTACTCGCCATCCCTCCACAGCCCCGCCGATGTGGTCGCCGCCGATTCCGCCGGCACCCTGTGGACGTACCCGTCAAACGGCACCGGCGGCCTCCTGAGGCGGGCGAGCATCGGCAGCGGATGGGGATCCCTGAAAACCGGGTTCGTCACCGACTGGAACCAGGACGGCGTACTGGACATCATCGCCCAGTGGAAGGACGGACGTCTAAGCCACTACGCAGGAAAGTACGAGGGAGGGTTCGCGCCGGCTCAATCCATTGGACATGGCTGGGGTGGCTACTTCGTGACTGTTGGAAAGTGGCGTTCGGGAGACCGGTACCCAGGGATTGTCGCTACGGATCCCACCGGCGCGCTGTGGTTCTACGGAAACGCTGCGGGGGGAGGGCTGAGCCCCAGGACCGGTATCGGCACAGGCTGGCAGGGCCTGTACCTGACGATGACGGACTTCGACGGGGACTCCCGCATGGACATCCTCGCGAAGAAATCCGACGGGAAGCTTGTTCAGTACCGGTCGGACGGAAGCGGTCGCTTCGTCCCGGAGCCACGCAGGACGGTCGGAAGCGGATGGCAGAGCATCGACTCGGTGGCGAATCTGCCGGGCTTCGGGGGGATCGGTCAGCAGGGTTTGATGACCAGGCTCACCGACGGCCGACTCGCCTACTATCCGTTCGCCGGCGGCCGCTGGGGCAGCAGATCCGTCATCGGGTCCGGATGGAGCAGCTACAACCTCTTCCGCTGATCGAGGCCTGGCCCGCTTACCGGGGAACCAGCAACCGTAGACTGTCCGTGTGAGCTGGATGAATGATCGCCCGTCGTGGTTGCCTCCGTTGCCGCCTCCACACCGTGGCCGGGCATTGATCACGGTCGGTCTTGTGCTCGTGGTCGGCACGTTCGTCTACTTTTTCGTGATGAGTTACCTGGGTGGCACGCACACCCTGTACACGTTGCTTCCGCTCGCCACCGGGCTGCTCTGCCTGATCGTGGGACTGACGAGGCGAAACGAAGGTCGATAGCTCAGCGGTTTCGCCCCAGTATCGAGCTCTGGATAGCCACGGCCGCAGCTCCCCTTGCCCATTGGCCGAAGTCGGTCGGCTCACGCACCAGCCTCACCGGTGCGGCTTCGGCATCCCGGTGCTCAAGAATCGACGCTGTGATCTCCTCCGATGCAACATCCGCCAGGGCAACACCTTCGCCGGAGAGGACCACAAGGTTCACCATAGTGAGGTTGGCGACGGCGGCAACGAGTACGCCGAGGGCGGTACCTGCGCTCTTCACCACCAGGGAAGCCACCCTGTCGCCGTTTTTCGCCAAGTCAAGGATTTCTTCATAGCTGCAGTCCTCGTCAGTGGCTATTCTGAACTGGCCGCAAATGCCTCCCCAAGTGAGGACGGCATCTGCGCATCCCCGGTGCCCCTCCCGGCACAGCGGTCCTGATGAAGCTACCGGATAGTGCCCCACCAGCCCGAGCCCCGCGTCCACCGGAGCGACGACGCGATCATTGATCACGAGGCCGTAGCCCACGCCGGCGCCGATGGTGAGCACCGCAAAACTGCTGATCCCCCTGCCCGCTCCGAACCACTGCTCTCCCACGGTGAGGGCAACGACGTCGTTCTCCACAGTGACCGGCACACCGGTGCGTTCCCGGACGAGATGACCCAGCGGCACATTCCGCCAGCGCAGGAACGGCGCGCGCACCACCGTGCCGTCGTCGCATACCTTGCCGCCGAGACTGATGCCGATTCCGTCTACCGCATTACCGTCATTACCGTCGGACAACCCGTCGACGACGGCGGCAACTGCGTCCACGACCTCATCTACAGCTGCGCTGCCGAGTAGCTCCTGTGCTGTAGCGACGGGTTGGCATTTCAGGTCCGTCGCTACCCCGCAGGCGGCATCGCCGGTCAGCTTGATTCCGATGAACCTGTGGGTTCCACCCGGCACTTCGAGGGGCCTGGTTGGCCGGCCGACGCCGCCTTCAAGAATCTCGCGGCCCTCCTGCAGGATTCCGGCCTCGATCAACGGCTTACTCAGACGGGTGAGGCTTGCGACCGAGAGTCCGAGACGCCGGGACAGTTCTCCCCGGGACAGGGGACCGCCGATCAGGACCTCCCTCGCGAGCAGGCGGGAAGGGCTATCGCGAGGGAGGGACGCGACTACGTTCACGGTGTTCCTTCCGTCGCGGAAATGATTTCGTCCTGAAACATACTATGCCCAGAGATGGCGCTCCGTCCTGCGGATTACCAGCCCGACCGCACCAATTGACGCTCCATTCGTTCTACGGTAAAAACTATTGAATGCAGCAGCCAGGCACCGTCCACCTTTCCCGCGCCAACACGAGCGTGCTTCTCGATACCACCACCGCTGGATTCCCCACCATCCTCTACTGGGGACCGGCCTATGGCGAGATCCCGGCCTCCGAGCTCGAGTCTCTGGCAGCCGCATCCGTCCCACAGCGCGTATCCGGCAGCATTGATGAACCCGCCCGTCTCTCCCTGGTTCCGCTGGAAGCGCACGGATGGCAGGGCACCCCGGCGTTCACAGGCCACCGCCGCGGAGGTTTCCTCACGCCTGCCTTCCGGGTCGCGGAGCTCGATGCAGATGACCACCAGCTGAGAGTGACAGCCCACGACGACGACGCCGGCCTCACCCTGACGGTTCGGCTCACCCTGACTGCGGCTGGTCTCCTCCACCAACGGTTGGCCGTTACGAATACCGGCGCCGAAGATTACGAAGTGCGTTCCCTCCTTGCGGTCTTCCCGCTCCCCGCGAGTGCGCAGGAGATTCTTGATCACACTGGCCGCCACCTGCGGGAGCGTTCACCCCAGCGCCATAACCTCACCACCGGCTCCTATCACCGCGAGAGCAGGCGGGGCCGTCCCGGTGCTGACGCGACCGTGCTCGTGGCTGCGGGAGAGAGAGCGTTCGGCTTCGAGCAGGGTCTGGTTCACGCCGTCCATGCGGCCTGGAGTGGAAATCACCAGTACATTGCCGAGCAGACTCCCTCCGGGGAGAAGTTTCTGGCATGCGGTGAGCTGCTGCTGCCTCAGGAGATGACCCTTGCTCCCGGAGCGACCTACATTGCGCCGGACGCCTTTGGTTCCTGGGGCAACGGGCTGAACGAACTCGCGTCCCGCTTCCACTCCGAGTTTCGAAACCGGCCGGAACATCCGGTACGGCCGCGACCGGTCACTCTCAACACATGGGAAGCCGTCTATTTCGACCACAACCTGTCCACCCTGAAAGCCCTCGCGGACAGGGCAGCCCAGGCGGGGATAGAACGGTACGTACTCGACGACGGCTGGTTCGCTGGTCGCCGGAATGACACCGCCGGACTGGGGGACTGGTTCGTTGACGAGACAGTATGGCCGGAGGGACTCACGCCGCTCATTGAGCATGTGAACGCCCTGGGGATGGAGTTCGGTCTCTGGTTCGAACCTGAAATGGTGAACCCGGACTCGAAGCTCGCCCGCAACCATCCCGAGTGGATCGTGCAGTCCCCGGGCAGGCTTCCCGTCGCAGCCCGGCAGCAGCAGGTGCTCAACCTTGCCAATCCCGACGCGTACAACCACATCCTGACGTGCATCGACGACGTCCTCAACGCAAACAACATCGCCTACATCAAGTGGGACCACAACCGCGACCTGCTGGAGGCCAGCGACGCAACCAGCGGTGCCGCCGTCGTGCATTCCAATGTCGAGGCGGTCTACCGGCTCATGGCCGAGCTGAAGGGGCGCCACCCGGGGCTGGAAATCGAATCCTGTGCCTCGGGCGGCGCGCGGGTGGACATGGGGATCCTGCGTCACACTGACCGTATCTGGACGAGTGACTGCATTGACCCCATCGAGCGGCTCGTGAACCAGAAGCACACAGGGCTGCTCGTCCCGCCGGAGCTGATGGGCATGCACGTGGGCGGTCCCCGTTCACACTCCACCGGCCGTACCCACACGCTCTCATTCCGTGTCGCTACCGCCATTTTCGGGCACTTCGGTGTCGAATGGGATATCTCCGGGCTCAACGACGATGAGCTGGACCAGCTCGCTTCCTGGGTTGAGCTGCACAAACAGTGGCGGGACGTGCTTCATAGCGGCACCACCGTGCACGCGGACCTTCCGGACCCCTCAATGGACCTGCGCGGCGTCGTTGCCCGCGACCGGCAGAGCGCTTTGTACGGCTATTCACTCACCGGTTCCAGTGCGTCCTACCCTCCCGGGAGGATCACTTTCCCCGGGCTGGACCCCTCGGTGACCTACACCATCGCACCGGCATCCTTCGACTACGCAGACCAGGGCCAATCCGGCCTCGCCTGGGCCGAAGCAGCGCGTTCCGGCACACCCCTTGCCATGAGCGGCCGGCTTCTGGGCGCACTCGGCGTGCACGCGCCGGTGATCTTCCCGGAACAGTCCGTTCTGATCGAAGTCCGGGCGCACTCGGTTTAGGGAAACTGCGCCCGGTGTACCTTTTCGCCCGGCGATGGGTAGTCTCGGGCGTGTCGAGAGGACCAACCACATGAGCCCAAGTACAGAGAACCCGGCAGCCGAACCCGCCTGGTGGACAAGCGCCGTTGTCTACCAGGTCTACCCCCGCAGCTTTGCTGACTCCGACGGCGACGGAGTCGGTGACCTCGGCGGGATCGTCAGCAAGCTGGACCACCTTGAGGAACTCGGCGTGGACGTGGTGTGGCTGTCCCCGATCTACTCCTCGCCGCAACACGACAACGGCTACGACATCAGCGATTACCAGCAGATCGATCCGACCTTCGGCACGCTTGAGCAGTTCGACGAACTCCTGCAGGGCGTGCACGGCCGGGGGATGAAACTCGTCATGGACCTCGTGGTCAACCACACGTCCAGCCAGCATCCCTGGTTCGTTGAATCCTCTTCGTCGACCGATAACCCCAAACGGGACTGGTACTGGTGGCGGGATGCCCGTGAGGGCTTCGAGGTCGGCGAGAAGGGCGCCGAACCCACCAACTGGGGCTCAGCGTTCAGCGGTCCGAGCTGGACGCTGGACCCCACCACGAACCAGTACTACCTGCACCTGTTCGCACCGGAGCAGCCGGACCTGAACTGGGAGAACCCCGAGGTGCGCCGGGCGGTTTACGCGATGATGAATTGGTGGCTGGACCGCGGCGTCGACGGTTTCCGCATGGACGTCATCAATTTCATCTCCAAAGACCCCGCCCTGCCCGACGGGCCGGTACCGACCGGAAGGTTATGGGGCGACGGCTCACGGTATTTCGTTTCGGGTCCGCGGATTCATGAGTACCTCCAGGAGATGCACCGCGAGGTTTTCGATGGTCGCGAGTCAGGTCTGATCACAGTTGGTGAGATGCCCGGCGTCACCATCGACGAGGCGAAACTCTTCACGGATCCCTCCCGGCGAGAAGTGGACATGGTGTTCCAGTTCGAGCACGTCGGTCTCGACCACGGGGAGGGCGGCAAGTGGGACTATAAGGGACTGGACCTCCGTGACCTGAAGACCTCGTGGAACAGGTGGCAGAAGGGTCTGGCCGAAACGGGCTGGAACAGCCTGTACCTGAACAACCACGACCAGCCGCGAGTGGTTTCCCGGTTCGGCAACGACGGCGCCTACCGGTACGAGTCCGCCACCCTCTGGGCCGCTTTGCTCCACCTGCACCGGGGTACGCCGTACGTTTATCAGGGCGAAGAAATCGGCATGACCAACGCACCCTTCGAGACCGTCGACGACTTCCGCGACGTCGAGTCCATCAATCACTTCTACGAGGCAACAGGGCCATTGGGCCACGAGCCCGAGGAGGTGCTGCGGAACCTGCGCATCATGAGCCGGGACAACGCGCGTACGCCCGTGCAGTGGACGGCGGCGGAGCACGCCGGGTTCACGAGTGGTACACCGTGGATCGGGGTCAACCCGAATCACACTTTGGTCAATGCCGAGACCGACCGTGCTGCGGAGAACTCGGTGTTTCGGTTCTACCAGCAGCTCATCGAACTCCGGCACAAGAACGAGACGGTCCGTCTGGGCCGGTTCGCGATGCTTGCCGAGGATCATCCCACCCTGTACGCGTTCACCCGTTCACACCAGGGCACCACTCTCCTGGTCCTCGGGAATGTCTCCGGCGCCACGATGGCTCTGCCGGACGAGCCATCGCTCACAAACTCCGCACAAGGTGGAATGCTGATCCTTGGGAATTACGACGGAGAGCTGACCCCCGAGTTCCGGCCCTGGGAAGTGCGCATCCTCCAGCTGTGAAACCTGCCCTGAGTTGTCAGGACACACCCCTCATGCGCGGCATTAGGGTGTGTCCTGCCGGCTTCGCATTTACCGCTCGGCGGTGAGCGTCGCGGTGTAGAGGTCAATCAGCCCGGTCATGCCGCTCTGCTCCATCGCACGGCGCTGACGGACCGCGCCGGTGCCCCGCTCCCAGACCGTCTTCAGGCAGGTCTGGATCCAGTGTGAATCACCGGCGTCGTCCAGCGCCGTGCCGATGTGCTCCAGCAGCCGGTCCATCTGTTCCCGGGCGGGCGTCAGCTCTCCGGTCAGGGGATTGACGACGACGCCCCCCAGCCCCTCCCGCGCCGCCTGCCACTGGGCTGCATCCAGCAGCTCGGGGTCCGGATCAGGGAACGGTGCGCCGGCGAGCGCTTCATTGACTGCCGTGGTGACCAGGCCGCGTACCAGACCGGCAATCAGCACGGAGTCCTGCGCTTCCAGCTGGGAATCAGCCGTGCGCACCTCCAGGGTGGGGTAATGGTCTGAAAGCCGCGCCACCCAGGTGAGGACGCCGCGGTCAATAATCACTCCGGTGTCGAGCAGGCGCTGGATGCGCCGTTCATAATCCGCTGCATCCGCAAAAATAGGCGCACAACCCTGCACAGGCCAGCGGCGGTAGTGCACCGTCCGCCAGCTCGCAAATCCGCTGTCCCGGTCCAGCCAGAACGGCGAATTGGTGCTGAGCGCGGTAATGATCGGAAGCCACGGACGGGTCCGGTTGAGGGCCTGCACACCGGTCTCCTTGTCCGGAATCCCCACATGCACGTGCAGTCCGTTGACGAACTGGTCCGCCACGATTCCCCGGGCGCTCGACTTCAACTCGTAGTAGCGCTGCTTGTCCGTGAGCTTGGGATAACCCTCCTCGATGCGCGGCGCGGTTGCCGAGCCCGACGCCCGGACGCCTGACTTCCGCGCCGCGGCCGAAAGCTGGCGCCGGAAGTTCAGGAGCGATTCCTCCGCCTCGGTGAGCGTCTGGCACACCGGCGTCGCCGTCTCAATCTGGCAACTGAGCAACTCCCGCTGGATATCTTCACCCTTGACCGTGCCGCCGGTTTCCAGCAGCGCCTGGACCTCGGACGCATTGAAGACGGGCAATCCTGTTGCCGGATCGAGCAGGAGGTACTCTTCTTCAATTCCCAGCGTGGTCATGGAGGGCCTTCCGGTGGAGCGAGCAGCTTCCCCCAGTGTAGGCAGACAGACCGGTGTCCATGGGCGCCCGTGTCACACCGCAGCTGTCGCCAGCAGGCCCAGCCACGCTGCCGCGAGCCCGCATCCCAGGTTGGAAATCACATGAACGACGGCGGCAGCCTGCCTCCTGCCCTGCCACAGCGAGACGGCGGCGACCGTGAAGGTGCTGAACGTGGTGAGGCCACCCGCCAGCCCGGCGGCCAACACAGAGTACCAATGGGCATCGATGGCGGAGTTCAGCAGCATGCCCCAGAGAACGCCGATGCCGCCGGACCCCAGGGTATTGACCACCAGTGTGCCGCCGGGGAAGGGAGGTTTCGGCGGTATGGGGTGCCGCCGTCGTGCACGGAGCGTTTCAAACCCCCTGTCGATGCTGAAGCGAACCAGCGCTCCGACCATGCCGCTGATGCCGACCATGGCCGCAAGGATCACGCCGCTGTCCTCTGTCCGGCCGCGATCCCGGCTGCTGCGGCAGCAAGGCCCACCGCGAGTGACACCGCCAGATATGGCACCAGGAGGACGGGTTCCGTGACCATCGTCAGCGTGACTGCCGAGAACGTGGTGAAGGAGCCGAGGATCCCCGGCCCGAGCCCGGCCTGCAGCCACCGGGGTTCCCGCGTGCCACCTGCCCACAGGGCTGTCAGCCAACCAAGCACAAAACTGCCCGCAACGTTGAGTCCAAGCGTGGTCCAGGGAAAGACTGCGGGCGTCTCCGGAACCAGCAGACCGAGCAGGTAGCGCGCTTCCGTTCCAATGAACCCGCCGATCGCAACGGCGGTCCATATCTTCCAGCCAATGCGTGCGGGAAGATCGTGCGGCTGTGCGGTCATTGGACCAAACTACAGCCGGCGTGATCTCCCACCGATTCCACCCAGATGGACCGGGTGAGCTCATCACCGAAGCTGAGATCGCGGGCGCCGCTGCCTGTGCCGACGCGGGCCTGCAGGGGGCCGCCGAAAGGCGTCCGCCGCAGCACTGTGACGGGAGAACCGATGCCCACCTCTTCGGCGGCCAGGAATCGCAGCAGCTGAGGGTTCTCATCGCTGATCCTGGTCACCCGTCCTGAGTGCCCGTCGTCGAAGCTGTCCAGGGGGAGCGCATCCGGAAGGGAAATCGAACCTGCCGCCGTCGGGATTGGGTCACCGTGCGGATCGACTGCGGGGAAAGAGAGCCGGGCGTCCAGCCGATCGATGAAGGTATCAGAGACGGTGTGCTCGAGCAGCTCGGCCTCATCATGCACTTCGTCCCACCGGTAGCCGAGGTCCTGCACCAGGAAAGTCTCGAGCAGCCGGTGGCGTCTCACCATGGCCAGAGCCAGACGCCTGCCGTCAACGGTGAGTTCAACGGGTCGGTACGGTTTGTGGTCAACAAGACCCAGCTCGGCCAGCTTCCGGATCATCTCGGACACCGACGAGTTAGCCACGGATAGCCGGGTTGCGAGCCGTGACGCCGTTACTGGCTCATCGTGCCATTCCGACAGCGCGTAAATGGTCTTCACATAGTCTTGGACGCTCGAGGAGTCGACGCCGGGAGCGTTTGTTTTCGCGGCCATGTCAGGCCGCCTGCGTAACGTCGGAACGGCCTCGCCGCTGCCGTTGCCTCAGTTGCCGTTGCCTCAGTTGTCGGATGAGTCCGGTGCGAGGCGCCGCGAAGTAGGCCACGGCAAACGCCAGCGCTTGCGCAAGCACCACGGATGCTCCTGTGGAGATATCGAGGTAGTAACTTGCATAGACCCCGGAGACGGCAGCTGTTGTGGTGATCAGGACAGCGAGAATCAGCATGTGGTCGAAGCTGCGTGTCAGCAGGAACGCCGTAGCGCCCGGCGTGATCAGCATCGCCACGACGAGGATGATCCCGACCGCCTGCAGTCCGACCACGACGCTGAGGGCGAGAAGCCCCAGCAGAAGTGCGCCCAGTGCCTTCGTGTTCAATCCGATTACATGCGCATGTGTGCGGTCAAAAGCGAGCAGGGTGAGATCACGCCGCTTGAACAGCACAATTCCGAGCGTCAGCGCTCCGAGGATCAGCACCTGCCAGAGTTCGCCGTCCGTGACGCCGAGAACGTTTCCGAAGAGGATGTGCATGAGGTCCACCTGGGACGGTGTCCGCGAGATAATCGCCAGACCCACGGCGAAGAGTGCGGTGAACACCACACCGATCACTGTGTCTGACTTCAGTTTCGTGGTCGATTTCACGGCACCGATCAACGCAACTGCCCCCGCCCCGAAGATGAACGCACCGATTGAAAACGGAATACCGACAATATACGCAAGCGCGACCCCGGGCAGCACGGCGTGGGACACTGCATCGCCCATCAGCGACCAGCCCATCAGGATGAGCCAGCAGGACAGAACTGAAGCAACGACGGCGGCCGCGAGGGTGACCAGGAGCGCACGGGTCAGGAAACCGTACTGCAGCGGTTCGAGGATGAATGTGACGGGGTCCATTTATGCTCCCGGTGAGGCGGTAGCGGCGGCACGTGGGCCCGTGGCGCTGAACGCCCGCGCCAGGTTCGCGTGGGTGAGCACCCTGGCGGGCGTTCCCTCGGCAAGGATGCGTTGGTGCAGCAGGATCGCGCGGTCGCACAGTTGGGGGAGGCCCTCGAGGTCGTGCGTGGACATCAACACGGTTCTTCCCTCATCCTTCAGTTGGTGAAGTAGCTCAACGATGGTGCCCTCGCTGCCCTTGTCCACGCCTGCGAAGGGTTCATCGAGGAGGAGGAGCTGGGCGTCCTGCGCGATTCCCCGTGCAACGAAGGCCCGCTTCTTTTGACCGCCGGAAAGCTCTCCGATCTGCCGGTTGCGCAGTTCCGCCAGACCCACCCGCTCGAGTGCTTCAGTTACGGTGTTGCGATCGGCCCGCGACGGATGCCGCAGCGGCCCCATGTGCGCGTAGCGGCCCATCATGACTACGTCGCCGACTGACACGGGGAAGTTCCAGTCGACGTCTTCGGACTGCGGCACGTAGGCCACCAGCTTGCCTTTCCGGGCTGCTGTGGAGGTCCGGCCGAAGAGTGAGAGGGACCCTCGCTGGGCGGTTACCAGCCCCATCAGGCACTTGAAGAGGGTGGACTTTCCGGAGCCGTTCACTCCGATCAGCCCGCACACCTGGGCGCGGTGGAGGGTGAAGCTCACGTCGTCGAGCGCGGTGACATCGCCGTAGTGCACGCTCAAGCGTTCGACGGCGATTGCCGGCTGTGCGGTTTGTCCGGTGGATGTCAGGGTCATGAGCCTAATCCTTCGACGATGAGGTTGATGTCGTGCCGCAACAGGTCAAGGAAGGTGGGAACCGGTCCGTCGGCCTCCGACAGGGAGTCCACGTACAGTGGGCCGGCAAGCGTGGCACCGGTGCTGTTGGCGACCTGTTGCTGCGCCGACGGGTTCACTGTGGACTCGCAGAAGACCGTTGGCACGTTGTGCTCCTCGACGAACGAGATGACGTCCTTGATTTGCCGTGGTGTGCCTTCGCTATCGGCATTGACCGGCCAGATGAAGGCTTCTTTCAGACCGGCGTCACGGGCGAGGTAGGAGAAAGCTCCTTCGCAGGTGACCAGTGCCGGCGTTGCCGTGTCCGTTTCGAAGGCGCTCTCGAGATCGGTCAGCAGTATCTGAAGCTCCTTCTTCAGTGCGGTGCCATTGGTCGCGTAGTCTTCGGAGTTGGCCGGGTCGAGGTCCGACAGTGCGGTAACGATGTTGTCGACATAGATTTGTGCGGCCTTCGGCGACATCCACGCGTGCGGATTGGGAAGCCCCTCATAGTCTCCGGACCTGATGTCAACGGGGACCACACCCTCTGACAGCACCACGTGCGGCGCATCGACAGACAGTACGAAACGCTCGAACCAGCGCTCCAGTCCCAGACCGTTATCGAGGATCAGGTCGGCATCCTGCGCATTGATGAGGTCGGAGGGCGTTGGCTCATATCCGTGGATCTCGGTACCGACCTTGGTGATGGATTCGACCCGGATATGGTCACCGGCCACTGTACGGGTGAGATCCGCAAGGACGGAGAATGTGGTCAACACCACGGGGCGCGGATCAGCATCGGCCGCTGTACGGTCCGTGCGCGGGTTGCCGCATCCCGACAGCACGAGCAACCAGATGAGGCATACCGGAAATATAAATTTCGGCATACCTAAATCTAACTCGCCTCATCCCTGGATGGCTAGCCTCAGGGCGGGACCGGGCGGAGGTTCCCTCGACAGGACACGCCCGGCAGTGCAGAGTGGGTGCAGACACCAACGCGACCCAGGAGGCCGGCAGGATGAGCGAAGAGTCAATGTACGAGGAAGAACCGCGAGAGCACAGCGAACAGCCCGCGGAAGGGGACCGGTCGCAGGATCCGGCCGACACAGGGACGCATGCGCAGGATCCTGCGGAGGGTGCGGATTCCGCGGCGGAAACATCCGGGGCCTCGGACCCGGACTAGGGATCACATGCCGGCGGAGCCGGTGCTGTCGAGGCGGACGGCCCGCCAGCAGTAGGTCAGATACGGCAGGTTGAGCACGGCTTCGGGATTGTGCCCGAGGTGGTCGTGGAGGTACCAGGACAGGTTCGCCTCCACTTTCGCACGCGTGCCCAGCGAAGCGTTCTGATAGTAGCTGCGGGACCGGGCGAGTTCAACGATGTCCGGAGCCGGGAGGGCCTGGGTCCAGGCGACTACCATCGATTCCGGTTCCGAGAAGAGTGGTCCCAACGCGGGACGGTAGTTCGGCCGGAACACGTCTCCGGCATGCATGATGCGGGAGAGCCGGTGCACCCACGGCACGCTGACATCCAGCTGATTCCAGACAAGGCCGAGGACTCCTCCCGGTACCAGGATGCGCGCCGCTTCCGCGCTCGCCGACGCCGCGTCGCACCAGTGCCAGGCCTGGGCAATTGAAACAACATCAACGCTCGCAGTGCCGAGACCGGATGCCTCGGCCGTGCCCTGAACTTTCTCCACCGCCGGGAGCTGCTGTCCTAGGACGGAGAGCATGTCCTCCGACGGATCGATCGCCGTCACCTCAGGGCAACGGTGGATGAGCTCCCTCGTGAACTTTCCTGTTCCCGCCCCGATATCGGCAGCGCGCCGTGCATCCCGCGGGACGAGCCAGTCCACACATTCCGGGGGATACCCCGGACGGACGCGCTCATAGCGCTCACTGTCCTGCAGATAGCCCCGAGCCAACTCACGACGGCGGTGCTCAGCGAGGCGCGGACCCCCAACGCCCATGACGATAGCTCCTGTCGATACTTGATCAGAACCCGTCAATTAAATCACCCGGTCTCGACTGCTCGGGAAACGGGAGTGTCAGCGCGCCATCAGTCAGCTGTGCAGGGTGCTGCGCCCGCAGTTCCCGGAGTGTGCGGAGCCCAATCCGGGAAGGAACGGGTCTCGACAGCCGGTACCCAACGCCCTGCGTCGACAACATAGTCGGTTCCCAGCCCATCCCGGATGAGTGAGGCGAGGCCGGTGAGCAGCCTGTCGACATCGTCCTGCCGCGATCCGAGCCCGAAGCTTGCGCGCAGCGATCCCGATGGCAGGCCCAGGCGCTTCAGCAGCGGGTGGGCGCAGAACTTCCCGTCCCGCAACCCCACGCCATGCTCCGCGGAAAGGTAGGCGGCGACGAGGCCGGCGTCGTAACCGTGGACGGAGAAGTTCACCACACCGATTGCGTCGGTGCTGTCGGAGAAGATGCGGTGTACGGTGACGCCGGTAAGGGCGGAGAGCCCGTCCACCAGGGCGTTCCGCAAATCTGATTCATGGCGGAGCCAGTCTTCCGCGTCCAGGGCTGCAATAACCTCCGTCGCGTGGGCAAGCGCTGCTGCGCCCAGGACGTTCGGCGACCCGCCTTCATGCCGTGCAGGGCCGGTTGTCCAGGAAACTGAATCGACCTTCACCGCCTTCACGGCGCCGCCGCCGGCAAGGTGGGGTGTTCCGACGTCAAGCCAGTCAGGCCTGCCGACCAAAACTCCGGACCCGAACGGTGCATACAGCTTGTGCCCGGAGAAAGCGACGTAATCGATGCCGTCATGCCCGATATCCATCCGTCGGTGCGGGGCCAGTTGGGCTGCGTCGACGACGATGCGTGCGCCATGAGCATGGGCGAGGGCGGCGAGCCGGTTGATGGGCAGAACCTCACCGGTCACGTTTGAGGCACCGGTTACGGCAAGCAGGTTGATTCCCCCGGAAGCCAACACCTCCTCCACAGCGGTAAACGTCGCCTCTATCGTGTCGGCGGCGACGAGTCCGCGATGGGGGCGGCCCAGCCAGGGCAGGAGATTGGCATGGTGTTCCAGGTCGAGGTAAAGGACCTCGCCGTCTCCAGGTACGCAACCTGCCAGGAGATTCAGGGAGTCCGTGGTGTTTCGGGTGAAGATGACCGCGTCGTCTTCACGACCGCCGACGAAGGTCCGGACGGTCTTCCGTGCATTCTCGTACAGCGACGTTGAAATTTGGGATGCGTATCCGGCGCCCCGGTGAACGCTGGCGTAGTAGGGCAGAACGCTCTGCAGGTAGTCATTGACCTGCTGCAGTGCCGGCGTCGAAGCGGCGTAGTCCAGATTGACGTAGCGGACAGCGGTGCCGTCAACCAGCGGCGCCTGCAGTTCAGCGCCCAACACTGACGCAAGCGGCGCCGCGGACAGTTCGCTGGTGCTCTCTAGAAGTGCATTGCTCACGGAAGTTAACCCCATAGTGGTCTCAAGGGACCTGCCAAGGGAGGCCCCGCGCTTGCCGAACCACTTCTCTGGAACGGCCTGGTCGTCACCCGGGGCACCCCACCGCGGAAGGAGGGTTGCCGGCCAGCAAACCGGGGTTTATCGCTGGCACTCGTGACCAATGAGTCCAGAATAAGACAGTCCGGACCCTCCGTTCGCTTTGTTACGTGGCTACGTCAGGCACCCGTATTCTCCTGGAGCAGATCGTCCAGCGAAGGGTTGAGCATCTTCAGGACATCGTTATGCAGGGTGCTGTTGGTTGCGAGCGCGTTACCGCCGAAGGGCCCGTCCGCGCCTTCCAATGATGTGAACCGGCCACCGGCTTCCGTAACAATCGGTACCAGGGCGGCCATGTCGTACAGGTTGAGTTCAGGCTCACACGCGATGTCCACAGCGCCCTCAGCGACGAGGCAGTATGACCAGAAGTCACCATAGGCCCGTGTACGCCAGACCGATTCGGTGAGAGATACGAATTCATCGAGGTTGCCGCGTTCCTTCCATCCCGACAGGCTCGAGTAGGAGAGTGAGGCATCTTCCAGACGAGACACGCTTGAGACCCGGAGGCGTGTTGCGGCGGCCAGCGACTTGCCGGTGAAAGCTCCCGTCCCGGTTGCTGCCCACCACCGTTTCCCGAGGGCGGGAGCGCTGACGACGCCGACGACAGGGCGGCCCTCATCCACCAGAGCGATGAGTGTGGCCCACACCGGCACTCCACGGACAAAGTTCTTGGTGCCGTCGATCGGGTCGATGATCCACCGCCGCGAGCCCGCGCCGCTGCTCCCGAATTCCTCGCCGAGCACGGCATCCCGCGGGCGGGCGCGTGAGAGTTGTCCGCGGATTGCCTCTTCCGCTGACTTGTCTGCATCGGTAACCGGGGTGTAGTCCGGCTTGGTCTCAACCGCCAGATCCAACGCCTTGAACCTGGACATGGTCTGGTCATCGACGGAATCGGCCATCACATGGGCAAGGCGAAGGTCATCGTTGTAGCTCTGGAGGTTCATACTGTTCAACCTATATCCTCGGGACGCGCAGATGCGGGAGGCCTGATGCCCGGGGCGTTGAGTGCCCTTGCACGTGGGCGATGCCCGCTGACTGCGGTCTTAACGCAAGGAAGGGACATCGGCCGATAGCCGATGTCCCTTCCTTTGAAAACTAAGAGTTAGAGAACGGAGATGTTCTCAGCCTGGGGGCCCTTGGGTCCCTGGGTGGTCTCGAAGCTGACCTTCTGGTTCTCCTCGAGCGAGCGGAAGCCGCCGGAGTTGATTGCGGAGAAGTGAGCGAAGACGTCAGCGCCGCCGTCGTCAGGAGCGATGAATCCAAAGCCCTTTTCAGCGTTAAACCACTTGACTGTACCTGTTGCCATTTAAATCATTCCTTGAGTGTAGGATCCCCCCGTACTTCGGGGTTCCCGTCGCGGTGTTCCATCGCCTGCAAAAAAAGCTTTCGAACTCCGTAGAGAAATCAAGGCTAAATATTCATGCGCAACACAACAACTACGTTCAGTCTAGCAGGCAATGAGCCGCTGTGCGCGCACCGGCTATTGGAGCCCTAACTCTTTCGAGCCTTGGGCGGGCTCGATCCCAGCACCGAGCAGCCTTCGCAGGGAAGCTAGGCGCACGGGTCCCGACTCTCCGGCGTCCCCGGAATCGACCCAGCCGTCCAACCCGCAGTTGACTGCGGTGTCGTCGTGTCTGCACCCCCGTTCGCACTGCTCGGTCCCGGGCGCGAGATCCGGGAAGGCGGCCAGGATGCGGTCGGCATCGACATGGGCGAGGCCGAAGGAACGAATCCCCGGCGTGTCGATGATCCACGTGCCGGGCGCGGAGTCGGCGGCCTTGAGCGCGTAGGCCGACGAAGAGGTATGGCGACCGCGGCCGGTCACCGCGTTGACGCCGCCGGTGGCACGGTTGGCTCCCGTGAGCGCATTCACCAGGGTGGACTTGCCGACCCCGGAGTGGCCTAGGAGCACGCTCACCTTCCCCTCCAGGAGACCCTTCAGCCGGCTTACGGCACCCGGGGCCAGCAGCGCGGAAGTGCCGCTGGCGGAGGTCGTTTCGACGCCGTCGGGGGTGGAGGCGGTCTGGCTCGTGATGATGAGCAGGTCGAGGTGTTCGTAATTGGCCAGCAGGTCCGCCGGATCCTTGAGGTCCGCCTTGGTGACGCACAGCAGCGGCTGGATACCGGCGTCGTACGCGGCGACCAGCGCGCGGTCGATGAATCCGGTGCGCGGTTCGGGGTTGGCGGCAGCCACGACGATTACCAGCTGGTCGGCGTTGGCGACCACCGCCCGCTCCACGGGATCTGTGTCATCGGCGCTGCGTCGCAGGAGGGTGTGTCGATCCTGGATCCGGACCAGCCGGGCAAGGGTGTCCGGCTCGCCGCTCACATCACCCACCAGTGCAACGAGGTCGCCGGCAACGACGGGGGAGCGGCGCAGCTCCCGGGCACGGGCGGCAATGACAATGCGTTCCGCGTTCGTGTCTTCATCCACGACGGCGGTATACCGTCCGCGGTCCACAGTGATGATCCGGCCGGTCACCGCGTCATCGTGAGCCGGGCGGTCCTTGGTGCGGGGACGGGAACCCTTCTTGTTCGGCCTGATGCGGACATCGGACTCGTCCCAGGAGGAGGTCCCACGCCTGGACCCGGCGGGTGTCACAGTGAGTCGCTCGGATCAGCGGTGGCTGCCACTGCCTCCCACAGCTCGGGGAATTGGGGCATGGTCTTACCGGTTGTTGCAATGTTTTCGATCTCGACGCCCTCCACCGCGAGGCCGAGGATTGCCCCTGCGGTGGCCATGCGGTGGTCATCGTAGGTGTGGAAAGGGCCACCGTGCAGCGGAGCCGGTCGAATGATCAGTCCGTCGGCTGTCTCTTCGGCATCGCCGCCGAGACGCGTGATCTCGGCGACAAGCGCCGCGAGGCGGTCCGTTTCGTGACCGCGCAGGTGGGCGATGCCCGTCAGCACCGACGGCGACTGTGCAAGCGCGCACAGCGCAGCCACAGTAGGTGCCAGCTCGCTGGTATCAGCGAGTTCAGCGCCCGTGATCATCCCGGAGCCCCGGACCACGAGAGTGGAATCACTGGTCAGTTCGACGGCGGCGCCAAACATGGGCAGTATGGTCCGCCACTTCTCACCGACCTGTGTGGTGTTAGCGGGCCAGTGAGGGATCCGTACAGTTCCGCCCGTGGCAACGGCCGCGGCGAGGAACGGTCCCGCGTTGGAAAGATCCGGCTCGATGCGCACGTCAAACCGGTTGATGGTCCCAGGCTCCACACGCCACGTGTTGGGCACGGAGTCGTCCACGACGACGCCGACCTCGCGCAGTACTTGGACGGTCATCGAGATGTGGTCCAGACTCGGGACAGGCTTGCCCACATGCTGCAGATGGAGGCCTTCGGCGAAACGCGCGCCAGCGAGGAGCAGCGCCGACACGAACTGAGAGGAGGCGCTGGCGTCTATGACCAGGGTGCCTCCCTCCACGGATCCGGAACCGGCGACCGTGAAGGGGAGGGCGTCGTCGTCGTTCTCGAGGTTGACGCCGAGACCGCGTAGCGCGCTGATCACCGCACCCATCGGCCTCCGGCGGGCATGCGGGTCACCGTCGAACGAGGTACGTCCGTTGCGGAGCGCTGCCAGCGGCGGGACGAAGCGCATCACCGTACCGGCCAACCCGCAGTCCACGCTTGCCTCCCCCGATGCATCCGCCGGGATGGGGGTGATGAGCAGGTCCGGTCCGAACGTGCCGTCGCCCTCGACCTCCTCCACGTGGGCACCGAGCGATCTCAGTGCATCCACCATCAGCTGTGAATCCCTCGAGTGGAGCGGAGCGCGCAGCCTGCTCGGACCGTCGGCAAGTGCGGCAAGGATGAGGTACCTGTTGGTCAGCGACTTCGACCCCGGGACCTCGACCGTTGCATCAACGGGGCCTCGTGCGTGTGGTGCAGGCCAGAACGACGTGGATGGTGCAGCGGACAGCGCGCTCATGCCCCTTAGCTACCCGTGACTTCCGACGCCGTCTTGCGCACTGCCTTCTCGGCGATCTTGAGGCGCTTTTCAGTGTCGCGGGCCAGCGAACGTGCGCTCTTGCGCGTGTCATGGCTCAGAGCGAGAGCATTTCGGCGCGCATCTTCGGCGAAGTGTTCTGCACGCCATGCCCAGCTCGGGCGTCCGTTGGTGTCCACCGCTGCAAGCAGCACGGCACCCATCAGGGAGAGGTTCTTGATGAGCTGATTACGCCGGTCCTTGCGGGCTTTCGACGTGGATGAGTCGGCGTTGTTGAACTCGACTATGGCGTTCAGCGCAGACGTACCGACCAGCACCGTCGCTGAAAGCCGGGAGAAACGGCCGATCCCCAGCAGCACCGCCGCACCGAGATGCGCCGCGCCGAGGACCTTCGCGACGCGCTGTTCGTTGCCCGTGGCCGATGCTGCCGCGGGCACCGCCTTGGTGATGCGGTCCAGGGTAGGACGTAGAGCTGTGGCCGTGGCGTCGGTGTGCCGAAGCCGGTCAATGCCCGTGAGGACGAAGCTGCTGGCGAGCAATGGGCGGGCGAGTACGCGAACAAGGGTCACAATGCCTCCTGGCTTCCAGCACCCCTGGAGGCACCGGATCTACTTATGCGAACAACGTCAGTTACAACCGTGGATGGAATGTGTCTAGTTTTGCACTTTTGGCGCATCGAGGCGATCCGGCTGCGGCGTCCGCGCCGGAATATCCGCATCCGTCCGATGGTTGTGAATACCGGAGCCTGAACATCGGACAGACGGATACGAGGAGCAGATGGGTACAGCAACATCGGTACGGGACCAGATGCCGCGCCTCCACGTGGACGCACCGGCACGTCCGGCGCAGCGCCGGCGAACCGTCGGGCGCGTAGACTTTGCAGCAATGAATACCACAGCCGCGGCGGGACCCACCCCGGCCGAAGATGAGGAACTGGACCTGTCAACCGAGTCCGTTGCGGAGCGGACTGCACGGTTCGAGCGGGATGCCATGCAGTATGTGGATCAGCTGTATTCGGCCGCGATGAGAATGGCACGCAATCCGGCTGATGCCGAGGATCTCGTGCAGGAGGCCTACACCAAGGCGTTCTCCGCATTTCACCAGTACAAGCCGGGCACCAATCTCAAGGCGTGGCTGTACAGGATCCTTACCAACACATACATCAATCTCTACCGCAAACGGCAGCGCGAGCCCCTGCAGTCCCACTCGGACACCATCGAGGACTGGCAGTTGGCCAAGGCGGCCGAGCACACCTCGTCAGGATTGCGCTCGGCCGAGGTGGAAGCACTCGACCACCTTCCCGATTCGGATGTGAAGCAGGCTCTGCAGGCCATCCCCGAGGAGTTCCGCCTGGCGGTCTACTTCTCGGATGTCGAGGGCTTCGCATACAAGGAAATCTCGGAAATCATGAACACACCGATCGGCACTGTGATGTCACGGCTGCACCGCGGACGCAAGCTCCTGCGGGATCTGCTGTCCGAGTATGCTCACGAGCGGGGCATGGGTGCCGCGGTACGCGCCTCCACAGCTGATCGTGGAACTACACAGGAGAACGGAAAATGAGCGACTGCCATAGCCTTGGCGACTGCGACGATTCAAGGATCGAACGACTCTATGAGTACCTTGACGGCGCCCTCTCGCACTCCGATCTGGTCGAGATCAAGGACCACCTTGAGGACTGCCCGGATTGCGCCCAGGAACACGACCTGGAGTGCCTTATCCGGTCGGTTGTGAAGCGGTCCTGCACTGAGGTCGCACCGGCGAAACTGAAGGCGAACATTCTTGATCGCATCAGCCAGATCAAGACCGTGGACCACTAAGGCTCCCTTCAGAAGGACCGCCGACAGACAGAAGAACCCCCGTACAGGTACGGGGGTTCTTCTGTCTGCTTTGACCGTGATGTCAGGTGTTGGGGCGCTTACCGTGGTTAGCGCCGCCGCGCTTGCGATCACGGCGCTTGCGTGCACGCTTGCTCATGGCTGCCTCCTTACGTTTGCCTGTTTTGGCTTTGCCGATCGACCACATGGGTCCGGACTGCCCTCCAGTCTCCCACACGCAAGCGCGGGGAACCTAAACGGGCGGGCCTGCCTTTCGGGTGCGTCTGCCGGATAGCTCGTGCCTAGGATGGAACGGAAGCATCCCCAGCAAACCCGAGCGAAGGAGCGCCGAATGCGCGCAGTGTACGCCGAGTCGATGTCCGCTCAGTCCCCGCTCGAGGGACTGCGGGTGGGTGAGCTTCCGGAACCTGAGGTGCCGACAGGCTTCCGCCGGGTTCGGGTGCGGGCCTCTACCCTGAACCATCACGACCTGTGGACATTGCGCGGGGTCGGCCTAGGCCAGGACAAGCTGCCGATGATCCTCGGCTGTGACGGCGCCGGAGTGGACGACGACGGCAATGAAGTCATTGTGCACAGCGTCATTTCCTCGCCGGGCTGGCAGGGTGATGAAACCCTGGACCCCCGCCGATCCCTGCTCTCCGAGCACTATCCAGGCACAATGGCGGACTACGTGTGGGTGCCGGAGCGAAACCTGGTACCGAAGCCCACGGACCTGAGCTTTGAGGAGGCAGCGTGCCTGCCGACCTCCTGGCTGACTGCATACCGGATGCTGTTTACGACGTCGCCCGCTGCTCCAGGCTCGACCGTCCTGGTGCAGGGGGCTGGAGGCGGTGTCTCCACCGCGCTCATCCTTCTCGCCGCAGCGTCCGGTTACCGGGTGTGGGTCACCAGCCGCAGCGAAGAGAAGCGGCGAATGGCGCTGAAACTGGGAGCGGCCGACGCGTTCGACGCCGGTGCCCGGCTTCCGGAGCGCGTCGACGTCGTGTTCGATTCGGTCGGAGAAGCAACCTGGGCGCACTCACTGAAAGCTCTGAAGCCGGGTGGCGCCGTCGTTACCTGCGGCGCCACGAGCGGCCCGGCTCCGTCGGCGGACCTGAACCGCGTGTTCTTTCTGCAGTTGCGCGTGCTGGGCTCCACCATGGGTACCCGTGACGAGCTCCAACGTCTGGCCCAGTTCCTTGCCGTGACCGGAGTTCGCCCGACCATCGACTCAGTTCATGCGCTGGAGGACGCACGCGCAGGATTTGAGCGTATGGCTGGCGGCGGCGTCTTTGGGAAGGTTGTTCTCAACCACGGGACCTGATGCCGGCGCCCTCCCGGACATCGGCCAGTCCTCACGTCAGGCGGGTGCGGGAATCTCCAGCCACTGGAACCAGCCGCGGTGGAGGACGAGCCACGCTATGAGACCGTAACCGGCCTGACCCGGTCCGCCGCCATTCTTAGCCAGATCAGAACGCCACTGCTCATGGGCATGCAGGGGAGTGAAGGTGTCGACGTACACATGTTTACGGCGCGTCGTCACGTCCGCGAAAGCCGCCGAGAGGTCGGCAAGTCGGCGGTTCCGTTCCGCATCCAGTCCCGGCGGCGGTCCGACCACCAGCACCTTGATGCTCATCTGCGCTGCCCCGTCGAGGATGTTCGCGAGATTCAGCCGGCTTCGCGCCGTGGAAATCTCCAGATCGAGATCGCGGTCCGACAGTCCTATGAGCAGGCGGTTTTCCGTGTTGTCCGCGAACCTGCGGCTGGACTCTTCCAGCCAACGGGCTGCCAGAGCCTCAGTCCCCTCACCCGGAGCGGCCAGGCTGAACGCTTCGAGCGTTGCGTTATCCGGCGTGGTCCGCGCCAAGACCCTGCCGAGCCAACCGAGTGCCCGCGGATCACCCAGTCCCGCGAGTAGTTCGTCTCCCACTGCGGCAAGCCTTATTCTGCGCTGTTCCACTCGTCACCTCTGGTTGCTTGTCGTGTTGTTTCTGGATGGTTGCGCGATTACATAGCCATCCATGCGGGAAACGCCAATGGGCAGGGTCCCAACAGACCCTGCCCATTGTACGTTCGGGCCCCAGGCTTACTAGTTGTGGTCGAACGCGTTCTTGATGAGGATTTCCTGTTCCACCGCGTGGTGCTTGGCTGACCCGGTTGCCGTCGATGCAGAGGCCGGACGGGATACCAGCCGAAGCTGACGGTCCAGGTGCTGCGGGAGGTTCAGGCCGATGAAGGGCCAGGGTCCCTGGTTCGCCGGTTCGTCCTGAGCCCACACCACATCCGCGTCCGGGTATTTGGAGATGGCGGTCTTGATTTCGTCCACAGGGAGTGGCGCCAACTGCTCCACGCGCAGGATTGCGGTTGAGATGTCATCCGCCTTCTGGCGGGCGGCTGCCAAATCGTAGTAGAGCCGGCCGGAGACCAACAACACACGCTTGACATCCGACGGGTTGAGCCCGGCGGTGTCCTCGATGACCGGCTCGAATCCGCCCTGCGTGAAGTCTTCCACGCTGCTTGCCGCTGCCTTCAGGCGCAACAACTGCTTCGGCGTGAAGATGATGAGCGGCTTCCGGGGGCGGCTGTACGCCTGCCGCCGCAGCAGGTGGAAGTGTGACGCTGCCGTGGTGGGGTTGGCCACGACCATGTTGTCTTCCGCGCACATCTGCAGGAATCGCTCGATGCGTGCCGACGAGTGGTCCGGTCCCTGGCCCTCATAGCCGTGGGGGAGCATCAGTACAAGCGAGGAACGCTGGCCCCACTTCTGCTCGGCCGAAGAGATGAACTCATCGATGATGGTCTGCGCCCCATTGACGAAGTCACCGAACTGGGCTTCCCACAGCACGAGTGCGTCGGGCCGCTCCACCGAGTAGCCGTACTCGAACCCCATGGCTGCGTACTCGGACAGCAGTGAGTCGTAGATCCAAAACTTGGCCTGTCCTTCGCTGAGCTCCCCGAGCGGTAGCCACTCGTTGCCGTTGGCGCGGTCGTGGAACACCGCGTGCCGTTGGACGAAGGTCCCGCGGCGGGAGTCCTGTCCGGCGAGACGCACCGGCACGCCTTCCATCAGCAGGGAACCAAAAGCCGCGATTTCACCGAAGCCCCAGTCGATCCCACCTTCGCGTGACATTTGCTCGCGCTTCTCGAGCAACGCCTTGAGCTTGGGGTGGACGGTGAAGCCCTCGGGGAAGGCCAGATGAGCCTTTCCGATGTGCGCCAGCGTCTCCGCCGTGATTGCAGTACTCGCCGGTACTCCCACTCCGTTATCGCGCTGGGCGATAGGGCGCTCGATGTTGGAGACAGCTGCGGAGTCCTTGGTGACCACTGGAATCGGCGAGGTTTGGGCGGCATGCGTTTCCGCGAAGACACGCTCGAGCCTCTCCTGGTAGTCGCGCAATGCCTGCTCGGCTTCTTCCTGGCTGATGTCGCCGCGACCGATCAGGGCCTCGGTGTACAGCTTGCGCACCGAACGCTTTGCCTCGATCAGGTTGTACATCATCGGCTGTGTCATCGAGGGGTCGTCGCCCTCGTTGTGGCCGCGCCTGCGGTAGCAGACCATGTCGATGACAACATCCTTGTTGAACCGCTGGCGGAACTGGTACGCGAGCTGGGCCACCCGAACCACGGCCTCCGGATCGTCACCGTTCACGTGGAAGATCGGGGCCTGCACCATCTTGGCGACGTCGGTTGAGTACACCGAGGAGCGGGATGCGGTGGGCGAAGTTGTGAAGCCGACCTGGTTATTCACGATGATGTGGATGGTTCCACCGGTGCGGTAACCGCGCAGCTGGGAGAGGTTCAACGTTTCCGCCACCACGCCCTGGCCGGCAAACGCAGCGTCACCGTGGATCAGGATCGGCAGGACGGGGAACGTGTCTCCCTGATCCAATCGGTCCTGCTTGGCGCGCACAATTCCCTCAAGCACGGAATCGACGGCCTCCAGGTGCGATGGGTTCGCCGCGAGGTAGACCTTCGTTTCATTGCCGCTGTCCGAGGTGTAGGTGCCCTCGGTGCCGAGGTGATACTTCACGTCGCCGGAACCCTGCACGGAACGCGGATCCTGGGTGCCCTCGAACTCGCGGAAAACCTGCGCGTAGGTCTTTCCGGCGATGTTGGTGAGGACGTTCAGGCGTCCGCGGTGAGCCATGCCAATGGCCACCTCGTCCAGTCCGTCGTCTGCGGCGTCGGACAGGATAGCGTCCAGGAGCGGAATCAGTGATTCCCCGCCTTCCAGCGAGAACCGCTTCTGACCGACAAACTTGGTCTGCAGGAAGGTTTCGAAGGCCTCCGCAGCGTTCAGCCGGTGCAGGATGCGCAACTGTTCCTCACGGCTCGGCTTCGAATAGGAGTGCTCAAGCTCGTCCTGGAACCACTGGCGTTCCTCGGGATCCTGGATATGCATGTACTCGATGCCGGTGGTCCTGCAGTAGGCGTCCCGAAGTACGCCGAGGATGGTCCGGAACTTCAGCGCGGGCTTCCCACCGAAACCGCCGGTGGGCCATTCACGGTCCAGATCCCACAGCGTCAGCCCGTGGGTGCGGACATCGAGGTCAGCGTGCTTACGCTGCACGTACTCGAGCGGATTGGTGTCCGCCATGAGATGGCCGCGCACACGGTAGGCATGGATCAACTGCTGAATACGGGCAACCTTGTTGATCTCGTCCATCGGATCAACCTGGATGTCCGCGCTCCAGCGCACAGGCTCGTACGGGATGCGGAGGGCTTCAAAGATGTCGTCGTAAAAGTTCTGCTCACCGAGCAGGAGCTGGTGCACGATCCGGAGGAACTCTCCGCTGCCCGCACCCTGGATGACGCGGTGGTCGTAGGTCGAGGTAAGCGTGATCGTCTTGCTGATCGCGTGCTGTGCCAGCGTCTTCTCGCTGGCACCCTGGAATGCCGCCGGGTACTCCAGCGCACCGGCGCCGATGATGCAGGCCTGACCCTTCGACAGACGGGGAACCGAGTGAACAGTACCGATGCCTCCGGGATTGGTGAGGGAGACAGTGGTGCCGGCGTAATCATCAGCGCCGAGTTTGCCTGCCCGTGTCCGCTTCACGAGGTCTTCGTAGGCATGCCAGAACTCGGAGAAGTTGAGCGTCTCCGCCTTCTTGATGTTGGGCACAACCAGCAGTCGGGTGCCGTCCGGCTTCGGCATGTCGATCGCCAGACCGAAGTTCACATGGGCAGGCTGCACCGCTGCAGGCTTGCCGTCGACGACGTCGTAGTAGACATTCTGGGACGGGAACTGCGCCAGGGCCCGGATGATCGCGTAACCGATGATGTGGGTGAACGAGACCTTGCCGCCGCGAGCGCGCTCGAGATGGTTGTTGATGACCACCCGGTTGTCGATGAGCAGCTTTGCCGGCACGGAGCGCACGCTGGTTGCGGTGGGAACCGTGAGGCTGGCGTCCATGTTGGTGGCAATCGCCTTGGCCGGCCCGCGAAGGACCGTGACGGTGTCTTCGTCCATTTCCGGGTTGAGCTCCGATTTGGGGAGTTGAGCGGGGATCGGAGCCTTTTCCGGCTTGGCTTCCGGCTTAGTCTCTGCCTTTGCTTCAGTCTTGGCCTCAGGAGCCGGCTGCTCCGCACCCTTGTCCTTGCCGGGATCCTTGGCGACCGGAGGCTTGCCGGACTCCTGGGTTGCGGCCGGTGACTCACCCGAGGCCTTGGGCGCGTTCTGCTCTGCCGAGACGACGGGCAGTTCCCGCGTAGGCGGATGGGGATCGGAACCGGCTGACCGCTGCGCTGCATGCCGCCCATTGTCCGAGCCGCTGTCTTCGGCCTCGAAGGATTCGAAAAGGCTCCACCACTTTTTGTCTACCGAGCTCCGGTCCTGCCGGAATTGCTCATAGAGCTCATCCACAAGCCATTCGTTTCCGCCGAATTCTTCCGGTAGACGGTGGTTGGGTTGTTGTGGCACTTGTTATACGCCCTCTTCCATGAGTTGCCCTTGGCCCAAAAAAGGTTTACGTCGGCGCTCGCCTGACCCTGTTGACCTGCCCTTCAGTCTAATGACAGTTTTGGGCAACAAGCCAATCTCGCGGCTTCCTTGCACGCAGGTATCGCCATGTCGGGACACGGGTCGGGATCCACGTGAGATTAGGCATACACTCGCTTGTGTAACCGACCGCAGGAGCACCCGTGCGTTTCATCAACACGCCCTCAACTGACCTCACTTATTCGGACGTTTTCCTTGTACCGTCGGCCTCGGAAGTCATCTCACGGTTCGACGTCGACCTGGCCACCGAAGACGGAACCGGCACAACCATCCCGCTGGTTGTCGCGAATATGACGGCCGTCACCGGACGCCGCATGGTGGAAACCGTGGCCCGGCGAGGCGGACTTGCCGTACTTCCGCAGGACGTGCCCACGCACGTCATCAGGAAAGTCACACAGTGGGTCAAGCAGCGTGACCTGATCTTCGAGACACCTTTGAAGCTGCAGCCGGGCAACACGGTGATCGACGCGCTGCACCTGATCAACAAACGGGCACACGGAGCCGTCATGGTGGTCGACGACGACAACCGCTGCGTCGGTGTAGTCCGTGCAGCCGACTGCGAGGGTGTGGACCGCTTCGCGTCGCTCGAAGCTGTTATGCGGCCACCCCTGAACCTTGAGGCTTCGCGGTTCTCTGCGGACCGCGACGCAGCCCTTCAGGAGGCCTTCGAGGAACTCGACGCCGCAGGTGCGTCTCTCGCAGCCGTCTCACGGAACGGTCAACTTGCCGGCGTCATTACGCGCAAGGGTGCGCTGCGGTCCACCATCTACCAGCCGGCAACAGACCGCCAGGGACGGCTGCGGGTGGCCGCCGCCGTCGGTATCAATGGCGACGTCGCTGCCAAGGCGGCCGAACTGCTGGAAGCAGGTGTTGATGTCCTCGTAGTGGACACTGCCCACGGACACCAGCGGAAGATGCTCGACGCACTGAAAGCGGTCACGTCACTCGATCCCTCTGTTCCCGTCGTGGCCGGAAACGTAGTGAGCGCCGACGGCGTGCGCGACCTCGTGGAGGCGGGAGCCTCGATCATCAAGGTCGGCGTGGGCCCCGGCGCCATGTGCACCACCCGGATGATGACGGCGGTAGGCCGGCCGCAGTTCTCTGCAGTCTACGAGTGCTCGCAGGCCGCTGCGGAACTCGGCGCCCATGTCTGGGCGGACGGCGGTGTCCGGTACCCGCGGGACGTGGCACTCGCACTGGCGGCCGGTGCCAGTCAGGTGATGATCGGATCCTGGTTCGCCGGCACGTACGAGAGCCCCGGAGACCTGCAGACCGACAGCCAGGGACGCCAGTACAAGGAGAGCTTCGGCATGGCCTCCGCCCGTGCGGTCCAGAACCGGACACAGCGGGACGATGTATTCGCCCGGGCCCGCAAGGGACTGTACGAGGAAGGCATCTCGACCTCCACCATGTACCTCGACCCCGCCCGCCCCGGCGTTGAGGACCTCCTGGACATGATCACGGCGGGTGTGCGCAGTTCAATGACCTATGCAGGAGCGCGGTCGCTCGCGGAGTTCCGCGATCGGGCGATCGTCGGCGTGCAGTCGGCAGCCGGCTATGACGAAGGCCGCCCGCTCCAGCAGAGCTGGTAGGGCGACGTCGGCGGGGAGGCCTTCGCGGCAGGGTCGGTGCCGTTGCTGTAAACTGGAAACCTTATGGACAGTTCCTCTAGGGGCCGGCCCATGGCGCGCACGCAGCGACAGGCAGCATCGATCCGATGTGCAGCGCAGCCATCCAGTGCCGGCAATCCCCGTTCACATGCCCATCACCCATCCGCTTCCGTCCGTTCAGCAGTAGGCGGACCGTCCTCGGTCGCCACTGCGTGTCCGGACGCCGGACATACCGGAGACCTTGTCTCCGGTAATGCGGCGCCTCCGGAGCCTTCCCAACCGGACGAGCCCTCCCAACCGGCGGAACCTCCGAAACCCGGTGCGCCGGTTGGAACCGGCGCACCTGTGCTGCCCTCGGCGGTGACCCGGTAATGGAATGGTTATACCTTGTTGTGGGCCTGCTGCTGATCCTCGGCACCGGCTTCTTCGTCGCCGTTGAGTTCGCGCTTGTTGCGCTCGATCAAACCTATGTTCAGCGGGCGGTGGACTCAGGTGACAAGCGGGCGGAGCCAGTGCTTCGATGCCTCAAGTCGCTCTCCACGCAACTCTCCAGCTGCCAGCTGGGGATCACCCTGACAACGCTGCTCACCGGTTATGTCATGGAACCGTCGGTTGGACGACTGCTTGAGACGCCTCTGGGCGCCGTCGGCGTCCCGGAGACTGCGCGCGCCTCGATCTCCCTCATCCTCGCCATGGTGTTGGCGACCCTGCTCTCGATGCTGATCGGTGAGCTGGTGCCCAAGAACATGGCAATAGCCCTGCCCTTCAGGGTCGGGCGGGCACTTGCCCGCCCGCAACTCATCTTCACCGCGATCTTCAAGCCCGCGATCGTTGTCCTGAACGGTTTTTCCAATCGTGTCCTGCATCTGTTCGGCCTGGAAGCGAAGGAAGAAATCTCCGGAGCGCGAACACCCTCCGAACTGTCGTCACTGGTGCGGCGGTCAGCCGAACTGGGAACCCTCGACCAGGGCACCGCGAACTTCCTCGCCCGAACTTTCAGTTTTTCGCAGCGCACCGCTGCTGATGTCATGACGCCGCGAATTCGAATGGCCACGATCGAGTCCGATCAGACGGTGGCCGACGTCGTCGATCTGGCACGAAGCACCGGATACTCCAGGTTCCCGCTCATCGGAGAGTCTCCGGATGACATCCGGGGCGTTGTGCACGTCAAGAAAGCCGTGGCCGTGCCCCGGCCGAAGCGAGCCGAGCTACCGGCCGGGACGATCATGACCGACGTACTGCGCATTCCCGAGACCGTCCATCTGGACTCCCTGCTGAGCGAACTCCGGGAGGCGAACCTGCAGCTCGCGGTGGTACTTGACGAGTACGGGGGCACGGCCGGTGTTGTAACGCTCGAAGATCTGGTCGAGGAGATCGTCGGCGAGGTTGCCGACGAACACGACAAACTGAAGGCTGGCGTCCTGCAAAGCGCGGCCGGTAACTGGTTCTTCCCCGGCATCATGCGTCCCGACGAGGTCAGCGACCAGGTCCCGCACCTGGTAGTTCCTGACGAACCCGGCTATGAGACGGTCGGCGGATTCATGATGTCCGTCCTCGGCCGGATCGCCGAGATCGGCGACCGGGTGGAGGTGACGGGCGGCATCCTCGAAGTGGAACGCATGGACGGACGCCGGATCGACCGCATCAGCTTCATCCCGATCGTGCCCGAAGATGCCGAACAGTCCGATCCAGGCACGCGTGCCGTAGGGGGTACACGATGAGCGACTGGGCAGGAATACTGTGGCTGGTCATTCTCCTGATTGCCAATGCGTTCTTCGTTGGTGCGGAGTTCGCAGTCATGAGCGCACGCAGGAGCCAGATTGAGCCACTTGCCGAAGAAGGTTCGAAACGCGCGCGAACCACGCTCTGGGCGATGGAGCACGTCTCCCTCATGCTCGCCTGTGCGCAGCTGGGTATCACCGTATGTTCCCTGCTGATCCTTCAGGTGGCTGAGCCCGCTATTCACCACCTGATGGTGGTTCCGCTCGAAGCGATCGGGCTCCCGGGCGCCCTGGCGGACGGTATAGCTTTCGGTATCGCACTGGCGCTGGTGACTTTCCTCCACGTCACCTTCGGCGAAATGGTGCCGAAGAACATCTCGGTCTCGGTGGCAGACAAGGCTGCGCTGTTCCTCGCGCCGCCGCTCGTGATGGTGGCGCGCGTAGTGCACCCTGTCATCTCAAGCCTGAACTGGACGGCCAACCACATCCTTCGCGCCATGCGCATCGAGCCCAAGGATGAGGTGACTTCGTCCTTCACGCTGGAGGAGGTGCAGTCCATCGTGCAGGAGTCCACGAGGCATGGGCTGGTGGACGACGACGCCGGGTTGATCAGCAGTGCGCTTGAGTTTTCGGGGCAGACGGCCGGAACCGTGATGGTTCCGCTGGATGAACTCGTCACGCTCAGCACCGACTCCACGCCCGAGGAGTTTGAGAAGGCAGTCGGACGCACCGGTTTTTCCCGTTTTGTGCTGGTCGACCAGCACAACAACCTCACCGGGTACATGCATCTCAAGGACGTCATGTCCATGCCGGAAGCGGCCTACTCGCGGCCGATCACGGAGAACAAGGTCCGCGCCCTCGCAAACCTGAGCGTGGACGACGAAATCGAGGACGCGCTGGCGATCATGCAGCGCACCGGCTCACACCTGGCTCGCGTGATGACCCACGACGGACATGCGCGGGGCGTGCTTTTCCTGGAGGACGTCATCGAGCAGCTGATCGGGGAGATCCGTGACGCCACCCAGAACCAGGGACTTCGGAGAACCGGCGAGTTTCTCCAGCAGGGCGTGCACCTGGGAACCAGGGAAGCGCGCTAGCCAAAGGTTCGACAGCGGGATCCTGACTCATGACAGGGTCCCCGCTGTCGCTGCCGAGCGTCAGTCCCAGCCTTGCTGCGGCGTGGCGCAGGTGTCCCGGAACACATATTGGGAAGGGCGCTTCCGCTGCCGGCTTGACCAGTCGATGGCTGGGCGCCGCTGCCTTTCGGGGAGGTAGCCCAGCCGGTACACCGCCATCAGCTCCAACCCGTCCGGTATCCCGAGAATCGATTCGACCCTCCTCCAGTTCGCTGGGACCTCCATGGGGAAGGAGACAAACTGGATGCCCATCCCCAGCTCCACGGTGGTGAGCCACAGATTTTCCATCGCGGCACCCATGCTGAACACCGAGTAGAAACCGGACAGTTCGCCGGGGCGGTATTCGCTCCTGTCCAGCATGACGCCCAGCAACAGTGGCGAGCCCGCCACGAGTTTCCGGTTTTCCTCACCGAGGGTTTGCGGCACCCGAAGCTTGTTCATCAGGGTCTGCCCCGACGGAGTGAAGACCTTCCTGGTGAAGAGGCGAAGCACCGCGGGGAGCTGGTCGAAGAGCATGCCGTCCCGCCGCTCGTCCATTTCGGCCTCGCTGAAGCGAAAATAGCGTTTATAGCGCTCAAAGAACGTTCCCTCAGCCATGACCTGGGTCATGCTCTCGCCGCTTATGGCCGCGATCCGCCCAATAGCGTCCCGATCCTCGACGATGACGAAGCGCCACGGTTGGCTGTTCAGCTGGGAGGGTGCGGCGCCGGCCACCTGCATCAGCAGCTTTTGGTGGTCCTGACTTACCGGATCGGGGAGGAACGGACCGTTGGTGGTCTTGCGATTGAAGATGACGTCAAGGAATTCCACTGGTGTCCTAGGGTGTGCGGATCAGGGGGCAAGTGCCGCCATTACGCTCAGGATATAGAACGGCAACGGAACCATCGCCGCGCAGGCATGCCGGTAGGGATGGCGTCGTGCTGACCCGATGTAGGGGAGGGCGGCCAGGGCCACCAGTGCGGGAATCAGGTACCAACCGGCCGGGCTGCGGCTCCACCACAGCGAACTCGCGGCAATCAGTGCCAGGCCGAACGTGACGACATAAAATCCGTGATGAAACCAGCGGAATCCACTCGAATCGACCAGCCCCGTCCGCACCGCCACACCGAAACAGGCGTTGAGCAGGTACGTTGCACACGCCGACACAAAGAGTAAGGCAATCGCGGTCACGGGCCTGGGCACCAACGCGCGGTGTAATTCGACACGGCTTCATCTTCGCATTTCCGGGCTCATCCGACTCCAAACGAAATGCGAATGATTCACGTTTAGGTTAGAGTTGGATGAGCCCGTCGAGGGCCCCATACTCTCTGAGAAAAAGTAGAGGACAATCATGCGCAGCATCTACGCGCGAACGACGGCGGCGCTCACCGCTTCAGCTCTTCTTCCATTCGCCCTCACCGGCTGCGGACAGGACGCCGAAGGCTCCGGACAGACATCAGAATCAGGTGCGCTGCAGGTCGTGACCTCTACGAACGTCTACGGCGACATCGTCGAGTCCGTGGGCGGTGAGCACGTGGAAGTGACGGCAATCGTCAATAGCCTGAGCCAGGATCCCCATTCCTACGAGGCCACAGTGCAGGACAAGCTCGCTGTGTCCAAGGCGGACCTTCTGGTGGAGAACGGCGGCGGTTACGATCCCTTCCTGCACACCCTCGCCGACTCAGTGGAGATGAACCACGAATACATCCTCACCGCCGTCGAAATCGCCGGCGTAGCCGCCGAGGAAGAGGCGCACTCAGAAGAGGAGGCCCACTCAGAAGAGGAGGCCCACTCAGAAGAGGAGGCCCACTCAGAAGAGGAGGCCAGCGCCGAGGACGAGCACGCTCACGGTGATTTCAATGAGCACGTCTGGTACAATCTGGACGCCATGGCAGATCTCGCAGGCGCAGTAGGAGAAAAGCTGTCGGCGCTCGATCCGGACAACGCGGATACCTACGAGAGTAACGCCGCCTCTTTCGCGGAGCAGATTGCCGGGCTGCAGGACCGAGCTGAGGCGCTGGCCCCCGACGCTGACGGAAAGCCCGTTGCGGCCACCGAGCCTGTTCCCGCCTACCTGCTGGAAGCTGTCGGCCTTGAGGACGTCACCCCCGCTGATTACATGGAGGCCATCGAAGAGGACGCGGATGTGCCCGTTGCCGCATTGAACGAGATGCAGGGACTCATGAAGAGCGGCTCCGTCGCCTTCCTCGCATACAACGAACAGACCGAAGGCCCGCAGACCCAGGCCGTCCGCAGCACCGCCGAATCGGCCTCAGTGCCGGTGGTCAACTTCACCGAGACCCTTCCCGAAGGCGCAGACTACATCTCCTGGATGACCACCAACGTCGACAACGTCGCCGAAGCTCTTAAGTCCTGACAGAATTGGCCAAGACACTCCCAACTCTGCAGCTAGGAGGCCGCGTGGCCGACGACGGTGCTGCCACTGACCCGGTGGCGAGCCTGCGCTCGGCGTCCCTTTCGTTTGGCCGCCGAACGCTCTGGCACGATCTGGACCTGGACATCCGTCCGGGGGAGTTCCTTGCCGTTCTCGGCCCCAACGGTTCGGGCAAAACGAGCCTGCTGAGAGTACTCCTTGGCCTGCAGGAGCTGGACTCGGGTACAGCTACGGTCAACGGTCACGCGCTGCACCGCGGGAGCCGCGCTTTCGGTTACATCCCGCAACAGAAGTCCTTCGCGGCCGAAACCCCGTTGCGCGCACGTGACCTGGTCGGACTCGGGGTCGACGGACACCGTTGGGGTTTTCGCCGGGGCGGGGGAAGCTACCGGCGCACGGTGGATGCACTCCTTGAGAAGGTGGGGGCGTCGTCGTACGCGGACGCGCCGGTCGGACGGTTGTCCGGCGGGGAACAGCAGCGGCTGCGCGCTGCCCAGGCCCTCGCCACCGATCCGCAGGTGCTGCTCTGCGACGAACCGCTGCTCTCGCTCGACCTTCACCACCAGCAGGCGGTGAGCAAGCTCATCAACGATCAGTGTCGCCACCACAACACCGCAGTGGTTTTCGTGACGCATGAGATCAATCCCATCATCGATTACGTTGACCGTGTCCTTTACCTCGCGGGCGGACGGTTCCGGGTCGGCCGGCCGCAGGATGTAATGACCAGTGAAGTTCTGTCCGATCTTTACGACAGCAGAGTGGACGTCATGCATAACAACGGCCGCATTGCCGTGGTGGGCCTGCCGGATGCCACCACACACCACCACCATGCAGAGGTAGCGCTGCCGTGACCTTTGAAGAGATATTCCGGGCGATTTTCACGTTCGACAACTACGCCGAGCTGCTCCCACTGGTGCAGAACTCGATCTGGGCCGGTGCTGTGCTGGGTCTACTGGGTGGGCTGATCGGCACCTTCGTGATGATGCGGGACCTGGCCTTCGCTGTTCATGGGATCGCCGAACTCTCCTTCGCCGGTGCCGCCTTTGCCCTGCTGATCGGCGCTAACGTGGTGTTCGGCTCGCTGACCGGATCGGTGATAGCTGCTCTTCTGCTCGGACTGATGGGCATCCGCGCCCGGGACCGCAATTCGATCATCGGCGTCATCATGCCGTTCGGGCTGGGCCTGGGAATTCTGTTTCTGGCGCTCTATGAGGGTAGGGCGGCGAACAAGTTCGGTCTGCTTACCGGGCAGATCGTCTCCGTTGACCAGGTGCAGCTGACGCTCCTGGCCGGCTGCGCCGTCGTCGTCATGGTTGCCCTCGGGGCCATCTGGCGCCCACTCACGTTTGCCAGCGTAGACCCGGAGCTGGCCGAGGCGCGGGGCGTGCCGGTGCGCGGGCTGTCCCTGACGTTCATGTTCCTGCTGGGAGTTTCGGTGGCGCTGTCCATCCAGGTGGTGGGCGCGCTGCTGGTGCTTGCTCTGCTCATCACACCCGCGGCGGCGGCGCTGAAGGTCAGCTCATCACCACGGCTGGTGGTGCTGCTCAGCGTCGTGTTCGCCTGTACGTCGGTTGTGGGCGGCATCCTGCTGGCGCTGGGTGGGCGGATACCGATCAGCCCCTATGTGACCACCATTTCCTTCGTGATCTACCTGGTGTGCAGGGCCATCAGTTGGCACCGTTCCAAGAAGGCCATCACGTCCGAGCTCCGCGCGGTGCAGCAGGCCTAGTTCTTCGCGGAGGTGCACTCCGGGCACAGGCCGTAAATCTCGACTGTATGTGCTACGTCGGTGTATCCGTGCTCCTGCGCCATACGTGCAGCCCACTGCTCGACCGCAGGCGCCTCAATCTCAACAGCCCGTCCGCACTTGCGGCACAGCAGGTGGTGGTGGTGGTGTTCGACGGCGCACCGGCGGTAGACAGCTTCGCCCTCGCCGTTTCGCAGAACGTCCACGAGGCCGTCGTCGGCCATTGACTGCAGGATTCGATACGCGGTGGCCAGCGAGACCGACTCGCCCCGTTCGTGAAGCTTGCGGTACAGCTCCTGCGTGCTCACGAAGTCGTCCAGGTCATCGAGGGTGGCGCTGACCGCCCGGCGCTGCCTGGTCACCCGCTGTTCCGACCCCTTGCGGACCGGCTGTTCTGCCTCCGATGACATGCCCGGCTGGTCACCTCCCATGTACTCAATTTGACCCGCGTCAAGGGTAGCACCGGCGCACGCTGCGCCCACTGCGCCGGTTGGGTGGCGCCCGCAGACAGAGGGGTCGAACGCCGGATAGTCTGGGCGAATGTTGCTGACGAAGTTCACCCATGCGTGCGTCCGCCTTGAGAAGGACGGGACCCGAATCGTTCTGGACCCCGGGAACTTCTCCGAGGTCGAAGAGGCCGTTTCCGGGGCGGCGGCGATTCTCATCACCCATGAGCACGCCGACCACTTTGACAAGACAAGGATTGCAGCTGCCGTCCGTGCTGATTCCCGGTTGGAGGTCTATGCCCCGCAGGGCGTCGCCACCCAGCTGGGGGAGGAACTTTCAGACGACGACGACGACGGCGCCGCCGGCCGCGTCCATGCTCTGGAACCTGAGGGGCACTACACCATCGCAGGGTTCGACGTCAGAACTTTCGGCGGGCAGCACGCCCTCATTCATCCGCACATCCCGGTCGTAAAGAACATCGGATACCTGATCGACGGCGCCCTCTACCATCCGGGCGACTCGTTCATAGTCCCGCATGGGGTCCAGGTGCATACCCTGCTCGTGCCGGTGCACGCGCCATGGTCGAAGACCGCCGAGGTGATCGATTTCGTCACGTCGGTTCGGGCACCGCGGGCGCACCAGATTCATGACGCGCTGCTGAACGAGACCGGTCTGAAAATGGTCGAGGGCCATGTTTCCCGACTGGGGAAGCACTATGGAACGGACTTCGAGCACCTGGCCCCCGGCCAGAGCGTCACCCTTTGACGCGACGTCCTTCGGGGGTGACGGTATAGCTCGCCACTTCCTTCAGCCGGGGGGTGTCCGGGCCGCCGTCGGTCACGCCGGTTGCCCACCGCAGTTTCAACCCGTCATCGCTGTCTTCGAGTACCGCAAGGTTGTTGTCGAACCACGGCCCCTTGATGTTCGTCCAGGAGAACGGCGGTTTCGGGACCTTCGCCGAGCGCGCCACCAGGGAACCGATCGGGCTGGCGACGCTGTAGGACATGACCACCGTGGCAAACCGCAGGGCGCGCGGGAGCGGATTGCGGATGGGTGAACAGACGAACTGAAGAATGCGGCTGCCGGACGGGCGGTCGATCTCAGCAATGTATGAGAAGTGAACGTCTCCGGAAAGGAACGTCACGGTCTGCGGAGCGGGTCCGCGCTTACCGTCGGCCACCTCAATAGCAAGGTGCGCAACCGACCGGAAGCTGCGCTGGAACGCGCTCCAGTGCTCAAGGTCGAGAAGCTGCCGAAGGCCCTCGCCGATCCTCGAACCCCGTTTTCCCCAGGCGCCCTCCGCTAGAGCCTCGTCCCACGCCTCGATATAGTGCAGGCCGCGGGGGAGGAGGAAGGGAAGCGAGGTCGCAATCAGCAGATGCCTCATGCCGCCCTGAAAGTGCTCATCCAGCCATTTGAGTTCAACCTCGTCCAGGATGGAGCGCTGACCCGGATCAAGGACCCGCGCGGCACGTGAATCGACGGTGATGATCCGTACATCGCCGATGTCCCGAGAGTAGCTCCAGCGGTAGCTGAGGGGGTCAGAATCCGCCCGTTCGGCGAATGCGTCGAGCTCGGCGGTGAGATCCAGTTCCTTAGGACCTGCGTGGGAAGTTATCCTGCGCCACAGAATGTCCTCTGCGCGGGCCGCCGGAGAGAGGTTCCCGAGATGCTGGTATACCCAATAGGACGAGAGCCCAGCGACGATTCGGTCATGCCACCAGGTGGTTGCATGCATCTGTTCCCGCCAGGAAAGTGATGCGTTCCAGTCATCCCGGATGTCGTGATCGTCGAAGATCATGGCGCTGGGAAGGGTGGAGAGCAGCCAGCGGTTCGCCTCGTCGGACCAGGCGAGCCTGTACAGATGGGCGTACTCCTCGTAGTCCTGCAGTTCCTCCCCGGGTAGCTCATGGATCGACCGGCGCGATTTGATGAAGTCCTGCATCTCGCTGCTCGTTGCGTCGGCGTACACCTGGTCGCCGAGGAAGGCGACAAGGTCGGGACGGGCGTCGTCGTCGTGGTTGTCCGCAAGGTCGAGCGCGTAGGCACGCAGCGCATCGACGCCGTGGGTAGCGTTGCCCATGCGGTCGTGGGGGACGCTCGTTCGGCAGGAGCCGAACGCGAGCCGCAGCCGTCTGTCGGGATGGAGCGTGCGGATGGACGGGGCAGGGAAAGATGAGCCGGGCTCCGGCCAGACACTTTCACCGTCGATCTCAACGGTGTACTGCACGGTCGCACCCGGGGGGAGGTCCGACGCCTCCACCAGCGCGTAGTGATGATCATGGACGGCAAACGTGGGGGCGGACCATTCACTGCCGTCGGCGCGCACGACGACGGTGCACGCTGCGCTGGTCTCCACCCAAACCGAGGCCGAAGTTTCATCGACATACCGGAGCATCGGACCGAGCACCAGAGTAGCTGTCATTACCCTTTTGTACCCCCTGACGGGTGGGAGGGCCAGAGCAGTAAATACATCCCGACGCGACGGGCTTGGAGCGAGGAGCGGAGCTGTGGTGAACTGGGCTCACACCTGGCCGGTGTGCCACCGGTCACACTTTCATAAGGAGATCTTCATGGAGACTCTGATGGACGTGCAGGCGCTGCGGAACCGGATGACCTCCGGTCAGCAGACCGTCCTGCTGGATGTTCGCTGGGCGTTGGGTGATCCCCACGGCCACGAGCAGTACCGATCAGCTCATATCCCAGGCGCAGTCTACGTCGACCTTGAAAGGCAACTGTGTTCAGGCCCATCCGCGGCGGAAGGACGCCACCCGTTGCCGGAACCGGAAGCGTTCGAGGAAGCGGCCCGTCAATGGGGCATCAACGACGGCGATGTGATTGTTGCGTATGACGACACGGGCAACCTGGCGGCGGCCCGGCTCTGGTGGTTGCTACGGGATGCGGGCCTGACCCGTGTCTATCTGCTCGACGGCGGATTGAGTGCATGGCAGGCAGCCGGTTTTGAGACCGAGCGAGGGGAGGAGCAGCACTGCCTCGGTGATGTCACCCTGAGCTCCGGCCACATGCCCGTCCTCAAAGTCGATGACGTTCCGGCCCTGACGCAGCACGGTGTCCTGCTCGACGCCCGGGCACCGGAACGTTTCCGTGGCGAGATCGAGCCGGTTGACCCGAAGGCCGGGCATATCCCGGGGGCATGCAGTGCTCCCACGTCGGGGAATCTCACACCGCAGAAGACCTTCCTTCCGTCAGCGGAGCTGCACCGACGGTTTGCCGCGCTGGGCATCACGGACACGGTCGACGTCGCGGTGTACTGCGGATCGGGGATCACCGCGGCGCACGAGATCGCCGCCCTCGAGGTTGCCGGGTTCGCGGCGGCGCTGTATCCGGGATCGTGGTCCCAGTGGTCCCAGCGCGCTGATCTGCCGGTGGCCACCGGTCCCTGACGGGGCAGCGGGCCCTGCTCGGCCCGCCGAACTTCGTTGTGAGAGAGTAACCGGTATGACCACTGCATACGCCTACGCCGCTACGTCGGCGTCCAGCGGGTTGGGCCGCACCACCGTTGAGCGCCGGGAACCGAACCACGACGACGTCGAAATAGCCGTCGAATTCTGCGGACTGTGCCACTCGGATGTCCACGCCACGCGGAGTGAGTGGGGCGCTGCCCGTTATCCGCTGGTGCCCGGCCATGAGATCGTCGGCCGGGTGACCCGGGTGGGGGTTTCCGTGGAGTCGTTCGCCGTCGGCGACCGGGTGGGAGTCGGCTGCATGGTGGACTCCTGCCGGGAATGCGAGAGCTGCGCGGACGGCCTGGAGCAATACTGCGAGAAAGGGATGACCGGCACCTACGGCACTCCGGACCGCAGGAACGACGGCCAAATCACGCAGGGCGGCTATTCGACTTCCATCGTGGTCAACGAAGGATACGTTCTCCGGATACCCGAAAACATGGACCCGGCCGCCGCCGCGCCGCTTCTCTGTGCCGGCATCACCACCTTCTCGCCGCTGAACCATTTCGGCGTCGAGAAAGGGGACGCTGTCGGCGTCGTCGGACTGGGCGGACTGGGCCACATGGCGGTGAAGATTGCCAAGGCCATGGGCGCAGAGGTAACGGTATTCACCACCTCGTCCGGCAAGGTGGATGCCGCGCGGGAGCTTGGAGCCGACCACGTTGTCATCTCCAGGGATTCGAAGGCCATGGAGGCCGTCGCGACCACGCTGGATGTGGTGATCGATACGGTTGCAGCGCCGCATGACCTCAACCAGCTGATCCGCACACTCAGGCTCGACGGAGCCCTGTTCCAGCTCGGTCTGCCCGCAGACCCGATGCCGGCCGTTGACCCCGGACTGCTGATCCGCAAGCGGCGCACCTACGCCGGCTCGCTCATCGGCGGTATAGCCGAAACCCAGGAGATGCTCGACTTCTGCGCGCAGCATTCAGTGGTGTCGGATATTGAGCTTGTCACAGCCGACCAGCTCAATACGGCCTACGACCGCATGGTTGCGGGAGATGTGAAGTACCGGTTCGTTCTTGACGCCAGCACCCTGAAGGAGGACTCATGAGCACGCTGTTCACCCGGATCATCGAAGGTGAAATCCCCGGCCGCTTCGTCTGGAAGGACGAGGACGTTGTGGCATTCCTGACCATCCAGCCCATCACCGACGGTCACCTCATGGTTGTTCCCCGCCGTGAGGTGGCGCACTGGGTGGACCTCGAACCGGACCTGCTCGGCAAGGTCATGGACGTCGCGCAGAAGATCGCCAAGGTGCAGGAGTCGGAATTCAACGCCAAACGCATCGGTGTGCTCGTTGAGGGGTACGAGATCCCCCACGTGCATGTCCACATCTGGCCGACGCAGAGCGCTGCTGACTTCGACGTGCACAACGTTGACCCCGATCCCGATCCGGCAAAGCTCGACGAGAACGCGGAACGGCTCCGGGCTGCGCTGCGCGACGCCGGGTATGCCGAGAATGTTCCTGCTGCCTAGGCGGCGAGAGCTTCCCCGAGGGCGGCGCGAATGCGCTTCTCGGATACCGAGTGGGCGGTTCCCAACTCCTGGGCGAACAGGCTGATCCGCAGTTCCTCAAGCATCCAGCGGACCCGTCCCAGCGAGGGCGGCACCCGGCGTCCGTGTGGAGCGACGGCCGCCACGGCGTCGTCGTACTCGTCTTCGAGGCGCTGCACAATCGCCGTACTCAAGGCATCGCGCTGAACATTGGTCTCAAGTTTCTCCAGCCTCTTCTCGATACCCGCGAGGTACCGGGGGAGATGGGCCAGCTGGGCATAACCCGTAGTGGCTACAAAACCCGGAAAAACGAGCTGCTCGAGCTGGCTCTTCACATCGTTCAGGGCAGTGATGAGGGCCAGGCTCGTGGAACCCTTCAGCCGCTTCTCGATTCTGCGGGCGCTGGCGAGGATCTTCTCGACCGTTGCGGTCACGGTGAAGACCGTGTCGATGAGGTCGGCCCGGACGTTCTCGTAAAGCGCATCGAACTCCTCGACAGCCCACGGCAGCTCCTCGGGCGTGAGCTTGTCGATCGCTGCTATCGAGCAGTCTTCGATCAGCGCACTGACGCTGCCGTGCGGATTCTGGCTGAAGGTGAGTTTCTCGGAGTTGCTCAAATGCTCCAGGACATACCGGGCGGGACTCGGGACGCGCAGCGCGAGGAGCCTGATGACACCTGTGCGCATCGCCGCTGTCTGCTCGGCCGCATTGGGGAAGACCCTGAGCCCGACGGCGGTCTGCTCATCAACGAGCGCGGGATACCCGGTTACCCGGTGCCCGCCGACGATCCGGGACACCTCCCGCGGGACCGCACCGAACGTCCACGCTGTTGCGCCGCTGATCTCTTTGATGCCGGGGCCGGCGTCCGACGACGACGGCGGCGGCACCTGCTGCTTCCGGCGCGGCGCCTTATGCGTTTGCTGCACGGACCCCGGCGTTGCCCCCAGCGACTCGGCTATCGCGCGCCTGGTCTGCGGGGCGAGCCTGTCCTGAAGCGCGGGCAAGTCCTTGTCCTCATCGAGGATGCGGCCGTTCGCATCGACCACCTGAAAGGTCATCAACAGGTGCGGCGGCAGCGTATCCCGGTTCCACGAACCCGGCGGGATAACGTGTCCCTTCAGCCTGCGCAGGGTCAGTTCCAGCGACGCCTCAAGCTCGTCCCTGGCAGGGTCGAAGTCAGCATGGAGTCCGTCGACGGCGGACCGGGCGACGTCCGGAGCGGGAATGAAGTTCTTGCGGACCTGCTTGGGCAGGGACTTGATCAGCGCGGTCACGAGCTCCACGCGCAGCCCGGGAATCTGCCAGTGGAACGGTGCCGGGTCCAGCTGGTTCAGGAACAGGATCGGGACCTGCACAGTGACGCCGTCCGAGGCACCGGGAACGTTGGGAGAGAACTCGTAGGTCAGCGGCAGCTCGAATCCCTGCTGGCCCCACGTCTTCGGGAAGGCGGTCTCGTCGAGATCTGCGTCGCGGCTGAGAAGTTCCTCGGGCTTGAAGTCCAGCAGCTCAGGGCTGTCCTGGCGGGCCTGCTTCCACCACTTGTCGAAATGGCGCTCGGACACCACATCCTTGCCGACGCGTGCGTCGTAGAACTCGAACAGCGTTTCGTCATCGACCATGAGGTCGCGGCGGCGCATGCGGTTTTCCATCTCTTCGATCTCCGCAATCCGAGCCTTGTTGCGGTGGAAGAACTTGTGATGGGTGCGCCAGTCGCCCTCAACCAGCGCATGCCGGATGAAGAGTTCGCGAGCGAGTTCCCTGTCGATGCGGCCGTAGTTGATGCGCCGCTGCGGAACTATCGGCACGCCGTAGAGAGTGACCTTCTCGTAGGCCATCACCGAGCCCATCTTGCGCGACCAATGCGGTTCGCTGTAGCTGCGCTTCACCAGGTCCGGTGCGACTTCCTCAGCCCAAAGCGGATCGAATTTGGCGACTACCCGAGCCCACAGCCGGGATGTTTCGACCAGTTCCGCTGCCATCACCCAGTCGGGGTTCTTCTTGAACAGTGCGCTGCCGGGGAAGACCGCAAACCGGGTGCCGCGGGCACCGGCGTACTCGCGCTTCCGCTGGTCATACAGACCGATGTGGCTGAGCAGACCGGACAGCAGGCTGATGTGGACGGCATCATGCTGCGCCACCGGATCCACCTCGGCCGGAGACAGGGTAATGCCGAGCGGCTTGGCGAGCTGGCGCAGCTGGGCGAAAAGGTCCTGCCATTCGCGCACCCGCAGGTAATTGATGAATTCATTGCGGCACAGCTTGCGGAACTGTGTGGAGGACAGTTCCTTCTGCTGGTCCTGCAGGTACCGCCAGAGGTTCAGGTAGCCGGTGAAGTCCGAATTCTCGTCCGCGAACCTGCGGTGCTTCTCCGTTGCGCTCTGAAGCTTTGCCGCCTGATCCGGCTGTGGACGTTCCCTGGGATCCTGAATGGTGAGGGCCGCCGCCAGAACCATGACCTCCTTGGCGCAGCCGCGGCGCCCGGCTTCCACGATCATGCGTCCAAGGCGCGGATCCACCGGCAGTTGGGCCAGTTGCCGGCCCACCGGGGAGATACCGCCGTCGGCCGTCACCGCGCCAAGTTCACGGAGTAGCGTGACGCCGTCGTTGATGGCCTTTGAATCGGGAGGCTCGACGAAGGGGAAGGCGGCGACATCCTTCGGGCCGCGCGTCACACCCATTGCCGTCATCTGGAGAATCACGGCCGCAAGGTTTGTCCGCAGGATCTCCGGATCCGTGAACGGCCGTCGGGACTCGAAGTCTTCCTCGGAGTAAAGGCGGATGGCGATGCCATCGGACACACGGCCGCAGCGACCCGACCGCTGGTTCGCCGAGGCCTGCGACACGCGTTCGATGGGAAGCCGCTGCACCTTCGTGCGGTGCGAGTACCGGGAGATTCGGGCGGTGCCGGTGTCAATGACGTACTTGATTCCCGGGACGGTCAGGGAAGTTTCGGCGACGTTCGTTGCCAGGATGATGCGCCTGCCCGGCCCACCCGGATTGAAGACCCGGTGCTGTTCCTGCAGCGACAGCCTGGCAAAGAGAGGCAGGATCTCGGTCCCGCGCAGGCGGGGGTTCACCTGCACGCGCGAGCGGAGTGCGTCGGCGGCATCACGGATCTCGCGCTCGCCGGAGAAGAAGACGAGGATGTCTCCGGTTGCTTCGCCCGCGAGTTCGTCAACCGCGTCGCACACCGCGTCGAGGGGATCGCGGTCTTCCTCAAGCTCGTCGTCTGAATCGGACTCGGTGTCGCCGGCTGGCTGGCTCAGCGGACGGTACCGGATCTCGACCGGGTAGGTGCGCCCCGAAACCTCGATGATGGGCGCAGGCTTCTTCTCGGGTGCCGCTTCATCCGCAGCGAAGTGGCTGGCGAAGCGCTCCGGATCGATGGTGGCGGAGGTGATGATCAGCTTCAGGTCCGGGCGTTTGGGCAGGATGCGCTTGAGGTAGCCGAGGATGAAGTCAATGTTGAGGCTGCGCTCATGGGCCTCGTCGATGATGATGGTGCTGTACTTCTTGAGCAGCTTGTCGTGCTGGATTTCGGCGAGCAGGATGCCGTCCGTCATTAGTTTGATGCGGGTGCTTCGGCCCACCTCCCCGGTGAACCGGACCTGGTATCCAACCTCTTCACCAAGTTTGACGTCCAGTTCCTCGGCAATGCGCTCGGCGACCGTGCGCGCTGCGAGGCGTCGAGGCTGCGTATGGCCGATCATCCCGGATTGGGCAAGCCCCAGCTCCAGGCACATCTTGGGAATCTGCGTAGTTTTCCCCGAGCCGGTTTCGCCGGCGATGATGGTGACCTGGTTCGCTGCGATGGCAGCCATGATGTCCGCCCGGCGTTCCGAGACAGGGAGCTGGGCAGGGTAAGAGATTGTCAGCGACATGATTACCTGCAAGTTTACTCGGCGCGGCCGGCCCGGTGCGTAGGCTTGACGGATGTTCATCTCCGACGAGCCCCTCGGCTCCGGAATGCTACCAGTCGGGGACGGAAACGAAATCTACTGGGAGGCGTCCGGCAACCCGTCCGGAAAGGCCGCGCTCTACGTCCATGGTGGGCCCGGATCGGGTCTCGGAACTCAGCCTTGCAGCGGTTACGACGACGTCGGCCGCTGAAATCGCCTGGATCACCGGCCGCCTGGATGGCAGCTCACCGCTGTCAACCGCCTGGGACCTCGCGAAGGCCTGGCCTGCGGCAGAGTTGGTGGTCGTCGACCGGGACGGCCACGGCGGGAACGGAATGGCTGACGAGGGTCACCCGCGCGGCCGCGCTTTTCAGTCGCTCCTGAATCCTTCGCCTGCTGCCCGGGTCAGCCGCTCGGCAGCCGCCACGGCGTGCTCCCGGAGTTCCTGGGGTGCAACGATGTCGAACTCGAAACCCAACGCCACCACGTGCATGAGCGGCCAGTCGAGGGAATCTGCCCCGAAGCGCATGAGGGTGGTTCCGGAGTCGTCCTCCAGTTCGGCGATATTGGGCGGGATCATCTGGCCGACGTCTGCGAGGGGGCCGTGGATACGCACCACGATGTCGTAACTGTACGGCGAGCGGGTGATTGATTTCTGGACGTAAGCGGCAAGATCCTTGGCGGGAAGCGGACGTGCGGCGAACTTTTCCCGCGGGGACGGGACGCTCTGGCACCGGTCCACGCGGAAGGTGCGCCAATCCTGCCTGGCGGTGTCCCACGCGACGAGATACCACCGCCGCCCGGTGTCCACCAGCCGCACGGGCTCCACAACGCGGCGGGAGGATTCGCCGTCCTGCCGTGCGTACCGGAACACCACGACCCGGCGCTCAGTGATGGCGGAAGAGAGCGCAGTGAGCACTTCGGGGTTCACCGGTGTGCTGACCGCAGCCATCCGGGTAACCGCGGTGCGCAGCCCGGCGAACTTCGGCCGCAGCCTGCCCGGAAGGACCTGTTCCAGCTTTGTAAGCGCACGGACGGAGGCTTCCCCCAGCCCTGAAACAGGGCTTGCCGTGACGGCGCTGAGCCCGATGGCGACGGCGAGGGCTTCATCATCATCGAGGAGCAGCGGAGGCAGCTGCGCGCCCGCGCCCAACTGGTAGCCACCGGCAATGCCGGGGGAGGCGTGGATGGGGTAACCGAGGGTGCGCAGCTTGCCGATATCCCTGCGGACGGTGCGTTCGGTCACGGACATCCGTTCGGCGAGCGCGGATCCGGTCCACTCCCGCCGAAGTTGAAGCAGGGAAAGCAGTTGCAGCAGCCTCGCAGAGGTTTCCAACATGCCACTACGGTACCTATGGACGCGGACAGCTCCTGTCCGCAATAGCTCCTACAGTGTGATCAGCGCCACGCAGAGGGGCCGGTAAGAAGGGAAGGAACATGGACATCCGCAAGGAACTGACGGATCAGCTTCAATGGCACTGGGAGAACCAGGCGCGTCCGAGACTGGATGGGCTTAGTGATGAGGAGTACTTCTGGGAACCGGTACCCGGAAGCTGGAATGTACGTCGGCGGGGCACAGGCACTGCGCCGCTCCAGGTCGGCCGGGGCGACTACACGATCGACTTCGCCAATCCGGAACCCGAGCCGGCCCCGGTTACCACCATCGCCTGGCGGCTCGGCCACATGCTGGTCGGCGTGTTGGGCGAGCGGCTGGCTTCGCATTTCGACGGCGCACCGGTCAGCTATGAAAACTACGAGTATCCCGGGGACGCAGAGCACGCCCTTGAACAGCTGGACGGTATGTATGCGCACTGGTCCGGTGCTGTCACTGCGCTGTCGCAGGAGGAACTGGAACGCCCGGTTGGCCCGGCGGAGGGTCCGTTCGCCGAGGCTCCCATGGCTGCGCTGATCCAGCACATCAATCGGGAAATGATTCACCATTTGGCCGAGGTGGCGCTACTGCGGGACTTGTGGGCGCACCGCTACGTTCACGGTGAAAGGTCCTGATCATCCGGACTACGCAACGACGTCCAGGTGGAAGAAAAAGTGCCCTCGATAGGATTCGAACCTACGACCTTCTGCTCCGGAGGCAGACGCTCTATCCCCTGAGCTACGAGGGCACGGCCCACTGGACTGAACCAGTGGCCGAAAGGGACTTATGAAGCTTAGCAGGGAAAAGTTGGCTGAACGAAACGCTGGAGGCGGTGCTCCCGGTAGCCCTAGTAGCCGAGGAAGGCATCGGTCCGGATGGACTTCCCACCGGCATCGCGGATCACTGGCTTTGCCCGCGCGAGGGTCGCCGGGGATCCTGACAGGTAGACACTCCGCCGGTCCAGGTCCGGTACGAGGAAATGCAGTTCTTCGGCCGTGGGAAAACCCGTGCCGTAGTGAATCCAGCCGTCCGGAAGCGGCCCGGGCTCGCCGGGGCAGAACAGGATCACTCGGTACGGAGCAAGCTCGTCGACGTAACCGAGCTCCGCGGGTCCGCTGACCACGTAGACAAGAACGATGTCGCGGCCCTGCCCGGATCCGTCCCCCGCCCGGATCTGGCTCAGGAACGGCGTTACGCCGATTCCACCGGCGAACAACAGCAGCGGCACTGAGGGATCGGCGGGCAGTACAAAGTCGCCGGCCACTGACGTGGCATCCACTGCCGCACCGGGACGCAGGTTCAACAGTGCCGATTTGAAGGAGCTCGGCGGGTCCGACAGGCGCAGGCCGAAGCGGATGGTGCCGTCGTCGGGCGCGGAACTGATGCTGAAGATGCGCCGGAGTCCACGGCGGTCCGCCCTCGCGTGGGGCAGCGTGAGCTCCATGTACTGGCCGGGCTCGAAACGTACCGGTGTCTCGGGAGCGAAGGAGACCTCGGTGCTGGTGGGAGTCAGCTGCCGGGACCCGGTGTAGCGCAGACGGATGCGGCGCCGCTGGCCCATGGCGAACGCCACGGCGTTGCCGATCAGCAGCGCGTACTCCGGCCCGAGGAACACCGGCGGGAAGTTGATCTGCAGGGCCAGCACCACTGCAACGACGGCGGCTACCAGGAGCTGCTGCCAGCGCCTGGGCGGAAGGGTCAACGGTTCGGTGAGCATGAAGCCGAGCAGGAAGAACACGGGATAGGACGTGAGGACCAATTGCAGGGCGGTGGCGGGGTCTGTGCCGCCGGCCGCAAGACGGACCACCAGAATACCGACGGCCACGACGAGGAACACCGTTCCCATTGAGAGCTTCCGGGTCCGGTAGAGGATCAGGGCGGTGCTGAACAACACGAGCGGCAACATGGCGGGGTTCGCAGCCCACCACGCTGCGGCGCCGAGTCCAAGCAGCGTCACGGCGACGGCGCCGAACGCTGCGGGATTGAAGATGTGGCGCCCGCGGAGGGCGATCAGGTACTTGGAGGCAGCCGCAATGAGGCCGGCCAGTGCAATACCGCCTACGCCCGCCGGCTCATCGGAGGGAAACATCACGAAAAAGAGCAGCAGGCCGGTGATGAGTGACGACTCGTAGTGCGGGCGGGTTCGGAACATCATCGCCATCACGCGCGTACCTCCCCAGGAGGCGACGACGGCGGTGGCAAGCGTTGCGGAAAGTTCTGCCGGCGTAAACGCGAGAAGCCCGACGGCGGACAGGGCAAACGCGTACGCGGCGAGGACCAGCAGGAGGATCAGGACCAGCCTGTACATGGTGGCGCGGCCGAGGAATGTGTCGACCTTCGTGAGCCAGTTCTGCCGTCCGACCATCTAGAACAACGCTCCTGCCAGGGATGATGAGTATTGCGCGCGTCCCTCGGAGTGAACCTGGACATAGTCGAAATCGAACTCGGTCAGCAGCACTTCGGGCGGGACAAGGAAGAGTGCAGTGGCCAGCGCATCCGCGACAAGCGCCTCGTCGGCCAGTACCCAGGTAGCAACAACTGTATCGATGCATTGCCCGGTTGTGGCATCCACGACGTGGTGCAGGCCGTCAGCCCAGCGGCGCCTGTTGGAGGCCGACGCGCACAGCGCCCGGTCCTTAAGAGTCACCACGCCGATGGCCGAATCCGATGTATACGGGTGTTCCAGCGCAACCCGAAGGGTTGAGGGACCGACGTGCAGCATGTCCCCGCCGGCATCTACGGTGTGCTCCGGGAAACCACAGTCCCGCAGTGCTGCGGACACCAGGTCAACGAGCTGACCCTTGCCTGCTGCCCCGACATCGAGCGTGACCGGTTGTTCCGACCGGACGGTAGATCCGTGCCACTGGAAGGTTGCGTCCCAGGCCGTTGCCGGAACAGGGGTGCCGTGCGGCACGAAAGAGTAGCCGGCGTCGTACCCCAACTGCTCCAGCGACCGGCCCACCAGCGGTGACATGGCACCGTCCGTGAGACGGTGAAGCGTCCGGTAGAGGTTGCCCAGCGCTTCGCCCGAAGGCGGCAGGTCGACGCGGCCGCCGGAGGCGAGGGCCATGATCCGCGAGTCGGGGCGGAAACGGGAATAGACGGCGTCGTACTGTTCGATCACGCGGGACACGGTGGCGCGGGCCGCTGCGGGCAGCTCTCCCGGGATGTCGATCTGCCACTTTGTGCCGATCGCGTCGAAGCTGTACCGCTGCCCGTAGCCCGCTGGGGTCACTGCGCGGCTTCGCTCTTGATCTGCTCGATTGCGTCGCTGAAGCCGCCGCTGGTCAAGGACGACCCGGACACCTTCTCGACGTTCAACTCGCCAAGCGGCGTTCCCACTATCTGCTCCTTGATTCCGCTGCTGAACTTGCCCTGGTAGAGCTCCGTGGTGGGGTTGCTCGGCATCGGTTCGGTCTGGACGTCGGCGACGCTGCCCGACTCAAGCGTGACCGTCACTCCGATCGACTCCTCACCGCCGGGCGTTTGGTAGGACCCGGTGGCCGAGTACGTTCCGTCCGTGTACTCGCCGGTCTCAGCGCCGACCGGGGTCTCCTCGGCAGCGTTGGCGGCATCACCACCGGCCCCGGGCGACGGCGTCGGGCTGGTAGCACACGCAGCTGAACCCAGGAGGGATACTGCCGCGAGCCCCGTCAGGGTCCAGCGCTGGTAGGGCTTGTTCACGGCGTTCGTCACGAAATCTCCTTGGCGGGCTTGGTGGCGGTTCTGCTCCGTACAACGCTAGTACCCCCGATTCGGTTCAGCAGGCCTTCTGGATGGACAGCGTTCCGGAATGGCCCGGATAAGGCGTCCGTCACAGAATCAGGGGGATTAGACCCGCGCCGTTATGCTGGATGGGTGACTCCCGAAGAACTCTCCTCCGCAATCTCCTCATGCCTGAAAGAGGCCGTCGCTGCCGGCGAAATCGACGTGGAGCTGCCTTCAGAGGTGCGGGTCGAGCGGCCCAAGAGCCGCGACCACGGGGACTGGGCCACAAACATCGCCCTGCAGCTGTCGAAAATGGCGGGCATGAACCCGCGCCAGTTCGCAGGCATCCTGAAATCGCGGCTTGAGGGAATCGACGGCGTTTCCTCCGTGGACATCGCAGGGCCGGGCTTCCTCAACATCCGGCTCGATGCAGCCGCCGCCGGTGAACTTGCCCGCAGCATCGTTGAAGCCGGCCATGCCTACGGCAAGAATGCTGCGCTCGACGGCCACGTGATCAATATGGAGTTCGTGTCCGCGAACCCCACCGGCCCCCTGCATCTGGCGCACACGCGCTGGGCTGCCCTCGGTGACTCCCTTGCACGCGTGCTGTCCGCAAGCGGTGCGGAGGTCACCAAGGAGTACTACATCAACGATGCCGGTACCCAGATGAACAACTTCGCCGCCTCCGTGCTTGCCTCCGTCAAGGGAAGGCCGACGCCGGAGGGCGGCTACCCGGGTGAGTACATCGCTGACCTCGGCCGCACGGTGCTGGCTGAGCGCCCCGACGCGGCGGAGCTGCCGGACGAGGACGCCCTGCCGGTGGTGCGGGACATCGCCTACCGCGCTCAGATGGATGACATCAAGGCGACCCTGGCCGCGTTCGGCGTCCATTTCGACGTCTACTTCTCCGAAGCAGCCCTGCATGACGCCGGTGCGGTCGAGCAGGCCGTGGACCGTTTGCGCGAGCAGGGTCACGTGTACGACGACGGCGGTGCGGTCTGGCTGCGCACCACGGACTTCGGCGACGACAAGGACCGCGTCCTGATCCGCGCCAACGGCGAACCAACCTACTTCGCCTCGGACGCTGCGTACTACCTTTCCAAGAAGGACCGCGGGTTTACCGAGAAGATCTATCTGCTGGGCGCTGACCACCATGGCTACATCGGCCGGCTCAAAGCGATTGCCGCGTGCGCCGGTGATGACATGGACACCAACATCGAGGTGCTGATCGGCCAGATGGTCTCTGTCAACGGTGCGCGGCTGTCCAAGCGCGCCGGCAATATCATCGAACTCCGCGATCTGCTGGACTGGCTGGGAGCCGACGCGCTGCGCTATTCGCTCGGGCGCTCTCCCGCGGACTCCGCCATGTCCCTGGACCCGGAGCTGCTGAAGAAGAACACCAATGAAAACCCGGTATTCTACGTCCAGTACGCACATGCCCGTACCTGCGCGGTGTCACGTAACGCGGTCGCTGCGAACGTTGACCGGTCCGCTTTCGACGCCGGTGCGCTGGACCAGGCGGCTGACGAGGAACTGCTCGCGCACCTCGGCTCCTATCCCGCCGTTGTGGCGCAGGCAGCGAAGTTCCGTGAGCCGCACCGCGTCGCGCGCCACCTCGAGGTCATCGCCGGTGCTTACCACCGCTGGTACGACGCCTGCCGCGTCACACCGCTTGGCGACGAACCGGTCACCGACACCAACCGCACCAGGCTGTGGCTGAACGACGCCGTAACCCAGGTGCTTGCCAACGGGCTGGACCTGCTGGGCGTTTCAGCGCCGGAACGGATGTAGCGTGGCTGTCTCACCTCTTGCTCCCGACTGGCTGTCCTACCCTGAGGACGCCAATACGCTCAATCCTGCCCTGTGGGCTTCCACAGTCAGCAGGGCGCGGAACGGCGTGCTGTCCGTGGACGGCGTATCGGCCACCGAACTGGTCGAGCAGTTTGGAACACCCGTCTACGTGGTGTCCGAAAACGACTTCCGTACCCGGGCACGGGGTTTCCGGGACGCGTTCAACGCCGCCTTCCGGGACCTGTGCGGGGGAGTGGACGTCTACTACGCGGGCAAGTCGTTCCTCTGCTCCGAGGTGGCGCACTGGGTGGCGGAGGAAGGGCTCCGCCTGGACACGGCCTCGGGCGGAGAACTCGCCGTCGCGGTCCGCGCCGGCCTGCAGGGGCGCCAGCTCGCGCTGCACGGCAACAACAAGTCTGACGCGGAGTTGAACCGTGCACTCGATCTGGAGGTCGGCCGCATCGTGGTCGACAGCCTCGATGAGCTGCAGTGTGTCGGTGCACTGGCTCAGGCGCGCGGCGCGACCGCTAACGTGATGCTCCGGCTCACTCCCGGTGTCCACGCCCACACCCACGAATTCATTGCCACCGCGCACGAAGACCAGAAGTTCGGGCTCTCGCTGGCGCCGTCGTCGTCGGGGGAGGCGTCGCCGGCAGCGCAGGCTGTAGCAGCCGCTTTGGGGCACCCCTCCATCCGCCTGCTGGGCGTGCACAGCCACATCGGATCGCAGATCTTCGAGTCGGCCGGATTCGAGCTGGCGGCCCGCAGACTCCTCGGATTCCTGGCTGAGATCCGAGACCACCACGGCGTCGAACTGAAGGAACTTGATCTGGGCGGCGGTTACGGCATCGCCTACACCGAAGCCGACACCCCGCGCTCGCCCGCGGCAATCGCGCAGGCGCTGGCCGCCGTCGTCGGTGATGCCTGTGCCGAGCACGGTCTGCGGGCGCCGCGGATCTCGATCGAGCCCGGCCGCGCGATTGTCGGCCCGAGCACCTTCACGCTGTACACCGCCGGCACCACCAAGACGGTTCAGGTGGATGTCGACGGCGCCTCCCACCCACGCCGCTACGTTTCGGTTGACGGCGGCATGAGCGACAACGCGCGGCCGGTTCTGTATGACGCCGACTACTCGGCGGCGGTCGCATCGCGCACTTCCCGCCAGGAGCCGCTGCTGTCGCGGGTCGTCGGCAAGCACTGTGAGAGCGGCGACATCGTGGTGCGCAGCGTGTACCTTCCCGGGGACACCGCGAACGGAGACCTCATCGCGGTTCCCGGAACGGGTGCCTACTGCTGGTCGCTGTCCAGCAACTACAACTACCTCACCCGCCCGCCCGTCGTCGCTGTCAAGGACGGCGAAGCGCGTTTGATCGTGCGAGGCGAAACCGAAGAAGACCTCCTCTCGCGCGACGTGCTGCGGCAGGAGAGAAACGAACGAGCAACTCTGGAAGCAGGAGCCTGATCGATTTGATGAATGCCCCCCACACCACCGTTCCCAATGCGACACTGCGTGTTGCCCTGCTGGGCTGCGGAAACGTCGGTTCGCAGGTTGCGCGGATCCTCTTGGAAGACGCAGACAACCTTGCTGCCCGCATCGGCGCACGGCTTGAGCTCACCGGTATCGCCGTGCGTTCGATTGACGCGCCGCGCGAAGCCGAGCTGCCGCGGGAGCTGTTCACTACGGACGCGGAGTCCCTGGTCGAGGGCGCCGACATCGTCATTGAGCTGATGGGCGGCATTGAGCCGGCCCGCACCCTGATTCTGCGTGCCATCGACCACGGGGCAACTGTCGTCAGCGGCAACAAGGCGCTGCTCGCCCAGGACGGACCTACTCTCTACGAGCGGGCGGATGCCGCCCACGTCCAGCTGTCCTATGAAGCCGCCGTCGCCGGTGCCATCCCCATCCTGCGCCCGATCCGCGACAGCCTTTCGGGCGACCGCATCACGCGCGTCCTCGGCATCGTGAACGGCACCACCAACTACATCCTCGACCAGATGGACACCACCGGCGCGCAGTTCGCCGATGCCCTGGCTGACGCGCAGCGACTCGGTTACGCCGAGGCTGACCCCACGGCCGACATCGAGGGATACGACGCCGCATCGAAGGCCGCGATCCTCGCTTCCCTGTCCTTCCACACCCGCTTTGCACTGGAAAATGTGCACTGCCAGGGCATCACCTCGGTTTCGGCGGAAGACATTGCTGCGGCCAAGGACGCAGGCTTCGTCATCAAGCTTCTTGCAATCGCGGAGCTACTGCAGGACCAGGCGGGCGACGACGGCGTCAGCGTCCGCGTGCACCCCACCCTCCTGCCGCGGGAGCATCCCCTCGCCGCTGTGCGCGGCGCGTTCAACGCCGTCTTCATCGAGGCTGAGAACGCCGGCGAGCTCATGTTCTACGGCCAGGGAGCCGGCGGCACTCCGACCGCCTCCGCCGTACTGGGCGATGTGGTGAGCGCCGCCCGGCGTATGGTCCTCGGTGGGCCCGGCCGAACCGAAACCACCACGGGCCACGTTCCTGCGCTCAGTATCGACATGGTGAACACGAGCTACTACATCGGGCTGGACGTGGCTGACCAGCCTGGCGTGCTCGCCAAGATTGCGCACCTTTTCGCCGAGCACGGCGTCTCGATCGAAACCATGCGCCAAACCATCCACTCTGCGGACGACGGCGGTGAGGCCAGTGCGGAACTGCGCATCGTGACGCACCGGGCCGCTGAGTCGGCGCTGGCGGCAACTGTGAAACACATCCAGGATCTGGACGTCATCAACGCGGTGACATCGGTCCTCCGAGTAGAGGGAGTCTGATGGCTCACCAATGGCGCGGAGTAATCCGCGAATACGCTGACCGGTTGCCCGTTACCGAATCCACCCGGGTGATCACGCTCGGTGAAGGCGGAACACCCCTGGTATATGCACCGGCGCTTTCCGAACTCACCGGCTGCAGCGTGTACCTGAAGGTCGAGGGAATGAATCCCACCGGTTCCTTCAAGGACCGCGGCATGACCATGGCCATCACCGCAGCCGTCGAAGCCGGAGCCAAGGCAGTGGTCTGCGCCTCCACGGGCAATACCTCTGCGTCCGCAGCGGCCTACGCGACGCAGGCGGGGCTGACCTGCGCGGTGCTGGTGCCGGACGGCAAGATCGCGATGGGCAAGCTCAGCCAGGCCATCGCGCACGGCGCCGAGTTGCTCCAGGTTCACGGCAACTTCGACAACTGCCTTGAGGTGGCGCGGAAGCTTGCGGAGTCCTACCCCGTGTTCCTCGTCAATTCCGTGAACCCCGCGCGTATCGAGGGGCAGAAGACGGCGGCCTTCGAGGTTGTCGACTTCCTGGGAGACGCCCCGGACTACCATCTGCTCCCGGTCGGCAATGCAGGCAACATCACCGCCTACTGGAAGGGCTACAAGGAGTACTCGCAGCCCTACACCTCGCTCACGGCCGGTGAGCTGCCGGCGGTTTCGACCAGGACCCCCACCATGTGGGGTTTCCAGGCAGAAGGTGCATCGCCGCTCGTGAAGGGCTACCCGGTTACCGAGCCCGACACCATCGCCACCGCCATCCGAATCGGCAATCCTGCGTCCTGGGATCAGGCCATCGCTGCGCGGGATGAATCCGGCGGGCTCATCGAGGCAGTGACCGACGAAGAAATTCTTGAGGCACACCGCTGGCTCTCCTCCCGCGAGGGCGTCTTCGTGGAGCCGGCGTCGGCCGCGGGAGTGGCGGGTCTGCTCAAGAAGCATGCGGCCGGCGACGTTCCCGAGGGCAAGACCATCGTCATCACCGTAACGGGACACGGTCTCAAGGATCCGCAGTGGGCGCTGAAGGCGGCTGACGGTTCGGATGTCGAGCCAACCAAGGTGGAATTCGACGTCGTCAGCGTTGCAGGCGCCCTCGGACTTGCCGACGCCCACGTAGGCCAGCCGGCAGATGCTTAGCGGAGCGCCGGCCGTGGCCGCAGCGGCCGTGGTCGCGTCCGGGCAGGAAGTGTCGGTCGAGGTTCCGGCGACAAGCGCCAACCTTGGCCCGGGCTTTGACAGCCTCGGCCTGGCAGTGACGCTCTACGACTCGGTGCTCGTGCGCACCACCGACTCCGGTACGACGACGGTAACGGTAACCGGTGAGGGCGAAGAGTCCCTGCCGCAGGACGAGACGCACCTCGTCGCCGCCACCATCCTCGGCACGCTTGAGCGGGCGGGCTTCTCCAGCCCGGGCCTGGAGATCGAGACACGCAACATCATTCCGCACGGCCGGGGCCTCGGTTCCTCGGCTGCGGCCATTGTCTCCTCGGTGCTCGCTGCCAACGCCCTTCTGCCCGAGTCCGCGCGAATGGACGACCGGGCCGTGCTGCAGTTGTGTTCCACGCTCGAAGGACACCCCGACAATGTGGCCCCGGCGCTGCTCGGATCGCTGGCTGTGTCCTGGGAAACGGGCCGGGCATACCAGAGCACCATCATTCCGGTACACCCCGATGTGGTGCCCGTTGTGGCGATTCCCGCCAGTGAGTTGTCCACCGAGACGGCGCGCGCTTTGCTTCCGGCCTCGGTGCCGCACAACAGCGCATCCTCCAACGCGGGCCGCGCAGCACTCCTGGTGCATGCCATGACATCAGCACCGGAGTTCCTTCTCGACGGGACCCGTGACCTGCTGCATCAGGACTACCGCGCGCAGGCAATGCTGCACAGTGCCACGCTGATGCGCGCACTGCGGGCAGAGGGCTTCGCCGCGGTGATTTCCGGTGCCGGTCCCACCGTGATGACCCTCGCCGTCGGGGAGGATCAGGCAGCCGCGGTCATCTCCGCGGTGGAACGCATCGTCGTCGGTATGGAAGAGGGCACTGATTGGCGTGTTCTTCGGCTGAACGTTGACACAGAAGGTGCTAAAGTGAAGGTGCACCAACGGTAATCGCCAGCTTGAATCGTTGACCTTAATCACTCACCGATGTCACGAAGGCAATTCTGTATTTAGATGTGCTTCTGTTGATCTGGCCGTCATTTCTGTGACCGTCGTGAAACTGCCTGTGTGTCAGCAGTGGCTCAATCTCAGGTGTACCTCCCAGAACCTGATGCGGCAGCACATTAAATCGTGCGCTGCTTTGCACCGGGTTTGAGGTTTCAGCACGCTCGGCCATGCCGGAGAGCATCCGGTCAGCACCGAAAACCTTAGCTTCCAACTCTTCACGACTTGGCGGCGGGCAAACCAAACCGCGATCCACATCAGAGATGGATCGCCCGACGAGGGGGAAGGAATCCTTCGTGACTCAAACCACTGACCTGCCGACAGGCGTGGATACCCAAGCCGCCGAAACGAACGGCGCACCAGCTTCCAAAAGTTCCGGACTTGCCGGCCTGAAGCTCGCCCAACTGCAGGCTCTTGCCGGCCAGCTTGGCATTTCCGTGGGTTCCCGTATGCGCAAGGGCGACCTTGTGGCTGCAATTTCCGACCACCAGCGCGGCTCGGCAGTAGCGGACCGCCCCAAGGCATTGTCCGCCCCGGCTCCGGCGCAGGAAGACGCAGCGCCCGCGAAGGAATCAACGCGCAACGCTTCCGCACAGAACGGTTCCGGTGTTGCCGAGCAGGAGCAGGCATCGGAGCCTGCCGAGAAGCCCACACGCACCCGCAACCGCAATCGGCGTGCAGTGAGCGACGGTGTCGTCAAGACGGACCAGTCCGCTCCAGACAATGCACCGAACGACGCAGCTCCGGCCTCCGCCGCTGAATTTGACGGTGGCGCTGCGCAGGAAACCTCCGCACCCGAAGCCGAAACCGCTGACCGCGGACGCCGAAGCCGCGACGGCCGTCGCGGCGGCCGTCGCGCTGACTCCGATGCGCAGGCCGGTACACAAGCCGCTGCCGCTGAGGGAAGCGAGCAGGGCGATCAGCAGGGCAGCGAGAACACGGACAGCGCCGACTCGCAGGGCGAAGGCCAGGGCGAGCGCCGCAACGACCGCCGCGACCGCAACCGTGACCGCAACGAGCGCCGCTCCAACGATGAGCGCCGCTCCGGCGATGACACCCGCGATAACCGGAACGACCGCGATAACCGCAACGACCGTGACAACCGTGGTGGCGACCGGGACAACCGTGGCGACCGCGACGAGGGCAACGGCCGGAACCGGCGCAACCGTAACCGCAACAACCGCGAGGACGACCGCAACACCCGCTTCCGCGACCGCAACGAGCGCCGCCGCGGGCGTAACCAGAATCCCGATGTCGACGACGTCGAGGTCACCGATGACGACGTCCTGCTGCCCGTCGCGGGCATCCTGGATGTCCTGGAGAACTACGCGTTCGTGCGCACCTCCGGCTACCTGCCCGGCGCCAACGACGTCTACGTTTCGCTGGCACAGGTCAAAAAGTACGGACTGCGCAAGGGCGATGCAGTCGTCGGTGCCATCCGTGCGCCCCGCGACGGCGAGACCCAGGCCAGCACCCGCCAGAAGTTCAATGCGCTGGTCCGTCTGACCTCTGTCAACGGGAAAAACCCCGAAGAGCTGAAGGACCGCGTTGACTTCGCGAAGCTGGTTCCGCTCTACCCCTCCGAGCGCCTGCGCCTGGAGACCGAGCCCAAGAAGATCGGTCCTCGGGTCATCGACCTCGTGGCACCGATCGGCAAGGGCCAGCGCGGACTCATCGTCTCACCTCCGAAGGCCGGCAAGACCCTGATTCTGCAGGCTATTGCCAACGCCATCACGGTGAACAACCCGGAAGTGCACCTCATGATGGTTCTCGTGGACGAACGTCCCGAGGAAGTCACCGACATGCAGCGCACCGTCAAGGGTGAGGTCATTGCCTCCACCTTCGACCGCCCGGCTGATGACCACACGACTGTTGCCGAACTCTCGATTGAACGCGCCAAGCGCCTCGTCGAAATGGGCATGGACGTCGTCGTACTTCTCGACTCGATGACCCGACTCGGACGCGCCTACAACCTGGCAGCGCCGGCATCGGGCCGTATCCTCTCGGGCGGTGTCGATTCAGCGGCACTGTACCCGCCGAAGCGGTTCTTCGGAGCAGCCCGCAACATCGAGAACGGCGGCTCGCTCACCATTCTCGCCACGGCGCTGGTCGAGACCGGTTCGAAGATGGACGAAGTGATCTTCGAAGAGTTCAAGGGCACCGGCAACATGGAGCTGCGCCTGTCCCGCAACCTCGCGGACAAGCGCATCTTCCCGGCCGTCGATGTCAACGCGTCTGGCACCCGCCGCGAAGAGAACCTCCTCTCCGCGGACGAGGTCAAGATCATGTGGAAGCTCCGCCGGGTACTGTCCGGTTTGGAGCAGCAGCAGGCACTTGAGCTGCTCACCAACAAGATCCGGGAGACCCAGTCGAACGTCGAGTTCCTGATGCAGGTCCAGAAGACCACGCTTGGAGCGAAGAGCGACAACGATTAGCTAAGTAGCCGTTCGAGACATGCCGGCCCCGCCCCTGCGCGCGGAGGCACTCGTCCTGTCGGACTCGCGCTCCGCGCTCCGACAGGCCCGATGCCACTCTCCCTGGCCGGCATGTCTCGAGCGGCTTCCCGCGTTAAGCCACCGATCGCCTCCGGGTCGATGGAATTGTCCTAATCTAGACTGGCTCGAAAGAGCCGAAAGAGGTTGTGTCTGCCATGTTTGAGTCCATTCAGGGCCTGCTCGACGAGCACGCTGATCTGCAGGTTCGGCTGTCCGATCCAGCGGTACATGCTGACCAGTCACTTGCCCGAAAGCTAGGACGGCGCTACGCCGAACTGAGCGGCATCGTCGAAGCACACACACGCTGGCAGGCGCTCGCTGACGATCTCGAAGCTGCCCGTGAGATGGCCGACGACCCCGAGTTCGCTGCCGAGGTTCCCGAGCTCGAGGCGCAGCTCGCGACTGCACAGGAACGCCTGCGCCGTCTGCTCATCCCGCGCGATCCCAACGACGCCAGGAACGTCATCATCGAGGTCAAGGGCGGTGAAGGCGGCGACGAGGCTGCACTGTTCGCCGGTGACCTGCTCCGCATGTACACGCGGTACGCCGAAACCCGCGGTTGGAAGACCGAGATCATCTCCGCAACGGAATCCGATCTTGGTGGATACAAGGACGTGCAGATGGCCATCAAGGGATCGTCCAATGATCCGGCTGAAGGCGTTTACGCGCGCCTGAAGTTTGAGGGCGGCGTCCATCGGGTACAGCGCGTTCCGGTGACCGAGTCGCAGGGGCGTATTCACACGTCCGCCGCCGGGGTACTGGTGCTGCCCGAGGTCGATGAGCCCGAGGAAGTTGAGATCAGCCAGAACGACCTCAAGATCGACGTTTACCGTTCCTCGGGACCCGGCGGGCAGTCGGTGAACACCACTGACTCGGCCGTTCGCATCACCCACCTTCCCACGGGCATCGTCGTCGCAATGCAGAACGAGAAGTCGCAACTGCAGAACCGTGAGGCGGCCATGCGCGTATTGCGTTCCCGAATCCTCGCCGCAAAGCAGGAAGAGATCGACGCCGCGAACTCCGACATCCGCAAGTCCCAGGTTCGGACCATGGACCGTTCGGAGCGCATTCGCACTTACAACTTCCCGGAGAACCGCATTGCTGACCACCGCACCGGTTACAAGGCTTACAACCTCGACGCGGTCATAAATGGTGAACTCGAACCGGTAGTGCAGTCAGCCATCGAGCTGGACGAACAGACCAGGCTCGACGCCATCGGCGACGACGCGTAGGGAGCGCTCAGCACCATGGAATCGCTCGCCGATGCCCTGCGCGATGCTGCGTCGACGTTGGCAGAGGCAGGCGTGCCAAGTCCCAGGACTGACGCGGAGCTGCTTGCGGCGCACCTGCTGGGGGAGAGCGTGGGAAGGGTCCGTGCACTTGCCCTGATCGGTGCGGCAGCTCCGGAACGTTACGGCGAGCTCGTCGCGGAGCGGTCACAGCGCGTTCCCCTCCAGCACATCACCGGCGTCGCATACTTCCGCGGACTGGAACTCGCAGTGGGACCAGGTGTCTTCATTCCCCGGCCCGAGACGGAGACCGTCGCCCAGCTCGCCATCGATGCCGCCCGGCTCTTTCCCGGCGCCCGTGTGGCCGACCTTGGCACCGGTTCCGGCGCCATCGCGGGATCGGTTGCGCAGGAAGTACCGGAAGCGGACGTCTTCGCCGTGGAATTGAGTGATCTCGCTCTTGCCTGGGCTGAACGCAATCTTGCGCCGCTGAACGTCACGCTGGTCAGGGGCGACTACGCAATAGCGCTTGCAGAGCAGAACGAAACCTTCGACGTCGTCGTCTCCAATCCGCCCTACATTCCCACCGACGCTGTTCCGAGGGAGACTGAAGTGGCTGAGCACGATCCCGAGATCGCGCTCTACGGAGGAAGCGCCGACGGGCTGCGCCTGCCGCTGGCCGCCGCCGCCGCAGCCGCCCGCCTCCTCAAAACCGGGGGTTTCTTCGTGATGGAGCATGCCGAAGTGCAGGCCCCAGCCCTGGCACGCATCCTGGGGACGGATCCGTTGTGGGGGACAGTTCGTACGCACCAGGACCTCTCCGAGCGGGACCGCGCGACGTCGGCCGTTCGAACCGATGTGCCATGGGACGGCAGTAAATGAAAGGATGGCTCGCGTGAGTGACACGTTCGACTGTTCGGATCCGACCGAGCGCAGTGAGGGCATTGCGCGCGCCCAACGTGCGCTTGCCGCAAAGCAGTGCGTGGTGATTCCTACTGACACGGTGTACGGGATCGCCGCCGACGCCTTCGCCCCGCAGGCTGTCGCCACGCTGCTGGCTTCCAAGGGTCGAGGACGCAGCATGCCGCCGCCCGTTCTCATCCCGCGCCTGCAAACTATGGACGGACTGGCGACCGATATCAGTCTTGAGGCACGCCGGCTCGCAGAGGAGTTCTGGCCCGGCGGGCTGACCCTCATCTGCCATGCCCAGCCCTCCCTGACCTGGGACCTTGGCGACACCTTCGGGACCGTGGCACTGCGCATGCCGAATGATCGCGTTGCCCTGGATTTGCTCATCCTGACAGGCCCACTCGCGGTCTCCTCAGCCAACCGCACCGGACAGCCTGCTGCCGCTACTGCGGCGGAAGCGTACGAGCAGTTGGGAGACGCGGTCGAGGTGTACCTCGAGGACGGGGCGCGTTCGGCCGACGCCGGCGCATCGACCATCGTGGACACCACGGGTGACCTGCCCATAGTGGTTCGCGAAGGCGTGATCTCCTTCGAGGAAATACGCGCAGTGGTACCCGGGATTGTCCTTGGAACCCGCGACGATGACGCCGATGCAACCGGGGAAGGTGCAGAGGGAGGCTAGACGGTCACAGGCGGCATAGGCTGCCAATCCCTATCCTTCAGCAGGATTCGGGATGCCCTCCAGCCCCTCCAAAGGGCGCCCAAGCCTCTCAATGTGCGTTCGACCGCCACGAGGCGCACGATTTCCTTCGCAGCTGTAATTGCGGTTCCCAGCGCAAATCCCAAGGGGTTGTACCTGTTGTGTGCGCGCAAGTAGCAGGCGACGTAGCCACGATTCCTCATCACGTAGAACCGACTCAAGTCGCTCGAGTCGTTGAGATGGCGGATCCCGAAGTCGATCTGCTTCTGGGGACGTATCTTGCGAAGGGTAAATTCATTCACGTAAACCACCGGGCGTTCAAGTGAGATGAGCCAGCCGTAGACAGCGTCATCCCAGGTAATGAAGAAGCGGGGGTCGGGAAGGCCGACGCTCCGAACAGCAGAGGCACCGACGACCATCCCTTCGAATACGCCGACGTTGGTGGCGAAGGTGTCCTTTTCTTTGAAGACGTTGCCAGGGACAGGAAGGAAGACTCCGAGAAACTCCTTGAAACTGTGCTGCCAGAAGAAGGGCTGGCCATTGCAGTCATACCGTCGCCCGATGACGCAGCTATATTCGTCGAGCCACGGCAGAAGGGCGCCAATTGCACCGGGCAATACTTCCACGTCGTCATCCATGAGCCACAACCACTGCGCACCTTCATCCAGCGCGCGCTGAACCCCGGCTGAAAACCCTCCCGCACCCCCACGATTCTCGGCGAGGTGTTCCTCGATCAATGGGAAGGACAAGGAAGCAGCCGCGTCTGCTATGACCGATGCCGTATCGTCCGTGCTCGCGTTGTTCACGACGATAACCTTGTCCGGAGCCGGATCGAGCTCAGCGATGGACGAGAGTAACCGGCGGAGATATCCTGCACGGTTGAAGGTAGTGATGACGATCTGGAAGCTCATGCTCCGGTCCTCCGAGCTCAATGATCCTGCTTCTCGGGGGGACCAAACGCCTGGCCGCGGAAGCCGGCTGCATAGGTCCTCGCCCACTTGACTAGTCCCGGCATGTCCCGTGTTCGCCAAAAGTAGATGGGGTAACCCGTCAGGTCGGCGACGAGAGACTTGATCCGACGATACTTCCGGGTTAGTTGCCCCCGGTTGCGGTAGAAGTAGAACTGCTTAAAGGGCGTTTCGGGTACCAGGATGTGCATCCGGTCACCGAGAATGTACTTCACCTCGCTCCAGCCTGGCGGATGCGTAACCGCCACCGTTGTAAGAGTGCCGAAGGGCACCTTGGCCGCACGAAGACGCAGCATGAAATCGACCTCGTCTCCGCGAATGAACAGGCGGAGGTCAGGCAAGCCGATCTTGAAGAAGACTTCTGACCGTATGAGCGCTCCATTGAAGAAGGACGCGATGTTGGGAATGAAGGACATGGGTTCAACTTCGGCGCGGTCATGAATCAGGTGTCCCCCCAGCCTTAAGGGGAAGGACAATTTTTGAGGTTCGTCCGGGGCCACGATCAATGGGCTGATCACGTCGAGATCCCGCTCATTGGCAGCGGCCAAGAGAGCGGCGAGAGCATTGGCGTCCTCGGGGTGGGCGTCATCATCCATGATCCACACCCAGTCGGCCCCAGATGCAAGAGCGGTGAGGATAGCTAGCGAAAATCCGCCGGCGCCGCCGAGATTCGCCTCCGATCGCACATATGTGACGGGTGCGGCGCTGGAGGAGGCGATGTCTCCGACAGCCTCCGATCCTGAGTCGACCAGCACCACGGAGGTAGGAACGTGGCTCTGGACTGCGAGTGAATCGAGCAGAATCTTCACTTCTTCGGGCCGGTTGTATGTTACGGCCGCCACCGCCACCTTGTTCTGCAAAAAATCCTCGCTATCTGGCGCATGATCCGGTCGATCATAAGACAGGTCCACCCTATTACAAGGACATTGCGGCCTGACGTTGCACACCGCAAATCGCCGGGCGAAATGCCCTCTTGCGGGGTACGACTCATCCCCAGTGGCACAATGGACGCATGCGAGTGTTCAGTGGCCGAGGCGCCAGCGCCACGGTTGGACTGACGCACGATCAGCTGATGGCCTGTGATGAGAGCGTGGTTTTCAGCTAGATGACGATCTATCTGCTCATGCTGGGCTTGGCTGCCCTCATTTCCTACTTCAGCACCTGGGGAGCGCGTAGGATCGCGCTGAGGTTCAAGGTTTACGCTCCAATTCGCTCCAGGGACATCCACTCAGACCTTGTGCCCCGGTTGGGTGGTCTGGGAATCTTTGCAGGATTTGCCGTGACCCTGTTGGTTGCGTCGCAGACCTACTTCGTGAAGGAAATCTTCAAAGACACCGTCGCGCCGTGGGGAATCCTTGCCGGTGCCATTGTGATCATGGTTGTCGGCGTGATTGACGACATCTATGACGCCCGATGGTGGGTCAAGTTGTTGGGCCAAGTAGTAGGAGCGTCGATCGTGGCCGCATGGGGCGTCCGGATGTCGGTACTGCCCTTCATTACCGGTCCACTCCCCATCGAATCCCGCGTGGTTCAGGTGCTCTTGACCGTCTTCCTGATCGTCGTCACCATGAACGCCATCAACTTCATCGACGGACTTGACGGTTTAGCCGCAGGCGTCGCCGTCATCGCCGGCATAGCATTCTTTGTGTGTTCCTACTGGGTGCGACGGAACGCGCTTCTCCCTGACTATTCGGACCTGGCGACGCTTCTGATGGCTCTCATGGTAGGAGCCTGTCTCGGGTTTCTTCCGCACAATCTCCATCCGGCGAAGATCTTCATGGGGGACTCCGGATCTATGCTCATCGGCCTGCTGATGGCTTCCGCAGGTATGGCAGCGACCGGCCAGATATTCTCCGGTCTCTACGACCGTGCCAACGGTCTACCAACAGTTATGCCGATCATCCTGCCCATTGCGATCCTGATGGTGCCCATGCTGGATCTCGGTCTGGCAGTTATCAGGAGAACCGCAGCAAAGCGTACTCCGTGGTCAGCAGACAGGGGACACCTTCACCACAAGCTGATCGACCTCGGCTACTCACACCGGCACGCGGTGTCCATGATGTATCTATGGACCTTCGTCTTGGCTTTCGGCGGGATAGCCTTCGCGTTTCTACCCTGGCAGTTGGTGATAGTGATCGACACCGTGGCCGTTCTTCTCCTGGCCACGTTTACAGCGGTTCCCTATTTCCGTGACCGAAAGGTTCATGGATAAGAAGAGTTCTACGTGTTGTAGAATCTTCAGGTGCGGGCGGTGCTATCTGCACCGCCCTTCCTCCAGCTTGAACGGAACCCCCATGAAGACACCAAGTGCCCCGCGCTCCGGCGCATCCGGGCCCACGGGTTCCTTGTGGCTGCGCATACTGGTGCGATGTGCGACCGTGACAGGCGCTGCGCTCCTTGTCGTCGCCGTCGTGGCATACCTGGTGCACGGGGAGAGTGCAGCAACCAGTGCCGCCTTCGGTTATCTTGTTGTAGCCCTCTTCTTCGCGGTCAGCCTGCTTGTTGGACACTTTGTCGGGCGCTCCAATCCAAGCGGGGCGCTGGGAATTTTCATCGTGACCTACGCCGTCAAGGTGGTCGGGTTCGCGGTTGCGCTATTCTTCCTTGGCACTCCGGACTGGCTCGACCGCACGTGGTTCTTCAGCTCGGCGGTGGGTGCCGTGGTCCTGTGGCAGCTTGTCGAGGTAGCCGTTTTCGCCCGGGCACGCCATCAGTTGTACAACGACTATGACGGCGGCGGAATCTCCGGCGCGCAGGCGGTGGAGGGACATGCATAAGGGTGGGTTCGACGCCGGTGAAGACTCGCGCAACGAACGCTCCGAGGCCGATCCCCGCGGGCGATACGGCGAGGCCGGTTATAACGCTGGGCTGGCCGTTTTCAGCTACATCATTGGCGGGATCCTGGTCTGGAGTTTGATAGGGTTGACTCTGGACAATCTCCTGGGAACGCGTTTACTCGTGCTCGCAGGGGGCCTCTTGGGTGCCGTGGGTGGTTTCTACCTTTCCTACAAGCACAACCTCACTCGTTCCAGCCCTTCCGCCTCCGGTTCTTCGCCGGAACGCAAGAACGGTCCGGAGGAAGGTCCCCGGAGTGACGTCAAATAACTTCATGCGTCGGAGCAGCAACGCTGTGCCCGATTCAACCACGCCCAACGATGGACACTGCAGAGAGGAAACGCGTTGATCGCGCTTGCGCTCCCCGCTCAAACCACCACTGAAGAGGGCTTTGTCGCTCCCACGATAGATGAAGCGCACCCTCCGAACATCCTGCCGTGGAACACCGAGTACGGCGTATGGTTCGCGCCGGGCTTCGGCAAGCAGATGCTGCTCGTCATCCTGTCAGTCGTCCTCATTGGTGCCTTCTTCTACGTCGCATCGCGCCGAGGGCAGCTGGTACCCGGGAAATTGCAGTTTGTCGGCGAAGCCGCCTATGGCTTTGTGCGCAACTCCATCGGCAAGGACATCATCGGTGGTCGGGATTACCTGAAGTATGTACCGTGGCTTTTCACCGCGTTCTTCTTCATCCTGGTGAACAACATCTTCGGTGCCGTGCCGCTGCTTCAGATACCGAGTTTCTCGCACCCGGGCAGTGCCTACGCGATCGCGGCGATCTTCTATATTCTCTGGATCGCGGTCGGGCTGAAGAAACACGGCCTTCGCTACTTCAAGCTGTCGGTGGTGCCTTCGGGTGTGCCCTGGTACATCCTTCCTCTGGTCGTACCGATCGAGATCATCTCGAACTTCCTGGTTCGCCCGGTAACGCACTCCCTCCGTCTGTTCGCCACCATGCTGGCCGGTCACCTCATCGTGATGCTGGCAGGCAGCGCCATCGAGTTCATGGCGCTGTCCGGGAACATTCTTCTGCAGGGAACTAGCGTGCTGGTTCTTGGTGGCGCTATCGCGATGTACATGCTGGAAGCGCTGATCATGGTCCTGCAGGCCTACGTTTTCACCCTGCTGGCCGCGATCTACATCGAGGGCGCGCTTCATGCGGACGCCCACTAATAAGTAACAAAGTCTTCCCCGCTGGGGATGATCCCAACCAACCTGCCGCACAGCGCGGCATCTTGAAAGGAACACAATGGAAGTACAGGGTAGCCTCAACCTCATTGGATACGGTCTCTCCGCAATCGGCGGTGGTATCGGTGTGGGCCTGGTGTTCGCCGCGTACATCAACGGTGTTGCACGCCAGCCTGAAGCGCAGCGTGTGCTGCAGCCAATCGCCTTCCTTGGCCTGGCACTCACCGAAGCCCTCGCCATCCTCGGCTTGGTCTTCGCCTTCGTTATCGGCGCGTAGTTCCGCTTCGATCATCTCAACGGATTAGTTGTAGAAAGACGGGTGAAACATGGATAGCGCAGTCATACTTGCAGCTGAAAGTCCCCTCGCACCGAACCTGTGGGAATTACTGGTTACGGTCGCAGGCTTCGCTGTACTGATGTACATCGTTATCAAGTTCGTCATGCCGGCGTTTGAGAAGACGTTTGCAGAGCGAACTGAAGCCATTGAGGGCGGTATCGCCAAGGCGGAGGCCGCTCAGGCTGAGGCCAACGCGGCGCGCGAGGAGTACAAGCAGCAACTCCTGGATGCCCGCACCGAGGCCAATCGCATTCGCGAGGAAGCACGTGCCGAGGGCGCCCAGATTCTGGCCGAGCTCAAGGCGAAGGCCGTTGACGAGGCCAACCGCATCTCCGCACAGGCTGCAACACAGATCGAGGCTGACCGCCAGGCAGCTGCTGTCTCGCTGCGCGCTGAGGTCGGAACCCTTGCCACTGAGTTGGCCAGCCGAATCGTCGGCGAGTCCCTGGCCGATGACGCACGTTCAGGCCGCGTCGTCGATCGTTTCCTCGCTGACCTGGAAGCGCAGTCCGCTACCCAGAGCGCAGGTGCAGCCAAGTAATGGCAGGCGTATCAAGCCAGTCCCTCACGGCGGCACGACTCGAGCTCGAACCCCGCCTCAGCTCAGCATCGCTGACGTTGGCGGAGGAACTTTTCGGCGTGCTTGATGCACTCGATTCGAATGCGGGACTTCGCCGTGCCCTGACTGACCCCAACCGCGACGGCGAGCACAAGGTTGCTCTTGTTACGCGGCTGTTCGCCGGCCGCATCTCACCGGAAGCCGGGGAAATTGTCCGGGACCTCGTTGCCCGTCGCTGGGCCAAGCCCCGCGATCTCGGCGATGCACTGGAAGCACTTGCTGCGACCGTAGCCATCGCCGTGGCGGAGAACAGGGGACAGGGGATCCAGGGGCTCGAGGGTCTGGAGAATGATCTCTTCTCCTTCCTGCGCGTCGTTGAATCGAACCACGATCTGCAGCGGGCATTGTCTGAGCCGCAAGCTGCAGGGTCCGCCAAGGTGGCCCTTGCGCTGAAGCTCGTTCCCGAAGCCGGGGACGAAGCTCGGCTCCTGATCCGCCAGGCGGTTCTCTCGCCACGCGGGCTCCGGCCTTCCGCACTGGTGGAACGGTTCATTGAGCTTGTAGCCGTGCGCCAAGAACGGTGGATTGCGCACGTCAGCGTTTCCCGTCCGCTGTCGGATGCTCAATATGCACGTCTTGAGGCTGGGCTGAACGCCCTCTATGGTCGGGATCTCAAGATCAATGTGACCGTGGACCCACGTCTTGTGGGCGGCGTTCGCGTAAAGGTGGGGGACGAAGTGGTGGATGCCACGGCGGTAACCCGCCTGTCTGACCTCCGCCGGAAGATGGCTGTCTAGCTGCCGGCCAACGCTGAAGCTCCCGGGCTTCGACACAGACGAATACAACACCGGTCGCCGCTCCCCGCGGTGATCACAACACAGGAGAGCAGGGACTGCAGATGGCCGAATTGACCATCAACGCCGACGACGTCCGTAATGCGTTGAACGAGTTCGCGGCGTCCTACGAACCCGGAAACGCGGAGCGGGTCGAAGTTGGCCGCGTAACAACCGCAAGTGACGGCATCGCCAGGGTAGAGGGACTTCCCTCCGTCATGGCAAACGAACTGCTGCGCTTTGAAGACGGCACGCTGGGTCTCGCCCAGAACCTCGACACCCGTGAAATCGGCGTCGTTGTCCTCGGTGACTACACCGGTATCGAGGAAGGCCAGGAAGTGCACCGGACCGGAGAGATTCTCTCCGTTCCCGTCGGTGACGCATTCCTCGGCCGCGTGGTTGACCCGCTGGGACAGCCCATCGATGACCTCGGTGAGATCAAGGCGGAAGCGCGTCGCGCGCTTGAGCTCCAGGCACCGGGCGTCACGCAGCGCAAGTCGGTTCACGAGCCGATGCAGACCGGCCTGAAGGCCATCGACGCGATGATTCCGATCGGTCGCGGCCAGCGCCAGCTCATCATTGGTGACCGCCAGACCGGCAAGACCGCCATCGCGGTCGACACAATCATCAACCAGAAGGCCAACTGGGAGTCCGGTGACGTACAGAAGCAGGTTCGCTGCATCTATGTCGCCATCGGGCAGAAGGCGTCGACGATCGCTGCGGTTCGTCAGACCCTCGAGGACAAGGGCGCTCTGGAGTACACCACAATCGTGGCCTCTCCTGCGTCCGACCCTGCCGGCTTCAAGTACCTCGCGCCCTATGCAGGTTCCGCCATCGGCCAGCACTGGATGTACGGCGGCAAGCACGTCCTGATCATCTTTGATGATCTCTCCAAGCAGGCAGAGGCCTACCGCGCCGTTTCATTGCTGCTGCGCCGCCCGCCGGGACGCGAGGCCTACCCCGGCGACGTGTTCTACCTGCACTCCCGTCTGCTGGAACGTTGTGCCAAGCTTTCCGATGAGCTGGGTGCCGGTTCGATGACCGGCCTCCCGCTGATCGAAACCAAGGCTAACGACGTTTCCGCTTACATCCCGACCAACGTCATCTCCATCACCGACGGACAGATCTTCCTCCAGTCGGACCTGTTCAACGCGAACCAGCGACCCGCTGTTGACGTGGGTGTGTCGGTGTCCCGCGTGGGCGGTGCTGCACAGGTGAAGGCGATGAAGAAGGTTTCGGGTACGTTGAAGCTCGATCTCGCCCAGTACCGCGACATGCAGGCCTTCGCCATGTTTGCTTCGGACCTGGACGCGGCGTCACGTCAGCAGCTGACCCGTGGCGCACGCCTCATGGAGTTGCTGAAGCAGGGTCAGTACGCGCCTTTCCCGGTGGAGGAGCAGGTCGTTTCGATCTGGGCCGGCACCAACGGGTACCTGGACGACGTTCCGGTCGAGGACATCCGCAAGTTCGAGTCCCAGTTCCTCGAGCACCTGCGTCACAAGTCCTCCGTGCTGAACACGCTGGCACAGACCAACCAGCTCGAAGACTCAACCGTGGACGAGCTGAAGTCTCAGATCACGGACTTCAAGCAGGGCTTCTTCGGTGAGGGCCATGACGGTCTTGTCGCAGGGCACGAGGAATACAGCCCGCTCGATGAGAGCGCTGTAGACCAGGAAAAGATCGTCAAGCAGAAGCGCTAACGGTGCGGGCGTTCGCGCACAGCGCGCGAACGCCCGATGCCTGAGCCGTAGTGCCTTCGAAGGGACTACGAAGGAAAGGACAAGTATGGGAGCCCAGATCCGGGTCTACCGCCAGAAGATCGTGTCGACGACGTCGATGCGGAAGATCTTCAAGGCGATGGAACTGATCGCCACCTCTCGCATTGGCAAGGCACGCGCTCGCGTGTCGTCGTCACTGCCCTATGCCAACGCAATTACACGTGCAGTTTCCGCTGTGGCGTCGCAGTCCGAGATTGATCACCCGCTGACCACCGAGCCGGAGCAGATTCGGCGCGCGGCGGTGCTTATCATGACCGCGGATAGAGGCCTGGCAGGCTCCTACTCTGCCACCGTGCTGAAGCAGGCAGAATCCCTCATCGAGCTGCTGCACGAGGAGGGTAAGGAAGTCAAGACCTATCTGGTCGGACGTAAGGCCCAGGCATATTTCGATTTCCGCCGCAGGCCGTACGAGCAGGTGTGGACCGGCGGCACGGATGCGCCGGAGTTCGACACCGCCCGCGAGGTCGGCCGGGTGCTCCTGGAGCAGTTTGGAACGGATTTCGAAGACGGTGGCGTGGACGAGATCCACGTTGTCTACACGCGTTTCCGTTCGATGGTCACCCAGGAACCGACGGTCATCCGACTGCTGCCACTGGAGGTCGTGGAAGAGGAAGCCGCGAGCGAGTCGGATTTCCTTCCGCTGTACGAGTATGAACCCGAACCCGAGAGAGTCCTCGATGCACTGCTTCCGCGGTACATCGAGTCACGGATCTTCGCAGCTCTGCTCCAGGCAGCCGCAAGTGAGTTGGCGGCACGCCAGCGCGCCATGAAGTCTGCGGGCGACAACGCAACCGAACTGATCAAAAAGTACACGCGCCTTCGCAACACCGCCCGCCAAGCGGAGATTACGCAGGAGCTTTCGGAGATCGTGGCGGGTGCGGACGCACTGAGCGCGTCCTGACCGCAGGCCTCCGCGGATCCTTACGGGATCCCACCCGCACTATTATTAGCACCACGCCATCTACCGAATGAAGTGAGAGAGATGACTGCCCAGACTGTTGAGAACAGTACGGACTCAGTTGCCCCCGGCGCGACCGGCCGCATTGCCCGTGTCATCGGCCCGGTTGTCGACGTCGAGTTCCCGGCTGACGCCATTCCCGCCATCTACAATGCGCTGACCACCGAGGTGACCCTCAACGGCCAGACACACACCATCACCTTCGAGACCTCGCAGCACCTGGGCGACAACCTGGTGCGCGCGATCTCCCTGCAGGCAACTGACGGCCTCGTCCGTGGCACCATCGTGCAGGACACGGGTGCTGCTATTTCGGTTCCCGTCGGTGACGGCGTCAAGGGCCACATCTTCAACGTTCTGGGCAAGCCCCTTGACGTTGAGGAATCCCAGCTCGAGATCACCGAGCGCTGGCCGATCCACCGCAAGGCTCCGTCCTTCGCGTCCCTCGAGGGCTCAACTGAGATGCTCGAGACGGGTATCAAGAGCATCGACCTTCTGACGCCCTACATCAAGGGTGGAAAGATCGGACTTTTCGGTGGAGCCGGCGTCGGCAAGACGGTTCTGATCCAGGAAATGATCACCCGTGTCGCACGTAACTTCGGTGGTACCTCGGTCTTCGCCGGCGTTGGCGAGCGTACCCGTGAAGGAAACGACCTCTGGGTCGAAATGGAAGAGGCAGGCGTCCTCAAGGACACGGCGCTGGTCTTCGGCCAGATGGATGAGCCGCCGGGAACGCGTCTTCGTGTTGCGCTGTCGGCACTCACAATGGCGGAGTACTTCCGCGATGTGCAGAAGCAGGATGTACTCCTCTTCATCGACAACATCTTCCGCTTCACGCAGGCGGGCTCCGAGGTTTCGACCCTGCTGGGCCGTATGCCCTCCGCAGTGGGCTACCAGCCCAACCTTGCTGATGAGATGGGCCTCCTCCAGGAGCGCATCACTTCCACCAAGGGCCACTCGATTACCTCGATGCAGGCAATCTACGTGCCGGCGGATGACTACACGGACCCTGCTCCGGCCACCACCTTCGCGCACCTGGATGCCACCACCGAGCTCTCGCGTGAGATCGCATCGCGTGGTCTGTACCCGGCTATCGACCCGCTGACCTCGACTTCGCGTATTCTCGATCCGCAGTACATCGGACACGAGCACTACAACACCGCGGTCCGCGTGAAGCAGATCCTGCAGAAGAACAAGGAACTTCAGGACATCATCGCCATCCTCGGCGTTGACGAGCTCTCCGAAGAAGACAAGATTGTCGTCTCGCGAGCACGTCGCATCCAGCAGTTCCTGTCGCAGAACACCTACACCGCAAAGCAGTTCACCGGTGTCGAGGGCTCGACCGTCAGCATCAAGGACACCATCGAGGGCTTCAACGCGATCTGCAACGGCGACCTGGACCACATCGCTGAGCAGGCATTCTTCAACATCGGTGGCCTCGACGACGTCGAGCGTCAGTGGGCGCGGATCCAAGAGCAGAGCGGAAAGTAAGCCCCGATGGCCGAGCTTGAGGTTGAAATCGTCGCGGCGGACCACTTCGTGTGGTCCGGTGCGGCGACCATGGTCAAAGCCCGCACCGCCGACGGTGAGATCGGAATCCTTCCCGGACACTCGCCGGTGCTGGCAATTCTCGCGGAAGGTGAACTCGCTATTCAGCCGGTTTCCGGCGAGCGTATCTCGGTGGGTGTCGACGGTGGATTCTTCTCCGTGGACAGCAACCGTGTTGTGATTGTTGCCGACAATGCCAGAATTGGCGGTTCAGTGACCGCAGACGCGAAGTAGCAGTTGGCTTGATGGACGGAATCGGTATCACGTTCATCACGCTCGGGGTGCTGTTTGCCCTGCTGGTGCTAATGGTCGGTGCTTTCTGCCTCCGGCAGTATCAGCTGCGGACAGCGCTGGGAACGTTCGACGCCTCCATCCGCCTCCCCTCCAAGGGGTGGCGGATGGGGGTTTGTCGCTATACCGACAAGCATCTGGAGTGGTTACGGCTGGTTTCCCTCAGCCCACGGCCACGGCACCGGTATCTGCGCAGCTCTCTTGAGCTGAAGGGCTGGCGTCAGCCCACGGAAGCGGAGAAGGCGCAGATTCAACCCGGAGCAATAGTGGTCATGCTGAACTATGAAGGCGCTGATGTGCTCCTTGCGATGAAGTTTGACGTCTACGCTGGGCTATCTTCGTGGCTGGAAGCTGGTCCGGTGGTGGGCATCGGCACCTGGCGTTAGGCGCCCACCCGTGGGCGAACAACACTTACAGAGGAATAAATAAGTCAGGGCCCCCGCACGAAGTGGGGGCCCTGACTTATTTGCGTAAGGACGAGTTACAGCGCGGTGACGCCGGTAGCCTGCGGGCCTTTGGCGCCCTGGCCGATCTCGAACTGTACGCGCTGGTTCTCATCAAGAGTCCGGAACCCGCCGGTCTGGATCTCGGAGTAGTGAACAAAAACGTCGCCCTCGGAGTCGTCCGGCGTGATGAAGCCGAAGCCCTTCTCAGCGTTAAACCACTTCACGGTTCCCTGTGCCATTTGTATATCTCCTCATAATGGAACATATTTCTAATCGGCACCCTGCGTGCCGACAGCGAGTTACTTCGCGTGAATTCCACCGAGGACAGGAATGACCTTGTACCTACGCGAAACTTCACGCTCGCAACCTGTCTTGCGAGCATGAAAACCACGTACACAAAGACTGAAATAAGCATCACATAGCCGTATGGGCTGGTCAACGGACAATCCGACGATTAAACCGATTGTTAAGGGGAAATTCGAATATCCGGACGGTCAGGACTGCGGTAACCGGTTCAAACCGGTCGTGTAGCGCACACCGTCCGCGGAGTTGGTTTTAGAAGAGGCGCGAATCGACGTCGTCGACGCCCCGCATGGCGTCATAGTCGAGGGTGAGGCAATCGATGCCACGGTCCTGAGCGAGGACTCGCGCCTGAGGCTTGATCTGCTGGGCCGCGAAAACTCCCTTGACCGGAGCCATGAGCGGGTCCCGGTTGAGCAGCTCCAGGTACCGGGTCAATTGCTCGACGCCGTCGATGTCGCCGCGTCGTTTCAGCTCAATGGCAACTGTCCGGCCTTGACCGTCACGGGCCAGAATGTCCACCGGACCGATGGCGGTCATGTACTCGCGGCGAATGAGTGAATAACCGTCGCCGAGGAGACTGATTTGCTCCGCGAGGAGCCTCTGTAGATCGGCTTCCACCCCGTCCTTGACCAACCCGGGGTCCACCCCAAGTTCGTGCGAACTTTCGTGAAGCAGTTCGTGGATGCTGATCACCAGGCGGTCATCGCTCTTGGCATGCTGCACATTCCAGGTCTCGGTCACACCCAGTTCGGCGTCCTCGGCCGCGGGCTCGAGGATCCTAAGCGTGGCCGGGGGACTCATCCAGTTCAACGGCTTGTATGAACCGCCGTCGGAATGAACCAGAACCGACCCGTCGGCTTTCACCATGAGCAGCCGGGTCGCCAACGGAAGGTGGGCACGGAGGCGTCCGACGTAATCAACGGAGCAGCGGGCAATAACTAAACGCACCCTTGGAACTTTACCGGGCCGGCGGCGGTTTTCTGTTCACCGAGCCTTCGGTGCAGACTGGATCCATGCCCCGATCCAACCGGCCCCGGAAGCCCCGCGGCCAGCCGCGTCCAAAGTGGTCCGAGGCGCCGGAACTGGATCTCGAACGCGCCCGTGCGGGCATTCCGACCAGGGAATCCGCATCCGACGGCGTCTGGTCGGTCCGGCGAATCACCGAACGGAACGCTGCGAAGCACTACGTGTGCCCGGGTTGCCATCGCGACATCCCGCCCGGCCTTGCCCACCTCGTGGCGTGGCAGGAGGATTCGTTGTTTGGGGCGGAAACCGCGCTGGCAGACCGGCGCCACTGGCATCTAACGTGCTGGCGGACCCGCCGGTCGGGTTAACCGGCCGACACGAACAGCGGGCCGGTCCCCCGGGGCGCACCTGTAACTTCAGTAGACTGAATCAGATGACCAGCCCAGAGCCCGTGTACCAGTTCTCCGAAAGCTCCGAACCCGCCGAGATAAGGGCAGGGACAGTGCTGCCCGCCACCCGCCGCAACGTTGAATTGACGACAGCGGACGGCAAGACGCTGGTGGGCGAGTTCGCCTCACCGGAGGGCAGAACGCCGGCAGCGACGCTCGTGACGCTGCATCCGCTTCCCACTGCGGGAGGATTCATGGACTCACACGTCTACCGCAAGGCCTCCTTCCGGCTTCCGGCGCTGGCGGATATTGCGGTCCTTCGCTTCAACACCCGCGGCACCGCATCCCCGCGCGGTCGCAGCGAAGGGGAGTTCGACGGCGGCGGCCTGGAGCAGCATGATCTCGAAGCAGCTGTGCGGTGGGTCGTCAACGAAGGGCTGACCCACGTATGGCTGGTCGGCTGGAGCTTCGGCACCGAGCTCTGCCTGAAGTACGGAGCAAGGGAGCCCGTCGCCGAACTCATCGAGGGCGCGATTCTGCTTTCTCCGCCGCTGCACCGCGCAGAGGATCCTGACCTTGACTCCTGGGCAAGGTCAGGCCTTCCGCTGCACGTCCTGGTCCCGGAGCATGATGATTTCCTCCGGCCAGAGGAAGCCGCCAAGCGTTTCGCCCGAGTGCCCCAGGCGCGCGTTGTCGGCGTCGACGGCGCGAAGCACCTCTGGGTGGGGGAGAAGTACGTGAGCCGCGTGCTTGATGAGATTGCCGGCGTCGTGCTCGGGAAAGCAGTCAGCCTGCCCACCGAATGGGAAGGTCCGACGGCGCGCGCGGACTAGAGCGCCGTCCTCCTGGGGCTGCCGCTACTGGTTGTCCTGGCGCGCGATGAAGACCTCTTTGAGGAGCAGCATCGCGCCGGCCGCCAACGGAATGGCGATGAGCGCCCCAAGCACGCCCAGCAGGCTTCCGCCCGCAATGACCGCGATGACGGCCACCGCGCCCGGCACCGCCACAGCCTTCTGCATGATGCGCGGAGAGATGAAATACGCCTCCACCTGGAGGTAGGCAACGTACATCACCGCGAAGAGCGCCGCGGTCTGCCATCCGACGGTGAGAGCCACGAGGCTCACGACGACGGCCGCAATCATCGCACCGACCAGCGGTATGAATGCCAGCATCGCCACAATGAATGCGAGGAGGACAGAGAACGGGACATCAGCGATCGTCATGAAAATGAACGCGAAGGTTGCATTCAGCAGGGCGACACACGCCTGCCCGATCACGTAGTTGCCGACGCTGCTCGTTATCTCCTCAGCGAGCCGCTCCACGCGCGCGCGGCGTGAGCGCGGGGCAAGGCGGTAGGCCCACTTCTTCATCGCCGGCAGTGAGGCAAGGAAGTACAGCGTGAGCACCAGGATGACCAGGACACCGAACACACTGTTGAGGATGACCGTACCGACCCCCACGACGCCGCCGAAGATGCCACCGACCGCCTCGGAATCGGCGAAGAACCTGTTTACTTCCTCCGTGACCCGTTCACGCAACTCGAACTGCTGGTCGACGGTCTGGAAAAAGTCCGAAGCAAGAAATTCCCGCGCATAACCCGGAGCCCGTTCAACGAGCTGGGTCGTCTGCGAGACGATCGTCGGGATAAGGACCGCGAAGAAAGCCACGATGATGCCCACAAGCATCGTCAGCACCAGGGTGATGCCGGCTGGGCGGGGAAAACGCCGGTTTTCAAGCCAGCGCACGATCGGGTCCAGGCCGAGGGCTATGAACAGTGCGGCGCCGATCCAGACCAGGAGATGGCCGACGTTGGTGATCATGAAGTATGCGAGCAGCGCCAGCCCCGCACCGACGCTGGCCATGAAACCGAAGTGGATGGGGTGCTGGCGCATGGACCGCGGCTGCGGGCCGCCGAACTTCAGCCGGGCATCCCTGATGGTTACCGACTCGTCCACGGGAATGTCATCGCTGACTTCAGGCGGGAACTCGAATCGCGGCCGGGGGTGCGCGACCGGCATCAGGTGCCGCAGGCGCGCCATGGCGATACCCAGTGCCCGGCGGCGTGCCTCAACACGCGGAACGGTTTCTTCCGCCTCAGGCGCCTCCGTCACTGACGACGCCGGGCGAGGCAGGGGCTCGCTGATCGGCACGTCTTCGTGTTCACTCACGTAATGGTCCGCTTTCGTTCGCGTATCGGCACGGGCAGAACCCTTGTATGACTAGCGAAACAGTAACAGGCGCGTAAGGCTCTTCGTGGCAAACGCAGGCCTCGCTCCGGGCCTTGGCTGGGGAAGCCTCGCCGCGGGGCCGATGCCGGTGCCCGGCAGGTGCTGCCAACACATTTCGTTACCATGGGTCTAGTCCTTTTTGCCCGGTGATCCGGGCTTCACCCAACCCAACGTTAGGTTCTCGCGTGCGCTTTCCTCTTGCTGTTCCCGCCATGGCGATCGGCGCGCTGCTGGTATTGCTGGGTATCGGCCAGCTCACCTGGTGGGCGCCGTCGGAAACGGTGACGGTTGCCGTCCCGGCGGATGCACGCAGCGGACCTGTCACAGTCATTGATGCCGGTGCCAAGGAAACCGAGACCGAGGACGTTGACATCACGGTGGAATCGGAGGGCACCTTCACTCTTGCTGTGGGCAGGGCGTCCGACGTCGACTCCTGGGTGGCAGACGCGGCTCATCTTACGGTGACCGGTGTTGGAGAGGATGAGCTGCTGACCGAATTCGCGGAAGGTGAGGAGACGGTTCCCAACCCGAGCGGCGCGGACCTCTGGACGAGCGAGGAAACCGCCGACCGCACGTTGACCCACCGCTGGCTCGATCCGGGCGAGGGGGAGTGGTCCATCCTCATCGCTGCTGACGGCAAATCTCCTGCTCCCACCGCGATTTCGATCACAAGCGCCAACGACACGGCGACTCCGTGGGCGGTCCCGCTGATCATCCTGGGCGCGCTGCTGTTAGTCCTCGGTATTGCCCTTGCCTTTATGACGCCGGGCAGGCCCCGGCGTCAACCAGCCACAGTCGGTTCCCGCGCCTATGCCCGGCAGCAGAACCGTGGCCGCGATTCGGGAACTGTTTTCGCTGCCCACCCCGTTCGTCCATGGGCAGCGATTGGACTGGCGACCGCACTCGGGATTTCCGGAACTGCTGTGGGCCAAGCATCCCAGACCGAGTCGGCGCAGCCGAGCGAGCCGGCTGCCACGGAATCCGCAGTGCCTTCAGAATCCGCAGTGCCTTCAGAATCCGTGGTGCCTTCAGAATCCGCGGGGCCGGTCGACAGTGGAACGGCTCAACAGCACCCGGTGATCCTGGAGAGCCAGCTGGACCGCATTCTTGCTTCCGTGGCCACCACGGTCACGGAAGCCGATGCCGCCGCTGACGCCACCCTCCTTGAGCCGCGCGTTGCCGGCGCGGCCGCCGCCCTGCGAAGCGCCAACTATTCAGTCCGCGCCCAGGCTGATGATGTGCCCGCACCCACGCCGGTTGTCGCCGATCCGGTACTCACAACGATGATCCCGGCGGCGAACGAATGGCCCCGCACCGTCGTCGCTCTGACGCAGGGCGAGGCAAACCCGGTGCCGCAGGCGCTCGTGCTCGTGCAGGAGGACCCCCGTTCCAATTACCGGCTCACCTCCTCCATCCAGATGCTGCCCGGCACAACCTTCCCCACAGCGGGGTCACCGGACGGTCTTCAGGAGGTTCCCGTCGACGGCGATGAGGGCCTCGTTGCTTCCCCGGAGGATGCAGTTGCGGCCATTGCCGACTACCTGACCAGCCCGGACGGCAGGAACGAGGCGACATTCGAGTCGAACTCCTTCGCGGATGCGATCACCTCGTTCCAGTCCGACGTGGTAGCCGATGCCGGGAATGATTCGGCTGAAATCACCTTCTCTCATAAACCCGTCGCTGAATACACGAGGGCAATCTCGACCGGTGACGGTGGAGCGATGGTGTTCGGATATCTCGACCACACCTACAGCAGCGTGCCGGAAGGGCCCGGAGACTCGATCGCCCTTGAGGATACGGTCTACGAAGCGCTCACCGGTGAAGAGTCCACGGAGGACGGCATCGACGTCCATTACGGGGAAGCAGTGATGATGTACGTTCCCGCCGAAGGCAGTGGTGGGAAAATCACCGTAATCGGTGCCGCGCAGCAGCTGCTTTCCGCTGAATTGAGATGACGCCGGAAGATCCTCAGCAGAATCTCTTTTTGCCCACACATATTGCCCCAGTAATAAGGTGAAAGCATGACCACTCCGAATATCCCCGGCGGCTCCGCGCCGTCGTCAATGAACCTGCGCGGCGCCGTCGACCTGTCGGCGCTGAAAGCCCGAGCGCAGTCCGGCAGTGCGCCGGGCGGCACACCGGGCCGACCGGCTGCCGGAGGCGCCGGCCCTACCGGTGCAGCGGAAAGCGGCAGCGCCTATATCGTCGACGTCACCGAGCAGGTTTTTCCGCAGCTCGTGCAGCTGTCCGCCCAGGTACCCGTGATCGTTGCCTTGGGGGCTTCCTGGAGCGACCAGTCTTCGCAGGTTCTCACGGTCCTCGAGGCGATCGCAGTGGAACAGGCTGGCCGGATCCTGCTCGCACGGGTCGATTTTGATAGCCAGCAGGGGATCGCACAGGCGTTCCAGGCGCAGGGCGTTCCCACCGTCGTCGGCATCCTGAAGGGACAGCCCGTGCCCCTGTTCGAGGGCATGCTCGCAGAACCCCAGATCAGGACCTACGTGGATGAACTCCTCAAGGTCGCACAGGCCAACGGTGTGAGCGGTTCGCTCAATGACGCGCCGGCCGGTGATCCGGCGGCCGCGGGCGAACCGGCTGAAGAATCCCTGCCGCCACTGCACCAGGAGGCGTTCGACGCCATCGAGGCAGGCGATTACGCCGCAGCTGCCGCTGCCTACCGCAAGGCCCTGGCGGAACAACCGGCCGACGCCGACGCAAAGGCAGGCCTTGCGCAGGTACAGCTGATGCAGCGGCTTCAGGACGCAGACGCCACCGCCCTGCGCACTGCGGCGGCAGAAGCTCCGGACTCCCTCCAGACCCAGCTGGCCGTAGCCGACCTGGATCTGGCGGGCGGGCATGTGGAGGACGCCTTCGCGCGACTGACCACCTTCATTGCCCGGTCCGCTGGAGAGGACCGGGAGGCGGCACGTGTCCGTCTCCTGGAGCTGTTCGACATCATCGGTCCCACTGACCCGCGGGTGAACAAGGCGCGCAGCGCGTTGGCGAGGGCGCTGTTCTAGATCCTGTCGGTACCAGCGTATGGCGGGTTTTTAGTCCTTTCGGATGACGAATGCGGCCAGCGCCGTTGTTAGCGTTGACGCATGACCTCCCCGCCATTCCCCTCGCTCCCGCCTGTCCCGGAACCGCATGAGCAACCGGTCGACGCACAGGCGGACGGCCGGCCCGCACTGGCGCTGCGCGGGCTGGCGAAGCGCTTCGGCGACAAGGTCGCGGTCAATGGCATCGACCTCGATGTTCCGGCCGGGTCGTTCTACGGGCTGGTCGGGCCGAACGGTGCGGGCAAGACCACAACGCTCTCCATGGCCACGGGACTGCTGCGTCCGGATCATGGCGGGGCGTGGGTGCATGGCGTGGGTGTGTGGCAGAATCCGCTCGAGGCCAAACGGCTGATGGGGATACTGCCGGATGGTGTCCGGCTCTTCGACCGGTTGACCGGTGAACAGCTGGTGACCTACGCCGGCCTGCTTCGCGGAATGGACCGGGACGAGGTTGCAACGAGGGTCGCGGACCTGCTGCGGGCGCTCGATCTGGCGGAGGACGCCGGAACCCTCGTGGTGGACTACTCAGCCGGCATGACGAAGAAGATCGCCCTCGCATCCGCACTAGTTCACGCGCCCCGGCTGCTGGTCCTGGATGAGCCGTTCGAGTCGGTTGACCCGGTGTCGGCGGCCAATATCCGCGATATCCTCGCCACCTATGTACGTTCCGGCGGGACCGTGATCGTGTCGAGCCATGTCATGGACCTGGTCCAGCGTATGTGTGACCACGTCGCCGTCATCGCGGCAGGTACTGTGTTGGCTGCGGGCACGGTCGACGCAGTGCGTGGCGACGCGAGCCTTGAAGACCGGTTCGTGGAGCTTGTCGGGGGCAGGAACACCGCAGAGGGGCTGTCATGGTTGCGCACCTCCTGAAGCTAAAACTCCTGCTTCTGCGCAACTCGCTCCGCCGCAGCACCTGGCAGCTTGTCGGGGTGATCCTCGGCGGTCTGTACGGCCTGGGCCTGCTCGGATTGATCGTCGCGGGCCTGATCGGTCTGGGCGCCCTGGACCTCGAACTGATCCGGACCGTTGTGGTGCTGGGCGGATCTGCTGCTGTACTTGGCTGGCTGGTCATCCCTCTTGTTGCCGCGGGCGTCGACATGACGCTGGATCCTGCCCGGTTTGTCACGTTCGCCGTACCGATGCATCAGCTTATGACCGGGCTCGCTCTTGGCGGTGTCATCGGTATCCCAGGGGTCGTCACGCTGATCGCGTTCCTTACCCTGGCCCTGACCTGGATTCGTTACCCTGCTGCGGCGCTCGCAGCGATCGTGTGCGCGGTCTGTATTGTCCTGCTGTGCATCGTGGGTTCCCGTTTGATTACGACGGCGGGCACAGCTCTCGCCTCTTCGCGGCGGTTCAAGGATCTCAGTTCGACGATCGCGATCATCCCACTTATTCTTCTCGGTCCGATATTTGCCGGCATCACCGCAGGGTTCCAGAACTCACCCCAGTTCGCAGGGGAACTGGCGAATGTGATGGCGTGGACGCCCCTCGGCGTCTTCGTTGCCATCCCTGCGGACCTTGCCGCGGGTGAGGTGCTTACTGCTCTGGCACGTTTTGCTATCGGTCTGGGCGCCATCGCGGGATTGGTCTACCTCTGGCACAGGAGCCTTAGCCATGCCCTGGTCACGCCGCCGTATAACGCAGTGACCCGTAAGGGTGCGGGCCGGCTGGGCCTCTTCGCTCGTTTCCCGGCAACGCCCACGGGCGCGGTCGCCGCACGCGCCCTTACCTACTGGATGCGGGACCCGCGGTATGCCGCATCAATCATTGTGGTGCCGCTGCTGCCGATTCTGCTCTGGTTCATCAACGGGGAGTCCGGAGACCTGTTCCTGCTGAACTACCTCGGTCCAATCACGGCCTTCCTGCTCGCCTGGTCCATCTCGGCGGACATCTCCTACGACAACACCGCCTTCTGGCTTCACCTCTCGGCTGGGGTGAGCGGCAGGGCGGATCGCGCGGGCAGAACGATCGCCCTGATGGTCTTCGCAGTGCCCGTGGTGCTGATTTTCACCATCGTCCCGCTCTGGATGAGCGGCTCGCTGGCAGATCTCCCCATGATGCTCGGGCTGACTCTCGGTGCGCTCCTGTCGGGAGCGGGATTTTCAAGTGTCCTCTCCGCGCGCTACACCTACAATGTTCCGCTTCCCGGCGAAAGTCCGTTCAAGACACCACCCGGAACGGGGTTTTCGATGCTCGCCATCCAGTTCCTTGTCTGGGTGGTCCTGCTGGTGCTTCTGCTGCCGGAGATCGCGCTGGCAATTGCGTACCTCCTTACTGGCAGCGCCATGTTCGGCTGGTTGACGCTCCTCGCGGGGGTGGTGCTCGGCGGCGCGGTTCTCATTGGTGGTATTCGCCTCGGTGGCGCCTGGTATGACAAGCGCGGCCCCGAACTGCTGCAGGCAGTCAGCGTCAATAAGTGAGCCCCTGACCGCACACAGCATCGGCAGTAGGATGGAGCAATGAGCACGCCAGCAGACCCATTTGATGACAGCCCCCACGGAGCACCCGGCGATTCCGGCACATCCACGGCTACGATCGAGCGCGAGGAACTGCGCGAGGAGATCGAGCCCGGTGACAGGGATCGGTTCGCCCACTACGTGCGCAAAGAGAAGATCATGGAGTCGGCGCTGTCCGGAGAGCCTGTAATCGCTCTGTGCGGCAAGGTCTGGACGCCCGGCAGGGATCCGGAGAAATTCCCAGTCTGCCCAACGTGCAAGGAAATCTACAACTCCATGCGTCCCGGGGACAAGTCCTAGGAAAGTTGATTGGCACGTCCGCCGGGCCCGGCCTGGCGGACGTTCGCATGTTCGTGAGGAAGCCATGTCACAACCAGAGGCTTTGCGTGGCGGGGAGATGTCCTCTCTGCGGCCGCTGACGGTCGGGGTCATCGCCATCATCACCTGCGCCGCCTTCGAGGCCATGGCGGTGGTGACGGCGATGCCGTCGGTGGCAGCGGAACTGGACGGTGTATCCAGTTATGGCTTGGCTTTCTCCATGTACCTGACCGCTTCGCTGCTCGGCAGCGTTCTCGGCGGGATCTGGTGCGATCGGCGTGGACCGCGCCCCGCACTTGCCGCCGGCCTGGGTCTCATGGTTGCCGGCCTCGCGGTATCCGGAAGCGCTCCGGCCTTCTGGATCATGACATCCGGACGCGCTGTGTCCGGACTCGGTGGCGGTTTCATGATTGTCGCCGTCTACGTGATCATAGCGAGGGCGTACCCCCAGCGTATGCAGCCCGTGGTGTTCGGCTGGCTTGCCGCCGCATGGGTGGTGCCCTCGCTGATCGGGCCGTACGTTTCCGGCGTGCTGGCCGAACAGGCGAGCTGGCGCTGGGTCTTCCTGGGCGTAGCTCCCGTGGTTGTTGCGGCGTTCCTGCTGGTCTGGCCGCGTACACGGGGCCTGAAGGTTTCCGGTGCGCGTGAGCCGCTCGACGCGGCGGCGCGCAGGAACGCAGCGACCGGCGTACTGCTGGCGGCTGGCGTCTTCGCAGCCCAGTTCGCTCTAACGCAAATCGCGGCGGGCGGTTTTGCCGACCCGGTACGGGCCTGGCTCCTGGTGGCGTTCGGAGTGGCCGGGTTTGCTGCCGCTGCTGTCGCCTTCCCCCGGCTTCTGCCTCCCGGGACAGTGCGCCTGGCGCCGGGGCTCCCCAGCGTCATTGCCACTCGCGGCCTTCTGACGGTCGCTTTCTTCGGTGCGGAAGCCTTCGTGCCCCTGATGCTGGTCTCCGCCCGCGGTCTGAGCGCATCAACAGCGGGCCTCGCCCTGAGTGCTGCCGCGATCGGTTGGAGCGCAGGTTCATTCGTCCAGGCCCGGGTGAGCTTCCGCCGTCAATGGCTGCTGGTCATCGGCTCATCCCTGTTGGCCCTATGCATCGGTGGCCTCGCCCTCGCCGCAGCGGCTGAGGTTCCATTCTGGGTTCTCGTGCTCGTGTGGAGTGCTGCCGGCTTCGCCATGGGACTGACCCTCTCCAGCACGTCGGTGCTCGTCCTCAAGTTGTCACCCCCGAGCGAGCAGGGCCGCAATTCGGCCGCGCTGCAACTCTCGGACCAGCTCGGCGGGGTCATCGGAACCGCCGGTGCCGGTGGCCTGTTCGCCCTCCTGCGGGACCCGGATGCACCCGGGCAGGTACCCGTCTTTGTTGCAATCTGGCTGGCTCTGTGCGTCTTCGCGGTAGTCGGTATAGTGGCCGGGTTGAGGGCTGCCCGGGGTGACCGGGAAGCCCTCCCAGCAACGACCGACACACGAAAGGTGCCGTCCCAAGAGTGAGCAACAATGCACTGTTCGGCGCCGGTCCGGCTCTTCCTCCCGCGTACCCGGAACGAGCCGCCTGGGGTACCGCACCCAAGCTTCGGCAGTGGCAGGAAGAGGCGCTCGCGAAGTACTTCGCCAACTCTCCCCAGGATTTCCTGGCGGTAGCAACGCCTGGTGCCGGTAAGACCACCTTCGCGCTGCGGGTCGCTACGGAACTGGTGGACCGGCGGATCGTCAACCGCATCGTCGTCGTTGCTCCTACGGACCACCTCAAGCGACAGTGGTCCGACGCCGCCGCCAAGGTCGGGCTGTCGATTGATCCGAACTTCCGCAATGCCGACGGTCGTCACGGCGAGGGCTTCATCGGCGTCGCCGTGACCTACGCGCAGGTGGCCAGCAAACCGATGCTGCACCGGGCGAAGACCGAAGCAGCAAAGACACTGGTGATCCTCGACGAGATCCACCACGGCGGTGATGCACTGTCCTGGGGCGATGGCATCCGCGAAGCCTTCGAACCCGCAACCCGCCGGCTCGCCCTCACCGGAACCCCGTTCCGCTCTGACACGGCAGCCATCCCGTTCGTTGAGTACGTGGAAGATGCAGACGGCATCCGGCGTTCGCGCTCGGATTACACCTACGGTTACGGCGAAGCACTCCGGGACCACGTAGTCCGTCCGGTGATGTTCATGGCCTACTCCGGCCAGATGCGCTGGCGGACAAGCGCGGGGGAGGAGATGGCGGCTTCCCTCGGCGAGGCGGCCGTCACCAAGGACATCACCGCGCAGGCGTGGCGGACCGCCCTGAACCCGAACGGCGAATGGATTCCGGCAGTACTTGCGGCGGCCGACCGGCGCCTCACCGAGGTCCGGCGCGCAGTCCCGGACGCGGGCGGCCTGGTGATCGCCACCGACCACGAGGATGCACGGGCCTATGCAGGGCAGCTGAAGAAGATCACGGGTGAATCACCCACGGTCATCCTGTCCGATGACGCCAAGGCATCGGGAAAGATCGAGGAATTCTCCGCGGGCGAGGCGCGCTGGATGGTCGCCGTCCGCATGGTGTCCGAGGGCGTGGACGTTCCGCGCCTGGCAGTTGGCGTGTATGCCACATCAACTGCCACGCCGCTGTTCTTCGCGCAGGCCGTAGGACGGTTTGTGCGTGCACGACGGCGGGGGGAGACGGCGTCGGTCTTCCTGCCTTCGGTACCGAACCTCATGGCGCTGGCAAACCAGCTGGAAGTGGAGCGGGACCACGCGCTCGACCGGCCGGAGAACAACGAGGACGGCTTCGCGCCCGAAGAAGCGCTGATGGAGGCCGCGAACCGTGAGGAGAAGGCCTCCGGTGAGCTGATGAAGCAGAAGTTCGAGGCGCTCGAGTCCCAGGCCTCCTTTGACCGCGTGCTGTTCGACGGCGGTGAGTTCGGCACGGGCGGCGAAATGGGCAGCGAGGAGGAGCTGGACTTCCTTGGAATCCCCGGTCTGCTTGATGCCGATCAGGTGGGCGCTCTGCTGCGGCAGCGCCAGCAGGAGCAGCAATCACGACGACGGCGCCCGGTTGCCGCACATGAACCGGTGGCTCCTGAGGTGGTTGATCACCGCCAGCTCACGGAACTGCGTGGACAGCTCGCCAAGAACGTATCGGCTTGGTCTGCCCGTTCCGGGATGCCGCACGGTGTCGTACACACCGAGCTGCGCAAGGCGTGCGGCGGTCCGGCCGTGGCACAGGCGAACGAGGAGCAGCTCCGGCGGCGGCTGAAAAAGCTCCAGGACTGGTTCATCGGGCGCACCTGACCCGCCCCTTCCGCTACGTCCGCGGCCGAGTGCGGGTCAGTCGATGAGTTCGACGCCGGCGTCTTCCAGTTCGGCGAGAACTTCACTGAGGCGTTCGGGGTGAACGGGACGGATGTAGTCGACGAGGAGCCGCGTGGTGTATCCGGCGCCCACCGCATCCAGGGCCGTGGCCCGCACGCAGTAGTCGGCCGCCAGGCCGGTGACCGCCACTTCATCCACCTCGTGGTCGCGCAGCCAGTCGTCGAGCGAGACGGCATCGTCGGCTGTGACCGCAACGGCCGCGCCCAGTTTCTGGTCACCGGTGGGCACCTGGTCCTCGGGGGCAAGAACGCCCTCGAAGCCGGAATACGCCGCCTCGTACTGCCCCTTCCGAAAGACGGCGTCGAGCCCCTCGGTGTCCAGATTCGGGTGGAACTGGGCGCCGGGCTGGTCCGCCACACAGTGCACCGGCCACGAATCCACAAAATCCGGCTGGTCGGAGAAGTGGGAACCCGGGTCGATATGCCAGTCCTGGGTGGCGACGATGTAGTCGTAGTGGTCGCCCTGGGCGTCTATGTAATCGCTGAGATCCTGAGCCACACCGGCACCGCCGGCGACCGCCAGGGATCCGCCCTCGCAAAAATCGTTCTGTACGTCGACGATAATAAGTGCGCGTGTCATGCGGACTCCTCGTACTCGGTGGGTATAGCGGGCTCCCCTCGTTGGAGCCGCATTACGGAGCTTGGCAGCTCCGCCATGGACACCCGGTGGCGTTCGACGGCGCGCTGTACGCCCTCCCGGCCGGTCCACCCGGGCAGCACCTCGCCGTCTGCCACGAACTGCTGCAGCAGCGGACGGTCGTTGCCGTCGTCGTACGGATTATTGCCGATCCCGACCACTTCGGCGACCGCCGTGCCGGACTCGTTGAGGCGTCGCAGCGCGTATTTGCGGCCTCCCACGGAGGCCTTGTTCTTGGCGACCTTCGCCACCGAGACGAAAGTGCCGTCGTCGTCCGTCCGGCTGACCAGTTTGTAAACCATGCCGGCGGTGGGCGCTCCTGAGCCCGTGACGAGGGAGGTGCCGACGCCGTAGGAGTCCACCGGAGCGGACGCGAGCAGGCCGATGGCGTACTCATCAAGGTCGGAGGTGACCACAATGCGCGTCTGGTGGTTGCCCAGGTCGTCGAGCAGCTGCCGGACCCAGCGGGCCTGTTCAACGAGGTCGCCGGAGTCAAGGCGCACCGCTCCTAGATCCGGCCCTCCGGCGGCGACAGCGTTGCGGACGCCCTGCTCGACATCGTAGGTATCGACAAGGAGCGAAGTGCCCTTCCCGAGGGCGGCGACCTGCGCGACGAAGGCCTCGGGCTCGGAATCGTGGAGTAGCGTGAAGGAATGCGCTGCCGTGCCGACGGTCCGCAGGCCGTAGCGGCGTCCTGCCTCGAGGTTGGAGGTGCTGGCGAAGCCGCCGATGATGGCTGCACGCGCGGACGCCACGGCTGATTCCTCCTGCGTCCGCCGGGAACCCATCTCGATACACGGGCGGGTTCCGGCAGCCCCTGTCATGCGGGATGCTGCGGAGGCTATGGCGCTGTCATGGTTCAGGACGGAGAGCAGGTACGTCTCGAGGATGCACGCCTCCGCGAACGAGCCCTCCACGATGAGGATGGGGGAGGAGGGGAAGTAGGCTTCGCCCTCGGCGTACCCCCAGATGCTGCCGGTGAAGCGGAAGTCCGCGAGCCAGCCGAGCGTGGCGTCATCAACAACCCCAGCCGCTGACAGCGCGTCCAGCTGCGGTTGCTCGAAGCGGAAATGCTTCAGGCCCTCAAGCAGGCGCCCGGTTCCCGCCACGATGCCGTAGCGGCGCCCCTCCGGCAGGCGCCGGGTGAAGACCTCGAACACGGACTTACGGTGCGCGGCTCCCGAATGAAGGGAAGCCTGCAGCATGGTCAGCTCATAGTGGTCCGTGTAGAGCGCGGAATTGGGGTGCTGCCAGGTTTTATGGGGGCTCACACCAAAACTCTAGCCCCGCGTTTGCTGTGTGAGTACCGGCAGGGTGTGCAGAAGGGCCCGCGCCGGGGGTCGCGCAGTGGCATCCGCCCGCCAACCTACAATGGGGACCATGAGTGTTGGCGTTGTTCCCGAAACCCACCAGACTGAGGCGACGGAAGAAGACTCGCTGACCAGTACCGATGTGCCGTGGGTTGTGATCGTGTGGAATGACCCGGTCAACCTGATGAGCTATGTGACGTACGTCTTCCAGACCTACTTCGGCTACAGCGAGGCTAAAGCTCGCACCCTCATGCTTGAGGTTCATGAGCTGGGCAGGTCGGTTGTCTCCACCGGTTCCCGGGAACAGGCGGAGCGGGACACCGTTGCAATGCACTCGTACGGCCTGTGGGCTACTTTCCAGACAGCGGACGCATAGGGAGTGGCAGTGGCCAGGGCATTCAGGAGAACGCGGCGGGGTATCACCGGTGACTTCGAACCGGGCGAGTTGAAGTTGCTGCGACGGCTGTTCGCCGACGTCGTGCAGTTGCTCGAACCGGAAAAGCGGGAGAACGAGGATCCCCTGGTGGCATTGATAGGCCTCGATATGGAAGCCGTGAAGCCTGAGGACAGCGCGGTGATCCGCCTGCTGCCGGACGCTGTGAAGAACGACGACGACGGCGCGCTCGAATTCCGCCGCCTTACCGAGCGTTCGCTGCGGGAAGAGAAGGTCAGTGTCCTGCGCGGGGCGGCGTTGTTGCTTGAGAACACCCAGGTGGTTATGAACCCGGACCAGGCGCAGGTGTTGGCCCGCGCGCTCAATGACGTGCGGTTGGTTCTGGCTGACCGCCTGGAGATCGAAACCGACGACGACGCCGCGCGGCTGCACGAGATTGCGAACCTTGAGGACGCGGATGATCTTGAGTCCTATCTCGCCCTGGTCTACAACTTCGTCACCTGGGTGCAGGAGGGGCTGATGCAGGCTCTACTTGCGACTGTAGAGCCCGCCGAATGACCGCCCGGTGACGGTCGCGTGCCCCGCCGGCGGGGAAACACTGTGATTAAGGACACGCCCCATCTCTTCGCCAACCGGAGCGGTGCGTCCTATTCTCAAAAGATCATGAGTTCTGACCCTGCCGACTCTGAGGCTGCCGAGATGGCCGCACTGAGGTCCACCGAAGCACCCATCGGCATCTTCGACTCAGGCGTCGGAGGTCTCACCGTCGCCCGGGCAGTCATCGACCAGCTACCCCGCGAATCGGTGCTCTACGTCGGAGATACCGCCCACGCCCCCTACGGCCCGCTCCCCATCGCCGAGGTGAGGGCGTACGCGCTCGGCGTTATGGACGAACTGGTCGATTCCGGCGTTAAACTGCTGGTCATCGCCTGCAACTCGGCGTCCGCTGCCGTGCTGCGGGATGCCCGCGAGCGCTACACCGCCCGGTATGGGATTCCGGTCATCGAGGTGATCCAGCCGGCAGTCCGGCGCGCCGTGGCCTCCACGCGCACCGGCCGGGTGGGTGTCATTGGAACCAGTGCCACCGTCGGCTCCCGCGCCTACGAGGACACATTCGCCGCGGCCCCGCACCTGGAGATTTTCTCCGCGGCCTGTCCGGATTTCGTTGACTACGTGGAAGCCGGCGTCACTGCAGGTTCCGAGGTTCTGGAAACAGCAGCCCGCTACCTGCGGCCGCTGCAGGAGGCCGACGTCGACACGCTGGTTCTCGGATGCACCCACTATCCGCTCCTGACGGGGGTGATTTCGTACGTCATGGGCGATTCCGTAACGCTTGTCTCCAGTGCGGAGGAAACTGCCAAGGACGTCTACCGCGCACTCGTGTCCCATAACCTCCTGCGCACCGGCTCCGGCCAGCCCCAACATCACTTCGTCGCCACCGGGAATGCAGCGCGATTCGAGGAGCTTGCACGGCGCTTTCTTGGTCCGGAAGTCCTCAGCGTGCAACACGTTGACCATGTATCGGCCCAATACCCGACGGGGAGCATGGCCCGCATCACTCCGGAGATGATTGCCACCGCCCGCGCAGATGCCGGCGGGAGCCGCCGCGTATGAAGCTGACCATCGTCGGATGCAGTGGATCTTTCCCCGGCCCGCATTCGCCTGCCTCCTGCTACCTCGTCACGGTGCAGGAGGACGGCAAGACATGGCGGATCCTGCTTGACCTCGGCAATGGGTCGCTGGGCGCGCTGCAGCGCTACATGGACCTGCGGGACATTGATGCCGTCCTGCTGACCCACCTGCATCCCGATCACTGCATGGACCTGTGCGGCTTACACGTGGCAGTCCACTGGGACCCGGAGGGCTGGAACCAGCCGCGGATCCCCGTGTGGGGGCCCGCCGGCACTGCAGACCGGATGGCCACCGCCTACGGGCTGGACCTGGAACCCGGGATGCACGAGGACTTCGAGTTCCACGCCTGGTCACCGCGGACGGCCGTGCAGGTAGGGCCCTTCAGCATTACGCCCTATCCCGTCCTTCATCCGGTCGAGGAGGCATACGCGCTGCGCGTCGAAGTGGCCGACCCCGGCGTTCCGGGCGGAAAACGGGTCTTAACCTACTCGGGCGACACTGACGCGTGCGACGGTCTCATCGAGGCGGCAGCCGATTCAAGTATTTTCCTCTGCGAAGCCGCTTTCCACGAAGGCAGGGACGACGCCGTCCGCGGCGTCCACCTGACGGGGAAACGGGCCGGCGACGTCGCATCCGCCGCCGCGTCGCGGCGGTTGCTGCTTACCCACCTCCCTGTCTGGAATGACGCCGTCCGGACCATGGAAGAGGCGCGGAGCAGCTACTCGGGGGACGTCGCAGTCGCCGTTGCCGGGGTCTCCTACTCGGTATGACGGCGGGACCGGTCCGCACCCGCGTAAATCGCTCACACAGAACCGCCTCTGGCAGACTGGACCCATGACTTCCCCTTCCTCTCCCGGGTCCGTTTCTGCATCCACGTCTCCATCCGCTTCCGAAAATGGAGTTGTCCGGGCAGACGGCAGGGCGCCGGACCAGCTCAGAAACATCAGTATCACGCGCGGCTGGTCCAACCAGGCCGAAGGGTCCGCGCTGATCGAGTTCGGCAACACGCGGGTGCTGTGCACTGCTTCGCTGACCACCGGTGTTCCCCGGTGGCTGAAGGGCGAGGGCAAGGGCTGGGTGACGGCCGAGTACGCCATGCTTCCCCGTGCCACCAACACCCGCTCAGACCGTGAGTCGGTGAAGGGCCGAATCGGTGGGCGTACCCACGAAATCTCACGCCTGATCGGCCGGTCCCTCCGATCGATCATTGATACCCGTGCGCTGGGGGAGAACACCATCGTCCTGGACTGCGACGTACTGCAGGCCGACGGCGGCACCCGTACCGCCGCGATCACCGGCGCGTATGTGGCGCTCGCCGAGGCGATCCGGTACGCCAAGGAACACGGGATCATTCCGCAGTCCTCCCGTCCATTGACCGATACGGTCGCCGCGGTGAGCGTCGGCATCATCGATGGTGTGCCGATGCTGGACCTGCCCTACGTCGAAGACGTCCGCGCGGAAACTGACATGAACGTCGTCGTGACGGGAAGCGGAAGCTTCGTCGAGGTTCAGGGGACCGCCGAGGGCGCTCCGTTCGACCGGGACGAACTGGACGCCCTGCTTGACCTCGCCCTGCTGGGAACGTCACAACTCGCACAGATCCAGCGCGAGACGCTCGGGGAAGCCGCCGGTGCCTGAGCACGCCGGGTCTGCACCGGCACGGCTGGTTCTCGCAACCCGCAATGCGGGCAAGCTGCGTGAACTCCGCGCCCTGCTGCGGGACCGGGTTCCCGGGCTCGACGTCGACACCCAGGTGATCGATGCCGTCACGGCGGGTGCTCCCGACGTGGTGGAGAGCGGGACAACCTTTGAGGAAAACGCGCTCCTCAAAGCACGCGCAGTTGCGGAAGCCACGGGCATCCCCGCGGTGGCCGATGACTCCGGCCTTGCCGTCGACGTGCTCGGGGGAGCTCCCGGCATCTTCTCGGCCCGGTGGGCCGGGAGGCACGGTGATGATGCCGCGAACCTGCACCTGCTGCTCAGCCAGCTCGCCGACATTCCGGCGGATCGGCGGGCGGCCAGGTTCGTGTGCGCCGCAGCGTTGGCAGTTCCTGACGGTGCCGACGTCGTGACCCGGGGCGAACTGGGGGGAACGTTGCTCAACGAGCCGCGCGGAGACGGCGGTTTCGGATATGATCCGGCGCTCCAGCCTGACGGCCTGAACCGCAGCTGTGCCGAACTGACCCCCGAAGAGAAAAACGCCATCAGCCACCGGGCCAAGGCATTTGCCGCATTGCTGCCGTCGATCATCGAGGTCCTGCGCTGACCGTATCGTCCTGGGCCGGCGTTTCAACTGCCGTTCCAGCGTGCACAGTTCGATAGGGCAAACTTGATCGGGATATGAGGACTTTCGTGAGCTACCTGCCGCTGCAGATCGGGAATGAATCCACCCTCGGAGGTGTCGCCGACTGGGCGGTCACCATGATGGAGACGATCGGCGCGCCCGGCGCGGGCCTTGCCATCGCTCTCGAGAATCTCTTCCCGCCCCTTCCGAGCGAGGTCATCCTCCCGCTGGCAGGATTCACCGCCAGCCGGGGAGATTTCACCCTGTTTGAGGCGTTGTTCTGGACCACAACCGGATCCGTCGTGGGGGCCTACCTGCTGTACATGCTAGGCGTGCTCCTTGGCCGGAACCGCATGCGCCGGCTGGTAGGCAAGGTGCCGCTGGTCGATCTTGAGGACGTTGACAGCGTGGAGGCATGGTTCAACCGCCACGGCTACAAGGCCGTGTTCTTCGGGCGGATGGTGCCGATCTTCCGCAGCCTGGTCTCCATTCCTGCCGGCATCGAACGAATGCCGGTCTGGACATTCCTCGGCCTGACCCTCGCGGGGAGCCTCATCTGGAACTCCATCTTCGTATTGGCTGGCTTTTACCTGGGCGAGAACTGGCACCTTGTGGAGCAGTATGCGGACATCTTCCAGAAGCTGGTGATTGCCGCCGTCGTGCTTCTGCTGGCGTTCTTTGTCATCAGCAAGGTGCGGAAGGTGCGGCGCAAGCGCGAAGCGTCATGATGCTGCCCACCGACGTGTGGCCGCTCTTCGGGCTCGAGCTTCGAACTCCGAGGTTGTCGCTGACACCCATCCGCGATGAGCAGTTGCCCGAGCTCGTCGATGCGGCGCTGGCCGGGATCCATGACCCGGCAGTCATGCCGTTCAGCGTGCCGTGGACGGACGCTCCCCGCGACGTCCTGATCCGCGAAACCGCCAAACACCAGTGGCGTCAGCGCTGTTCCCTCGAACGGGATCACTGGACCATAAATCTCGCCGTGAGCTTCGAAGGGTGCGTGGTTGGCATGCAGGACATCTCCGCCCGTGATTTCTCTGTCCTGCGCACAGTCCACAGCGGTTCCTGGCTCACACAGTCCGTGCAGGGACGCGGCATCGGCAGGGAGATGCGGGCGGCAATGCTCCTGTTTGCGTTCGACCACCTCGGTGCCGCCACTGCTCTGTCAGAAGCCGCCGAATGGAACAGCGCCTCGCTTGGGGTTTCCCGCGCGTTGGGTTACGAAGCGAACGGCGTGTCCGAGGTGGTTGCCCGCCCAGGTGAGGTGACTAAGCAAGTGCATATGCGTCTCGAGGCAGACCTGTTCCGACGGCCGGACTGGGCGCTGGAGGTGGATGGCGTGGAACGGATCCTGCCATCTCTCGGAGCGCAGTAGAGCGCCGAGGGGCTGCAGCGCGCAGTAGCGTCCGCCACGCGGAGCCGGTTCCGGGGTTGGAGACCTACTACCCGATAACGTGATCAGGTGGCAATTGAGTTTACGGCGATCGACTTCGAGACTGCCAATGGGTTTCGAGGCTCGCCCTGCGCCGTAGGGCTCACGAAGGTACGTGACGGCCGCATCGTCGAGGAAGCACAGTGGCTGATGCGTCCGCCCGCGGGCCACGATCACTTCGATTCGCGCAACGTCGCCATTCACGGAATCACAGCCGACATGGTGGCGCACCACCCACGCTTCGGTGAGCTCTTTCCGGAGATAGGCGCCTTCATCGGGAACGACGTCGTGGTTGCGCACAACGCCGCCTTCGATATGGGGGTTATCCGCTCGGCGCTGGAGGTGTCCAACCGCGCGGGTCCTGCGTATGACTACGCCTGCACGGTTCTACTGTCACGGCGCAGCTACTTCCTTGTCTCCTACTCGCTGCCCTATGTCGCGGAGGCCGCCGGCGTGCCGCTGGTGAACCATCACGACGCCGTCGAGGACGCCCGCGCCTGCGCCGGAATTCTGGTGGATATAGCACGCCGCGCGGAAGCGGCGACGATCGATGAACTGGTGTCAGGGCACCGCCTCAAACTGTCTCGTCTGGAAGCCTACGAGCCTGGAGTGTCTGAGCTTTCGAAGGCAACCCGGACCGCTCTGGACCGCGGGCCTGCCTCAGGCTGGGCAGGGTGGCCGGACGAAGGGAATAACCCGGAGCCGAACCCGGGCGCGGACCCGACGCACCCTCTGTATGGACAGACCGTCGTTTTCACCGGCGATCTGGGCATCCCGCGGCCCCAGGCGAAACAGCGTGCTGCGGTGCTGGGCGCCCAGCCTGCGAGCACGGTGACACGAAGCACCACGGTGCTGGTGGTGGGCAATGGCTTCGTTGCCGCAGACCTGCGCAGCGGTCGCGTGACGGGAAAGGCCCGGCGGGTAATGGAGCTGCACAGCCGGGGACAGAACATCGAGGTACTCTCCGAAGCGGAATTCCTGCAGATGACCGGCGGGCGCTGGCCCGTCACCAGCCAGTAGCGCTACTCTCAGGCGCCCATCGCCGCGGCGAAGCGAACAGCCACTTCCTCGACGACGCCGGCTCCTTCCAGCTGCTCGCATGCAGCGGGAGGGAGAGAGTCGCGGCCGTGTAAAGCCCCGGCAATCGCACCGGCAACAGCACCGACAGCGCGTGCTGCCGGTCCGTCCTGATCCGCCGCTGCGGCGAGCAGTGCGCGCATGGAAACAGCGCCGTCGTCATCCGCAGTGGCAAGGACCAGCCGGATCCCCGCACACAGAACGCCCGCTGCATCCTCTCCCGTGACAGGCGAGGATGCGGTCAGTGCCTGCAGCTGTTCGGACAGGGGCGTCGCTCTCAACGTTGCTGCATGCTCCGCCGCCGCACTCACCGCTTCAGTCAGCGAATGGTTGTTCACAACGATCACGTGAATCAGCCCGGCGAAGACGGCAGCGGGCATCTGCGCGCTCGGATTGCCGTGGGTGATAGCTGCGGCGTCAAGTGAAAGCTTCTCGATCATCGCGGGCGGCACATTGGCAACCAGTCCGAAAGGCGCGGAGCGCTGCAGGGCGCCGGGACCGTCGTCGTCGCGTTCGAGCGGGCGCTGGCGGCTGCCCATGTCGCCGCTCCTGAGCGCGCGGAGGGTGGCAGCGTCGGGTGACCGGCGGCGGTGGAGCACCTCCTGCCTGTCGATCCAGCGGGCGGGAGGAGCGGGAGCCGACGATGGCGGCGTCTCACCCTGGGCGCCAAGCCAGCGGAGATAGGCGAGCCAGAGGCAGGCGGCCTCGTCGGCCGCGACGCCGTCGTTGGCCCACTCGAGCACCTCGGTCATGCCATCAACCGTATAAAGCGTGAGCTGCGTGGCGTCGGCGAACGTGGAAGCATCGGGTGATCCTGCGGCTGCTTCACCGAGCGCGCAGCCCAGGAGGGAACCGGTGATCTTGTGGCGGAGTGTGCTGGAGGAGCCTGCAGAATGAGTCACCCCGCCAGTGTAGGCAGTCGATGCACGGGGCTCACTACCGGCGCCGCTCAGTACCGGGGCCGCTCTAGTACCGGGGCCGCTCTAGTACCGGCGCCGCTTCGGGACGAACGACGACTACGCCGGTAGCCGGTAGCCGGTAATCGAGATCACCTGCCCGGTTGGCACCTCGTTCCACGGTGCCGCGGCGTTGCCCTCCGGAACTGTCGGAGGTGGCCGGTAGCTTGGAATCATGAGGTTACTGCACACGTCGGACTGGCATCTGGGTCGATCCTTCCATGGGGTGGGAATGCTTGAGGCGCAGCAACTCTTCATCGACCAGCTGGAGAAGACGGTCCGTGAGGAGAACGTGGATGTGGTCCTGATTGCCGGGGATGTCTACGATCGCGCACTGCCTGCTGTCGACGTCGTTGAACTCTTCGATGAAGCGCTGGAACGGATCACAGAGGCAGGCGCTCGGGTAGTTGTCAGCAGCGGCAACCATGACTCAGCAGTCCGGCTGGGATTCGGTGGAAAGCTGATCGAGCGAGGCGGCGTCCACCTGCGCACGCGGCTGGAAGATATCGGACGCCCTGCCGTATTCCCGCTGGAGAACGGCGTTGAGGTTGCAGTCTACGGAGTGCCGTATCTGGAACCTCGCATGGTTGCAGACCCGCTTGGGTGTGAGAGCGCTACGCATACTGCTGTGACGTCCGCGGCGCTGGAACGGGTGCGCGCGGATCTGGCACGCCGCCGAAGTCGGAACACCGTACATTCAGTGGTCATGGCACACACTTTCGCGAGCGGTGGTGTCGGGTCGGATAGCGAGCGGGAGCTCAGCATGGGCGGCCTCGGTGTGGTGCCGTTGGACCTCTTCGAGGATTTCGACTACGTTGCGCTGGGTCATTTGCACGGTCAGCAGCAGTTGCATGAGCGGGTCCGGTACTCGGGATCTCCGCTGGCGTATTCATTTTCGGAGGTACATCAGTCGAAGGGCGCGTGGCTCATCGACATCGGGGTGGATGGTGTGGGCGGCATCAGGCCGGTGAGGTGGACACCGCCACGCCACCTGGCCATTCTGCGCGGTCCCATCGATGACCTCATCTCCTCACCCGACCATGTTGAAGCGGAGGGCGCGTGGTGCCATGTGACGCTGACCGACACTGAGCGGCCGCAACAGGCCATGGAACGGTTGCGGGCCCGTTTCCCCGGCACACTGGTACTCGCCTTCGAACCTGCGTCGCGGAACTCCGGTGAGGAACGCACCTACAGTGAACGCATCGCACGCGCCGCTGATGACGCCGCGATCTGCTGCGGGTTCCTTGAGCACGTGCGCCAGCGCAAGGCCAACGCTGAGGAGGCGGCCCTCTTCGCCGAAACAATCGGTGCCATGCGTGCTGCGGAGAGCGGCGTATGAGAATCCACCGGCTCGAGATCCAGGCCTTCGGGCCGTTCGCCGAACGCCAGCACATCGATTTCGACACTCTCACCGAGCAGGGCCTGTTCCTGCTGAACGGGCCTACCGGCGCGGGTAAGTCGAGCGTGCTGGATGCAATCTGCTACGCCCTGTACGGCTCTGTTCCGGGCGCGCGCCAGAACGCCAAGCGGTTACGCAGCGACCACGCCGCGGACGGCCTCGCACCGGAGGTGGTCTGCGAATTCTCGGCAGGTTCCCGCCGTCTTGAAGTCACGCGCAACCCGTCCTGGAACCGGCCGACCAGGCGGGGCAGCGGAACAACTACGGAGCAGGCAAAAACGCTCCTGCGCGAGCGCGTTGCGGGGGAGTGGGTTGTCCGCTCCACCCGCAACGATGAGGCTGGAGCGGAACTGCAGAACCTCCTCGGGATGAACCGTGAGCAGTTCACACGGGTGGTCATGCTGCCCCAGGGCGAGTTCGCGGCCTTCCTCCGGTCGGACGCTGCCGCTCGCGGTGAGCTCCTGCAGCGATTGTTCGCGACCGACCGGTTTTCCACCGTGGAGCAGATGCTCGCGGACCACGCCGCCACAGCTGCCGCACGGGTCCAGAAGGTCGAAGGGGAATTGGAGGATATTTTTGCCCGGGCTGCTGAAGAGGTACTGCGTCACGGCTTATCCGCGCAGCCGGTGTCGGATGCGTCGGCGCTTCCTGAAGAAGAATCTTCGGACATGGTCCCGGTGGGAAGCGACACTGCTGACCCGGAACCGGATCTTGGTGCCCTGCAGGATCGGTTGACGGCCGCGCTGGCTGCAGGGCGTCACCATGCCAAGGAGCTCACCGCGCTGCGGGATGCCACGGCAACGCAGCGTTCCAAGCTTGAGGCCGAACGCTGGGACCGCATTGCCTTCCGGCGTCTGGTAGCCGAGGCTGAGGCGAACCAGGTTGCACTGGGGGAGGCAGCAACGCTGCGGTCCATGCTGGAGAACCACCGGCGGGCACAAATCCTCCAGGGCCCCCTCCACGCACGGGATGAGGCAGCGGAACAGTTGCACATCGATCAGGAGCAACTGCTTTCCACGACGCTCCAGCTGAAGACGGACCCTGCGGTCAGGCACGAGGTACCCGAAATCCTCGAACCCGAGGCTACGCGGTCGCTGGCCTGCTCTGCGCGGGCACACGAGCAGATTCGGGAAAAGCTGGCCGAGGCGCGTGCGGCCCTTCCGTTGGAAGAGGATCTCACCCAGCTCGCGCAGAGAATCCGGGATGTGGAGTGCAGGCTCGAACAGCAGAGGCTGGAGGCGGTGCAGTGCAAGGAGGGACAGGAGAATCTTGGCCAGGAGCTTACGCGGCTGACAGAGGGGCTGGTCGTCGCAGAGGCAACAGCAGGACGAGCGGCGCAGCTGGCAACTGACTGTGCGGAAGCGGCCTCCCGGTTGGAGCTGCTTGCGCAGGCGGAACTCGCGGAACGTTCGCTGCAGGAGCTGGACGAGCAACAACAGGAGCATCAGACGGTCTTCCTCACTGCGAAGGAGATTTGGCTGCGTAAGCTGCAGCTGCGTCTGGAACAAACAGCTGCGGAACTTGCGGCTCGGTTGAGCGCAGGGGAGCCCTGTCCGGTCTGCGGCAGCGAAGAACATCCGAAGCCGGCAACAGCAGGATTCCAATCCCTCGTAAGCCGCGAGGAGGAGGAGCTTGCGCGTGCTGAACAGGACCACGCTGAGCTCCGGCTGCGGGAGACCTCAGCGGCTCGCGACGCTGTGGCTCTCAAAGCCGCAGGACTGCGGGCCCGTAGCGGCGATATATCGGCACCTGAACTCCGCGCTGCGCTCTCGTCACTCGAACAGGAACGAGCCGAGGCGGAACAGGCGGTACGTGCGGTCACAGAATTCAGCGCACGAAAATCGGAGCTGGAGGAAACGCTCACCGGTCTGAAGGATCAACAAAGTGACCTCGCTCAGAGTCAGGCTGAAGGATCATCACGGCTTGGCGCGCTCCTGGAGCAACAGGCCGCATTGACCGCGAGGCTCTCGCAGGTGCGCGGCCCCTACAACTCCGCGTCTGAAAAGGCAGCGTCGCTTGAGAGGGCAGAGCGGCGGCTTGGCGCTGTGTGTGCTGCGCTGACACGTTGCGAGCAGGCAGAGGCGAGACTGGAGAAAGCCGAAGCTGCACTGCAGGCCGAGTTGCTGGCAACGAATTTCGCGTCGCCGGATGCTGTCCGTGACTCACTGATGAGTAAGGCACAGGTGCAGAGCGCGGAGCAGGCCATCCGGGACGTCGAGAATTCAGCTCACAGGATCGAACGGGACCTGGAGCGGCCGGAGAATCTTGCCGCGGCCGCCCTTGAGAAGGATGGCGGGGGGCTGCCTGAGGAGGACGAGATTGCTTCCGCTGCGAATGACGAAGCGGAAGCAGCAAGGCGGCTCGGTCGCGCTGTGCTTGAGGTGGGCTTGCTTGAACAGTCAGTGGTTCAGCTGGGCTCGTACGCCGACCGCGCTGCAGCCCTTGAGGAACGACTGGTGCCGTTGCGGCACGCATACCAGCTTGCGAAATCGGTCGCGGACACAGCCCGCGGCAACGGTGAGAACCTCTACAGGATGAGCCTGGCGACCTACGTGCTTGCCGCCCGTCTGGAACAGGTCGCAGACGCTGCCACTGCGCGTCTGCAGCAGATGTCGGATGGCCGATACTCTCTGGTGCACAGCGATTCCAAGTCGGGAAACCGGAAGTCCGGGCTAGGACTCAATGTCATCGACAGCTGGACCGGTGTGCGCCGCGACACCGCAACGCTTTCCGGTGGGGAGTCGTTTATGGCCTCGCTGGCTCTTGCTCTGGGGCTGGCCGACGTCGTACAGCAGGAGTCGGGCGGACTCGACATCGAGACCCTGTTCGTGGATGAAGGATTCGGCAGTCTCGACGAGCAGTCCCTCGAACAGGTGATGGATGCCCTGGAGAACCTGCGCGACGGCGGACGCGTGGTCGGGCTGGTCAGCCACGTTGGCGAACTCAAGCAACGGATACCCGCGCAGCTGCACGTCTCCAAGGGCCGGACAGGTTCCACCGTCCGCTTAGTGAATCAACTGCAGCGAGTGTAAAATCGGGGTGTTACCGGGTCGGGCGCATCGGGAGGAGGGACGATGCGCGGTTCGAAGCACCCGGAAAGCACATGGCTACACCAACCTCTGAATCTGAAGCTTTTCCGCCCGAACATGCGTCCGCCGCATCATCGGGTACATCGCCGGTTCCCGGCAACGCACCGCCACCTGCGAGCGATCGCGGACGCTTCAGCCGCCTGCCGGACATCGCAGGCTCCAGCTTCATTCCCCTGGGCCTGGTTGCACGCCTGCCGCTGGCGATGCTTACCGTCGGAGCGCTCACTCTTGTCACCGCCGCCACTGACTCCTATGCATCCGGTGGTTTCGCGGCCGGATCGGTGGGAATCGGCTCTGCCCTGGGCGCGCCGGTTCTCGGCTATCTGGCCGACCGTCACGGCCAGCGCCCGGTCCTGCTGGTCGCGGCCGTGCTCAATGCGTTGGCCATCGTCGCGCTGCTTGCCGTCAGTGGACTCCCGGGGAGCGGAACCGGCCTCCTGCCCACGCTGATTGCCTCCTTCCTGATGGGCGCAACCTGCCCGCAAATCGGTCCTCTTGCGCGGGTTCGCTGGATGGCGCTGACTCAGGACAAGCGGCCGGCCGATCTCGATACAGCGCTCTCCTACGAAAGCACCGCCGACGAACTGACCTTCGTACTCGGCCCTGCCTTGGTCGGGCTGCTGGCCAGCCTCATCGCGCCATGGCTGCCGCTGGCGCTGGCTGCGGCGCTGACGGTTGCCTTCGTTTCCGCGTTCGCTGTCCACCCCACCGAACGGGCGGTGGTTCCCTTGCGGCGCCGCCCCAGGGTTCGGGAGCCCCATCGGGGAGGCAAGCGAGGACCTTCGCGGGTGCGGTTCCTCGTGGCGTTGCCGGTTCTCGGAATGGTGAGTATGGGAACGTTCTTCGGTTCAACGCAAACGGCACTCATCGCCTTCGCCGGCGGCTTCGGCGTCGAGACGGCGGCAGGCCTGCTCTATGCCGTCATGGGCATCAGCTCTGCGCTTACAGCGCTGTCCGTTGCCTACTGGCCGCGGCGATTCCGGCACCCACTGCGGTGGGTGGTCTCAGCCGGGACCATGAGCATCGCCGCGTTACTGCCCCTGTTTGCACCTGACATTCCGCTGATGCTCACTGCGCTGTTGATCCTCGGCCTCCCCGTAGGACCAACAATGGTCAGCATCTTCAGCGTCGGCTCGCTGGTGGCGCCCAAGCATCTGGTCGGGACGGTGATGACCCTGCTGGCGAGTGGAATCGTCGCGGGCACCGCGATCGGCGCTTCGATTGCCGGGGCCCTGGCGGAGGGCAGTGTACAGAATGCATTCCTGGTGCCTGTCGTGGCCGCCGTCGTGCTGCTGCTCCTGGGTTTCGTCTCCGCCGGTGTACTTCGTCGCAGGCCGGAAGTCGCAGAGGTCAGCTGAGCTGTTCCTCAATAGCACGGGCACTGGCTGCAATCCGGGCGCCGAGTTCGGCCTCCGGGTGGGCTGAGCGGATATAGACGACGGCAACTGCCGCGGGCAGCCTCCCCGGCACCCTGACCGGTGCGGCGACAGAAGACAGGCCGGCAATGACCTCGTCGTGACTGGTGGCGAACCCCTGGATGCGTGCCGAAGCAGATTCCTCGCGGTAAAGCTGACCGGGTGCAAGCCGTTCCCATTCCTCCTCGCTGACCGCGGACTGAATCGCTATTCCCGGCGCCCCTGCGCTGAATGCGTGGCGGGTTCCCGGGCGCTGCGCGACGGCGGCACGGGAATGACGCGGCTCCACGGTCACGAGGGTCACGCAGTCATGGCGGTCCCAGACAGCAAGAAAAGCGGTCATGCCCAGTTCATTCGCCAGAACTGTCAGTTCCGGGAGTGAAGCCGTCTGAAGGTCGCGGGACACTCCCCGGGCGAGCGCGGCAAGACCGGGACCCGACGAGATCTTGCCTGCGTCATCCCTGACGACAAGCGAATGATCTTCCAGTGTGCGAACGATCCGATACGCGATGGAACGATGCACTCCCAGTTCTGCTGATAGTTCCGCAATGGATAGCGCCCTTGGGGCATCCGCAAGGATTTCGAGGGAGCGTAGACCTCGGGAGAGGGTCTGTGAATGCTGAGTCGTTGTGTCGGAGGTCACGTTCAGATATTATTCTATATCGGAACGATATGTTCAACTATCGAACAGGAACTGAGGGGGACCAACTCCGTTCTCGTCACCGATCCTGCACGGAATTGGAAGGACTGGGCCGCGCTCTTGATTGCGGGTATGATCTAGACCACAATTACCGAACGTTCTGTCAGTAATTCAATCCGTCCACTTGGAGTAACAATGACGTCTTCAACGGCTGCCCCCCGGCAGCGTATGTCCCGGGAGGACCGCAAGGTCGTCGCCGGCACCATGGTTGGCACCACCATCGAATGGTACGACTTCTTCATCTTCGCGCAGGCAGCGGGCCTCATTTTCGCCCAGCTGTACTTCGCACCACTGAATGATGAGAACCCCGGGCTGGCACAGCTGGTTTCCTGGGCCACCATCGGTATCAGCTTCTTCTTCCGGCCGCTCGGGGCAGTAGTTGCCGGTCACCTTGGAGACCGCATCGGGCGCAAGGCGATGCTCGTCTTCACCCTGATAATGATGGGTTCAGCCACGGCGCTGATCGGCCTCCTGCCGACCTACGCCCAAATCGGGGTCGCGGCGCCCATCCTTCTGATGATCCTGCGCGTCCTCCAGGGTTTCTCGGCCGGAGGAGAGTGGGGCGGGGCTGCTCTCATGGCTGTAGAGCACGCGCCCGTGAACAAGCGCGGCTTCTGGGGCGCTTACCCGCAGATCGGTGTTCCTCTTGGAATGATCCTCGCTACGCTGGTGCTCTTCACCCTGCGTTCGTCGATGTCGGAGGAAGCCTTCCTCGACTGGGGCTGGCGTGTGCCGTTCCTGCTGTCCGTAGTACTGATCGTGGTCGGATACTTCATCCGGATGGCAGTCGCGGAGAGCCCAGTTTTCAAGGAGATGACCGAGCGGAAGCTGGAGTCGTCGGTTCCGCTCAAGGAGCTCTTCAAGCACAGCAGCAAGCAGGTTGTGCTCACGGCGGCCATCTTCATCGCGAACAACGCTGCCGGATACCTGCTGATTGCCTTCTTCTCGTCCTACGCCCAGCGCACGCTTGGTATGCCCGGAGGCCCCGTCCTGTTTGCGACTCTACTGGCGTCCTTCGGATGGCTCACCTTCACCATGTTCGGCGGGATCCTTTCCGACCGGATTGGCCGGGTGCGGACCTTCCAGATCGGATACGCCCTGGTGTTCGTTTGGATGATCCCCCTGTTCATGATGATCGATACCCAGAATATCGTTGCCTATGGGGTTGCCCTGTTTGTTCTCACTATCGGCCTCGGACTGTCCTACGGACCGATGTCGGCGATGTACGCAGAGATGTTCCCGGCGAACGTCCGGTACTCCGGGATCGGGATCGGCTATGCCTTGGGCGCGATCCTTGGCGGCGCCTTCGCTCCGCTGATCGCGGAAGCGCTCCTGACGAGCACCGGGACGTCGATTTCAATCGGCGTGTACATCATGGTCCTGTGCGTCATTTCCTTCGTCGGCGTGACCTTGGTGAAGGAAACCCGCGGGGTGCCACTGCGTGTAGCTGAACGCCACACGGAAGCAAAGTAGTACGAGAGAAGGCCGCTCCACCGCCCATAGGTAGGAATACCGGGTGCAGGTGGGGCGGCTTTCCTGCTGCCTGCGGGTTACGTTGAGTACCCGGCCGCCCGCGCCCGCAACCCGTGGATGAGCGCATCAAGGCCCATGCCGAATGCTATGTCGGCCTGCCGTTGGTCCGCGTTCTTCTTCTGTGCAGACACTGCGGAGGTGAATCGCGGATAGTGTGCTGCAAGCTGTCCTGACTCGAAGATCGTCTCAGGGGCGGTGGCATCGAAAGCGGATCCGAAAATGAAGGACTCCAACGCAATGATGGCCGGAACAATCAGGGGCTCCGGCCAGTCGGCCTTTTCGAACCCCTGGGTGAGCGCCTCATAGACGGCCAGGGTCTGGGGGGCACCGCTCACCGGCAGCACGGCGATCACCGGGATGAGCGGTGTGTGCCGGGTGAAGACATCGCGATAGGACCACGCGAACCGGCGGATGGCCTCATCCCACGGCTCGGTATCAAACCCCGATACGTCGACCTGCGTCATGACGTGGTCCTGCACCAGAATCAATACATCGCCCTTGGACTCGACGTGGTTGTATAACGACGACGGGGCCACCTTCAGTGCACGCGCAAGGGAGGACATGGTCAGCCCCTCATACCCGCGGGCTTCGATGAGCGTGAGGGCGGCCCGGGTGATCGCCTCCTGGGAGAGGATCCTGTTCAGCGGCCTGCCGGCTGATCGACGGGTAGAACCGGTTGCGCTGACCATTGCCTGTGTTCCTGAATCCTTCCCAGTCCGGAGCGGAGATGCTCCCTCACCTACACGGTAATGGAAGACCTCCTGCGGTGTTGCCCGCCCGACACAGACGGCGCGTGGCCGCCGCCCCATGGGCAACGTGTCCGCTGCTACCGTAGTGCCATGCCGGAGATGCCTGAGGTTCAGGGGCTCGCCCAGTTCCTGGCCAGCAAACTGGTTCCCGACGACGGCGCACCCGCTCGTGTACGGGACATTCAGCTTGGCTCCTTCGCCGTGCTCAAGACGGCTGAGGTGCCGCTTTCAGCGGCGTCCTCCATGAAATTCACCAGCGTTGACAGGCGGGGTAAATTCCTCATCCTGAGTCTGGAGGGTGTGCACCTCGTGATGCATCTGGCGCGCGCCGGGTGGCTTCGGTGGTCCGATTCCGTTCCCGACACCCTTCTGCGGCCTGGGAAAGGCCCGATAGCGCTCCGGCTGAGGTGCACCGAACCTTCAGGCTATGGGTTTGACCTCACCGAGGCCGGCACCAAGAAGTCAGCCGCGGTCTACCTTGTGCGTGATGTCGCCGAGGTCCCGGGCGTAAGCAGGTTGGGTCCCGAAGCGCTGGATGTGGGGCAGGAACAGTTCGTGGCGATGCTGCACGGACACCGCAGCCAACTAAAAGGCGTGCTGCGTGATCAATCGTTCATTGCGGGGATCGGCAACGCCTATAGCGACGAAATCCTGCATGCCGCAAGGCTCTCTCCGTTTACGCTGGCGGCCAACCTCAGTGACGAGCAGTTGGCCGCGTTGCACAACGCCATGCACTCGGTTCTGGGAGCCGCCATCAGTGCAGCTGCCGGCAAACCAGCGAAGGAGTTGAAGGATGCAAAGCGGCGCGAAATGAAAGTGCACGGTAGAACCGGTGAGCCCTGCCCCGTGTGCGGGGACACCGTTCGTGAGGTGTCATTCGCCGATTCAGCGCTCCAGTACTGCCCGACGTGCCAGACGGGGGGCAAACCGCTTGCGGACCGGCGAACCTCCAAATTTCTGAAGTGACCGAGCACCTCTACATCTTCTGATGTGGACGCCGATGCCGGTTCGAGGGCTGTTGCTGATGGCCTGCCCTTTTGTTGCTCCACCGGGAACCCTAAGATCGAGAGTGTAAGGATCCGGTTCCAACTACGGAGGTCATCATGACAAGTGAACCAAGCGACCGCGCGCAGGACGACCAAGGCGAGGATTCGTCGCACACGGAGCCGGAGGGAACCATTCCCAACACGGAAGACGGTGTTGGCGTCACCACCACTGAGGAGCCGAGCAGCTTCGAACCTGAGGAAGACACCGGGAAGGACTCCGAAGAGGGCGGCAGCCAGCAGTAACCGCGTCAAGTCTCATTTTGTTAGAGCGAAGAAGCTAGCCCAGGGATGGCGCCCGCGACGGCGGTGCCGGGATATGCACGTTTCCGGTGGTCACGCCGCCTGTGATGACGTCGGGAGTGTCTGGTAGCGCCTCATGGGGGGTATGTAGGTTTAGTGTCATGGCGCCGTCGTCGTTGTCGGAACCCAGCGCGCGTAGGGCCACTGCGACCTCATGCGCGTCGGGGCGGGCCTGGGGGTCCCTGGCGGTCATGCGGGTCAGCAACTGAACCCAATCGGAGCTGAGATGCTCGGGAATCTCGGGGTCCCGCAGCAGGCGGGCGACGGCCGCTTCGACAACCGGCCCAGGAAACGCTTTCTCACCGGTGAGGCACTCGAGGAGCACCAGGCCAAGCGAGTAGATGTCGGTGCGAGGTTCAACAGAGATACCCTCGGCCTGCTCCGGACTGAGGTAGTTCGCCGTGCCGATAGTGGCGCCGTGCGCGGTGGAGTGCGTGGCTTCCATCATTCGTGCGATGCCGAAATCGGTGAGCTTGGGGTAGAGCCGCGTTTCATGTTCACCTGAGTGGTACATGAGGATGTTCGCCGGTTTCACATCACGGTGAATGACACCCTGAGAATGGATATACGCCAGTGCATCCGCGAGGTCCGCGCCCAGTTGCGCTACATGCTCGGAAGGTAGCGCGCCCGACTTCAGCAATTTCCGCAGATCCAGACCGTCCACCAGTTCCATGACCAGGAAGCTGGTGGTCTTGCCGGTTCCGTCCTCTTGGAGCCCGGCGTCATGAAGTGTTACCAGTCCGGGATGGTTCAACGTCGACAGCAGCATCGTTTCGGTGTGCTGGCGCTTGTAGTCATCATCATCAGAGGTGGTGGGGTTGAAGACCTTGATCGCCACGTCCCGGCCGAGGTTTCGGTCCAATGCCCGAAACACCGAGGCTGCGCCGCCGGTACCAATCAATTCGATGGGTTGGTACCGTTCGGCCAGGAGTTCATCCACGTGAGACCTCCGGGGAAGAAAGAAAGTTATAAATGGTGAAAAACAGGTGATAAGCATGCTGATCACCTTGTGAATCCTACCCTGTTCAGGGCAACGCGAAAGACAGCCCCGCGGCGAGGGATTAAACGTTCGACAATTGTTATGTTGCGAGGAAGCGGATTGCCGCGCTTTTGAAGGTCCGGGATGTGACTGCGTTGGTATGGGTGCGCCCGGGCAGCCAAACTATCTCCGCCTGGCCGCTCAGTTCGGCCAGATCCGGAAGCGTGCGTGCGCGTTCATCCTGGTCCCCGGCCACCAGCAGTAGGGGCATGTGCGGGACGGCATCTGACGGAACGAAGGGCTCCCGTTTGATGGCCTCGATCATGGTGAGCAGCGCGAAAACGTCGTTTGTCGGGATGAGACGTGCCATGCGGAGAAGCTCGCTGGTTGACTGGTCCTCGATGGGGGTTCCGTCGGTCAAGAACTGCTGCGCGGCCGCAAGGTCGAACGCGGCCAAGGGGTCACCGGTTCCCGGTCCGCCCAGCACCATCCGGTGCACCAGTTCCGGCTGTGTAGCGCCAAACTCCCAGGCGAGCCGCGAGCCCAGCGAGTAGCCGATGATGTCGACGCCGCTATCCGGGTGATCGTCGACAAGGGGACGGACATGCGCATCCAGCAGGATCTGCAGCAGGTCGGCGCGGATGCGGCTGGGGGAGTAGGCGTCCATCTCTTCCGGAGCGGCGCTTGAACCATGACCAGGCAAATCCAAGGTGATGACTTTCCGGCCCGCGTCCGTCAGTGCACGCACCCAGCCGGAATCTTCCCAGTTGAGCTTGGCAGAGGACGCAAATCCGTGAAGGAGCAGGAGGGGCCTCAGCGCAGACGCGGAAGCTGGCTCATGAACAACTACATTCAGCCCCGGATTCGTCCCCTCGACAAGATGATCGCTGTGTCGTCCCATGCGTTCCTCCCGGGTTCTCCTCGCTGCGGCTGTTCTCTGAACTCTAGCGCCCCGGGCGCGACTGGCCGGGAAAAGAAAAAGCGGCAGAGAACTGTGCTCCATTGAACAGATCTCCGCCGCCCGGCCAGCAGTGGCCAACTCATGTGACTTTAGTCACCGCTCGTAGGGTAAAGCAAATCCGGAACGGGCATTCCCATCCAGTTCCCAGAATCGTGAGGTATAGACGGCGCCATAGCGGCCGATTCGCTCCTCATCGGCGGGGGGTCTACAATTAGTTATAGTCACTTTGACCATAACTAGTCGGGACGGATCTGCAAGGGAGGTGCCGGATGAGCACAGCGTCAGCCAACGTCTCCGAGCGGAGTCAGCAGCCGCCGTCGTTGGCTATCTCTACGGTCATTTTCGGCCTGCGCCCCAGCGAAGCCTCCGGCCGCCCCACATTGTGGTTGCCGCTGGTCCGGCGCATCCGCCAGCCGTATCTTGGCCAGTGGGCGTTGCCCGGCGGGCCCCTGGCGCATTCCGAGTCCCTGCAGGACGCGGCGTCGCGCAACCTGCTTGAAACCACCGGCCTGGCGCCCCGGTACCTTGAGCAGCTGTACGCCTTCGGAGGCCTGCATCGATCCGTCGGCCAGCGTCTGGTGTCCATCGTTTATTGGGCGCTCGTACAACCCGACGAGGCGGCGTTGACGCGGGAGTCGGAGAACGTTCGGTGGTTTCGGGCAGATCGGCTGGAGCGGCTCGCGTTCGACCACAACGAGATTGTCGACTACGCGCTCTGGCGGCTGCGCAACAAAATGGAGTACGGCTCCATCGCCTACCACCTCCTCGGGGAACGCTTCACGCTGGCGCAGGTCCGCGAGGTTTACGAGGCGGTGCTGGACAAGGAACTTGATCCGGCGAATTTCCGCCGCCAGCTCCGTGCAACACCGCACATCGAGCCCACCGAGGACTACCTCACCGGCACGCGTCACCGGCCACCGCGGCTCTACCGTTACGCCGGGCCCGTGCCTGACGGCAATGCGTCAGCCGCAGCAGGCTGAAGCGCCGTGACGCTGAACCTCCACCCGACCCCATCGAGTACCCACCGGCTTACACAAGCCCGTTTCCATCAGGGAGAGTCCCATGTCGAGCATTAATACCGCCATTCAGCTCATGACGCGCGAGGACGCGGAGCGATCAGGAGCACGGGGCGGAACGTGCAGTCCTGAGCTCGCGAAGAACCCCTGGGAATTCGACATTCCCGCCAGCCCGGTACAGGGTCCTGATTACGGCCCCGGTGCTTCGATGCAGGACATCGCTCCGGCTTCGACTCCCCGTCAGGGTGCCCTGCCCGAGGAGTACCGGCTTGCCGGTGAGGCGGAACTCGAAGCGCGCATCCTTGCAGCGAAGGAAAGGCTCGGTGACCGCCTCGTCATCCTCGGCCACTTCTACCAGCGTGACGAGGTTGTGAGGCATGCAGACTTCGTGGGCGATTCATTCCAGCTTGCGAACGCTGCGCTGACCCGTCCGGATGCTGAAGCCATCGTGTTCTGCGGGGTGCACTTCATGGCCGAAACAGCCGACATCCTCTCCCGGTCGGATCAGGACGTGATCCTGCCCAACCTTGCCGCAGGCTGCTCGATGGCGGACATGGCTGATGCCGATTCGGTCACCGAGTGCTGGGAGCAGCTCGAAGAGCTTTTCGGATCAGAACCCGACGAGGCCGGCCGCCAACCGGTCATCCCCGTCACCTACATGAACTCCTCCGCTGCGCTCAAGGCATTCTGCGGACGGAACGGCGGCATCGTCTGTACCTCCTCCAACGCCGCCACAGTGCTCGAATGGGCCTTCGAGCGCGGCCAGCGGGTTCTGTTCTTCCCGGACCAGCATCTTGGACGCAACACGGCGAAGGCAATGGGCGTGCCACTCGACCAGATGCCCATGTGGAACCCCCGCAAGGCGCTCGGCGGAAATTCCGAGCAGGAGCTGCTGGATTCGCGGGTGATCCTCTGGCACGGCTTCTGCTCCGTCCACAAGAGGTTCACCGTCAACCAGATCGAGCAGGCGCGCACCGAGTACCCGGGCGTCCGCGTAATAGTGCACCCGGAATGCCCCATGCCTGTGGTCGATGCTGCGGACGAAGCCGGTTCCACGGACTACATCCGGAAAGCTATCGCCGCGGCAGCTCCAGGCACCACTTTTGCGGTGGGTACGGAGATCAACATGGTGAACAGGCTTGCCGCTGAGTACCCCGAGCACACCATCTTCTGTCTCGACCCGGTCATCTGCCCGTGCTCCACGATGTACCGCATTCACCCCGGATATCTGGCCTGGGTACTTGAGGGTCTTGTAGCAGGAGAAGTCCGTAACCGGATCACGGTGGATTCCGACGTGGCGACTCATGCACGAGTGGCACTGGAACGGATGCTGGCGGCCAAGCCGTGAATCATGTCCTCGTGATCGGCAGCGGTATTGCCGGGTTGTACACGGCGTTGGAACTGCGCCGGCGTTCGGACGTGCACGTCACGATTCTTGCCAAGGCCGCCGTTGCCGAGAGCAATACCTGGTACGCCCAGGGCGGCATAGCGGCGGTCCTTGCCGGGTCAGCGCCGTTCGACAGTTCCCTGATTGGGGCAGTGCCGGCGGGGGAGGACAGCGTCGGGTCCCACGTGGCAGACACCCTTGCGGCGGGTGCGGGGCACTGTGACGAAGAAGCAGCGCGCGTGCTGTCTTCCGGCGCGGCGGCGGGTATCAGGAGGCTGATCGAGCTCGGTGTGCTCCTCGACCGCACCGCCGACGGACACCTGGCTTTCGGGCGGGAAGCGGCGCACGCAGCACCGCGCATCCTCCACATTGGCGGTGACGCAACCGGAGCGGGAATTGGGGCTCCGCTTATCCGTGCTGTCCAGGCGGATCCGGGTATCAGCCTGGAGGAACACGCCTTCGCCGCCGACCTCGTCATGGACGGCGGGAAGGTGACGGGCGCCGTCGTTCTCCGCGCCGGTGAGCTTCAGAGCGTGTCCGCTGACGCCGTCGTGCTCGCAACGGGCGGTGCTGGAGGTATTTTCGAGCACAGCACAAATCCGTCAGTCGCCACGGGCGACGGCGTTGCCGCCGCCTGGCGGGCAGGTGCGGCTGTAGCGGACCTCGAGTTTTTCCAGTTCCATCCAACATCGCTCAACGTTCCCGGGCACCCGCTCATTTCCGAGGCGGTGCGCGGCGAGGGAGCGGTGCTCAGGGACGGGACCGGGCACAGATTCATGGCCGACTACCATCCCGCCGGTGAGCTGGCGCCACGGGATGTGGTTTCCCGGAGCATAGCGCTGCACCTCGCGCGCTCCGGCGGTAGGGAAGTGTTCCTCGATGCGACCTCGCTCGGCGGTGAGTTCCTGGCCAAGCGGTTTCCCACCCTGACCGCGGTGACCAGGCAAGCCGGGTTCGACTGGGGGCGCGACGTGCTGCCGGTGGTTCCGGCGGCGCACTACTGGATGGGCGGAGTGGTCACGGACACCGAAGGCCGGACGTCCCTGCCGGGACTGTATGCCGTGGGAGAGGTTGCCCGAACAGGGGTGCACGGCGCCAACCGGCTTGCGTCCAATTCGCTGCTGGAGGGGCTGGTCTTCGGTGCACGGGCCGCGGAGGCGATTGTCGCCACGCCTGCGGCCTGGCCAACCGTTGAAGCTGAGACGCTCACGCTGGCACCGGGTCCGCTGAAGGCTGCCCGGAACGACGTGCTGCGCGTCATGTCCGAACACGTTTCCATCCTTCGCGAGGATGCCGGCCTCCGCGTTGCCTCCAAGCAGCTCGCCGAATGGCATTCCACCGGTACCTCGCTCGGGGAGAGAGAGACTGCGAACCTGTTGCTCTGCTCCCGGCTCATCGCCTCGGCAGCACTCGCGCGCAAGGAATCGCGTGGAGCTCATTACCGTGCCGATTTCCCCGCCACCTCCGAGCCTTCGGGCAGCCCCATCATCCTGAGGAGCACCTCATGACTTTTGCACCAGCCGGACCGTCTGCCGCTGACGTCGACCGCATCGTTGCGGCTGCGCTCGCCGAAGATGCGCCCTGGGGAGACGTGACATCCCAGACGCTCATACCCGGAGAAACACGCGCAGACGCGGCCGTCATTGCACGAGAACCGGGCGTCTTCTGCGGCGAGCAGGTCATTGAGGCCGCCATGCGCCTGACGGACCCGGGGATCCAGGTCACGTTCGAGGTCCGCGACGGGGACGCGTTCGACGCCGGTGCCGTGCTGGCTGCCGTGTCCGGCCCCGCACGGTCCGTCCTCACTGCCGAGCGTGTGGCACTTAACCTGGCACAGCGCCTGAGCGGTATTGCGACGCTCACAGGCCGCTTCGTTGCAGAGGTGGCCGGAACCGGCGCCCGCGTGGTGGACACTCGAAAGACGACTCCGGGGCTGCGGGTTCTTGAACGGTATGCGGTGCGCTGCGGCGGGGGGGCCAATCACCGTTTCAGCCTCTCCGACGCCGTCATGGCCAAGGATAATCACCTTGCTGTACTGACGCAGGGCGGTGCGGTCGATGTAACCGACGCACTGCGTGCTGCGCGCCGGCGCCTGCCGCATACCGTCCATTTCGAAGTCGAGGTGGACCGTCTCGACCAGGTGGAACCGGTACTCGCCGCCGGCGTGGATACGATCATGCTCGACAACTTCAGTCTTGAAGACCTTGAAGCCGGAGTCAAACAGATTGCCGGGCGGGCACTCGTGGAAGCGAGCGGCAACGTGCGGTTGGAAACCATCGGTGCCATTGCACGCACAGGTGTAGACATTATTTCGTCGGGAGCGCTGACCCACAGCGTCCGGGCGCTGGATCTCGGCCTCGACATCCGAATCGGGACGCCCGCGTTCGGTGCAGGAGGCCAGCACAGTCACACCAATTCGGACGGTGTGCGGTGATTTACCTCGACGCAGCTGCCACCACCGAAGTACGTCGGGAGGTGCTGGAAGCCATGTGGCCGCTGCTCACTACCGAGTACGGGAACCCATCCAGTCACCACACTGTGGGTGAGGCTGCCGCACGGGCGCTGGATTATGCGCGCCGGCTGGTAGCGGCGGAGCTGAACTGCAAAGCGAATGACGTCGTCTTTACCTCGGGCGGCACGGAGGCGGACAATCTTGCAATCAAGGGGATTGCACTGGCGCGGCCCAGGGGGAGACATATCGTTGCGTCGGCGATCGAGCATCCGGCCGTGCTCGAAACGCTGGACTACCTCGAGCGGCTGCACAACTTCCGGATCACCCTCCTTCCTGTGACCGCGGAGGGCCTCGTGGAGGAAGGAACACTCCGCGCGGCCCTGACCGAAGAGACCACGCTGTGCACGCTGATGTACGCAAACAACGAGGTCGGAACCGTGCAGTCCATCCCTGCGTTGGCGGCAGTGTGCCGTGAGCAGGGCGTGCCCTTCCACACCGATGCTGTGCAGGCCGCCGGATGGCTGCCGCTGGATACCGTCGAGCTTGGTGTGGATGCGATGAGCATCTCCGGTCACAAGCTCGGTGCACCGAAAGGCTGCGGCGTCCTGTTCGTGCGCTCGCGGCTTCCGTTGGAGCCGCTGGTGCATGGGGGCGGGCAGGAGCGCGGGAAGAGGTCCGGTACCGAGAACGTTGCGGGTGCGGTGGCACTCGCAACGGCGTTACGGCTGGCGCAGCAGGAGCGGGTTGCTCATTCAGCTGCCTCGGTAGCGCGCCGGAACCATGTGGTTGACTCGGTGCTCGGCGGAGTGGACGGCGCCCTTCTGACCGGACACAGGACGCAGAGGCTGCCGAATATCGCCTCGTTCTGTTTCCCGGGCGCCAGCGGTGAGGCGATCCTCCTCGAACTCGAACGTGCGGGCGTGGTGTCCTCAAGTGGATCGGCATGCGCCGCGGGTGCCAGCGAGCCCTCCGCGGTGCTGCTGGCACTGGGCCTGGAAGCCGAGGTCGCCCAGACCGCACTGCGCCTGTCCTGGACAGCTGCAACGACCGATGCAGAGATCGCGCTCGCCGCACGAGCCGTCGTCTCGTCAGTCAAGACCGTTCAGGGGCTGGGCAGCCGCGCGTAGGGTCGTGAGCAGTGCGGCGGTGCGGTCCGCATCCTCAAGATGCGCAAAGTGCCCGGAACCGGCCAGCACCACGCTTCGGGCATGCGGGATGAGGTTCGCAAGCGCGCGGAGTTCGGACGGTTGGGTGAAGATGTCCCTGCTTCCCCGGGCAAGAATTGTCGGCGCTGCGATGGATTGCCAGGTGCCGACGTCGTACTTTCTCAGCGCGCCCGCGGCAGCAATGAATGATGCCGGCCGGGCGTCTACTGCCAGATCAACGAATACCTGACGCTGCAGCAGGTACGGACGGGCGAATAACGGGCTCAGGATGAGACGGAGAAGTCCTAAGCGCTCCACGATGCGAAGTAGCCCAGGCGCCATGCCTCCGAGCGCACGCAGAATGACCATGAGCCCGTACATGCCGACAAGCGGCGCCATGGCGGGATAGCGGAACGGCTGGTTCAAAGCTGCGACGGCAGTCAGCGCGGTTGGGGAGAGGGCGACGACGGCATAGGTCTCGGCCGGATATGACGCTGCGATATCCAGTGCAAGAACTGCTCCCATCGAGTGGCCGAAGAGGTACCACCTCCGGTAGTTGAGCTCTCTCAGCGCTTCCACGACGGCTGCGCTCTGCTGCTCAACCGTGAAGGGGAACCGGCCCGGGGAATCGCCCCAGCCGGGGAGATCAACAAAGACCCGATCACTGCGTTCCCGCACCGCGTGGTCGTCAGCCAGCGCGCGGAAGGAACGCCACGAACCGGATGCGCCGTGCAGGAACACCCACGGTGGTGCGTCGGGGTCTGTGACCGAATGCGAACCGCGATGAATGCGAATCGCGACCGGCCCCAGCGAGGTCTGGACTAAGCGCTTCATGGTAGTGATTCTGCGCCACGCCTGCCGCGGATGCCTCCAGACGGCTCACTTCACTGCATAGAGTGGAAGCAGGGCTACTCGGAAGGATCGAATATGACGCGACCTGTGAGGTTTGGTCTCCTCGGTGCTGTCACACTTCTTGCCGTTACCGCGACGATCACCGGGTGTGAGGACTTTGAGATCGGTGATCGTCCGCCAGCCAGCCCTTCTGTGAGTGCCGCCGCCGAGAGTCCGGCTCCGGCAACAGCCAGCCCGACCCCTATTGCGCTCCCGATGCTTCCGGAACGGGCGGCGCCGGGTGACGGGTGGACCGCGTTCACGGACGAGCAACGGTTCGTCAGTTTCGAGCTGCCGGAGGACTGGACGGTAGAGGTGATCGAGAACCCGGGCGAAGGGTTCGGTGAGGGCGGTATGCACTTCGAAGTGTCCAATGCCGACGGCGCCACCGTGGCTGAACTGCACACCCGGATAACCCCGCCGTCGGAGGAGTGTGCAGCGGACGCCGCAAGTCCCTACATTGTGCTGAGCAGCGAGCCCGTTGACATCCCGTCGACAGCAGAAGCAGAGGGCTCCATTGAGCCACGCTTCGTAGTACGGCTGATCCAGGGGTACAGGTTCTTCAGTTCGTATGGGATTACGGACATGGTTGGTGGAGCGGATGGTGCGGCGTGCGTTCTCCACAACACCGTCCAGGGGCCGGACCACATCGGGCTGTACTCCTTCGGGGACAGCATCCAGCTTCGTGCCCTGGAGCCGGCGCAGGTCGGTTCCCGAACCGCCTCCTTTGCGACCATCGCGGAGGCTCAGAAGCGGTTCGGTCAGAAGGACTTTGACCAGATACGCAGGATGATCTTGTCGCTCCAGGTAGCGAGTTGAATCCTCACGTCGATTGTCACTCCCGGATGATCCAAACTCCGGCAGGCGGGGGAGTTCCTACTTGGAAACGGCCTTGCTGACATCGGCGGGCGACTCGTACTCCTTGTCGGGAATGCCCCTCAGCGATTCGAGCACGTTGTCGTCCGCACCGGAACTTTCGGCGTTGCTGATGAGGTCGTCCTTCTTCGCGGGGTAGCTGACGCCGCCGAGGGCCTTCTGGATGTCGATCGGGCTGGGTGAATCAGCCATGGTGTTCCTTTCGCTCGGTTTCGGGCTACGGAGCAGCCGCTGCAGGCAGCTCCGCGGCACGAACAAACAGTATGCTTACCATTCGCCTCTGATCAAGGGCCGGACTGGAAATCAGAACCAAGGCCGGCGGGAAGGCTGTCGTAGGTCACCCCGGTAAGTTCCTCACTGACTGCCCACAGCCTCGCGGCGACAGCCTCGTCGAGCACCGACGGAGAGGGAGCAACGAGAACCGGGGTCCCGCGGGTTTCGCCGGGTCCGTTCGGGCCGTAGTAGTCGCCGCCGTGCACCTGCGCGCCGGTGGCAGCCAGGAGGATCGGCTTTGCGCCCTCTGCATCCGATTGGCCCATCAGCCGGAAAAAACCGCCCATCAAATCGAGAACTGCCGCGCCACGCATCCCAGCGGTGAGGTTGGTCGTGGACAACCCGGGATGTGCGGCAACGGCGATCAGCGGCCAGCCGGCAGCGCGTACCCGGCGGTCGAGTTCCATCGTGAACAGCAGATTGGCGAGCTTGCTCTGGTTGTAGGCCTTCCACGGCCGATACCGGGAATGGGCATTGAGGTCCTGGAAGTCAATCCGCCCGCGCCTGTGAGCCAGCGAGGAGACAGTGACCACCCTCGCCGAGGGCGACTGGCGGAGTGCGTTCAGCAGCAGTCCGGTCAGCGCGAAATGACCCAGGTGGTTGATGCCGAACTGCTGCTCAAAGCCGTCAGCCGTGCGCCTCAGCGGTGTGGCCATCATCCCTGCATTGTTGACCAGAAGATCCAGCGGACCGGCCCAGTCGCGACTGAAGGACCGGATCGACCCAAGATCTGCGAGGTCGAGCTGCCGCAGGGTCAGTGACGCGCTTCCGGACGCGTCGCGCGCCCGCTGCAGGGCGGCCGCACCCCGCTCCTCGTTGCGGCACGCGAGAACCACTGACGCCCCGCGCCGGGCCAGACCAATGGCGGTTTGCAGCCCGAGGCCGCTGTTGGCGCCGGTGACAACAGCGGTCAGCCCATCCAGACTGGACTCTCCGGACGTGTCGTTGATTGAGTGATTCACAAAGTGCGCCTTTCTCGTCGTACCGTGTTACAGCCAGTGTTTCAGACCGGCACAGTCCACGCTCACCGAGATCCGCCAGGAGCTTCGCCGAATGAATCGAACCGTTACGGCTCACCTGACCGCCCAGGCACGGGCCAACACATCGATTGCCTTCTCTGTGGCGGTTGCCCGGAATGCCGGGTATTCATCCGTTGACGAAGTCTTCGAGGTCACGGCCGACGGGGAACCGGTGGCGCTCACGCCCGTCGGGGACCTCCATGGGGGAGTCCTGCATACGCTCACGCTCGAGCGGCCCGCAACGCTTGAACTGAACTACCGTGCGGAGGTCTCGGGCACAGCCGCCGCCGCTGAAAAGGACGACGCCGACCTCATCCGCTATGTGCGCCCCAGCCGCTACTGCGAATCGGACCGTCTGCTGCCGTCGTCGTACGCCCTGTTCGGAAGTATGCAGGGCGGTGAACTGTTGTCGGCCGTGCGGGAGTGGGTGAGCGGGAACCTCAGCTATGTCTCCGGCTCATCCCGCCACACGGACGGCGCCACGGACACGATGCTGTCCCGCCGCGGCGTCTGCCGTGATTACGCTCACCTGGTGATTTCGCTGTTGCGGGCCAAGGATGTCCCCGCCCGACTGGTGTCCGTCTATGCCCCGGGGTTGACCCCGATGGACTTCCACGCGGTGGTGGAGGCATGGGTGGATGGGGCGTGGCATGTCGTCGACGCAACCGGCCTCGCACCGCGGACCAACCTCCTGCGCATTGCAACAGGACGCGACGCCGCAGATACGGCTTTCCTGTCCACCGTCGGTGGCAGCCTCACGCTGGACACACTCACGGTCACCGCTACGTCAAGCACCCTGCACGACGACGACGGCGCCTCGCTGGTGCAACTCAACTAGCGTGCATCCAGCCGACCGGCTGCAAAGCGGCCGTCAGGCCGGATGATGCGCTCCGTCGTCGTTCTCCAGGCCTGCCCTGAGTTTCGTGGTCAGGCTCAACAGCTGCTCCAGTTCCTCCTCGTCAAGGATCGGCCCCAGGATGGCATGGATGCTGCGCACATGTGCCGCCCCGATCTCGCGTTGGAGCCGGCGTCCTTCGTCGGTGAGGGCCAGCAGGACACCGCGCTGATCGTTCGGCGCCTGCTTGCGCTGGATCAGTCCCTTGTCTTCGAGGCGCTCCGCCATCCGGCTGAGGCTCGGCTGGCTGATCAAAAGGTGGCTGTTCAGCTCATTGAGCCTGGTCCATCCGGTGGGGCAGCGGCTGAGATTGAAAAGGACGTCGTACTCACCGATTGCGAGCGGAGAGAAGGACCCTTCCCGCCGTAGCCTGCGCATCACCGCAACCTGCGCCCGGAAGAGTGACTCCCATGCTTCGGCGGTGAGGCGCATCGGCGTGCCTGGGGACTCAGGCATCGGCAGGCACCGCAGCCTTGCGGTTCTCGAATGTCGGTGGAGCGGGCACTGAAGAAGGTGTGCGCTCGGCGAATTCCTTGCGCAGGGTAGGCAGGACCTCGGCACCGAACAGGTCGAGCTGCTCCAGCACCGTCTTCAGCGGGAGCCCTGCATGGTCCACGAGGAACAGCTGGCGATGGTAGTCACCGAAGAATTCGCGGAAGGAAAGCGTCTTGTCGATCATTTCCTGCGGGCTGCCTACGGTCAGTGGCGTCTGGGAGCTGAAGTCCTCCAGTGATGGGCCGTGACCGTACACCGGCGCATTGTCGAAATACGGACGGAACTCGTTGATGGCGTCTTGGGAGTTGGGGCGGATGAAGAACTGTCCGCCTAGACCGATGATCGCCTGTTCCGCAGTGCCGTGCCCATAGTGCGCATACCGTTCCCGGTAGAGCGAGATGAGCTGCTGGTAGTGCTCCTTCGGCCAGAAGATGTTGTTGGCGAAGTAGCCGTCACCGTAGTAAGCGGCAATCTCAGCGACCTGGGGAGTCCGGATGGAGCCGTGCCAGACGAAGGGGGCGACGCCGTCGAGCGGGCGGGGGGTGGAGGTGAAGTTGTGCAGGGGCGTGCGGTGCTTGCCTTCCCAGGTGACTACGTCCTCGTCCCAGAGCCGGCGCAACAGATGGTAGTTCTCGACCGTGAGTTCGACGCTGTCCTGCGGGTTCTTGCCGAACCAGGGGTAGACGGGTGCGGTGTTGCCGCGTCCCAGGATCAGGTCCACCCGGCCGTCGGCAAGGTGCTGGAGCATCGCGTAGTCTTCGGCGATCTTGACCGGGTCATTGGTGGTGATCAGTGTCGTCGAGGTCGAGAGGATGATGCGGGAGGTTTGCGCCGCCACATATCCGAGCATGGTGGTGGGGGAGCTGGGGACAAACGGGCGGTTGTGGTGCTCGCCGGTGGCAAAGACGTCCAGTCCAACGTCTTCGGCGTGCTTCGCGATGGTCACCATGGCCTTGATACGCTCGTGTTCGGTGGGAGCGGTGCCTTTGGTGGGGTCAACCGTTACGTCGCCGACGCTGAAGATACCGATCTGCATGGAATTCCTCCTCCTAGAAGTACATGCATTTGCATCTACTGTACTCCGTAACCAGCGCCTTCCCGGATTTGTTCCCACTCCTCCGCCACCTCGTCACGCTTCTCCCGGCGGCCTTCGACCAGTCGGTACAACACTGGAACCAGCACCAGCGTCAGCAGCGTTGAGGAGACCAGACCTCCAACAACGACGACGGCAAGCGGCTGGGAGATGAAGCCTCCTTCTCCGGTCAGACCAAGCGCCATCGGTGTCAGCGCGAAGACGGTCGCCAGCGCAGTCATGAGAATCGGTCGAAGCCGCTGTCTGGCTCCTCGCGTGATTGCGTCCGCGACGTTGAGCCCGACAGAACCGTCAAGCGGCCGCCGGTACTGGTTGATCAGGTCGATCAGGACAATCGCGTTGGTGACGACAATCCCGACCAGCATCAGCATGCCGATCAGCGAAGGCAGCCCCAGCGGGATCCCGGTGATCACCAGCAGGGCAATGGCGCCCGTCGCCGCGAACGGGACCGATACGAGGAGGATCAGCGGCTGGATGAGGCTCTTGAAGGTGGCAACCATGATGACGTACACGATGGCCACGGCAGCCCACAGTGCCAGGAACAGCTGCCCGAAGGACTCCGCCTGCTGCTCCGATGCCCCGCCCAGCGTGGCCGTTGCGCCGGCCGGGAGCGTTACACCCTCCAGGCGTTCGGTGACGGCCGCGGTCAGGGCGCCCAGGTTGTCTCCCGACGGCGTGATGGAAACCTGTGCTGTTCGTTCACCGTTGGAGCTGGTGATCGTGAGCGGAACCTGTACCTCCTCGACGGTTGCGACATCCGTGAGGGGGACCGGTCCGGCGGGGGTCGGCACGGTGAGGTCGCGGAGCTGGTCCAGGCTGGTGATCTCGGTCCCTTCCCCGATCAGGATGGGATAGTCGGTGGCTTCAAGCCGGACCACGCCGCCGGGGATGGCGCTGACATTGCCTCCGAGCAGGGCGCCGATCTGGCCCTCGCTCAGTCCCGACCGCACCGCGGCCGCGCGATCGACGCTGACCTGGATCTGCGGCTGAGCTGCAGCGAGGTTGGACGTCACGTCGCGGGCCCCCTGTACACCCTGCATCGCGGTGACGACGGCGTCACTTGCCTCGGCAAGGATGTCAGGTTCCGGCGCGGTGATGTTGATGTCCACGGTGTTCGACGTGCCGAACCCGCCCTGCTGGGTCGACAGCGCGATCTCGCCTGCTCCCTCAAGTTCGTTCAGCGAGGCACGAACCTCATTCTGAAGCTGCTGCTGATCGGCCTCTTCCTCCGTGGTCACGGTGAACTGCGCGGTGGAAGCACCGGCGGAGAACCGCGCGCCTACGGCTCCGGCTGCATTTCCGACGGTCACCTGCACATCACGGATTTCTTCGAAGCCGGAGAGGACTTCCTCCACGCGCCCCGCCTCGGCAACGGTGTTTTCCAGGCTCGAGCCCGGCTGCTGGCGCTGGATGACACTAAAGCTGTTCTGGCCGGTGTTGCCCAGAAGATTGGTCTGCATGAAGGGCACCAGCGCAACCGTCCCGGCAAGCACCAGCACTCCGGCCACTACCGTCCACACCGGGTGGTGCTGGGTCACGCGAAGAATCGGAAGATACCCCCGCTGGAGCCAGGAGCGTTTCTCCTTCTCTTCTGCCAGGTACCGCTGCTCGGCCGCCGCCGTTGCGGGATCCGTCAGCTCCGAGGAAATTCGGGTCCTCGGCAGGAACCAGTAGGCCAGCACCGGAACGATCGTCAGCGAGACAGCCAGCGAGGCGAGCAGGGCCATGGTGACGGTCAGGGCAAACGGCCGGAACAGCTCACCCGCGAGATCCCCGACGAAGGCGATCGGTGCGAACACCGCCACTGTTGTGAGGGTGGAGGCGGTGATGGCGCCGGCCACCTCGCGGATGGCCGTCAGGATCGCCGAGCGTTTGTCTTCGCCGTAGCTGAGATGGCGCTTGATGTTCTCGATGACCACGATCGAATCGTCGACAACGCGACCGATCGCAATGGTCAGCGCTCCCAGGGTCAGGATGTTGAGCGAGTAACCGGTGGCCGCCAACCCGATGAACGTGATGAGAAGCGACAGCGGGATGGACACGGCGGTGACCAGGGTGGAGCGGGCCGAGAGGAGGAACACCAGAATAACGAGGACGGCGAATCCCAGACCAAGCAGGCCCTCGGTGGTGAGGTCGGAGATGGAACGCTCGATGAAGGGCGCCTGGTCGAAGATCACCGTGATGTCCGCACTGTCACCCAGTTCGGCCTCAAGTTCCGGGATCAGGGCCGTGACTGCGTTCGAGACCGTGACGGTATCCGCCGATGGAACCTTCGTCACGGTCAGTGCCAGCGTCTCGACGCCGTTGGTCCGCGTGATGGAGGTGGCGTCGTCGTCGGCTACTGCCACATCCGCAACGTCGCCGATGGTCACAGGGTCGGTGGCGGAGCCAGTCGGCGGATCCTGGGGGAGGAGCGGCAGGTTCCGGATATCGGCCAGTGACTGGATGGGACTGCCGGCCTGAATCGTCAGCGAGCGTTCGCCCTCGTCCAGGGTGCCGATCGGAAACAGTTCGCCGTTGTTCTCGAGGGCGTCAACGATGTCCCCGACGGTGAGCCCCTGGGCTGCGAGTTCCTCGGGGGCAGGGAGGACGGAAATATGCTGTTCGGCGCCGCCGGTAATTTCGGCGCTGCGTACGCCCTCTATTTTCTGAAGCTGCGGCACGGTGAGCCGCGTCAGTTCTTCACCCAGTTCACTGAGCGACTGATTAGAGGACACCGCCATGAAGACGATGGGTAGGTCGTTGATGCTGCCCGCCAGGGACTGGGGTTCCACATCCTCGGGAAGCGCGGGCCGCACGGTCGAGATAGCGCGGTCGACCTGGCCGCGGGCACGGTCAAGGTCGGTGCCGTAGGCGAACATCAGGCTGACCGTGGAGACGCCGTTGCGTGAGGTCGCCGACGACGACTCCAGCCCCTCCACACCGCTCAGCGCTCGTTCCAGCGGCTCACTGACCTGCTTGTCAAGGTACTCCGGGCTGGCCCCTGGGAGGGAGGACACCACCGTGACCTGGGGAAACTCCAGCGAGGGGATGAGCTCCTGTTTCAGGGAGCCCATGGTGATTACCCCGAACACCGCAGCGAACACGGTGATCAGGGCAATCAGTGCGCGATTCCCCAGGGACAGTTGCGCCAAACGGAACATCGGTTCTGCCTTCTGCGGGCGACCAGTCCTGGTGGCGCCGCGGTCTACTTGAGCCCCAGCACCCTGTCGGTCATTGACTGGACATCATCGGCGAGAGACTCATTCTCATTGAGCTTCGTGCCGTACCCGGGGATCATTTCCTTCAGTTTGGGTTCCCAGCCAGCAAGCTGTCCGGGGAAGCACCGGCGCATCAGCTCGATCATGATCGGTGCCGCGGTCGATGCTCCTGGGGATGCACCCAGCAGGGCGCCGACAGTGCCGTCAGCCGAGGTGATGATCTCGGTGCCGAACTGCAGGACGCCGCCCTTCCCGGGTGCCTTCTTGATGACCTGTACACGCTGCCCCGCAGTGATCAGTTCCCACCGGTTGCCATCGGCCGACGGTACGAACTCCTTGAGGTACTCGTTCTTTGCCTCGCGCTTCTTGAGCACCTCGCTGATGAGGTACTTGGTGAGCGGAATGTTGTCCTTGCCTACTGCGAGCATGGGCACGAGATTGGACGGTCGAATTGAGGTCGGCAGGTCCAGCAGCGATCCGCGCTTGAGGAACTTGGTGGAGAACCCCGCGTACGGACCGAACAATAATGACCGTTCGCCGTTGACGTAGCGGGTGTCAAGGTGCGGTACGGACATGGGCGGTGCACCGACCGACGCCTGCCCGTACACCTTGGCACTGTGCTGGTTGACGGTATCCGGGTTGGTGCAGCGCAGGAATTGACCGGAGACCGGGAACCCGGCGAATCCTCGCCCTTCAGGGATCCCGCTCTTCTGGAGCAGGTGCAGCGCGCCGCCACCGGCGCCGATAAACACGAAGCGGGTGTTGACCGTGTGCTCCTCGCCGGTTGCACGGTTTCGCACCGTGACATCCCAGCGGTTCTGCGAAGTCTTGGAAAGGTTCGTGACGTCGTGTCCGTAGCGGAGGTCGACGTCGTTCTCACCGAGATAGGCTGTGAGGCCGCGCGTGAGAGCGCCGAAGTCGACGTCGGTTCCACCGGCCACCCGCGATGCTGCCACGTGCTGTGAGGGATCGCGTTCCTTCACGATGAGCGGAGCCCACTCGGCAATGGCTGAGTGGTCCGTTGCGAACTCCATCGACTTGAAGAGCGGTTGCGTGCGGAGAGCCTCATACCGGCGGCGGAGGTACTCCACGTTGCCTTCGCCCCACACAAAGCTCATGTGCGGTACAGCGTTGATGAAGCTGCCCGGATCGCCGAGGTGTCCGTTCGAGACCATGTGCGCCCAGAACTGGCGGGAGACCTGGAACTGCTCGTTGATGGCGATGGCCTTGGACGGATCAACCGAGCCGTCCTTGCCGGCCGGCGCGTAGTTGAGCTCGCACAATGCTGCGTGGCCGGTTCCGGCGTTATTCCAGGGGTCTGAACTTTCCAGTCCGGCCCGGTCGAGCCGCTCGAAAAGAGTGATGCCCCAGTCCGGCTGCAGTTGCTTGAGGAATGCACCGAGGGTGGCACTCATGATTCCGCCGCCAATAAGAACGACGTCAGTGTGGTTCGCGGGCTTTCCCGCCTGGCTCTCAGCAGTCACGATGGGTCTCCAATAGCAAGGGCGCTAGCCCTTGAAGCGTAGCCTCTGGCGGTGGTGTTCCCTAAATTGGAACGCCCTGGCGGCGGCGTGATCCTCGTCCCAGTTGAGCTACATGCCCAGTTCCCTGTTCAGCTGCCTTTCGAAGGGGTGGGCTGCTCGACATCGGCGAGGTCAATGTTGTTGAACACCTCGTGCATAACCGGGCTCACGGGGTAACTGAGCACCCGCGGGGAGACCACCGCGGCCGAGATGGGGAAGGCGAGCGGAACCGCCGGAACGTCGACGGCGATGCTTTCGTTGATGTCCCGGTAAGCGGCTGTGCGTTCATCCCCGTTGGGCAGGGTGACGGCGCGTGCGACCTTGCTGAAGAGCTGGTTGTCGCGGAAGGCGAACTCTTCGCCGTAACTGCCGAAGAGCACCCCGACGAAGTTGTCGGGATCCTGGTAGCTTCCACTCCAGCCGAGCAGGTGGAAGGCCCGGTTGTCATCGTTCTGGACGGTCTCAATGTAGCCCTGTGACCATTCCGTGGGGACGGGCTGAAGGTTGAACCCGGACGCTGTGAGCTGGCGGCTTAGCTCGGCATAGACCTTCTCGGGGGAGGAGAGGTATGGGCGGGAGATGTTGCGGGGGTAATGGAAGGGGAGAGGCTCCCCGTCATACCCGGCCTCATCCAGAAGTTCCCTTGCACGCTCCGGGTTGTACTCGTAGTCGGTGATTTCTTCGTTGGTTACGCCGAGTTTCGGCGGGGTGAATTGCGTTGCCGGGCTTGTGCCGTCCAGGAAGCGGCCCTCGATGAGGGCTGACTTGTCGATGGCGTGGGCAACCGCCTGCCTGAACAGTGCATCGTCGACTCCAGGGAAGTCGTGGTTCATCCCGAGGTAGAGCACGGAATAGGGGTCGCGTTGGAGGATCTGCTGGCCCTGTCTGGCAAGCTCAGCGGCGTTGTCCACGGTCACAAGGTCGTAGCCGTCAATATCTCCACCCAACAGCGCACGAAGGCGTGCATCCGGGCGGGGAATCGTCCGGAATGTCACGGTCTGTATTTCCCCCGGTGAACCCCAGTAATCGTCATAGGCGTTCAGGATCACCCCGTCCTCGGACCACGCCTCAAAGGTGAACGGTCCCGTACCCACCGGGCTGAGTGCGAACTCCGAGAGCTGCCTGCCATCCTTCTCCACAGTCAGCTCATTGGCGTTGAGCTCCTCAAGCGCCTGCGGGGAGGCCATGCCGAAGGCCGGCAGTGCGAGGGCGGGAATGAACGAGGTCAGGCGCCCGGTGAGCCGGATGAGCACCTTATGCTCGCCGAGAGGCTGGCAGGAGTCGAAGACAGACTCCCCGGGTGCGTCCGAAAATGCCTTGAATACCGACTTGAAGGCGATAGATGCAACCGCCGTGCGGGTCTCCGGAGGCATCGTGTACCAGCGCTCGAAGTTGGCGCAGACGGCCGCCGCGTTGAATGGTTGGCCGTCATGAAAGCTCACGTTCTTGCGCAGCTCAAAGGCGTAGGCCCGGCCTTCGTTCCGTTCCTCCCACGATGTGGCCAGAAGCGGAACCGGTTCAGAGGTGAGCGGGTCGATCCCGACAAGGCCTTCGAGTACCTGCCGTGTGACCCGGAACGACTCGGTGTCTGACGCAAGTGCCGGGTCCAGGCCGGTAGGATCCGCGGCGGCGCCGAAGGAAAACGTACCGGTGGTGGTGTCTCCGACCGATGCCGACGGTTCCGTCGAGGTGGCGGGCGCCGTCGTCGGCGTAGCTATGGGAGTTCCGGCAGTGCACGCGGTGAGCCCGAGAGCTGTAGCGGCCGCCAGCGCGCGCAGTGGCAGAGACAGCCGACGACGGCGGTGCGTGGGGCTCGCTGGCATGGTCTCCTCTGGGCGCGCGTGCAGTGGGCAAGGACTGCGGACGGAATATCCAGTGTAGGTCACGAGGCTGGACGGCGGCTGATCGTGGCATCGGGGAGGTGGGAGCTTCGAGACGATAAAGGCGGGTATCTGCACAGAGGTGCAGATACCCGCCGTATCCCTGAAACAGATTAGAGGATTCGAATCAGGGGGTTTATATCGAGCGATTTCTCGCATGATTGTTTTGCCTTTTACGCGGGCCAAATACGCGCCCTAATAATCTGGCTCAATTGCTGGACTGAATCGCTTAGCCTACTTGGCTGGCTTGATTGTTCAGTCCATTGCTCGACGAGATAGCCCGAGGAATTACTCGGCCGGGGGCATCAGGATGGCGTCGATCAGGTACACCGTGGCATTGGCGGTCTGGACGCCGCCGCAGATCACGGCCGCATTCTCTTCGCCGACCGTGATGGAGTCGCCTTCGCCCTCGACCATCAGCTCAGCACCGTTGACGGTGGTGTGGGTTCCGGCCACCTCATCGGGAGCCATCTGGCCCTCAACCACGTGGTAGGTAAGGATGCCGCTGAGGAGGTCTGCATCTGTCTTCAGAGCCTCTACGGTCTCGGCATCAAGTGCCTCGAAGGCTTCATCAACCGGTGCGAAGACCGTGAACTCGCCACCGTTGAGGGTGTCGACAAGATCAACCTCGGGGTTGAGTTCGCCGGAAACAGCCGCAGTCAGCTGGGTAAGCAGCGGGTTGTTGGAGGCAGCAGTGGCCACGGGATCCTCGGCCATGCCGGAAACGGAGCCTGCTCCATCCGGAACCTGTGCTGCATAATCCTCACAAGCGGGACCCACCAGATTTGCGGCGGGATCCATTGCCTCATCCGTCGATTCTTCAGTCATCTCAGCCTCGGAGGACTCCGTTGTCGTCGATTCGGTGGTCCCCGTATCGCCGGTAGCTGCTTCCTCGCCGCCGCCACATGCAGCCAGGCCGAACATGGCGACGGCTGCGACACCGAGTACGGAAAGGTTCCTGCGCTTCAGAAGTTCCATTTCAATTCTCCTTTAAAGATTCCGACCTCACGTCAAACGCGGCGGTCTAATTTCCGGACGAACACACCGTGCAGGTGTCTCACGCTTACTTCGGCTGGGAAATGTCGGTGGATGGGTGAGGATGAAAAGAAATTGTGCGGGAGCTATCCGGGAAGGATGATCGCGAGGCCGCAGGAGGGCAACCGCCGGGCGTTAAAGCAGTGGACCCCCGGCCCAAGGCCGGGGGTCCACATGTTCGGCGTCTGAAACGACCGCAATCACTGGTGCGCAAGGGGGGACTCGAACCCCCACGTCCGAAGACACTGGAACCTAAATCCAGCGCGTCTGCCAATTTCGCCACTCGCGCATAGGTGCGCTGACTTGCCGAACCGGCCAACGCACGCTCCATTGTACTCAGTTCAGTCGGCGTTCAGTTCCTGGTTACGAGCCGATCGCGGGTCGGTCAGCTGAGCCCCAGATCGCGGCGCAATTTAGCGACATGCCCGGTGGCCCTCACGTTGTACTGCGCCAATGCAACATGACCCGATCCATGCACTACGACGGTGGAGCGGATGAGACCCTCGTAGGTCTTCCCATAGTTCTTTTTCTCGCCCCAGGCTCCCCAAGCCTCGGCCACTGCGTGGTCAGGGTCAGAGAGCAGCGGAAAGGTAAGCGCCTCGTTTTCAGTGAAGGAGCGGAGCTTGGTCTCTGAGTCAGGGGAGATGCCGACGACCTTGTAGCCCGCTGAGCCCAGCGAGGCGAGGTTGTCCCGGAAATCGCAGGCTTGAGTGGTGCAGCCCGGTGTTGCTGCCGCCGGGTAAAAATAGACGACGACGTTCTCTCCCGCGAAGTCGCCGAGCGAAACGGTGGAGCCGTCCGCCGACTGGAGTGTGAAGTCGGGTGCGCGGTCCCCGGCCTGGAGTCGTTCTGACATACGAGCCTCTCTTTTCGGTCTCAATTGTGCATCAGCCGTGCAACTCGTCCGAGTTATGGCTTCGGCCGTAGCTATCATATGGGGGTGGATTTGTAGGTCCCCAGCGAGGCTGCATGAGGCAGCGTGGGGCGGAAGGAAGTTTTTAGCAGATGCCGGATCTCGAGCAATGGCCGACAGGTCGACTACTGACGACGGCCGCTCGGTTGGTGGAGCATGCGTGGAATGAACGTTTGGTTTCCATCGGCGTCACGCATGCCGGAGTGATCGCACTTGGGGTCCTGGAATCCCAGGGTGCCATGACGCAGGCCAACCTCGCGCAACTTGTTCGTGTACAAGCACAGACTATGGGCAAGACGCTCTCCCGCCTCGAAGTGCGGGGACATATCGTCCGGACACGCAGTGATGTTGACCGTCGAAGCCATGCTGTCTCCATCACGCCGGCCGGACGTCGGGTCCTCAGCGAAGCCCAGGACGTCGAGCGTACGCTCATCCCCGGTGAGGGACTCGTATCGAACGAACTGAGATCACACCTTCAGGGCGTCATTCGCGATCTTGGCGCTCCGCGCTGGAGCTGGGATGTTGCGACGCCGGGTTCCGGTGTGCCGCAGGTGGGCTTGCTGGAGCCTGCGCTGAGTAAGGATTAGCAGGCTCCCGCGACCCGTCGGGGCCAGCAGGAAAACTAGGAGCGGAATAGCTTCATTCGTTCACGGGCAACCGGTGAGTCATCGGTTGCCCTTGAACGAATCTGCCCGAAAAGTATAAAAAATCCTCCCGTCGGTACGCCCGACAGGAGGATTTTTCTCTGTGCACCCCCCGGGACTCGAACCCGGAACCCATTGATTAAGAGTCAATTGCTCTGCCAGTTGAGCTAGAGGTGCCTGCGAAATCCGGTCCTACCGCGTTCCGCAACAGCACTAAACTGTACCAGCACTCTGACGGAAAATTGAAATCGGGAGGCCGGATGTGAGCTAGTCCACTTCCACCCGCAGGATGCGGGAACCGCCGCCTTCGTTGGTCGCTATCAACAGCTCGCCGTCACCCCCCGTAATCGTGTCCCGCAACCGTCCGTAAGTCCCCTCGAAGTAGCTCACCGGCTCTCCAACGGAGGTACCGGCCAGGGGAACCCGCCACAATCTTTCACCCCGCAGCCCGCCGATGAAGGCGACATCATTGACAATGGCCATGCCGCTCGGCGACGAGGTGGCGGTGGACGGCCACACGACCTTAGCGTCGATGAAGTCGCTATCTCCCGGGGCCCCGGTGACAGCAGGCCACCCATAGTTGCCGCCGGGCACAATGAGATTCAGTTCGTCATCGCGATCCGGGCCGAACTCGCTCGCCCAGAGTCGGCCATCAGAGTCCCAGTCCAGACCCTGCACATTGCGGTGACCCAAAGAATAAACCGCAGAGCCGAACGGATTATCCGGTGCAGGTGCACCGTCGGCGCGCAGCCGAAGGATCTTCCCGCCGAGGCTCGTCTGGTCCTGGGCGTTGTCTGCGTTCGCTGCGTCCCCGGTACCGACGTAGAGATACCCGTCCGGGCCGAATTTGATGCGCCCTCCGTTGTGGATGCTGGCCTTCGGGATCCCGGTCAGGATCTCTTCCATAGTCCCCAGGCCGTCCTGGTCATAGGCCATGGTGACGATCCGGTTGTCGTCCGGGCTCGTGTAGTACAGGTAGAGGCGCGGATCCTCAGTGAAGTCGGGCGGCACCGCAACACCCAACAGTCCACCCTCACCGCCGGCAGCGACTGCGTCTTCCACCACGCCGATGACTTCAACCTCACCGTCGACGATCCGCTTAACCTCCGCGGTATCCCGCTCAGTGACAATGAGGCTTCCGTCCGGCAGCACCGCCATGGCCCAGGGGCTGCCGAGGCCGGTCACCAGTTCGGCTGTGACTGTCGGGTCTGCCTCCGGTTGAACGGACTCCGTGGCGGATGCGCCCGCCGTGGTCTGTGAAGGGTCGGGTTGCTGGATGACCGGATCGGAACCCGGCCCACCGTTGCACGCAGTGAGACCGGCGAGCATGCCGAATGCTGTGGCAATGACCGCGGCACGTCTGATGGACCACCCGGGGCGGCACACCGTCACTGTTTCCTGCCAGTAGAGGGGATCACGGTCTCAGCCGGCGTTAGCGTCCACTCATTCCGGGCCGCGCTCTGAGCCGGCTCCGGCCGGTTCCGGTACCACAGGACAGCCAGCACCGCGGAGCCGATGAGCAGGGCCCAGAGTACTGGGTCCATCCCACTGTCCCGCTTTCCATCCCGTGCGGCCCGCATGACTAGAACGTTACGACGGCGGAAAACGGCTGTCCATAAGCGCATCCGCTCAGCGGGACACGGGAAGCAGTGGTCACCAGGCCCCGGCGGTCCTTCGCTGTCGATACGCTGGTCGGATGACAGCTCCTTCTATCCGTACCGTCACAGTGCCCGATCACGATCTCCTGGAAGCCCTTCAGCCTGTTCCTGAAGGAATCAACCTTGCCGTGTGGGACTTTCAGACCCCGCCGGTCGGTGCGGACCTGCAGGACATCGACGTTGCGGTCCTGCCGTACATGTCCAGGGGCGATCTCAGCGATCAGCTGCAGGCAGCTCCGGCGCTCAAGCTGGTACAGACCCAGTCCACTGGATACGAGGGCGTGCCGGAAATGGCGGGGGACGGCGTCGCCGTGTGCAGCGCCGCTGGAGTCCATGCGGCGGCCACCGCGGAGATGGCGATCGGCCTGGCCATCGCGTCACTTCGCGGTATTGATGTCGCGGTACGCAATCAGCGCGAGGGTGTGTGGAAGCCGGGGCGCTTCCCTGGCCTCGCCGATCGCATGGTACTGCTGCTTGGAGTCGGCGGTATCGGAGAAGAAATCGCCAGGCGCCTCGACGCTTTCGAGGTTGAGCTCACGAGGGTCGGAAGCAGTGCACGGTCGGATGAACGCGGACAGGTGCACAGCAGCGACGAGCTCATTGAACTGGCGGCAGATCACGATGTGCTGATCATCATTACTCCGCTGTCGGACTCCACCCGCGGCCTGGTGGGCAGGGAAGTGCTCGCAGCTCTGCCCGACGGCGCCCTCGTGGTCAATGTGGCACGCGGACCCGTGGTGGACTCGGACGCGCTCACGGCGGAGGTCGTCAGCGGACGCCTATGCGCCGCCGTGGACGTCTTCGACCCCGAACCCATCCCTGCCGATCACCCACTCTGGGGTGCGGACAATGCGATTATCACTCCTCACAACGGCGGAAACACCGGCGCGTTCTGGCCGCGGATCGTGCGGCTGCTGCGGAAGCAGCTCGAAGCGCTCGCTACCGGTCAGGAGCCGGTCAACCTGGTGGTGCCGGGGCCGTGGGGGGCCGACCGCACTGAGGGGTAACGCCTACGCCATCGCGATGAAAGCGTGCATGAAGAGTTCGAAGTCGGCGCAGTCGTTCGTCTGTTCGAGCCGAAGTTCCTTGTCCGGCGCAGGTTTGAAGATCACTTCCGGCTGAACTCCGAAGCGGAACGTTCTGCCCGTGCTGGTGCCGACCTCGTAATCGCCGTCCGCCAACTGAATGGCATGGGAGAGGTTGGTCATGTTCAGCTCCACCGGGACGCCGCCGCCGGTGAGGGTCTGGCCGTTGACGGGCGCCACCATAATCTCCGCCGGCTGCCAGCGGTAACCGATCACGTAATACCTCGGTTTATTGATCCGGACCCCATTTGAGTCCCTTCCCTCGCGACGCTCGTTCACGGCGAAGACCAGGTTGTAGTCACCGTAATTCAGGATCTGGGAATCAAAAATCCCCCTCAGTATCGATTTCAGGGCGTCGCTGTCGGGCTCGTTGTATGAGGCGTGCGGCATCTGGGGGGTCATGTCATGAGCCTGGATAGGGGATGTGCCCGCGGGACGGCTGGTCAGGATGCGGCCGCCGTTGGCCGGCCGCACAAGGTCCGCGCCGACCACCCTACCCGATGAAGAGGCCGGCGTTCTTCGGAGCCCTTTGGAAGCTAATTTTGCCGGGGTGCGAGACAGGACGCCTTCCGGGAGTCCTGTAATAGGTGGGTCACACGCACGAGGCGGTGTCGCGGCGGGCCTAGACTTTTACCCATGAGCGTGGATAGCGAAGCCAAAGCAACACCAGATATCAAGCCGAGAAGCCGTGCGGTCACAGACGGCATGGAGCGGGCGCCCGCCCGCGGCATGCTGCGGGCGGTGGGGATGGGCGATGACGACTTCGTCAAGCCCCAGATCGGCGTCGCAAGTTCGTGGAATGAGATCACGCCCTGCAATCTCTCGCTGAACCGGCTGGCCCAAGGGGCCAAGGAAGGCGTACACGCAGGCGGCGGTTTCCCCATGCAGTTCGGAACCATCTCGGTCTCTGACGGCATTTCCATGGGCCATGAAGGAATGCACTTCTCGCTCGTGTCCCGCGAGGTCATTGCGGACTCCGTGGAGACCGTGATGGAGGCCGAGCGCATAGACGGCTCGGTCCTGCTGGCAGGCTGCGACAAGTCCCTGCCGGGGATGCTCATGGCGGCTGCCCGCCTCAACCTCTCAAGCGTTTTCCTGTACGCGGGCTCGATCATGCCCGGCTGGGTGAAGCTGGAAGACGGCACCGAGAAGGAAGTCACGCTTATTGACGCCTTCGAAGCCGTTGGAGCGTGTGCAGCGGGAAAGATGTCCAAGGGGGACCTCGACCGCATCGAGCGCGCCATCTGCCCGGGTGAGGGTGCATGCGGGGGGATGTACACCGCGAACACCATGGCGTGCATCGGCGAGGCGCTCGGTATGTCCCTCCCGGGTTCTGCCGCGCCACCGTCAGCCGACCGGCGTCGGGACGAGTTCGCCCGCAAGTCGGGCGAGGCGGTTGTCAACCTGCTGCGGCTCGGTATCACGGCCCGCGACATCATGACCAAGAAGGCGTTTGAGAACGCCATTGCGGTCACCATGGCCTTCGGCGGATCAACGAACGCGGTCCTGCACCTGCTCGCGATTGCCCGTGAGGCCGACGTCGACCTGACGCTCGATGATTTCAACCGCATCGGTGACCGGGTCCCGCACCTGGGAGACCTGAAGCCGTTTGGCCGTTACGTGATGACCGACGTGGACAAGATCGGCGGCGTGCCCGTCATCATGCGCGCGCTTCTTGACGCCGGGCTCCTGCACGGCGATGTGATGACCGTGACCGGCAAGACCCTGGCCGAGAATCTTGAGTCGATCAATCCGCCGGACCTTGACGGCAAGATCCTGCGCGCGCTGGACAACCCCATCCACAAGACCGGCGGCCTGACCGTCCTGCGGGGATCACTCGCTCCTGAGGGCGCTGTCGTGAAGACAGCCGGCTTCGACGCCGAGGTGTTTGAGGGTACCGCTCGTGTCTTCGAGCGCGAACAGGGAGCCCTCCTCGCGCTCGCCGCCGGCGAAGTGAAGGCGGGCGACGTCGTCGTTATTCGCTATGAGGGGCCCAAGGGCGGTCCCGGGATGCGGGAGATGCTGGCCATCACTGGCGCGATCAAGGGTGCCGGCCTCGGCAAGGACGTGCTCCTGCTGACGGACGGAAGGTTCTCGGGCGGCACCACCGGCCTGTGCATCGGCCACGTCGCACCGGAGGCAGTGGACGGCGGCCCTATCGCGTTCGTCGAGGACGGCGACCGGATCCGGGCTGACATCCCGAACAAGACCTTCGACCTGCTGGTCGAGCCCGAGGAACTGGAGCGCCGGAAGATCGGCTGGGAGCCGCTTCCCGCCCGGTACACCAGGGGAGTGTTGGCGAAGTACGCGAAGCTGGTGCACTCGGCTTCCGAGGGCGCATACTGCGGCTAGTTCCGCTCTCGTTCCGGTAGCAGGACCGAAGAAGGCTACGACGGCGGCCACGCGCGGCTGTCGTAGCCTTCAGTTACAGTCCAGTAACTGGAACGCCTGTCCATATAGTGAGACGCGGGGAGGCGCTGTTGACACTCTTCGCGGGGGAGTGAAAACTACAGGTATGCAGCTCGTATCCGTAGTCCTAGTTACCAAGCGCGTGGCCTAAAGCCCCGACTGGTACTTCTACGTCACGCGCAAACCCCTCGCAGAGCCCACCAGGCTGAGGGGTTTTTTTGTTCCCACCGAACACAACGCGCAGAACATTTGCGCAGCGGTCACGCTGTGCTGGATACAAAAGGAAGTTCAAGGATGTCCAAGGGATCGCCCATTAGCCCAGCGCTGATGGCAGCCAAACAACCCGCCCCGGCGGCGCCCGGCCAGCAGTCGGGTAGGGACGCTGCGACTGCGCACGTCAGCCCCGTCCTCGGACCCAACCGGGTGGTGCCGCCCACCCAGATGACCGGTTCCGAGGCGATTGTCCGCGCTCTCGAGGAACTCGGCGTAGATGACATCTTTGGCCTTCCGGGGGGTGCCATCCTCCCGACGTATGACCCGCTGATGGCTTCCACCAAGCTCAGGCACATCCTCGTTCGTCACGAACAGGGCGCCGGCCACGCTGCGCAGGGCTATGCGATGGTGACGGACCGCCCGGGCGTATGCATTGCAACGTCAGGTCCCGGCGCCACCAACCTGGTCACCGCAATCGCCGACGCACACATGGATTCCGTGCCGATGGTCGCCATCACCGGCCAGGTCTCCAGCGCCGTCATCGGATCCGATGCTTTCCAGGAAGCAGACATCGTCGGCATCACCATGCCGATCACCAAGCATTCCTACCTTGTGACCAAGTCGCAGGACATCCCGCGGGTCCTTGCCGAGGCGTTCCACATTGCGTCCACCGGCCGCCCCGGGCCGGTGCTGGTGGACATCGCCAAGGATGCCCAGGTGGGGTCGATGACCTTCTCCTGGCCGCCGAAAATCGATATCCCCGGGTACCGCACGGTTGTACGGGGTCACTCCAAGCAGGTCCGTGAGGCGGCCCGGCTCATCATGGCGTCCGAACGACCGGTGTTCTACGTGGGCGGCGGTGTGGTCAAGGCACGTGCAGCTGCTGAGCTGCTGGAACTGGCCGAACTCGTCGGCGCACCTGTTGTCACCACCCTGATGGCCCGCGGCGTGTTCCCCGACTCCCACCCGCAGCACGTCGGCATGCCGGGGATGCACGGCTCGGTTTCCGCCGTGACCGCTCTGCAGCAGTCGGACCTGCTGATCACGCTGGGCGCCCGCTTCGACGACCGCGTGACCGGTGTACTGTCGAGCTTCGCGCCCGGCGCCAAGGTCATCCACGCAGACATCGACCCGGCGGAAATCTCGAAGAACCGCACCGCGGACGTACCGATCGTCGGTTCGGTGAAGGAAATCATTCCGGAATTCACCGCTGCCCTGCGTGAGCAGTTCACCGCCTCCGGTGCTCCTGACTACAGCGCCTGGTGGACCGTGCTGAACCGCCTCCGCCAGAGCTACCCCATCGGGTTCACCCAGCCCGACGACGGACTTTCCGCCCCGCAACACGTCATCCAGCGCATTGGTGAGCTCACCGGCCCTGAAGGCATCTACGCGGCGGGCGTCGGTCAGCACCAGATGTGGGCAGCACAGTTCATCAAGTACGAGCGTCCGCACGCCTGGCTCAACTCGGGCGGCCTGGGCACCATGGGATACGCGGTGCCCGCAGCCATGGGCGCCAAGATCGGAGACCCGGACCGGGTGGTGTGGGCGATCGACGGCGACGGCTGCTTCCAGATGACCAACCAGGAGCTTGCCACCTGTGTCATCAACAACATCCCCATCAAGGTGGCGGTGATCAATAATTCGTCCCTGGGCATGGTGCGTCAGTGGCAGACCCTGTTCTACGAGGGCCGTTACTCCAACACCGATCTGAACACCGGGCACAACACGGTTCGCGTCCCCGACTTCGTGAAGCTGGCCGACGCCTATGGCTGCGCCGGACTGCGTTGCGAGCGGGACGAGGACATCGATGCCACCATCCAGCAGGCGCTCGAGATCAACGACCGTCCGGTCGTCGTCGACTTCGTCGTCAGCCGGGACTCGATGGTCTGGCCCATGGTGCCCGCCGGCGTCAGCAACGACCTTATCCAGATTGCCCGCAACTTGACCCCGGACTGGGAGCAGGAGGACTAACCATGGCCCGTCATACCCTATCCGTTCTGGTCGAGGACGTCCCGGGCGTTCTGACACGCGTTGCCAGCCTGTTCGCACGGCGCGCCTTCAACATCAACTCGCTCGCTGTCGGCCCCACTGAAGTGACCGGAATGTCCCGGATCACGGTTGTGGTCGAAGCAGAGGGTGACCTGCTCGAGCAGGTCACCAAACAACTGAACAAGCTCATCAACGTCATCAAGATCGTCGAGCTTGTTCCCGAATCTTCCGTGCAGCGCGACCACATCCTGGTCAAGGTCCGTGCGGATGCCGCAACACGGCTGCAGGTAACCCAGGCAGCAGATTTGTTCCGTGCTTCAGTGGTTGACGTGTCCACAGACTCGCTGATCATCGAAGCCACCGGCACCGCCGAAAAGCTCACAGCCCTCTTGTCAGTGCTCGAGCCGTTCGGCATCCGCGAAATAGTGCAGTCCGGGACGCTGGCGATCAGCCGCGGCGCCAAGTCAATGAGTGACAGGGCGCTGCGAAGCGCATAGCCGGTAGCGCACAAACAGCATCAAGTACCCGAAACCACGCTTGTCCACGATAGGTGGGCAGCAGAATCACATCACAGGAGAAATACAAGTGACCGAGTTGTTCTACGACGACGATGCAGACCTTTCGATCATCCAGGGCCGCACCGTGGCTGTTATCGGGTACGGCAGCCAGGGCCATGCTCACGCGCTGAGCCTGCGGGACTCCGGAGTCGACGTCCGCGTCGGCCTCAAGGAGGGCTCGAAGTCCCGTGCCAAGGCCGAAGCCGAGGGCCTCCGCGTCCTGAACGTTGCCGACGCCGTCGCCGAGGCTGACCTCATCATGGTGCTGACCCCGGACCAGGTCCAGCGCCATGTCTACGCCGAGGACATCGCCCCCAACCTGCAGCCCGGGGACGCACTGTTCTTCGGTCACGGCTTCAACATCCGCTACGGCTACATCCAGCCGCCGGCGGATGTCGACGTTGCCCTCGTGGCTCCCAAGGGCCCCGGCCACATCGTCCGCCGCGAGTTTGAAGCAGGCCGCGGCGTTCCCGACCTGATTGCCGTGGAGCAGAACCCATCCGGCAAGGCACGTGAGCTGGCCTTGTCCTACGCGAAGGCCATCGGCGGCACCCGCGCGGGCGTCATCGAGACCACCTTCACCGAAGAGACCGAGACCGACCTCTTCGGTGAGCAGGTAGTGCTCTGCGGCGGTGCGTCCCAGCTCATCCAGTACGGTTTCGAGACCCTCACCGAGGCCGGTTACAAGCCGGAGGTTGCCTACTTCGAGGTGCTGCACGAGCTCAAGCTCATTGTCGACCTGATGGTTGAAGGCGGCATCGCCAAGCAGCGCTGGAGCGTCTCCGACACGGCCGAGTACGGCGACTACGTCTCCGGCCCGCGGGTCATCACCCCTGAGGTGAAGGAGAACATGAAGGCCGTCCTCGCGGACATCCAGAACGGTGCCTTCGCCAAGCGCTTCATCGACGACCAGGATGCCGGTGCTCCCGAATTCGCCAAGCTGCGCAAGCAGGGTGAGGATCACCCGATCGAAGCAACGGGACGCGAGCTTCGCAAGCTGTTCTCGTGGATCAAGACCAACGACGACTACACCGAAGGTTCAGTCGCCCGCTAGCCGTTGGCGCTGATTATCTTCATAGGGCGGCCGGACCGGCGGAGTGTTCCGCCGGTCCGGCCGCGCCTATGTGTGGCGCTTCTCTCATCTGCCCCGAATCGGGGTAACAAAGTGGGTGGTCCAGCGCAGCAAACTACACTTAACGCAACTCCTGAACGACATACTTCGAACTTTTCTGCCCAACGCACTGCGAAGGATCTCCCGTGGAAAAACCAGTAGTTCTCCTTGCTGAAGAACTCTCGCCGGCAACCGTGGACGCGCTCGGACCGGACTTCGAAATCCGTCAGACCGACGGCGCCGACCGGTCCAAGCTGCTAGCAGCTATCGCTGACGTGGACGCTATTCTCGTGCGTTCCGCAACCCAGGTGGATGCCGAGGCGATCGCTGCGGCGTCCAAACTCAAGGTAATCGCCCGCGCAGGCGTGGGGCTGGACAATGTTGATATCAAGGCCGCCACGCAGGCCGGTGTGATGGTGGTCAACGCACCGACCTCGAACATCATCTCTGCTGCCGAACTCACCGTCGGTCATATCCTCAGCCTTGCCCGCCACATCCCGCAGGCCAGCGGCGCGCTGAAGGGCGGCGAGTGGAAGCGCTCCAAGTACTCGGGCACGGAGCTCTACGAGAAGAAGATCGGCATCATCGGCCTCGGCCGTATCGGCGCGCTGGTCGCGGCGCGGTTGCAGGGTTTCGGCACCGAAATCCTCGCCTATGACCCGTACGTCACTTCCGCCCGCGCTGCGCAGCTGGGTGTGCAGCTTGTAACACTGGACGAGCTCCTGGCCGAGTCGGACTTCGTCACCATCCACATGCCAAAGACGCCGGAGACCGTGGGCATGCTCGGGGCCTCCGCCTTCCAAAAGATGAAGAGCAGCGCCTACGTGGTCAACGTGGCCCGTGGTGGGCTCGTCGATGAAGAGGCGCTCTACAGTGCCCTGAAGGAGGGGCAGATCGCCGGCGCGGGTGTTGACGTCTTCGTCAAGGAGCCCAGCACTGACCTGCCGTTCTTCGAGATGGACAACATTGTGGTCACACCCCACCTCGGCGCGTCTACGGCCGAGGCCCAGGAGAAAGCAGGCATTTCCGTCGCCAAGTCGGTTCGCCTTGCCCTGGCTGGTGAGCTCGTGCCCGACGCCGTCAATGTTGCGGGCGGCGTCATTGCGCCGGACGTGCGTCCCGGCATCCCGCTAATGGAAAAGCTTGGGCGTATTTTCACCGCCCTGACCCACGACTCGCTCACGCAGATCGAGGTCGAGGTAGCGGGCGAGATTGCATCACTCGACGTGAAGGCGCTGGAACTGGCCGCACTGAAGGGCGTTTTCACCGACGTCGTCTCCGAACAGGTCTCCTACGTCAACGCACCGGTTCTCGCCGAGCAGCGGGGTATCAACACCCGATTAGTCACAACCGACCACTCGGAGGAGTACCGAAACGTACTGACAATTCGCGGCGCGTTGTCCGATGGTTCCCAGATTTCGGTGGCCGGTACCCTGACAGGACCGAAGCAAATCCAGAAACTCGTGGGCGTCAACGGCTATGACCTGGAAATTCCCATCAGCGAGCACCTGCTGGTGATCCTGTACCAGGATCGGCCCGGAGTGATCGGTACCCTCGGCCAGGTGCTGGGGGAGCGCGGCATCAACATCGCCGGTATGCAGGTTGCCCGCAGCAAGGAGGGTGGCCAGGCGCTCTCCCTGCTCACCGTGGACAGCTCTGTGCCCCAGGACGTTCTGGAGAGCCTGAAGGAAGCCATCGGCGCTTCGGTTGCCCGTGAGGTGGACCTGCAGGACTAGTTGGTCCGCAACCATGAGTCGGCGGCGTCTGCGCGTTCTTCGCGCGGACGCCCCCGTCGTTTAAGCCACGGTTCGTCCCGTGGGTTCAGGACACGTCCGGCCAGACGACGGTTGCCTCGACGCCGTCCACAGGCAGTGGACCGAATTCGCGGGAATCCACAGACTCTGCACGGTTATCGCCCATGACGAAGACGTGGCCGTCCGGCACGGTGACAGGCCCGAAGTACGTACCGTCGATACGCGAATGGTCAACGAACGGTTCCGGCACCGCGGTGCCGTCAATGTAGAGCCGTGCGTCCTTGATGGCGACTGTCTGCCCACCTACGGCCACAACCCGTTTGAGGACTGTTCCCGTTTCGACGGGATTCTGGAATGAGACTAAAGAACCTTCCGTGACTTCGCCGTGCCGGTAGAGCAGTACGACGCTCCCCTCGGCGATGGTCGGTTCCATGCTTGAGGACGAAACCCAGAGCGGCTCCATAACCCAGAGCCGCAGCGTGAGCACGAATGCCGCTGCGGTGAGCGTCACCAGCAGGCGATGCACTGCGGAGCCGGAGGAACTGCGTGTGGTGATCACCACGTGGTTACCCATGAATCCAACTCCAACCGTCGACTGGTTCGATGATCCGCCTGTCTGCTTGGGGAAACCCTGACCCTCCCAAGGTATTCATAACGCTCGTACGAAACCCTTGCGGCACCGGCGGAAGTCCGTCGACTAGGTCTTGGGAGGAATTATGGGAAAGGCACCACACACTCCGGAGGAGCACCCGGCCGCGCAGACGCGGCCGTGGGCGTTCCCGTTCAGGCGCACACTTGCAGCGTTCACCTCGCTTGTCATGCTCACGGGCGTTGGTCTGCCCCTCATTGCTGGACCCGCGCAGGCGGCGCCGGTCGGACAGGGATTCAACGTGACGTCCTCGGACCTGGCGTTCATCCTGCGCCAGATCAAGATTTCTGAGGCGCACGTCCGCAACACCACGTCAGAAACGGGACCCTGCGGCGCGCTGCTCGGCACCTCACCCGACCAGGTGCCGGGGCCGCTGGTCTCCTACGGACTTCGCACCGTGGACGGATCCTGCAACAACCTGCAGGCCGAGCGCGAGAATTTCGGTGCCTCGAACCACCCGTTCCCCCGCATGACTACGCCGGAGTTTCACGCCGCCGAAGACGGAGCGATTATTCGCCAACCCGGGCAGACAACCTATGACGGCATCGGAAACGTGGTGGATTCCCACCCCCGCGTCATCAGCAACCTGATCGTCGACCAAACCTCGACCAATCCCGCAGCCGTCGCCGCGGCCCAGTATCCAGTGCGAAGCCAGGGCAACGAAGGCGTTGTCCCGTGTGACGCCGAGGGACTGCCGGCAGGGTGCGTGCCCGCCGGGGAGACACTCTTCATTCCGAACATCACCACCGACGTCGGGCTATCACCGCCCTACAACTCCCTGTTCACCATTTTCGGCCAGTTCTTCGACCATGGCCTGGACCTGGTCAACAAGTCCGGAAGTGCTGTCTTCATTCCGCTGAAGGACGACGATCCGCTGATTCCCGGAGCGGACGGCCAGTTGGGAACCGCTGACGACCTTCCGGCCCGTATGCGCTTCATGGTGCTCACCCGGGCAACCAACCAGCCGGGCCCGGATGGGCAGCTTGGCACCGCTGACGACGTACGTGAGGCGACCAACCGGACCAACCCCTATGTGGACCAGTCACAGACCTACAGCTCCGACCCCTCCCATCAGGTGTTCCTGAGGGAGTACGCCAACAACGTCGATGGGAAGCCGGTGTCCACGGGAATCCTCCTCGAATCGGCGGACGGCGGCATGGGCACCTGGGCGATGCTCAAGGCGCAAGCGGAAACAAAGCTGGGCCTGAAACTGGTTGATTCCGATGCACTGAGCATTCCGATGATCGCCGTCGACCCGTACGGGAAGTTCATCCCCGGCCCGGCACGCGGACTGCCCCAGTATGTAACGGCTGACGGCCTGGTCGAAGGCAATGTCGCCGCTCCGGTCCCGGTTCCGGACAATGCTCTCCGGATCAACGAGGCATTCCTGGACGACATCGCCCACAACGCTGTGCCGAAGCCCGGCTTGACGCCCGACGCCGACGATGTCATCACTCCTCCCGGAGCACCGGGAAGCACCTACGACAACGAGATGCTGGATGCGCACTTCGTCGCCGGTGACGGCCGCGTCAACGAGAACGTGGCGCTCACCATGATCCACCAGGTCTTCCACTCCGAGCACAACCGCATGGTGCATGACATCAAGCGCACGTTGGAGGCAGACACTTCCGCCCGTGGCATAGCTGCCCTGGCCGAATGGAGGAGCGCAGCCGGCGCCGACGGTTGGAACGGCGAGCGTATCTTCCAGGCTGCACGGTTCGTGACCGAGATGGAGTACCAACACCTGGCTTTCGAGGAGTTCGCCCGCAAGGTACAGCCACTCATCGAACCTTTCGGCACCTACCACGATGACGTCAACCCGGCCATCACTGCAGAGTTCGCCCACGCGGTTTACCGCTTCGGTCACTCCATGCTGACCGACACCGTTTCGCGGACCAATGTCGACGGCTCAACCAACGATGTCCCGCTGCTGGACGCTTTCCTCAATCCGCAGGAATACTTCGACGGCGGAAGTGCCGGAAAGTTGACGCCCAAGGAGGCAGCGGGAGCCATCGCCATGGGCATGTCTGACCAGGTCGGTAACGAGCTCGACGAGTTCACAACGGACACCCTGCGCAACAACCTCCTGGGGCTGCCGCTGGATCTGGCCGCCATCAATATCGGCCGCGCCCGGGAAACCGGCATCCCATCGCTGAACAATCTGCGCAAACAGCTTTACAACACCACTAACGACGGACAGTTGAAGCCCTACACCAACTGGATCGACTTCGGATTGAACCTGAAGCACCCTCAGTCGCTGGTGAACTTCGTCGCTGCCTACGGCCAGCACCCAACCATCACCGACGCCACGACATTGGCGGACAAGCGGGCAGCCGCCACGCTACTGGTGAACCCGCCTATCGACGCTGCGGAGGGCACAGTCCCCACGGACGCGGCGGACTTCATGGGCTCAACCGGAGCATGGGCGAACGATGGGGATGCGTCAAAGACGGGTCTGGACAAAGTGGATCTGTGGGTGGGAGGACTTGCCGAGCGCACCAATCTTTTCGGCGGGTTGCTCGGGTCAACGTTCAACTACGTCTTCGAGCAGCAGATGCTCGACCTGCAAAGCGGAGACCGGTTCTACTACCTGGCACGAACCGGCGGCATGAACCTCCTCTCCCAGCTGGAAGGTAACTCTTTCGCCGAGATCATCATGCGCAACACCACCGCCACCGCCATGAAGGCTGATGTCTTCGGGACCTCCGACTGCAAGTTCGAGCTCGGCCGGCTGCAATTCAGTGGCACAACAGTGCTGGACGATCCGCTGTCGCAGTGCAACGAAGAGTCGCTGTTGATCAGGATGCCCGACGGCACCATCCGGTACCGAACCACCAATTCCGTCGATCCGGCCGGTATCAATGGCCAGAGCGTTTACAACGGCACGGCTGAGGCCGACCGGGTGTGGGGCGGCGTCGACAATGACACCTTCCTCGGGAACGAGGGCAACGACATCATTGAAGGCAACGACGGCGGCGATACCGCCCTCGGAGGAGAGGGCAACGACATCATCACCGACTCCGCCGGCGACGACGTCCTCAAGGGCGGACCCGGTAACGACGCACTCGACGCAGGTCCCGGCCTGGACCTGATCCTCGGAGGTGACGGAAAGGACTTCATCAATGGCGGAGCCAACACGAACAACGTCTTCGGCGGCGTGGGCAATGACATCATGATCGCCGGCGGTGGTAATGATATGGCCCGCGGTGACTCCGGGAGCGACTGGTTGCAGGGCGGCGAAGGTGCCGACCTGTTGATGGGCGACAGCGGCGCCCCGTTCTTCGACGATCCGAACGATCCCGGCCACGATGTCCTGATCGGCGGGAACGGCGACGACGATTACGACGCCGAAGGCGGCGACGACATCATGCTTGCCGATCCCGGAATCGAGCGGAATGCGGGCGCGGCCGGGTTCGACTGGTCCAGTCACCAGTTCGACCCGCTGGCGGCAAACGCCGACCTTGCCCTGAAGCTACTCGGTGTCCCGCAGCCCGTGGACGTCCTGCGGGACCGTTACGCGGAGGTGGAGGCGCTCTCAGGTGCGGGAAAGAACGATGTGCTGCGCGGCGACAACGTTGTCCCGAGGCTGGTCGAGGGCGAAGGCTTCTCCGGGAAGAACTGGCTTGACGGCCAAGGTGTGGCACGGATCAGCGGCCTCGGGGACCTGCTTCCCGCCGGCGCAACCGATAACGGCGGCGTCTGGGGCGAAGGCAATATCATCCTGGGAGGTGGAGGCAGCGATGTCCTTGAGGGCCGTGCCGGCAACGACATCCTCGATGGGGACAGGCAACTGCGCGTGCGGCTGAGCGTCCGTACCGACCCTGCGGATCCTGCGACGGAAATCGGCAGCACCCAGGCAATGGACAAGCCGTACCTGTCCGGCAGCTCACGGACCCTGCAGGCTGCGGTCTTCGCCGGTGACGTCGATCCCGGAAACATCGTCATTGTCCGGGAGATCGTCGACGGTGGCACCGGTAGTGATGTGGACAGCGCCGTCTTCTCGGACCTCGAACAGAACTACACCGTAACCACCGTTCCATCGGGTGCGGCTCTGGGGGCTCCAGGCAGCGTCACCACGGTGACCCACCTCGGTGATGACCCGGATGCCCTGCCGGAACTCGGTGACGGCGACGGCGTTGACACCCTGCGGAACGTCGAAAAGCTCTTGTTCGCGGATTCAGTGGCACCCGGTGTGCCGGAGGTCGCGGCCGCAACCGCGGGCGACCGCTCCGTCAACCTGGAATGGAATGCACCGGCTTCTCCCGTCACCACCTATGAAGTGCGCGCGGTGGACGCCAGCGGGGCCCCTGTCGGAGCACTCCGGCAAGTCCCCGGCAATGAAACCACCACGGTTGTGAACGAGCTGACCAACGGGCAGGCATATCGCTTCCAGGTACGCGCTTCCAACGAAATCGGGACGAGTGCGTTCTCGCCCCTGTCCGCACCGGTAGTCCCGGACGTCGTGCCAAACGCACCGGCGGACGTGACGGGTGTCGGCGGCAACGGCGTCGTCAGTCTCTCGTGGACCGCGCCGACTTCCAATGGCGGCACAGCGCTCACGGGATACAAGGTGCAGGTGCTCGTCGGAGAGACCCTCATCCAGAACATTCCCCTCACGGGGACAGCGACGACCACGGAGGTTACCGGCCTTGCCAACGGCACGGCTTACAGCTTCAGGGTCCTTGCATTCAATGCCCACGGTGACGGCGCGCTCTCGGCGGCTTCGGAACCGGTCACGCCAGTGACTGTTCCGGGCGTTCCCGTGGTCGGAGCGGTGACTGCGGGGGCGGGATCCGTAGTGGTGAACTGGACGGCACCCGAAACCGACGGCGGTTCTGCCCTTACCGGTTACGCAGTCCAGGTGGTCGGTGCTGATGGACAGCCGGTGGGAGCCCTTCGGGCAGCCGGCGCGGAAGCCACACGTCTCGAGGTTACCGGCCTTACCAACGGAACGGAGTACCGCTTCCAGGTGAGGGCTGTAAACGCCCTCGGCGCCGGTGAGTTCTCTGCTCTCTCCCAGCCCGTTACGCCCGTCAGTTCCGAGTTGAAGGAAGACTTCAACGGGGACGGAATCGGTGACGTGGTTGCGCGGGACAGCGTTGGAAGGCTGTGGCTGTATCCCGGGAACGGGGCAGGGCACCTCCAGACCCGATCACTGTTCGGAACCGGCTGGCAGGGAATGCGAAGCATTATTGCCACCCCCGACTTCAGCGGTGACGCCATCGCGGATATCATCGCCACCGATTCCACCGGCAGGCTCTGGCTCTACCGCGGCAACGGCGCGGGCAAGTTGCAGCGGGGGGTTCAGATCGGAAACGGGTGGAGCGGCTTCACCCTCACCGCCCCAGGCGACTTCAACGGAGACAAGCGATCCGACCTGCTCGCGCGGGACTCGTCCGGCAGGCTCTGGCTCTACCCCGGAAACGGAGCCAATGGGTTCCAGTCTCGGGTCCTCGCAGGCAGTGGTTGGAACGGCTTCCGGATGGACAGTACCGGTGACTTCAACGGCGACAGCCGCTCGGACGTGATCGCGTACGACAGCACGGGGCGGCTGTGGCTTTACCCAGGGAACGGCATCGGCGGCTTCCAGTCCAGGAGTCAGTTCGGCAGCGGCTGGCGTGGGTACACACTGATCGGCATCGGCGACCAGACCGGCGATTCGCGCTCCGATCTCCTGGCGCGGGACTCCGCAGGAAGGCTGTGGCTGTACCCGGGAACCGGCACGGGGCGGGTCACAACCCGGACGCAGATCGGGAGCGGATGGGGTTCCTTCCTGATCGCGTGATTGCGTAGGACCGGTTCGACCGGGAAGGACCATGGCGGGTAGCTTCAACCACCCGCCATGGTCCTTCTCTTTCGTGCCGGCTCGCATCGGCAACGAAACACCGAAAGGCCCTCCCGGACACACTGAAAGGGTTCCCGCCCTCATGGGCAGAAACCCTCTCAGTTTCCCGTCCGCGCCCTCCCGCCCCATCGCGGACGGGCACGGGACGGGAAGTTTTACGCTCCGGACATCGCCCGTACGAGGAACGAGTTGATGACGTGGGTAGCTTCCCGCAGAGACTGCCGCACCACCTGCGGGGATGCTGCTGCCGTCACCGGTGCAGCTGTCCTGCTGAGCTGGCTGTGCAGAACAAGGAGCGCAGACAGAACATCGGAGAGTTCCCCTTCGCTCTCGGCGGTAGCCTGCAGGAGTCGTGCGTGTGCGGCCTTCAGGCCGGGTCCGGGTGCGCAGCCCAGCTCCCGAATCATGGCCCGCCGGCACTTCTCGTAGCTCTGAAGACCTTCTGCGTATCGTCCCGAACGCTCAAGGCCACCGACGCGGACCAGCCAGGCCCGCTCGTTCAGCGCGTCCATACCCAGGGCTTTCTGCGCCCATTCGATCGACTCGGACACGACACCGAGCTCTGCGGCCGTCTCTGCCGCCAGAACGGTCGCTTCGAGGACCCGGGAGCTGTGGAGTTCCCGCTCATCTTCCGCCCATGCCGGGAGCAGTTCGTCACCGAGCAACGGTGCTGTCGCGAGTGCGAGGGCCTCATGGAGCAGCTCAAGCGCCGTTTGCGGTGCGCTCTGCTGTGCCTGGCGAAGGAGCTGGTCGAAGCGGAACACGTCCAGGTCCACCATGGCGGCGTCCATGACATAGCCGCCCGTCGTGGTACGCAGGGGACCCTGCTTGCCGCTGCCGGGCTGGATGTTCCGCCGAAGGACACTGACGTAGCTTTCAAGCGTAGGAAGCGCTTCTGTCGGTGCGTGCCCTTCCCAGAGGACCTCGATGAGGCGGTCCTTCGAAACGGGGGTGCCGAGGCTCAGCAGGAGGATCTCCAGGATCTGGCGCGGCTTCGGGCCGCCGAGGGTCCGGGCGGTCAGCACGGTATCACCGCGCCGGATACGAAGGGAGCCGATCAGCTGGACGCTCAGGAATGCCGGCACGCCTGGCGCATCCGCAGGTATACCGGAGTGAAACGGTGAGAAGGTGTCTGACTGCAACATGAGCGAGACCTCGTCTTTCTTGCTTGTGATGACGAGATCAAACCTAGGGACCCGAGAAACACGGATCACGAGTAGGGTCTACCCGAAAATATGCCCCCGATCGGAGAGGATTCGGGGGCACTACTCGAAAATGCGAGAGTATCGATCCGGGTGGTCTCCTGAGTAGCGGAGACGGCTACTCACTGTACTCACTGACCCGCTGTGTGATGCTCAGTTCCCAGCGAAAGCCGGGTTTCGCCGTCGTCGCTGAGTACCAGCGCAAGTGCATTGTTCGGGATTTCGAAGACCAGTGTGGCGTCGATGGTTTCGCCCTGCTCGGCGGTGTGCTCGGACGGTGATGCCCAGATGACCCGCGGTTCGCCCGTGCCAAGACCGTCAATGAAATAGTCCGAGGCCCTGAACGTAATGCCGTCCGGTTCCAGCGCGGTCAGTTCGAGTAGAACGCGCACGCGATGAGCGCCGTCGGGCACTTCCGTCTGCAATGCTGCGCCGTTACCGGGAGGTGCCCACCCGTCCGTCTCCAGTGGCAGGATTCCGTTGATGCGGGCGAGTCCGCCATCCACCGTGTCCGATGCGCCGAGCATCGTGGGCGTCTCCTCCTCAACGCTGTTCGTGAGCACCCATGTTGTCCCGCCCATCACGCCGATCAGGAGCGCGGCAGGAACAAGTATCCGGTGCCGGGGAACAGCCCGTGGGCGGGAAACGGGGCGGTCGTCGAGCTGGTGTGCCATGCAAGTAGTGTTCGGTTTCCACCATGGGAAAACCATGATCGCGGGTACCGCCGGCGCAATGATGCGACAACCCAACCACGGCAGGGTAACTTTCTAGGGTGAGTTCTGCGCAGAAACCCCCTTTCTACATCACCACGGCAATCACCTACCCGAACGGCGTGCCCCACATCGGGCATGCGTATGAATACGTGGCTACCGACGCCATCGCGCGGTTCAAGCGGCTGGATGGTTACGACGTCATGTTCCTGACCGGTACTGACGAGCACGGCATGAAGATTGCCCAGACGGCCGAGAAAGAGGGGATCACCCCCAAGGAGCTCGTGGACCGCAACGCCGCAGTCTACAAGGCGGCTCACGCCGACCTCGCGATCACCTACGACCGTTTCATCCGCACAACGGACGAGGACCACTACGCCGCCTCCCAGGACATCTGGCGGCGGATGGAGGCCAACGGCGACATCTACCTCGACAAGTACGCCGGCTGGTACTCGGTACGGGATGAGGCCTACTACACCGAGGAAGAGACGGAGCTCCGCGAGGACGGCATCCGCTACTCGAAGGACACCGACACGGAGCTCACGTGGACGGAGGAGGAGAGCTACTTCTTCCGCCTGTCCAGCTACCAGGATCGGCTACTCGCGCTGTACGCGGACCAGCCCGAATTCGGTGCGCCGCAGTCACGGTTCAACGAGGTGATCAGCTTCGTGAAACGCGGACTGGATGACCTCTCGATCAGCCGCACCACCTTTGACTGGGGTGTACCGGTGCCCGGCAACCCCAAGCACGTCATGTACGTCTGGGTGGACGCGCTCACCAACTACCTCACCGGCGTCGGGTACCCTGACACCGAATCGGAGTCCTTCCGCAAGTACTGGCCGGCGGACGTCCATGTGATCGGCAAGGACATCTCCCGCTTCCACGCCATCTACTGGCCGGCGTTCCTGATGTCGGCAGGCATTGAGTTGCCCAAGCGTGTGATGATCCACGGCTTCCTTCACAACAAGGGCGTGAAGATGTCCAAGTCACTAGGCAACGTGATTGCGCCGAAGGACTGGATGGAACAGTACGGCCGCGACCAGATCCGCTTCTTCCTGCTCCGCGAGGTGCCCTTCGGGGCGGACGGCTCTTACAGCCATGAGGCGATCGTCAGCCGCATGAATTCGGACCTCGCAAACAATCTGGGGAACCTCGCCCAGCGGTCCCTGTCGATGGTGGCGAAGAACTGCGATGGACTGGTGCCGGCGCCGTCGTCGTTGACAGACGCCGACCAGCGCATTCTGGCGGCCGCGAATACCCTGCTCGGATCCTGCCGGGCGGCGTACGAGAAGCAGGAACTGTCCCGCGCGCTGGAGGCGATCTGGACGGTCCTCGGCGATACCAATGCGTACTTCGCCGAGCAGCAGCCGTGGGTGTTGCGAAAGACGGACCTGGACCGCATGAACACCGTCCTCTACGTGACGCTGGAGATCCTCCGGATTGTATCCATCCTGGTGCAGCCGGTAATGCCCGACGGCGCTGCGAAACTGCTCACAGCACTGGGACAGGGCCCGGAGGACGACGACGCCGCGCGCCGCTTCGATGCGCTCGCCACACCGCTCGTAGTCGGAATCGCACTGCCGGCGCCTACTCCGATCTTCCCGAAGTACGAGGAACCCGCCGAGGCCTGATCGGCCTGTCAGAAAAGCGGCTTGGCAGGACACGCTGTGTCCTGCCAAGCCGACGCAGTTTAGGAACGGAAACGGTCCGCCGCCGTTGCCACCATGATGGCAGCAACCTCCTGCTGCTGTCCGCGTGCCCGCTCGGCGAGCTCCCTGAGGTGATCGCGGTCGTACCCGGGGAAGGACCAGCCGGCGTCCAGCAGGACCAGGAGCGTCTCCCACAGTGCCTGCTTGCCGCGGACCAGGCTCTGCAGTGCTTCAAGTTCAAGCTGAGCGCCGGGGCCTTTCTCGGTTCTGCGTGCGTTGAGCGGGTTCAGCCGAGCAGCGACTGCGCCCAAATGCCCGAAGCCCATCTTGAAGACGTTCGGGCGATGTCCGAGAGCCTTCAGCGAACGATGAAGCTCGGAGCGCTCGCTGTCGATCTCGTCGTGGAGACGGGCAAGGGTGCGCCCGTGCGGCGTACCCTTCCATGTCTGTGCGGCTGCATCAAACAGGCGTACTCCGCCCGTCGCTCCGAGGAGATGGTCCTCAAGATAGCGGCACATCCACTGCGGTTCTGCGTGGGCAGGTTTCTTCACCGGTCCTCCTGTTGACTTCACGGTCCGCACTCGCGGACCGTGAAGCAATCCTTTCAGGTCAGCCCTCTACGGCCAATCCCTGGACGGGGGAGAGCCGGGCAGCGCGGCGTGCCGGCATCACCGATGCCGCGAGGCCCGCGACCGTGGCGACGATGAGTACACCCAGCAGTTGCAGCCATGGGAATGACGGCGTCACCACGGCCACCGAGCCCAGTGCGGCTTGGGCACCCAACCAGCCGTAGAGCATCCCGAGCCCGATTCCGATCAGGGTCGCGACGCCGGCGATCAGCACGGCTTCAACGGCCAGCATTCCGCGCAACTGGCCTTTGGTCAGCCCCAGAGCGCGCAGCAGCGCCGACTCGCGGGTGCGTTCGAGTACCGAAAGGGACAGCGTATTGGCTACCCCGATCAATGCAATCAGGACGGCGACGGCGAGGAGAGCGGTGACCACGAGGAGGAGCACATCGATGATCTGATTGAATGTCGCACGCTCGAGTGCCGCTCCTGAAACGAGATACTCGGCCAGGCCGAGGGAGTTGACGATCTCCGTACGCAGTTGAGTGATGTCGCCGGAGCTCATGGAATCATCCAGCTTCAGCCAAATAAGGTCCGCCGCGCCGCCGGAATCCTGCGCAACACCGAGGTCCTCCGCCGTCGACTCTGCAATGAGCGGCACGAGAGTACTGCTCTCAGCCTCCACCACTGGAAGCGTCTGTTCCGAGAACGAACCCTCGACCGTGAGTGCAACCGATTCTGTGCCCTCGGGCATAATGACGGCACCCTCCTGTGGGTATGCGGTCTCGGAACGCAGGACTGCTTCCGCCTCAGCTGGCGAGAGCGTGTACACGACCTGAGCGCCGCTGTCCTCGCCGGTCTGCGCGACGGGGGTGGGCTGGACCACGGCTTCGACACCTTCCATTGCCAGCAGCAGGCTCGCGGGCTCCGCCGGTTGGCTACCCTCGAGCACGACGGCCAGGTCCACGGGATAGTTCTGAGCCAGGGCATCATCGAAGGCGGTACGTGAGGTCTGCGCTCCGGTCATCATCATGCTGACCAGAGTGACACCGACGATGAGGGCGGTCGCCGTGGCTGTGGTCCGGGCAGGATTGCGTACCGCGTTGACCGCCGCCAGCGTTCCAGGCACGCCGAGCGGCTTCGCCAGCCCACCCACCTTCGTGACGAGTGCCGGGACGAAGAGACCGGCGCAGAGCAGCAGCCCGAGGAACGACAAGGCGCCGCCGGGCAGGGCAACGAGCAGGTTGGCGGTGATCGCGCCCACGGCGAGGAGCAGGCTTCCACCGACGAGGAGCGTCACCCCGAACAGTAGTCGAAGACGTCCGCGACGGGTACCGATCCCTGCATAATCCGCCGGACGAAGGGCCGCCAGGGGTGCGACCGCGGTCGCCGTCCGTGCGGGTACCAATGCAGCAGCAAGAGTCATCGTAATGCCCACCACCATGCCGATGACTACGGCGGACATCGGCACGGCGAGGGTTGCGAACTCGCTGCCCGGAACAGTACGTGCAATCGACACCAGGGTCCACATAACGCCCGCAGCCAGCAGCACCCCGAGCGCCGAGGCGACACTTCCCACCACAGCCGCCTCGATGAGTACGGAGCGCCGGATCTGGCCGCGGCCGGCCCCGATGCAGCGCAACAGCGCCAGTTCGCGGGTTCGCTGGGCGACTAGCACGGCGAAGGTGTTCGAGATCACCAGCGCGGTGACAATGACGGCGACGACCGCAAACGCCAGGAGAATAATGGTCAGCTGGTCCTGCCCGCCGGACAGGGCGGCGACATCCTCGGCGGTCTGCTCTGAACCGGAGAGTACCAAAGCATCGACGCCGGCGTCGTTCAGGGTCGGGTGCAGGGCTTCGCGGACCTGAGTCTGATCAGCGCTATCGCTCAGGGCCAGCTGGAGCCGCGCAGGAGCAGCGTCGACCGCGAGCACCGCAACTTGGGAACCGACCGCGTGCACCTGGATCATTCCGGAGGCGAAGGGGTGTGTGGACGGCTCGCTCAACCCGACCACGGCCAGTTCCACACCGGCAGAGGCGACGTTCTCTGCGGGCGTTCCCTCGCTCAGCGGGGCGCCCTCGACGAGGTCACCGACCGCCAGGTCCAGCTGCGCAGCTGATTCCGAGTCGATGATTATCTCACCGGCGGATGTTGGAAGTCGACCTTCTTCGACTTTCAGAGATTCCAACGCAGGCGATGCGAGCGTGGCGATGGAGGCGACGTTTGTCCTTGACGAGTCGGCTAGGGCAAAGACCCCCTGCGTATCTGCGTGGACATCCTGGACGCCGGGGACGGCTTCCACCCGTTCAGCCGCGTCGGCAGGAAGCGTATTGCCGTTTGCGTCGGAGACCACCAGATCAGCCTTGGCGTACTCGGTGCCGATGCTGTTCTGCAGGGTGGCGGTAGTGGTTCCACCGACCATCAGGGTCGCTGCGAGGAATCCTACGCCGAGCATGACGGCAAGACCGAGGGCGATGTAGCGGCGGGAATGCCTCGCAACCTGGGAAAGGGCAACTGTGAGCACGGTTACGCTCCCAGCTGCGAGAGCGCCGCGAGGATCGCATCGGGCGTGCTCCGGTCCAGCTCCCCGACCAGGGCGCCGTCCTGCATCAGGATCACCCGGTCGGCATAGGACGCGGCCACCGGGTCGTGCGTGACCATGATGATGGTTTGACCCATCTCCAGGCTGCTGCGCCTCAGCAGCGCCAGCACTTCGGCTCCCGAACGCGAGTCCAGGTTTCCGGTCGGTTCGTCGCCGAAGATGACGTCCGGCTTGGTCAGCAGGGCCCTGGCCACCGCTACACGCTGTTGCTGTCCTCCGGAGAGCTCATGCGGGCGGTGGTTGAGCCGGTCAGTCAGGCCGAGGATGGTGCAGATCTGTTCCAGCCATTCGCGGTCCACCTTCCCTCCCGCGAGGGCTACCGGGAGGGTGATGTTCTGTTCCGCAGTGAGGGTTGGAATGAGGTTGAAAGACTGGAACACGAAGCCCACGCGGTCGCGGCGCAACCGCGTCAGCTCGGCGTCGTTCAGTCCGGTGATGTCCGCTCCGCCCAGATAAATACGTCCTGAATCCGCTGTGTCCAGTCCCGCAAGGCAATGCATCAGGGTGGACTTCCCGGACCCGGACGGGCCCATGATTGCGGTGAAGCGACCGCTCGGAAAAGCAACCGTTACATCGCGCAGCGCGTGCACGATGGTGTTGTCCCTGCCATAGGACTTGTTCAGGGTTTCAGCAGCAACCGCTGCGGCGGAGACGGACGACGGCGCGGTGGCCGTTGAAGGATTCGGTGTCATGGTTCCACGCTAGGAAACGCGTGGGTGCCCGCGGATCGGACGGGGGGAGGTTTCTGCAGGCTCCAGCCTCCTACCCCGGGATGAGGTAGACGGGAGAACGGGATGAGGGGATCAGGGTTGGACGACGCCGGCCTCGTAGGCCAGCACTACGGCCTGCACCCGGTCCCTGGCGCCGAGCTTGGCGAGGATGTGCCCGACGTGCGTCTTCACGGTCGCTTCCGACAGGAACAGGTCCGAGGCGATCTCCGTATTGGACCTTCCCTGGGCAATCAGGGTGAACACCTCGCGCTCGCGGGCAGTGAGGGTTTCCACCGCGGTTTTCGCCCGTTCGTTCGCCGCAGACGGTGCCCGCAGCAGCGGCGCCACGTGATCAAGCAATCGGCGTGTGGTGGACGGGGCAATGACAGCATCGCCGCGGTGAACCGTCCGTACCGCCTCCAGAAGTTCCTCGGGAGGTGCGTCCTTCAGCAGGAAGCCGCTGGCTCCGGCGTGGATCGCGGCAAGCGCGTACTCGTCGAGATCAAAAGTAGTCAGGACGATGATGCGCGGCCCAGGCTCCTGTGCTTGCGCCAGGATGCGCCGGGTCGCTTCGATCCCGTCCATGCCGGGCATCCGCACGTCCATGAGTACGACGTCGGCTGCCGTGGACGCCAGCAGGTACACCGCCTCCGTGCCGGTGCCGGCCTGGCAAACGACGTCCAGGTCCGGCTGGGAGTTGATGAGCATAGAGAAACCGCTGCGGACGAGATGCTGGTCATCGACCAGGGCCACACGGATGGTTGCGGTGGTTAGCGGGGTGCTCATTCAGGCCTCTGTGTAGGGGATCTGTGCGCGGACGCGGAAGCCGCCGCCGGTGAGCGGACCGGTTTCCACAGTCCCATCGTAAAGTTTCAACCGTTCCGCCATTCCCCTGATGCCCTGACCGCAATTGTCGCTTCCCGTGTCATTCCCCATGCCGTCGGACGCGGCGCCGCGTCCGTCGTCGTCGATTGTCACTTCGAGGCCTTTCCCCGTCCAGGACAGGGAAACGTATGCCGACGCCCGGGGTCCGGCATGCTTCAGAACGTTCGTCAGGGCCTCCTGAACCACCCGGTAAACGGTGAGTTCCGCGCCGGCGGGGAGCTGTCGCCGCGGCGTGCCGAGGTAGGTCAGCGCCACATCGAGCCCCGCCCGTCTCACCGTCTCGATCAGGGCAGGTACCTCCGCCAGAGTCGGCAGCGGGCGGGTGGGTGTGTCGTTATCGTTCCTCAGCACGCCCAGCAGCCGGCGCATCTCGCGTAGCGATCCCCTCCCGGTTGCCGCAATGGTTCCCAGCGTGGATGTTGCGACGGCGGGATCCGCAGCGGCGGCGTAACGGGCGCCGTCGGCCTGGGCAATCATCACCGACAGGGAATGGGCAACGATGTCATGCATCTCGCGGGCTATGTGGCTGCGCTCATCGGCGGCGGCGAGGTCGCGTTCCTGCTGGCGTTCGATCTCCAGCCTGCGGGTTCGGTCCTCCAGCGCCTGCAGTGTGAGTCTGCGGTTGCGGGCTAGATCGCCGAAGGCCCAGCAGAGCAGCACCACAGCCACGGCGAAGAAGATGTACAGCGCATACAGCGGGAGCTCAGCAACGCCGGTCTCGTACTGGTTCAGCCCGAACTGCGCCACGCCGGCTACCATGCCGAAACACGCAATGCCCAGACCGCCGAGGCTTGCCCAACGCGGGGCATATGCCGCGAGGGTATACACCATCACGAGGACGCTCAACTGCGCAGGAACCGGTGGCTGATTGATCAGAAGCTGGCTGACGGATACGGCGGCGACCGTGGAGGCAGCAGCGACGGTCCGCCGGCGTCGCCATGCCAAAGGAATCACCAGCGCCGTCGACACCACAAACTCCGCCGGCGATCCAGTGAGCACAAAGGGCAGAGCCAGGAGGACGAACGCTGCTCCCGCCACTACAAGGTCGACCGTTCCGTGGTTCTCCCGCAGCCAGGTGGCCAACCGGTGGTGCGCATCCATAGCTACCAACTCTAGGGCGGGCTGAGAGCAACGGGCATCGCCCCACGGGTGGAGTTCTCTCTGTACGTGAACCGCCGCGGGCCACCTCCGGAATAGGGGAGGTGGCGGTTAAGGCGGCCGTGTGTGGCGCTCCCGTCTCAATATACGAACCGGAATTGTCCGTGATGCGGGATAGTTGCCTACGCTAATCCCATGACTTCATCCAGCATCAATGTGGCAGTAATCCCCGGGGACGGTATCGGACCGGAGGTCATCACCGAGGCGGTCAAGGTGCTCCGTGCGGCAACGTCCGCCGCAGACACGGAATTGAGCCTCACCGAGTACAAGCTTGGCGCCGAGCACTGGTTGGCCACGGGGGAGACGCTCCCGGAGGAGACCCTGGACCGGTTGCGCGGACACGACGCCATCCTGTTCGGTGCCGTTGGCGCTGCCCCGGGAGACACCCGCATTCCGTCCGGCCTGATTGAGCGGGAGATGCTGCTCAAGCTTCGTTTCAGCCTCGACCATTACGTCAATCTGCGTCCGTCGAGGCTCTACCGGGGTGTGACGAGTCCCCTCGCCAATCCCGGCGAGATCGACTTCGTGGTGGTCCGTGAGGGCACCGAAGGGCCGTACGTGGGCAACGGCGGCGCACTGCGCACGGGCACGCCACACGAGATCGCGACCGAGGTCTCGGTGAATACGGCACATGGTGTTGAGCGGCTGGTCCGTGACGCATTCCGTAGGGCCAGCGAACGCCCCCGGAAACACCTCACTCTGGTGCACAAGCACAACGTCCTGGTGCATGCCGGTCACCTGTGGAAGCGCACCGTCGAAGCTGTCGCCACAGAGTACCCGCAGGTCACTCATGACTACCTCCACGTAGATGCGGCGATGATCTTCCTGGTCACCGACCCGTCACGATTCGATGTGATCGTGACCGACAACCTGTTCGGTGACATCATCACCGATCTCGCCGCAGCCGTTACCGGCGGAATCGGCCTGGCAGCGTCCGGAAACATCAACATGGACCACACTGCCCCCTCGATGTTCGAACCGGTACACGGCTCCGCCCCGGACATTGCGGGACAGCAGAAGGCAGATCCTACTGCGGCGATTCTCTCCGCGGCGCTGCTACTGCAGCACCTTGGCTTCGGAGAGCAGGCGGCACGGATTGAGCAGGCGGTGGAGAACGACGTCGCCACCCGGTCCGGCGCGTCGCGCGCCACCGCGCAGGTCGGCGATGCGATTGCCGCCGCGGTGTCCTAAGCTGGTTAGGAAGCGTTAACTCAACTAGCCGTCCGAGTGCATCCCGTTCGGGATCACCGCGAGGCATGACAGGGTCCGTCCGCAGTGCACGCGGCGGCCAGGTAACCGTGGAGGAACCATGACAGCTACGCAGCTGGAATTCGCCCAGTACCCATCCGCGAGCCCCAAGCCGGAGGCGGACCGGGAGGCAATTCTTGCCAACCCCGGTTTCGGCAACCACTTCACCGACCACACCGTCGTGGTCGACTACACGGTCGACGCCGCCGGTGAGGGAGGTTGGGGAAACGCACGCCTTGAAGCCTACGGGCCCATTGCAATGGACCCGGCCGCTGCAGTGCTGCACTACGGTCAGGAAATCTTTGAGGGTATGAAGGCGTACCGCCATGCGGACGGATCCATCTGGACCTTCCGGCCGGAGGCGAACGCGGCGCGGCTCAACCGGTCAGCAGCAAGGCTCGCACTTCCCCAACTGCCCGAGGAGATATTCCTGGAATCTCTTCGCCAGCTCGTCGCAGCTGACAAGGAGTGGGTGCCCACGCGTGATGGCGAGAGCCTCTATCTGCGTCCGTTCATGATCGCCACCGAAGCGTTCCTCGGCGTCCGTCCGGCCCGCGAGGTGTCGTACCGGGTCATCGCCTCACCCGCAGCAAACTATTTCGGCGGCGAACTGGCTCCTGTTTCCATCTGGGTGTCCCGGAATTATGCGCGCGCCGGTCGGGGCGGTACGGGCGCCGCGAAATGCGGCGGCAACTACGCGGCCTCGCTTGCGGCACAGTTGGAGGCAGAGGCACACGGCTGCAAGCAGGTGCTCTTCCTCGACCAGCTGAACAACAACGCCGTCGAGGAACTGGGCGGCATGAATGTGTTCTTCGTCTTCAAGGACGGCACGCTCGTCACCCCCGCGCTGAGCGGGACCATCCTTGAAGGGGTAACCCGTTCCTCGATCATTCAGCTGGCCAAGGACCGCGGACTGAACGTCCAGGAGCGCGTCATCACGCTCGATGAATGGCGCGACGGCGTCAGCAGCGGCGACATCGCGGAGGTTTTCGCCTGCGGCACTGCCGCAGTGATCACCCCGATCGGTCAGCTCAAGGACGGCGACGAGGTCATCAGCGCACCGGATCCGTCGGCCGGCGAGGTCACCATGTCCCTGCGTGAGCAGCTGCTCGGAATCCAGACCGGCAAGGTCGAGGATCCCCATGGCTGGATGACCCGCCTCGTCTAGCAGATTCCGAAACTGCACAGGTTGGAGCCCGGTTCCCAGACGGGGGCCGGGCTTCGGTTTCGTCAGCTCCCGCGCGGCGTCAGCGGGAGGACTTCAGCGGAAGGACACTGCCCGAGCGCAGCAGCGCGGTGACATCCGGTTCGGGTAAGGGTCTGCTGAAGTAGTAGCCCTGACCGCTGAGCTCACCGAGGGAGCGAAGGAACTCGGCCTGTTCCTCGGTTTCTATGCCCTCGAAGACAGCCCCAAGGCCCGCTGCCCGTATGAGCTGGAAGACGGCGGCCACAAACTCGGGCTGCCAGGATCCGGTTGCGGGCTCCTGCAGGATGGAGCGGTCCACCTTCACCATGTCGACCGGCAGCTTGCGAAGGTAGCTGATGGACGAATAACCCGTTCCGAAATCGTCAATCTCAATGCACACACCCAACTGCCTGAAGCTGAGCAACGAGTAGGTTTCCACCTCACCGCCGCTGATCAGCGCCGACTCAGTGATTTCGATGACCAGTGAGGGCGGTGGCACGGACATGCGTTTGAGGAGTCCGCGGACAAAGTCCACCATGTCGATCTGGCGCAGCTCGATGGCCGAGATATTGACCCGTACCTGGAAATCCTCCGGGATCAGGAGCGCCGCACGCCAGATCGCGTATTGCTGCAGCGCGGTGGCCATAACCCACCGGTCGAGCTCTGAGATGGCGCCTATCTCTTCTGCGAGCGGGATGAAGGATTCCGGCGAGATCACGCCCCGGGTTGGATGGTCCCAGCGCACCAGGACTTCCACGCCATTGACTGATCCGTCGTCCAGGTTGACCACCGGCTGGTAGTGCACGCACAGTTGGTCCGTCCCGATGGCGTCCCGCAGTTCGGAGGCCATGAGCGTGCGAAGCTGCCGGTTGAAGAGCATCACGGGCTCGAACGTCTTGATGATGCTGCGGCCCTCGTTCTTCGCCGCATACATGGCTGTGTCGGCCTCGTGCAGCAGCGATGCCGCCGTGTGTTCGCCGGTGGCGAGCCGAAGGCCTATGCTCGCGCGGGGGTGCACGCTGAACTCATCCACGTCAATGCTCTTCTCAAGCACTTCCAGTGCACGGTGTGCCACGCTGAGAGCAATTTCCATGGTGGCTTCGGTCACCAGGATGGCGAACTCGTCGCCGCCCAGCCGGGCAACGGTGTCTGTAGCCCGGACTACGCTGCGCAAACGCTCCGCGACTTCGCGCAGGACATCGTCGCCGGCGTCGTGCCCGAAGCGGTCGTTGACGTTCTTGAAGGAATCGAGGTCGAGCAACAGCAGCGCAGGGGGAGGGGCGCCGTCGTGTTGGGCAGTGAGCGACTCCTCGATTTTCTCGACGAGCTCCACGCGGTTGGACAATCCGGTGAGTGCATCGGTCATTGCCATGCGCTTCATATCCAGATGTGCCTGGTGAAGCATGGCCGTGCGGTTCTCCACGCGTTTCTCGAACTGCCGGTAGACCAGTTCAAGTTCTTCGGCGAGGAGGTTCACCCCGGTGATGACAGCGTCAACGTCATCCCGCGCGGGGGAGGGCGTCATCCGGCTGCTGAGGTCTCCCCGGGACAGCCGCACGATGCCGTTGACCAGCATGGCCAGGCGGGGGTCGCCGTCGTCAGCTGTCATACGTGCGCCCCGTCAACCAGTCAGCGGCGGACTCTTCGTCCCCGAAGTAGCGCGTTGGGCACGGCGGCGGTTCCCCGCCGAGGAGGAAGTTAGCGAGCACCCTGTCCACAGCGCTCGCTCCAACCACCGCAAGCGCCGATGCTGAGCGCGAGCGGCTCAGAACGCCGCGTGCCTCGCGGCTGAGCGATGCCACCCCGGTGATCACCAGCAGAACAGGACGGGGGACGCCGGCCGCTTCCGTATGGGCTTGCTCCGCAAACGCACCCGCCACTTCTGCGGTGATGTGTTCGCCCTGCGGCAGCACCAGCCGGATGAAGGAGGCAGGCATCGGTGCATCGGTGGGTATCAGCGAGGGTGCGTTCATGGGAAACCTAGACCGGATGTCTAGGCCTCTGCCTTTCGAACGACCTCGTCGATCAGAGCGCCCGCATGAGCCTCCCGGTCGGGGGCTCCTGATTGCCTGAACAGTTCCTGACTTTTCTCAAGCTGGAACAGGCCCTCAAGCGGGTCCCCGGACCGGGCCAGTGTTTGACCCAGGAGCATGTAGGCTTCCGCCGCGGTCTGGCTTGCAATGAGGGAGGACGCCTCGCAGATCGGCCTGAGCCGCTCGGCGGCGGCGTCGAACTGCTTGGTAAGAAACAGCCAGTGCGCGCGGGTCAGGGACAGCTCAATCTTGTCGCGTTCACTTCCTCCGACGATCGACGCCGCGAGCTCGGCCCGCTCGATGCATTCCAGCGTCTCCGGTTCCACGACGCCGCCGGCCAGGCGAAGCGCAGCGGACGCGCGATTGAACCGCGCCCACAGGTCGAGGTCGTTCGAGGGTGAGAGATGGCTGGCCGCCCGCCGATGGTAGTCGGTTCCGACAGCCGCATCCCGGCGGAGGTACGCCACGTTTCCTATGACCCAGTACGCCTTACCGGCAGTCTGTGAGTTCACTTCGGGGGTGATGAGCTCTGCCAGCCGAAGGCACTCGTTCCAGGCATCATCGATTTGGTCGCTCTCCGCGAGCGCAGCGATGAGGGCGTGTTGAGCGGTTATCCGTAAATCAGGGGAGTCCGCGGCCGAGGCGGCCATTGCAACTGCACGCCTTGCTTCTTCTGCGGCGGCCGCCAGATCGCCTTGGCCTTGCAAGGTACCCGCTAGGAACGTCGAAACCCGGGCAGACAGATCAGCATAACGATGGGTGAGCGCATCGTCCCGTAGGGATTCAGCAACAACCTGGGCATCGTGAAAAGCGCCCGCTTTCTTCAAACATTCAGCTTGCAGGAAGGTCATATTCCAACACGCGTTGTCATCAGCGTTGCGCCGCGCCACCTCCGCGGCCTCGGTTGCAGTCGTAAGCGCCAAGTCATAGTCGCGCTGATTCCATGCGTCGCGCGCACGCAATTCCAGAAAAACGTGCTCGCCCGGCTGCTGGGATTGAATCATGGCCCCGTTTCAACGCTTTCCTCAGATGGATCCCCGACACCATTCTGTCAGAATCATCGCCCCTGACACTCATCCTTGTGGTTCAACTTCGAAGCTTATGCAATTACGTGTAAAAACTGCGGAAAAGATGAGAAAAAGGACACTGCATTAGACGATTCTGGTCAATATACTGGACACGCTGTGCAACGCAGAGGGCAATTCGTTCTTCTGCGTCCATCAAGTGACAAGGGAATGATATGAAGAAGGTCTCCGCAACTCTGTTGCTGACTGCGTTGCTTCTGGTTGGGGGCGGCACGGCTGCTCATGCCGCGAAGGTCGGTAACTGGCCCGATGGCACCACTACGGCGAAGGTCGGTAACTGGCCCGATGGCACCACTACGGCGAAGGTCGGTAACTGGCCCGATGGCACCACTACGGCGAAGGTCGGTAACTGGCCCGATGGCACCACTACGGCGAAGGTCGGCAACTGGCCGGACAGCACGTATAAGTCTGTCTAGCAATTGCCCGCAAGGGTCCGCTTCGCTCCGGACTGCAAAGAGGCCGTGGAAGGGTCAGAATTCTGATCTCATCTCCACGGCCTTTTGCATGCCGGTAGCGAATTCACTCAGGCTCTCAGTTTGGCCTCAATGTCCCGGACATGCGCTGCCCGGTCCGGCGCTCCGGCGTCGTTGAAGCACTGTTCACTCGTCTCGAAGTGGGCCAGTGCCTCAACCCATTCGCCCCGTGCTGATAGTGCCTGACCGAGGAGCAGGTTTGCTTCTCCCTCGGTTTGCCGGGAAAGCGCCGAGCCCTCCGAACAGATAGGCCGCAGGCGTTCAACGGCGGCATTGATTTGGCCTGTCAGGAAAAGCCAGTGCGCGCGGGTCAGTGAAAGCTGCAGTTGATCCCGTTCCGTACCACCGACTATGGAACTGGCTACCTCGGCCCGTTCGATGCACTCAAGGGTCTGCGCATCCACAACACCAGCGGCCAGACGCCGTGAAGCGGATGCGCGGTTGAACCGCGCCCACAGATCCAGGTCGTTGTTGGGAGCGAGATGGTCCGCTGCAAGCCGGTGGAAGCGGGTGCCGTCGTTGACCTGGTGTCGCATGAACGCTACATTCCCGATCACCCAGAATGCCTTACCCGCCGTCTGCCTGTGGATACCCGGCGTGATGTGGGTGGAAAGGTCAAGGCAGGTGCTCCAGGCTTCATCCAGCCGATCACTCTCGGCCAGAGCGGCAATGAGCGCGTGGTGCGCCTCTATCTGGAGTTCGGGAGCATCGGGGACGGTGGCCGCGCTTTTCAAGGCGATCGTGGCGCTTTCCACTGCCTGGTCCAGATGTCCCAAGCCCTGCTGGCATACCGCCGCAAGGGTGTGGACGCGTGCCTTGAGTGCTGCGGATTCCAGCGTGAGGCTGTTGATGCTGAGCGCCTCAGCGTATTGGAGGGAGTCATCGAGGGCCCCTTCCTCGCGTAGGCACTCGGCCTGAAGAAACGTCATATTCCACCAGGCATGGTGATCTTCGGTCTGCGCCGCGAGAACCACGGCGGTTGCCGCGAGTTGTCTCGCAGCAGGGTAGTCGCGCTGACTCCACGCTTCACGCGCCCGCAGCTCACGCATCACCAATTCACCCGACTGCTGGGCTGCCACGTTTCCCCCTTTTTCCTTGAGGTTGTGCCGGACGAGCGGGAGATTCCCGGCGGATCCGACGTGACTGTCCCTGAGTTTATGCGTAAAGGCGCGGTTGAAACAGAGGCCGTGGAAGAACAGGAAGCGGAAGCAAAGAACAGAAACCGATCCGGGGCCGGAGGGTGTTGCATATCACACTAGCTTCGTATACTGAATCAATCTGGTGTCAGAGCCTCGGCACTCCTAACTCAAAGGAACCCGTTATGAAAAGACTCTCCGCAGTTCTGCTGCTTACGGCGGCCCTGGCACTGGGAGGCGGCTCTGCGGCTGTAGCCAAGGACAAAGCGACCGCACCGAAAACGGGCGTTGTCACCTATGGCATCCTGATCGACGATTGGCCTCACTGACAGTTATCAATGAAGCACGGTTCAAAGACCGTTCGGAGGACTCCGGTCCTTCGAACGGTCTCTGGCGTTTTCGGGTTGGGTCTGTACTAGCCTAGGTCCATGCGTATCGCCCGTTTTGTGCTCAATGATGATCCAGCGTTCGGCCTTGTTGAAGGACGTGAGGGGGAGGAAGAGGTAGCCGTCATCAGCGGCGACCCATTCTACGGGGGTGTCCAGCCCACCGGTGCGCGCCACAAGCTCGAGGACGTTCGGCTGCTGGCGCCCGTGATTCCCCGCAGCAAAGTGATCGGCATTGGACGGAACTACGCCGATCATGCCGCCGAACTGGGCAATGAGGTGCCGCCCGCTCCACTGATGTTCCTGAAGCCCAACACTTCGGTTGTCGGTCCCGGGGACCCGGTTGTCCTTCCTTCCTTCTCCGAGGAAATCTCCTACGAGTCAGAGCTCGCAGTCATCATTGGCCGAATCTGCAAGGACGTGCCTGTTGATCGCGTCGATGACGTCGTGTTCGGTTACACCTGCGCCAATGACCTCACCGCCCGTGACATCCAGCGAACGGACAACCAATGGGCCCGGGCAAAAGGCTTCGACACCTCCTGCCCGATCGGGCCGTGGATCGAAACGGAACTCGACACTGAGAACCTTGCCGTACGCGGCTGGCTGGACGGCGAACTCAAGCAGGACGGCTCCACCAGCCAGATGATCTGGGGCGTGAAAGAGCTCGTTTCCTACGTCTCCCAGGCCTTCACGCTTCTGCCTGGCGACATCATCCTCACGGGCACCCCAGCCGGGGTCGGCCTTATCACGGAGGGCCAGCGGTACGAAGTGGAAATCGAAGGAATCGGACGGCTTTCCAACCCCGTCCGCCGCTAGCTTCCCTGCCGGAGCGCTGACAGCCGGACAGTAGACTGGGGTCCATCATGACTACTGCTGATCTCCCCACCGTCACGCCCGAAACTCCCGTTCGCGTCCGCTTCTGTCCCTCTCCAACCGGTGTGCCGCACGTCGGATTGATCCGTACCGCCCTGTTCAACTGGGCGTACGCACGGCACACTGACGGAAAAATGATCTTCCGGATCGAGGACACGGATGCCGCCCGCGATAGTGAGGAAAGCTACGGGCAACTTCTCGACGCGCTGAAATGGCTCGGTATCGACTGGGACGAGGGCGTCGAAGTTGGCGGGCCGCACCAGCCCTACCGTCAGTCCCAGCGGAGTGGGATCTACCAGGACGTCATCTCAAGGTTGGTCTCCGCCGGCCACCTCTACAAGTCCTACTCCACACCGGACGAGGTTGAGGAGCGGCACAAGGCAGCGGGACGGGATGTGAAGCTCGGATACGACAATTTCGACCGCGATCTCACTGAGGAGCAGAAAGCTGCCTATGAAGCGGACGGCAGGCAGGCGGTCCTGCGTCTGCGCATGCCGGACGAGGACATTACCTTCACGGACCTTGTGCGCGGGGATATCACTTTTGCTGCCGGGAGCGTTCCGGACTTCGCAGTAGTACGGGCGAACGGTGCTCCGCTCTACACGCTCGTGAACCCCGTTGATGACGCGCTGATGGGCATCACACATGTGTTGCGTGGTGAGGACCTCCTCTCCTCGACGCCGCGCCAGATAGCGCTGTACCGCGCGCTCATCGATATTGGCGTCGCCCGTTACATGCCGCTATTCGGCCACCTCCCGTACGTGATGGGCCAGGGCAACAAGAAGCTGTCCAAACGGGACCCGGAATCAAATCTCTTCCTGCACCGCGAGCGCGGCTTCATCCGTGAGGGTCTGCTCAACTACCTCTCGCTGCTGGGCTGGTCACTGAGTGCTGACGAGGACATCTTCACCGTCGAGCAGCTTGTTGAGAAGTTCGACGTCCATGACGTTCTCGCCAACCCGGCACGCTTCGATGTCAAGAAGGCCGAAGCGATCAATGGTTCCCACGTGCGTCTGCTGGACCCGGAGGACTTCCGGATGCGACTCGTTCCGTATCTGCACTCCGCAGGTTTGCTGGGCCAGACGACCAGCCCTCGCGAACTGGCGATCCTTACGGAGGCTGCGCCGCTCATCCAAGAACGAATCACCCTGCTCGGGGAGGCTCCCGAGATGCTCGGTTTCCTGTTCAGGGCGGACAACGAGATCGAGGTCGCTGAAGACGCCCGCAAGGGCCTGCCTGCGAACTACCAGGAGGTCCTTGATGCTGCCCTGCGCGCTCTTGAGCCGGTTCAGGACTGGAACGCTGAGTCCATCCAGGCGGCACTGCGTGCAGCCCTCGTCGATGAACTGGGACTGAAGCCGCGCGTCGCTTTCGGGCCCGTGCGCACAGCGGTTTCCGGACGCAAGATCTCACCGCCCCTGTTCGAGTCCATGGTCATTCTCGGCAAGGAATCATCGCTGGCTCGGGTGAGGTCGCTGCGTGAACAGTGAGTCCGCTCTGCCGGCTATCCAAGGCGTGCTGTTCGATATTGACGACACGCTGGTGGACCTCGCCACAGCGATGGGGCGCACGCTCCATCACATCGGCGCTGAGACGCTTGCGCACCTCAGCGAGGCGGAGTGGATCGAATACAAGGATCTGTATACGCGGGACCCGCTCGGCTACTACGAACAGTTTCTCGCCGGGAAGCTGACCTTCACGGAACAGCGCATCCACCGTGCGCGGCATGCCCAGGCATCGTTCATCGCCGACCCCCTTGAGGGTGAAGCTGCAGTGCGGTGGAACAACGCGTACGAGGCCATACTGCCGCTGCACTTTGAACCCTACGACGACGTCGTTCCTGTCCTTGACGAGCTGGACCTGCAGGGAATTCCGTACGGTGCCGTCAGCAACAATGTGCACGACTATCAGCGGGCCAAGCTGGACAAGGCCGGACTGCAGCGGGTTGCAGCGCTCGTTGGAATAGATGCGGTCGGGGTGGCCAAACCCGACCCGGCGATTTACCTGGAAGGCGCCCGGCGGCTTGGCACCGACCCTGCGTGCACCCTCTATGTGGGCGATAACCTCGTGTTGGACGCTGAGGGAGCGGACGCAGCCGGTCTGATCGGTGTCTGGTTGGACCGTCGCGGCGGTCAGGATGACGGTTTCTCAGTCCGCCGGATTACTGCTCTGGACGACGTTTTGCGAATCGTGCAGGGAATCCGGTAAAGTCGTATCTCGGCGCGGACGGGGTTGACCTGCTGCGAAGCAAGGAAACCGCCGAAAAGTGCCATTGGGGTATGGTGTAATTGGCAACACATTGGTTTCTGGTACCAACATTCTAGGTTCGAGTCCTGGTACCCCAGCGCTGTAGAAACAGCAAAAATTGAGCGGATCGCCACGTCGGCATCATGGTTCGAATCAATTTGGCTCACAGCATCGGATGTGAAAGAATCATCTAGCTTGTTTGACGGGAAACCGGCAAACAACATAGTACTGGCCCCATCGTATAGCGGCCTAGTACGCTGCCCTCTCACGGCGGTAACGCGGGTTCGAATCCCGCTGGGGTCACAAAGATTCCGCCTCAATCGGTCACGGTTGGGGCGGAATTTTCGTTTAATCGGTCAATCCCCGCCGAATCCTCGGGAACTGGCATGATGGGACCATGGATGCCTCGCTGCCCGACGCCGATGCTGCGGGGCTTGCCGAGCTGCTGGGCAGCGTACGCAAAACGCTCACCAGCCTCACGTTCCCCCTGGAGTCTCCGGGTGCTACTGAAGCCCGGCGTGAAACGCACGCCGCCGCAGCGCAACTCGATGACTACATCCTGCCCCGCATCAAGAGCCTGGACGCGCCGCTGCTGGCCGTAGTGGGCGGGTCCACCGGAGCCGGCAAGTCCACGCTCGTCAACGCCCTTGTAGGACACCCGGTTACGCGGTCCGGAGCGATCAGACCCACCACCCGGCAACCGATCCTGCTGCACCACCCTGCTGAAGGACACTGGTTCGCAGGCGACCGCGTGCTGCCGTCGCTGGCTCGGCAGCGCGCCGTCGTCGTTAGCGCGGAAGCGCAGACCGTACCGGCGTCGCAGATCTCTTCCTCGAACGACGCCGGCGGAGCAGCTGCGTTGCTGCTGCAGCCGGACCCAACAATTCCCCTTGGGCTGGCACTGCTGGATGCGCCGGACATCGACTCAATTGCTGATGAGAACCGCCGCCTCGCCTCACAGCTGCTCGCGGCAGCTGACCTGTGGCTGTTCGTCACCACAGCCAACCGCTATGCCGACGCCGTTCCCTGGCATCTGCTCAGGGAAGCAGCTCAGCGGGACATCCTGCTCGCCGTCGTGCTGGACCGTGTTCCACACGGCGTCGAAGAGGAAATTCGGGCGGATCTGCATACGCTGCTCGCCGCCGAGGAGCTTGGACACGCGCCCATCTTCGTGATCCCTGAGGAACGGTTGGACCCGCTCGGCATGTTGCCGCCCGAGAGCGTTGACCCGCTGCGGCGTTGGCTGGGTGCCATCGCCGCCGACGCTGAGGGACGGCGGGAGATCGCCCGGCGTACCCTCGAGGGCGCACTGCGCGCACTGGGGCACAGGGTGGCGAAGGTGGCAGATGCAGTAGACCGGCAGGCGGAGACTGCTGCGCGGCTCGAGGGAGCGGCACACGAGTCTTACGAAACCGCCCTCGATGCCGTCCTCGAATCAACCAAGGACGGCACCCTGCTGCGCGGAGAGGTGCTGGCCCGCTGGCAGGACTTCGTCGGCACGGGGGAATTCATGCGGGGTCTCGAATCAACGGTTGGACGCATTCGTGACCGCATCGGCGGCTTCCTCACCGGGAAACCGCCGCGCGCAGTTACTGTGGAAAACGCCATCGAGACCGGGCTTCAAACCGTGATCGTGGAGGAAGCCGCGAAAGCTGCGGACCGGACGGAACGGCAATGGCGTGCCGAGGCCGCCGGACGCGCACTGCTGGAACCTGGAACTCCGGTCATGTCGCCGGACTTCACCGATACGGTCGCCCGCGAAATCCGTGCCTGGCAGAAGGATCTGCTGGACCTTGTCCGCTCCGAGGGCGAAGACAAGCGATTCGCAGCCCGGATGCTCTCCTTCGGCGTCAACGGTGTTGCCGTGGCGCTCATGATCGTGGTGTTCGCTTCCACGGCGGGGCTCACCGGAGGGGAAGTGCTCATCGCCGGCGGGTCCGCGGTTGTCGGCCAGAAACTCCTTGAGGCGATCTTCGGCGAGGAAGCAGTCCGTCGGCTTACCAAGACCGCCCGCATGCAGTTACAGGAGCGGTGCGAAAGACTCATGGCCGCCGAGCGCGGGAGCTTTACCGACAGGCTTCAGGTTCTGGCGGACGAACCGTCGTCGCAGGATCTGCGCGCGCTGGCAGTCAACCTTACGGAACGGCGCTCGGTAGCGGAAGACTTGCGCAATGAAGCTCCTGCGCCGGAGGGCAGCCAGTGAGCCGTCACCGCGGGGAGGCATCATCCTCCCGATTGCAGGTCCGGCTGGAGGCGCTGAACACCGCTCGCGAACTCGCTGAGGGGCGGGTGGATGAACATCAGCTCGGGGCGGTCTACGACGTGCTGGACCGCGCCAGCTCACGCAGATCGCTCTCGTCGGCACACACCGTTGTCGGCATTTTCGGGCCCACCGGGAGCGGAAAGTCCTCCCTGCTGAACGCGCTCACGGGCGCCGACCTTGCCCGCGTCGCGGCACGCCGACCGACAACCGCCGAACCCCTCGCCGTGATCTGGCGCGAGGACGGCAGCGCAGACCTGCTCGACTGGCTGCAGGTGCAGAACCGCCACGTGATGCCGGATGGGTCGCCCCTGCTCGCCGTGTCCAGCAACGGTCACCGCCCGAATCGGAACGGTTCCGCCGATGGCGGGCTTATCCTGCTCGACCTTCCTGATTTCGATTCCACTGCGCTTGGCCACCGTGCGATCGTCGAACGGCTCGCCGGGCAGGTGGATGTGCTGCTCTGGGTCACAGACCCCCAAAAGTATGCGGATGCCGCGCTTCACCGCGAGTTCCTGGAGCCGCTGGCAACGCATGAGGCCGTCATCCTCGTTGCGCTGAACCAGTCTGACCGCCTCTCCGCGCAGGACCTCACGCAGGTAACCGGGTCACTCAAGCAGATCCTTGCCTCGGAGGGGCACGGTTCTGCGGTGGTGCACTCGATCTCCGCTGTCACCGGTACCGGGCTGGCTGGGCTGGCGGAGGAAGTTCGTGCGATTGTGCGCCGGAAGGAAGCTGCAACCGGACGCTTGTCGGCGGACGTCGATGTGGCCGTCGAGTCCCTGCGGGAATTCACCGGACCGGAACTTCCGCCGCCGTCGAAAGCGGCGCGCAGTGCGCTCTCGGACCGGTTGGCAGGCGCGACCGGCGCCGATGCGGTGATTGACGCCGTCGTGCGTTCCTATCGCCGTGATGCGCACGCGGTGACAGGGTGGCCCGTGACGCGATGGCTCGGGAACCTCCGTGCCGATCCGCTGCGGCGCCTGAACCTCAGGCGCAGCGATGTGCAGGACTTCGTGGGCCGGACCTCCCTTCCCGAGCCGGGTCCCGCCCAGCGGGCGTCCGTGGACCGCGCGTTGCGGACGTTCGGTGAAGAGCTTTCGAGCGGGGCGGTGGAACCGTGGCAGACGGCCATCCGGGATTCAGCGAGGAGCCCCGAGCCGGAGCTGCTCGAGCGCCTGGATGAGGCCGTTGCCCGCACCGATTTCACCTCCGGATCCCGTGCCTGGTGGTGGCCGGTCGCCGGTGTGCTCCAGTGGCTGTTCCTCGCTGCGATGGTCGTTGGCATCGGGTGGTTGGCGCTGCTGGCCGGCCTCGGATTCCTGCAGTTCCCGGTTCCCGAATCACCGACGGTCGAGGGGATCCCTGTCCCCACGCTCCTCGCGGTCGGGGGAGTGGCCGCGGGCATAGCGCTCGGCATCCTGTGCGCCGGCCTGGCCCGCCTCGGCGCCCGCCGGCGAGGAAAACGCGTACGACGGCGCCTGGTTGCCTCGATCACGGAGACCACGGAAGCTGTGGCGGTTGGACCGGCCGCCGCCGAGATCGAGCGCTATGACAACTTCGTTCGGGCGGTTGAGGCTGCACGTTCCCGCCGGTAGTCAGGCTCGGAGGGCGACGAGCACCTTCTGAAGTGTCCGAAGGTTACGGGTGGTTGTTGCACTCTTGAAACGGGCCCGGTTGGTAAATGCGTTGAGCGGGCTATCAAGCGTGCTCCCCTTCGGTGATTGCCAGGCCGCGGCGATCGTTCCCAGCCTGTGGATCGGTTCGTCGATGGAACGAGCTAATTCGACCATTTCAGTGAGCACCGCGGGGTCCGAGAAGAGCGTGAGGTAAGTGTGGGTGGCAGGGTCGTCCGCGGGAAATGGGCAACCGGCCACAATGGTTTGTACGGTGTCCGCCTCCAGCACCACGACCCAGGCTTCATATCCGAAGCGCTCCCTCAGGGCATCTTCGCTCTGGGATTTCAGATCGGCCGCCGTGAGGTCACTGCTACAGACCACATTCCCTGATGCCAGCAACGTCTGCACGTCCGACACCGGGAGTGCACCGAAGGTCTCCCGTAGGTCTGCGGACCTGATGGTGATCCCGCCGACGTTGACGCCCCGAAGAAATACCGCGTACCTGGTCACGGGGCCAGCCTATTGGGCGACGTCCACCAACACCTGCTATTCGGCTGACTTGCTGATCGCGTTGGTCAGTTGCAGGGCGGCGTTCACCACGACCTCGGCGTGGATTCTGCCGGGCTGGCGGGTGAGACGCTCGATCGGTCCGGAGATCGACACCGCACCAATCACGCGTCCGGAAGGCCCGCGCACCGGGGCCGAGACCGACGCAACCCCGGCCTCACGTTCGCCGAGACTCTGTGCCCAGCCGCGCCGTCGTACTCCGGCAAGGACAGTGGGGGTGAACCGGGCGTTCTGAAGACCCTTGAGCAGCCGGTCATGGTCTTCCCAGGCGAGCAGGCACTGCGCAGCGGATCCTGCCCTCATGGACAACTGTGTGCCGACCGGAATGGTGTCGCGGAGACCGATCGGGCGTTCAGCGGAGGCGACGCAGACGCGCGCATCGCCCTGACGCCGGAAGAGCTGGGCACTTTCTCCGGTCGCATCGCGTAGCTGGAGCAGGACCGGACCGGCGGACGCAATCAGGCGGTCCTCGCCGGCGGCCGAAGCAAGCTCAACGAGGCGGCTCCCCAGGACGAAGCGCCCCTGGATATCCCGGCTGACGAGACGGTGGTGGACGAGTGCTTGGGCAAGCCGGTGCACGGTTGGGCGGGCGAGCCCGGTTGAGGTAACCAGCTGGGCGAGCGTGGTTGGTCCGGCCTCCAATGCGTCAAGCACAAGTGCTGCTTTATCAATCACGCCGACACCACTAGAATTGTCCATAGACTGATATTGCCGTCTCATTATCTGAGACGCAAGTATCTGGACTAGCGCGGATCGCCGCGCTCCTGCTTCAGTTATTGAAAGATCTGATCGAAGGCACGCGGAGGAACCGGCCATGGGCAAGACGCTCGCAGAGAAAGTCTGGGAATCGCACATTGTGCGCAAGGGTGAGGTCGTCAACGGCCAGGCCGAGCCCGATGTGCTCTACATTGACCTGCACCTCGTCCATGAGGTCACGTCGCCGCAGGCGTTCGAAGGCCTCCGGCTGGCCGGCCGCCGGCTGCGGCGGCCCGATCTCACGATCGCCACCGAAGACCACAACACTCCGACGATCGATATCGACCGTCCCATAGCTGACCCCACCAGCCGGACGCAGATCGAAACGCTGCGGGCGAACTGCAAGGAGTTCGGAGTGCGGCTGCACTCCCTGGGTGACGCACAGCAGGGCATCGTGCACATCATCGGCCCACAGCTCGGCCTCACGCAGCCCGGCCTCACCGTGGTGTGTGGAGACTCGCACACCTCCACACACGGTGCTTTCGGAGCGCTGGCGATGGGCATCGGTACGTCCGAGGTGGAGCACGTCATGGCTACTCAGACGCTCCCGCTGACCCCGTTCAAGACCATGGCGATCAACGTCGAGGGCACTCTCAAGCCGGGCGTCACCTCGAAGGACATCATCCTGGCCGTCATCGCCAAGATCGGTACCGGCGGCGGGCAGGGCTACGTGCTGGAATACCGCGGCTCCGCCATTCGGGCATTGTCCATGGACGCACGTATGACCATCTGCAATATGTCGATCGAAGCCGGTGCCCGTGCCGGCATGGTCGCGCCGGATGAGACCACCTTTGAATTCCTCAAGGGCCGCCCGCACGCGCCGGAGGGCGCGGACTGGGACGCCGCCGTCGAGAACTGGCGCACCCTGCGTACCGACGACGACGCGACCTTCGACGCCGAAGTCTTCCTGGATGCCAATGAGCTGGAGCCTTTCGTCACCTGGGGAACCAATCCCGGACAGGGCGTGTCACTCAGCCAGGCCATTCCTTCCCCGGACGATTTCGCCGATGAGAATGAAAAGGCTGCGTGCCAGCGCGCGCTTGACTACATGGCGCTCGAAGCTGGTACACAGATGAAGGACATCCGGGTGGACACCGTCTTCCTGGGCTCCTGCACCAACAGCCGGGTCGAGGACCTGCGTCTTGCCGCGGACATCATCCGCGGTCGGCAGAAAGACCCGAACATCCGCATGATGGTGGTTCCGGGCTCCGCCCGGGTGCGTCTGGAAGCCGAAGCAGAGGGCCTGGACAAGGTTTTCAAGGATTTCGGCGCCGAATGGCGCTTCGCCGGCTGCTCGATGTGTCTGGGTATGAACCCGGACCAGTTGGCCCCGGGGGAGCGGTGCGCGTCGACGTCGAACCGCAACTTCGAAGGCCGGCAGGGCAAAGGAGGGCGTACCCACCTGGTCTCTCCAGTCGTTGCTGCAGCCACCGCCGTACGCGGAACCCTGAGCTCACCCTCGGACCTGGATCCCGTACCGCCGGGCGCTGCGCTGCCCGCTGAGAACGGCTCCACAAGCCACGCTGCCTGATTCGGGCAAGAGGAGAACACCATGGAAAAGATCAGCACGCACACCGGGATCGGTGTTCCACTGCGGCAGAGCAACGTGGATACCGACCAGATCATCCCCGCCGTCTACCTGAAGCGGATCACCCGCACCGGATTCGAAGACGCCCTGTTCGCAGCGTGGCGTAAGGATGAAAACTTCATCCTTAATAGGGAGCCGTTCAACCGCGGCTCCGTGCTGGTTGCGGGACCGGATTTCGGCACAGGTTCCTCCCGTGAGCACGCTGTCTGGGCGCTGAAGGACTTCGGGTTCAGGGCGGTGATCTCGTCCCGGTTCGCGGACATCTTCCGCGGCAATTCCGGGAAGCAGGGGCTTGTGGCGGCCCAGGTGGCCCAGGATGACATCGAACTGATCTGGAAAGAGCTCGAGAACCACCCGGGCACAGAGATCACCGTGGACCTCGAGTCCCGCCTGGTGACGTGCGGCTCCATCGTTGCCACGTTCCAGATCGATGACTACACGCGCTGGCGCCTTCTGGAGGGACTCGATGACATCGGGCTGACCCTCCGACACGAGGAGGACATCACTGCCTACGAGGCCGAACGCCCAAGCTTCAAACCCAAGACGCTGCCCGTCCGCACCTAGACTCCAACACCGGTGCAAGGAAGATCACTCGCTACACCGGAATTCTGGGCTGAACCCGGCCGTTTGAACTACCTGTCGGGATCATAACGATCCAACACGATCCCGCTCGGGGGCCGTCGGTATTTCAGTCTGGTAACAGTAGCTCCTATGCTTAGCAAGGGTCTTATCTGCTGTTGGGGCTTACACGTTGAAGGAAATAGGTGTTCATGGGTAGCGTTCTGACAATCCGTGGTGGTGTCCCCCTTGCAGGCAAGGTGACTGTCCGCGGCGCCAAGAACCTGGTGCCGAAAGCGATGGTTGCGGCGCTGTTGGGAAGTGCACCTTCGGTGCTGAGGAACGTCCCTGAAATCAAGGACGTTGACGTCGTGACCAGCCTTCTGAAGCTGCACGGCGTCGAGGTGGCCAAGGATCCGGTGACGGGCGATCTCACCATGGATCCCGCCAACGCCATGATGGCGGCGTCCAAGGATATCGACGCCCACGCCGGTGATTCCCGCATCCCTATTCTTTTCTGCGGCCCTCTCATGCACAGCATCGGCGAGGCTTTCATCCCTGATCTGGGCGGATGCAAGATCGGTGACCGTCCCATTGATTACCACCTGCAGGTGCTGCGGAACTTCGGCGCTGTCGTGGACAAGCGCCCCGGCGGTATCTCCATCTCCGCTCCGAAGGGCCTTCACGGCGCCAAGCTGGAGCTCCCGTACCCGAGCGTCGGCGCCACCGAGCAGGTACTGCTGACAGCTACCCGCGCCGAGGGCATCACCGAACTGAGCGGTGCCGCTGTGGAGCCGGAGATCATGGATCTCATTGCCGTGCTGCAGAAGATGGGCGCCATCATCACAGTGCAGACGGACCGCACCATCCGCATCGAGGGTGTGGACAAGCTCAGTGGCTTCAACCACAAGGCCATCTCCGACCGCAACGAGACGGCGTCGTGGGCGTCAGCTGCGCTCGTCACCCGTGGTGACATCTACGTTGAAGGCGCCCGTCAGCTGGACCTCACCGCCTTCCTGAACACCTACCGCAAGATCGGTGGGGCGTTTGATGTGAACGACGATGGCATCCGCTTCTACCACCCGGGCGGGAAACTGTCGCCGCTGGTGCTTGAGACGGACGTCCACCCGGGCTTCATGACCGACTGGCAGCAGCCGCTGGTCGTTGCACTCACCCAGGCTGAAGGCGTATCGATCGTCCACGAGACCGTGTATGAAAACCGGTTCGGTTTCACCGACGCGCTGGTCCGCATGGGCGCCAACATCCAGGTGCACCGTGAATGCCTCGGCAGTGTTCCATGCCGTTTCGGTCAGCGGAACTTCTCGCACTCCGCCGTGATCTCCGGTCCGGTGCAGCTGCACGGAACCGACATCGACGTGCCGGATCTGCGCGGTGGCTTCAGCCACCTCATCGCCGCACTGGCAGCGAACGGAACGTCCCGTGTCACCGGTATCGAGCTGATCAACCGCGGCTACGAGCGGTTCCAGGGCAAGCTTGAGGGACTCGGCGCGGACTTCGACATCGCCGAATCCTCAGAGCCGGGAACCGGCCGCTAAGCGCGGCCGCATCAGCATGACGGAACCAGTCTCCTCCCGCGCCACGTTCGCGGTCCTCGCGGCTTTCATCCGGCCGCTCATGAATGCCCTGATGGCCAAGAAATGGAGCGGAGCCGAGAACCTTCCGCGCGACACCGGCTTCATTGTCTGCCCCAACCACGTCACCGAGATCGATCCGATAGTGATTGCGCACTTCCTTTACAACAACAAGGTGATGCCACACTTTCTCGCGAAAGCCTCGCTGTTCGAGGTCCCCGTGATGGGCACAGTGCTGCGCGCCACACTGCAGGTGCCGGTGGAACGCACGACGGCGGGAGCTAACCACTCGCTCGATGTCGCCAAAGAGGCCATTGAGGGCGGCGGCGGAATCATCATCTACCCCGAGGGCACGCTGACCCGTGACCCGAACATGTGGCCTATGAAGGGCCGGACCGGAGCAGCGCGGCTGGCCCTGCAGACCGGCGCGCCGGTTGTGCCCATTGCGCATTGGGGTGCGCAGGAGGTGTTCCCGCGGTACGCGAAACGGCTGCATCTGTTCCCGCGCAAGAGATCCCGCGTACTTGTCGGGAAGCCGGTAGACCTGTCTGATTTCCGGGGCGGCCCCATAACGCGCACCACGCTGGACGCAGCGACCACCCGCATCATGGACGCGCTTACTGAGCTTGTTGCCGAGCTACGCGGCGAAACGCCGCCCACGGAGCGGTGGGACCCCACCGCACGAAAGCAAAAGCAGACGGGCCGGAACTTCGAGTCCCCCGCGGGTGAGGGTCAGTGACGCGTCGGCCACCCGCGATCGTTGCCGTGCTGGGGGCCGGCAGCTGGGGGACCACCTTCGCCAAGGTGCTCGCGGACGCGGGTGCGCGTTACGGCACCCAGGTGCGGCTGTGGGCGCGTCGTCAGGAAATCGCTGATGAAATCAATACCCGCCACACCAACAGCCGTTACCTCGCGGACACGGTATTGCCGGACAACATCCGGTGCTCCGCCGACGTCGCGGCGGTTCTTGACGGCGTCGAGCTCGTGGTCATTGCCGTTCCCGCGCAGTCCCTCCGGTCCCAGCTCTCAGCCTGGAAACCGCTGATCTCGCCTGACGCCGTCGTCGTTTCGCTCATGAAGGGCCTGGAAGTCGGCACGGATGACCGCATGAGCCAGGTCCTGGCCCAGGAGCTCGGCCTGCCCGCGGACCGCGTCGCAGTGGTCTCCGGCCCTAACCTCGCCATGGAGATTGCACGCCGCGAGCCGACCGCCTCGGTGGTGGCCTGCCCGGACGCCGAGGTAGCCACGTGGGTTGCCGCGGCCTGCACCGCCACGTACTTCCGTCCCTACACCAACACCGACGTGGTGGGTGTGGAAATCGGCGGCATCGTGAAGAACGTGATTGCACTGGCCGTAGGTATCTGCGAGGGCAAGCAGATGGGGGACAACACCAAGGCCTCTGTCATCACGCGCGGGCTCACCGAGACAACCCGTCTGGCCGTAGCGCTGGGAGGCGAACCCGAAACCATGTCGGGACTCGCCGGCATGGGAGACCTGATCGCCACCTGCTCCTCACCGCTCTCGCGCAACCACACCGCCGGCAGGCTCCTGGGACAGGGACTCACCCTGGACGAGGTCACAACCCACATGAACCAGACCGCCGAGGGCATCAAATCCGCGCAGGCTGTGGCTGATCTCGCGCGCCAACTCGATGTCTATATGCCGATAACGGATAGTGTTGTTGCCGTACTTCAGGGAAACCTGTCCGTACATGACCTTGGCCCGCGACTGCTGGCCCGCGAACTGAAATCCGAAGGCTAACTGTGACCTCATCTGCGAAGCCCCGCGTCCTTGTGCTTTTCGGTGGGCGTTCGAGCGAACATGCCGTCAGCTGCGTGACCGCTGCGGGCGTGCTGGACGCAATCGACCGGAACAAGTACGACGTCGTTCCGGTGGGCATCGCGAAGAACGGCCAGTGGTCACTTGTCTCCTCCGACCCCTCCCAGTGGTCTCTGCGCTCCACCGTGCTTCCGGAAGTCCCCGTGTCATCGGAGCCGGTGGTACTGGCGACGGCGTCCGACGGCGGAACGGCGCAGGAACTTGTTGCAACTGGTTCCGAGCAGCTGCCCCGCAGCCTCGGCGCGGTGGATGTTGTACTGCCGCTGCTGCACGGTCCCTTTGGTGAGGACGGCACCCTGCAGGGCATGCTCGAGATGGCTGACGTGCGCTACGTCGGTGCGGGCGTGCTCGCGTCCGCAGTCGGGATGGACAAGCACTACATGAAGGTGGTGTTCGCCGCCGCCGGGCTCACGGTCGGACCGTACGAGGTCATTACTGACCGGGACTGGGCTCGTGACCGTTCAGCATGCCTTGACCGCGCCGCGAAGCTGGGCTTCCCCGTCTTCGTCAAGCCGGCCCGCGCCGGCTCTTCCATGGGCATCTCCCGGGCGACCTCACCGGCGGAACTGGAGATCGCTGTGGAAACTGCACGGGCCTTCGACCCGAAGGTGATCGTCGAAGCCGGAATTGTTGGGCGTGAGATCGAGGTCGCCGTCTTGCAGGGCCGCGGAACGGAAGCGCCACGGACCAGCCTGCCCGGAGAAATAGCGGTCCAGCCCGGTGAACACGAATGGTATGACTTCGAGGCGAAGTACGTTGACGGTTCCGCGGCCGAGCTGAGCTGCCCCGCAGACCTCCCGCCCGCTGTGACGGACAAGGTCCGGGAGCTCGCTGCCCGCGCTTTCGACTCTCTCGGTACGGAAGGGCTCTCCCGGGTCGACTTCTTCTACACACCTGCCGGTGATCTCATCATTAACGAGATCAACACCATGCCGGGGTTCACACCCATCAGCATGTACCCGCAAATGTGGGCCAAGTCAGGACTGACCTACACGGAGCTGATCGACGAACTCATCGAGTTGGCGCTGCATCGCAGGACGGGCCTGCGTTAAGCGCGGCAGGCACCAATCGATGACAGAGCCGAAACGGGCAACCCTACAGGACATCGCCCGGGCGGCGGGGCTTTCCAAAGCAGCCACGTCCTACGCGCTGCGTGGGCTCCGTGGGTCGGAGCAGACGGTTGCCCGAGTCCAGGCCATTGCCAAGGAGATGGGATGGACGGCGGATCCGGTAGCGCGGGCCCTCGCGGGCGGCCGGAGCGGCAACGTGGCGATCATCGGATCGTTGGGAGACCTCTGGCGGCAGGGCCTCGCGGTGATGCTGTCGGAAGCACTGCACGACCAGGCCATGTTCTCGGCCATCGCTGACGTGGACACATCGCCGGAACGTGAGCAGAACGCGCTGCGCACGCTCGCGACCCGCCGGGTTGACGCCGCAATAGTGTTTCCCGTGGACCCGTCCGCCCTGTACTGGGCCGACGTGCCGGAACGGATCCGGCTGGTGTCGGTCGGTGACGCGCTGCTTCACCGCCCGGTTGCCCGTACTGTTCTTTTCGACAACGAGTTCGGGATCAGCAGTGCCCTTGGTCACCTCGCCGAACTGGGGCATCGTTCGGTCGGGCTGCTGGCGCCGTCGTTGCCGTCGACGCCGGGGCGCCCTGCGCAGCTGCTGGTGGAAAAACTGGGCGCGGACATGGGGCTGAGCGTTGCCGTGGCGCCGTCGACGTCGTCGGTAGCTGGAGCGGCAGAGGCGGCAACCGTCCTTCTCGCCCGGCCGGAGCGTCCGACGGCGTTGCTATGCCTGAGCGACTCACTCGCTTTTGGTGCCTACCGGGCGGCCCGGTCCCTCGATCTGTCCATCCCCGGGGACGTCTCGATCATGGGGTTCGATGACAGCGAGATGGCCCCGCTCGTCAGCCCCGGGCTCACCACCTTCGGCTGGGACGAGTCGGCCATCGTGGCGGCCGCCATCGAGTCCGTCGTGAATGAAGACGTCCCGGCATCGGTCTCGTTTCGTCCCGAGTTCCTGGTCCGCGGCTCCTGCCACACGCCGCCGGGGACTCCGTAGGGGCTATAGCGCGTGAATGCGCCACCCCACCGAATGGCTGTCCCCGGGCTCCAGGACGATCAGGTCTGTCCCGGAGTTGAACGCGTCCGGCGGACACGTCATGGGTTCGGCTGCAAGGCCTAGCCGCGACACCGCCGGGTTCGGCTTGTCCGCGGTATGGATCTGTACCCACGTGCATGACTCGTCGAAGGTGATGGCCGCGCCGCGGCCGTCTGCTGCGTGCACCGAAACGGTGGCGGCGCCGTCGTCGTACGTGATGTCCGTGTAGGCGTGGTCAACGAAAGTATCCCCGATGAGACGCGGTTCACGGAAGTCAAAGTGCGACGACGTCACGCCGGTGAGCTCTGTGGGGATCAGCCGGTCTTCGGTCACCTGCAGGACCGTTGACGCGGGGACCTGCAGTGTCCAGTCATCCACGAGTCCCTCGCCGGCGACGAGGTATGGGTGCGCCGATGCGCCGTAGGGGGCTGCGGAGGGTCCTGGGTTCGCGGCGGTGATCGTCGTCGCGAGGCCGTCGTCGTCGAGCGTGTAGAGCACTTCAACCTCGAGGCGGAACGGGTAGCCCTTCTGCGGGATGACCGAGGCCGCCAAACGGACCGCGGCAGAAGACTGATCGACCAGTGTCCAGTCCACCCAGCCGAGCAGGCCGTGGATGGCGTGGGAGCGCTGTGGCTCGGTCAGCGCGAGCTGATGCGACTCACCGTTGAAGGAGTACTTGCCGTCCACCACCCGGTTTGGCCAGGGCACCAGCACCGCACCCCGGAAGGACGGCCGAATTTCTCCGGCGTCATAGGGCACCACGAGGTCGCGGTCCTCATGGCGGAGGTAGCGCAGGGTCGCTCCAACGCTGGCGATCGACGCCGTGTAGGGACCGTGCTGGAGGGTGTACTGGGTACCGGACAGGGGAGTGGAATCGGTAGTTTTCATCGAGCCCCAGTGTAGAACGTGAGAGCGACGGCGGTGCTAGCTGTCCGTGGGCAAGTCCACCGTGTCGTTCAGACTCAAACATTTTTCTGTCTGCTCGACCTGCGAGACCGCACCACCGAGATCGACCAGAACCGTGCTGGAAGCGACCTGGTTGGGGTCGAAAAGAACCTCGACGGCCGGGTTGCGGCCGTAGGTTACGGCCGTCCAGATTTCCGTCTCCGTGGATTCCTGGATGATCCAGTCGACGTCGTTCACTGAGGCGCACGCATCGGTGGTGGGCCCGGGGACCTCGACTCCGCACCTGAGGACCACCTGCGACGGGTCACCCCACACCGCCGTGGCCTGGCTGTTCGTTTCCCGCAGGTCGTTTCCCGCAACCTGTTCCGGCAAAGCGACCATGACGTTGGCGCACGCCGGGTTGACGGCATCCGGAGCCGCATCAACATCGACGATGGGGGAGCAGGCACTCAGCGATGCCACGAGCAGCACACCAGAGCCGGAGGCGCGGACGAAAGCGTGCAGTTTCAAAGGCATGGATTCAAGCCTAGCGGGCGCTGCGGCGGCACCCGTTCCGGGTGGACCGGGGCGAGGACGCGCCGGACGCCTGAGCCGCATCCAATAGGCGAGGGACTACCTCTTGGCCAGCCGGCCACCGGCGAGCAGGAACGAATCCTCAAGCAGGTCGTTGAGCTCCTCCAGCTGGAGCCGGGGCAGCCGGGCGAGGACCAGTTGTGGCGACCTCTCGTGATGCGGCGTCCAGAAGTAGGTTTCCGGGTCGGAGCCCGCGAGAGCATCGCGCTCCCGGGCTTTTACGGTCAGCACTCCCGGTTCCCAGATGCGGGCCATCAGGGTCCTGGCGAACCAGGCGGGTTGACCCCAACTGGGTCGTTCCACGACGTCCGGCAGCGAGAGGCAGATCCGCCGCACGTCAGTTTCGGTGACCATGCCCTACTTTCCCACCGCTGGGAGGCGCAAGGCTAGAAGACTTCAGGATTCGACGTCGGACGCGTCTATTGCCCTGTCTGTGAGGATCGGCATAAGGGCCAGCAGGGCAAGCGTGAGTACGCCCATGATGCCGAACATCGCCTGCAGTCCCAGCCACTGCGCAAGAAGGCCGCCGGCTGCGGCGCCCAGCGGCATGGTGCCCCACGCGAGCAGGCGATACGCGCTGTTCACGCGTCCCAACAGCCGGTTCGGTGTGATGCGTTGCCTCAGGGATACGGTGATGACGTTCCAGAGCATGACCAGCATGCCGCCGATGAAGAACACGAACCCGAGGATGTAGGGATTGTCGGTGAGCGCGGGTGCTCCGACGAAGAAGGAACCACCAAGGATCGTCAGGCCGAGGGACCTGGACCGTCCCAGCTTCCGTTCGGCCCATTCCGAGATGAAGGAGCCGAGAAAGGCGCCGAGCGCAGAGGTGGTGAGCAGCACTCCGAAACCCACTTCGGAAAGCTGCATGGCTGACGACGGACCGACGGCAAACAGGACAAAGAGGGCAAAGGCTGCACTGGAAGCAAAATTGAAGGTTCCCGTCATCACGGCGAGTGTCCGCAGGATCTTCTGGTTCCAGAGGAACCGCAGGCCTTCGGCGACGTCGTACCGCAGGGTGGTTTTCTCTTCGCGTTCGATGCGGAAGCTTCCGCGTATCAGGAACAGGGCGCCGACGGCGGCCAGCCACAGCGCAGCGGGAACGGCGAATCCACCGATGACTCCGGCTGCGACGAGCAGTCCGCCCAGAGGAGGGCCAATGAATTGGTTGGTGGCGAGCTCGACGGCGTAGAGCCGTCCGTTCGCCCGTGAAAGCTGATCGCGGTGGACCAGTTGCGGCATGATCGACTGCGCGGACGTGTCGTAGAGGGTTTCAGCTACTCCCACCAGGAGCGCCGTGACGTAAAGCGCCCAGATGGACCCGAGGTCAAGGATGATGACTCCGATGAGCAGGACGGGCAACGCGGCGCGGGTGAGGTTGGCTACGAGCATGAGCCGGCGGCGGTCCAGCCGGTCCGCCAGTGCGCCGGCCGTCAACGCGAAGAGCAGCCATGGAAGCGTAGCGACGAAGGTCAGTCCTGCAATCAGTGTGGGCGACTGGGTGAACTGAATCGCGAGCAGTGGCAGCGCGATCTTGAAGACGCCGTCGGCAAGGTTGGAGAGGCCGGAGGAGGTCCACAGCTTCCAGTAGGAGGCGCCGAGCGGTGCCCGGACCCGATCGTTGACCTTAACTGAGTCGCTTGCCATGTGTGAACAGTCCCACAGTGATTGGGGAAACTCAAGGGGGCTTCTGGAGGTGCTGGTGGCTGACGAAGTGGCAGGGCGAGGAACGTGCAGTCCGGTGGCTCTCAAAGCTGCCGCTGATGATCACTTAAATGTCCTTTCCGGCAAGTACGGTGGAACCATGCCACTCACCGTTGCCCAGTTGAGCGAGGCTGCCCTGTTGCAGCGCATCCTGCCACGCCTCGGGGGAGGCCACAGTGGTTCTGAGGGGGTCCTCCTCGGGCCCGGCGACGACGCGGCCCTAATAGCCGCTCCGGACGGCAGGGTGGTGGTTTCCATCGACACCCAGGTCCAGGACATGGACTTTCGGCTGCAGTGGCCCAGTGGGTACCGAACCACGGGGTTCGACGTCGGGTGGAAGGCTGCCGCCCAGAATCTCAGCGACATCAATGCCATGGGCGGCCGCCCCACCTGCCTGGTGGTCAGCCTTACCCTGCCCGGAAGTACAGAGGTTTCCTGGGTCGAGGATCTCGCTGACGGTCTCACCGCAGCGATCCGTAAACTGGGTGCCTCCACCTGCGCAGTGGTCGGTGGTGACCTCGGACGGGGGACGGAAATCTCAGTCACCGCGGCCGCCACCGGTTCCCTGGATGGGCGCCTCCCGGTGGTCCGGTCCGGCGCGCAACCAGGGGACGTCGTTGTGCTCGCCGGCACGGTAGGGCGCGCAGCAGCTGGGTTGGCGCTGCTGGAGTCCGCCCATGACTACGGTTCGCTGGGAGCTGAACACCGCGAACTGATCGACTTGCAGTGCAGGCCGTGTCCGCCGCTGCACGCGGGCCCAGCCGCGGCTGGCGCCGGAGCAAGCGCGATGATGGATATTTCCGACGGCTTGGTGCGGGACGCGCATCGCCTCGCCTCCGCCAGTTCAGTACGGATCGACTTCGACCCGGCAGCTCTCCGACGCCTTGCCGGACCGCTGGCACCGGCCGCTGATCTGCTGGCTATAGACCCCCTTGAATGGGTCCTCGGCGGCGGAGAGGACCACGGGCTGCTGGCCGCGGTTAACCCAAACGTTATGCCGCTGGCGGGCTTCACTGCGGTAGGCTCGATAGAGGCCGGACTTGCCGAAGTGACCGTCGGGTCACAGTCTCCAGCCACCGTGGGATGGGATCACTTTGCAGACTAAAATCACCGCAAACGCAACAGCGATGAAGCGATGGTTAGGCAAGGCTGAAGAATCCCTCGGCAATCACAGCGACCGGCTGAATGCCATCAATATCTTCCCGGTGGCCGATGGTGACACCGGCACCAACCTCTACCTGACCGTTAGAGCGGCAGCACAGGCTATTGCGGAGCTCGACACACACGATCTCGGCGACCTGCTGAAAATCGCGGGCGAGGCTGCCATGGAGGATGCCCGCGGTAATTCCGGCACGCTTTTCGCCGTCTTCCTGGCGGCGATCGCCGAGCCTCTTCACGGTGCTTCCCGACTGTCCGGGCCATTGCTGGCAACCGCTCTCAACCGCGCGCAGATCCGAAGCTGGTCTGCACTCAGCGACCCGGTTCCGGGCACCATGCTGTCTGTCCTCGAGGCAGCAGCCATCGGCGCGGCAACAGTGGACCAGTCGAACCAGGGTGATGACAGCAATCACGCGCTCGCCATGACCCTGCAGGGCGCCGTGGAAGCCGCGCTCGAAGCCGTCGTGCACACCGAAAGCCAGCTCGGAGCGCTCACCGAAGCGCAAGTCGTGGATGCCGGAGGAGTGGGGTTCCTTCTCATCATGGACGCGCTCCGTGCAGCCTCACTGGGCGAAGAGCTGCAGGACGAGCTACTCGACGGCCTGCACGGTTACGACGTCCAGGCACCGCATATCCACAGCAGCATGCCCGCTGAAGGCGTCGAAGTGATGTGCACCATAAACCTCAGCCCCCTCGACGCCGCGACCCTGCGCCTGCACCTGGACGAGGTGGGCGATTCGGTGATCATGAGCGCCGTGACAGAAGTCGAGGAAGGCTACCGTTGGCGCGTGCACGTTCACGTTCCTGAGGCCGCGTTGGCCTTGAAGTTCATTGAGGAAGCCGGCGAGCCCAGCCACATCGCGATCACCCAGCTCGCAGGAGCGGGCGCGGTCGTGCCCCAGGACCCCCACTAAAGACTCGACGGCAGCGGCACGAGGCCTGGCTGCAGGACCCGCGGTACGGCAATTTGAGGCGTACCCGGCGCTAGGGTGTAAGAGGATGCGCGGTGAGGCGCTCCTCTAGCCTCGAAGGATGGAAGACCGCACCATGCCCGCTGCCACCTGGAACGCACCGGAACGAACTGCCCGCTTCGGATTCGCCTTCATCGGCGTCCTTCTTATTGCGGTCAACCTACGCGTGTCCTTCGTCAGCGTGGGGCCTGTCCTCGCGAACATCAGCAGCGATCTTGAACTATCCAGCGCCGCAGCCGGATTACTCACAGGCCTGCCGCTCATCGCGTTCGCAGTCTTCTCACCCGTGGCGCCCGGGTTTGCTGTCCGTCTGGGGCTCGACCGGGCGCTATGGATTTCCCTGCTGATCCTCGCTTCCGGTATCGTGCTCCGATCATTGCCGGTCCCCGGTTTCATCTGGGTAGGCACTGCCCTGATCGGTCTCGCGATTGCATTCCTCAACGTCCTCCTGCCATCTCTGGTGAAACGGGACTTCCCGACGAAGGTCAGCCAGATCACCGGAAGTTATACCGCAACACAAGCCGCTTTCGCCGCGATCGGCGCCGCCGTCGTCGTACCGGTAGCACAGACTTCGCCGGCAGGATGGCGGCTGGCCCTCGGCATCTGGGTGGGACTTGCGCTGATCGCCATGGCCGTTCTGCTGCCATGGGTGCGCCGCCAGGCATCGGGCAGCGCGCATGCTGTCACGCCGCCCGCTCCGTATCGGTCGCCCTGGGGCTCAGCGTTGGGCTGGCAGGTGACGCTGTTCATGGGGCTGCAGTCGATCGCGTTCTACGTCCTGATGGCCTGGCTGCCGACCATTGAGCAGAGCCGAGGAGTGTCAGCGACGGCAGCCGGTCTGCATCTGTCCGTTTTCCTGCTCGTCAGCGTGTTCGCGAGCCTTGCGACCGGGGGGATCCTGAATCGGGGGTCGGATCAACGCCTTGTATCGTTCACAAGCAGCGCGTTGACGTTCGTTACCTTTCTCGGGTTGGCGGTTGCGCCGGACTTCTCGCTGTTGTGGGTGCTGTTCGGTGCGGTGGGCTGCGGCAGTCTCATCGTGATCGCACTGTCTCTGTTCAGCCTCCGCACCGTGAACTATCCGCAGGCCGCTGCCCTCTCCGGTATGGCCCAATCTGTCGGGTATGGCTTGGGAGCAGCCGGGCCCGTGATGTTCGGCGCACTGCGTGATGTGAGCGGCGATTGGACGCTTCCGCTCCTCGCCACCGCGGGCATCATGGCAGTACTCGCGCTGATGGGCGTGCTTGCGGGTAGAGAGAGGGTGATCAGCCGCGAGACAGCAGTCGGCTCGGGAGCACTCTAGGCGGAAACAGCCAACTCCGGCTCGGGGGCGACACCGCTGGCGAGGAGATTGTCACGGGTGGCGTTGATGACGCTGATGAGCGCTGCACGCAGGTCTTCCTCCAGGTAGCCCCCGCCTCCGAGAGGTACCCCTTCACCCTGCTGCACCTGGTCAAGGAGCGCCAGGCCCGCCGGGGTGAGTGCGACGAAGGTCACGCGCCGATCGGTATCGCTCTTGGAGCGAGTGACCAGTTGGCGCGCTTCGAGGCGCTCCAGAGCCTTTCCCACCGTTTGTGCCTGAACCCGGACGGTCTGCGCCAACTTAACCTGGCTCATCGACCCGACGGTGGCAAGAACCTTCAGGATGGTTACGCCGGAATGTGTAACTCCGATGCTGCGGAGCCGCTCATTGTCGCGGTTTTCATTCAGCCGAGCCGCTGTGCTCAGCAGGCGGCTTGTTGACCAGTGCGAAGTATCCATGCCTCAACCTTCTAACGCCGAAAGAGATGCGCACTGTGGTAGTACTGCACACTCGAACCAAACCCGGTGGTACGGCACCGGCGGCGCCACCCCACGGACGGTAGGAATCTTCCTGAATTAAGAAGGGCGCTTAGTGAAGTATCCTATGCGATGAAACTTGACGTTTGAACCATTGAAAGGATGGAACCGTGGGCGAATCCGTCTCCTTCGATGCTGAGGAGGAGATCTACGCACCCGGTCCTGAAGCGGAGCAGTCCGTTGCGGGTGCTCGGCGGTCGTTCCTTGAGGAGATGCAGGATCTCATCCTGTCCACCTCTGACATGCAGGAATTCCTCAACGAACTTGCGGAGCTTTCAGCCCGCAGCGTGAGCGGGAAAGAGGAAGACATCCTTTGCGGCATCACGTTGCTCCGCCGCCGTCGTGCCGCAACTGTGGCGTACAACACCGACAAGGCGAAAGCCATGGACGAGCTGCAGTACGCCTTTAAAGAAGGTCCGTGTCTCACTGCAGCCCGTGATCAGCGCACCATAATCGTGGAGGACTTCCGCACCGACGAAAGGTGGCCGGCGTACGCAGGGGCGGTCGCGGAACACGGTCTTCGCTCGATTCTTTCCGCCCCCTTCACGATCGGGCCGGGCGCGCAGGCCGCAATGAATCTGTACTCATACCGCCCGCGTTCCTTCGGGGATGATGAAATCAACTTCGCCGAGTCGTATGCACGGCAGGCGTCGAAGGGGCTGCAGCTTGCGCTGCGGATGGCGCACTACAGCGAGGAAGCCGACAACCGCAGCCGGGCCATGGAGTCGCGGACGGATATCGACGTAGCCGTTGGCATTGTGATGGCTCAGAACCGGTGCTCACAGGTCGAAGCGTTCGAAATGCTGCAGCGGGCATCGAGTACGCGCAACGTCAAGCTGCGGGTCATCGCGTCGGAAATCGTCCAGCGGGTCTCCGGATCTTCCCCCGCAACCCATTATGAGGACTAACAACATCGTCAGAAGCCTCCGCTATGCTCGCACTGTCATGACGATGGTTCCTGCCGCGCAGGAGGGCTGTTTCAGGGAAGGTATATGGAGAACAGGCGCACGCCCGAGCTTGCCGCCCCCTTGCACCTGAAACTGGGCAGTACCAAGGCGTCAAAGGCACTTCAGGACAGCCTGGGCATTCACACGGTCGGTCAACTGCTCAACCATTTCCCGCGAACCTACCTGGCTGCCGGTGAACTGACTGCGCTGACGGACGTTCCGCTTGACGAGGAGATCACCCTCATAGCGCGTGTCCAGTCTGCCAACTCCCGGCGTATGCGCACACGGAAGGGCAAGCTGCTGGACGTCGTGATTACCGATGACGACGCCGGACGCCTCGGCACCATGCATCTCACGTTCTTCAATAGTTTCGCCGCTGAGCGGCAGCTCACCGTCGGCACCCGCGCCATCTTCTCCGGTAAGACGGGCAGCTACCGTGGGCAACTCACGCTCACCAATCCCCGGTTCTCCCTCCTGAACGAAGGAGAAGCCGGAGTGGATGAGCACCTGAAGCCCGTTCCCATCTATCCGGCAACCGAGCAGATCAGCAGCGAGACAATCAAGAAGTGCGTCGATCAGCTTCTCGACGGCCTCGTCCACTCGCAACTGAACGATCCCATTCCGGCGCACATCGCGCGCCGTGACCGGCTCATGAACATCACTCAGGCGTACGAGATGATCCACCGCCCGGTCGAGGTGGAGGATGCGTACCGTGCCCAACGCCGCTTTCGATACCAAGAGGCTCTCGTTTTGCAGTCGGCACTGGCACGACGGCGAGCGGAGGTGCTTGCGGAGGAAGCTACGTCGCGTCCGCAGCGCGCGGGCGGCCTGCGGGAGCGGTTCGAAGCTTCGCTCCCGTTCACCCTTACCGCCGGCCAACGAGAGATAGGGGAGCAGCTGGCCGCGGATCTCGCAGCCGCGCACCCCATGAACCGGCTGCTACAGGGAGAGGTGGGGTCGGGCAAGACACTCGTGGCGCTCAGGGCCATGCTTCAGGTCATCGACGCCGGAGGGCAGGCGGCGCTCCTTGCGCCCACGGAAGTACTGGCCGCGCAGCACTATCAATCCATCACACGGACTTTGGGTCCGCTGGCCGAGGGGGGCATGCTTGGCGGGGCCGAGGACGGCACCCGCGTGGTGCTTCTGACCGGCTCAATGTCGACAGCACAGAGACGCGAGGCACTGCTGGCCGCCGCCTCCGGTGATGCGGGGATAGTGATCGGAACGCATGCGCTTCTGTCCGAAAACGTCCAGTTCTTCGACCTTGGACTGATCGTGGTGGACGAACAGCACCGCTTCGGTGTTGAGCAGCGAGATGCCCTCCGGGCAAAAGCGGCCGCGGCACCCCACATGCTGGTGATGACGGCCACACCGATTCCCCGGACCGTCGCCATGACGGTGTTTGGAGACCTGGATGTTTCCACGCTTACGGAACTGCCCGCCGGGCGTGCCCCGATTTCCACCCACGTGGTGGGGCTCTCAGAGAATCCCGGCTGGATCGACCGCGCGTGGGCCCGGGCACGGGAAGAGATAAACGCTGGTCGGCAGGTCTATGTTGTATGCCCGAAGATCGGGGACTCCCAGATGGAAGCAGACAGCGCCGACGCGCTGGAGCTGTACGAGGGGCCGTCGGCGCCGCGGCAGGAGCTGACATCGGTCGTCGAGCTGTTTGAGGCCTTCTCGGACGTTCCCGCCCTGAACGGCGTGAGCATGGGATCGCTGCATGGGCGGCTGGACCCGGCAGAGAAAGCGGCGACCATGGCCGGGTTCAATGACGGAACTGTCAGCCTACTGATCTCCACCACCGTTATTGAAGTGGGGGTGGACGTGCCCAATGCAACGCTCATGGTGATCATGGACGCGGACCGGTTCGGCATCTCGCAGCTTCACCAACTGCGCGGTCGGATCGGCCGCGGGGGACACCCCGGCACGTGTCTGTTGGTAACCCAGCTGGAACCGGACCACCCCAGCAGGGAACGACTCGATGCAGTCGCGTCTACCACCGACGGGTTCGAGCTATCCCAGAAGGACCTCGAGTTGCGCAGGGAAGGCGACATCCTGGGTGCCTCACAGTCCGGCGGGAGGTCGGCTCTACGCTTCCTCAAAGTCATCCAGCATGCCGGAGTAATCGAGAAAGCCCGGACGGACGCGCAGGAACTCATCGATGCGGACCCGACGCTCGCGGACCACCCCGAACTCGAAGAGGCACTAGACCTCTACCTGAATGCCGAAAAGGAAGCCTTCCTGGAGCGCGGGTAGAAACAGAAGGTCCCCGTCAGGAAGCGCGGGACGTGGTTTTCCGTGACTTTGTGGCGGTCGGGAGCCGGAAACGGGATCGTTCGGAGGCCGGAATCAACGGTGCCCATTCGGGATGCCCTGCCAGATAACCGCGTACGGCGGGGCAGAACGGCATCACTGCGAGCCGCCTCCTATGGAGGTTTTCCAGTACGTTCCCGATGAAGTAGTTGTCCATCCGGGACCGCCTGAAGCGCTGCTCGATGATTGTATGCAGGAGCCAGATCTGGCCTTGTCGCGTCTCATATTGGAGATGACCGACATTGTCGCCGTCAACGTACAGTTCGAAACGGCTCAACTTCATATTGTCCCGAACGGCGGTACGCAGATTGGTAGAAGAGGCGTTTGTAGAACGCAGGTCCATGAGAACTCCCACAGTCAAATGAGGCTGGTGAGGCTCGCTGCTGAACCGTACAAACAACTATAGCGACAATCAGTAGGCTGACAAAGTATTTTGCCTAATCAGGCAACACCGGAGTTGAGCTGGCGAAGTGTGAGCTCATCGCATACTGTCTGGTAGCGCTCTATGGCGCGAAGATCGGGCGTCTCCGAATCGAGCTCAAGGAACAGGGTGTCGGACAACTGGAAGAGGCAGCGTTCCGGGGTCGAGGAGAGGTCTGTCGGAAAGTCGTCGTCGATCTCGGCCGGCGTAGGAGCATCAACGGAGAAACTGTAGGGCGAGGTTTGATGAGGTTCTAATATTGAGCGCAACTGAGCGTCCATAGTGGAGGCACTCCCACAAGTAGTTTACTGTGGCTCGCTGCTGAACCTGTTGTCAGTCTAGTCGGCTCACATCGTGTGGCAACACCGGGACGGGTTCACATACTGGCATCAGCGTGTCGTCTGTCCTTGGTCTACGGGGTGCGCGGAGGACAGTTCTACGCCTGTTCCACTCCTGTTTCCAAGAAAGTAATAAGCATGCTTCCAATTTGGCTTCAGGTGTGCCTACGCTTGTGGCACCGGATACTTCGGAAGAAGTCCTCTGCTATCAATCTCAAGGAGATACCATGATCACGCAGGAACACATCGACCGCATCCTTGACGGCAATGGCAACGTTGTCGACCGGGACGGCAACAAGGTCGGATCCGCGGGCCAGGTCTACGTGGATGACCACACAGGAGAGCCGAGCTGGGTCACCGTGAAGACCGGGCTTTTCGGCACCTCTGAATCCTTCGCACCGCTACAGGGTGCTTCAATGCAGGGCGACGACGTGCGCATCGCCTATACCAAGGACCAGGTCAAGGACGCTCCCAAGGTCGATCCAGACCAAAACCTGAGCGAGACGGAAGAAGCGGAACTCTACCGCCACTACGCACTGAGCCGGTCGGGCGGCGACTACGACGCAGCCGAACGCGGCACCTACGCCGGAACCACCACCGGCTCTGACGATCTTGGTGATTCCGGTCCGGGCATTGCCGACGCCGGTGAGCGGGACCCATACGACGCGGATCGCGGTGACCGGACCGTGGGACACGACACCTCGGGTCCCACCACGGATGACGCGATGACTTTGTCCGAGGAGCGCTTGCGCGTAGGCACCGAGAACCGGGAAACCGGACGCGCCCGACTCCGCAAATACGTGGTGACGGAGAACGTAACGAAGACCGTTCCGGTGCAGCGTGAGGAAGTACGAATCGAGCGCGAGCCGATCACTGATGCGAACCGCGACGCCGCATACGACGGTCCGGCCCTCAGCGAGGAGGAGCACGAGGTGACGCTTCACGAGGAGCGCGCCGTGGTGGAGAAGGAAACTGTGCCGGTGGAGCGGGTGCGCCTCGACAAAGAGGTCGTCACCGAGGAGCAGACCGTCAGCGAGGAAGTTCGCAAGGAACAGGTCGAGACCGACGGGACGGACGACACCCGCCGCGGACTCTGATCGGGGCGGCATCCAGCAGTGAAAGAACGCTGGCCCCGCCGCGCACTCCGATGGGTCGGCATTGGGCGCCCGGAAGTTCCACTTCCGGGTGCCCAGTCCTCGCCGGAGCGCAACGACCGGATACAGAACCTGAACTCGGAGCGACGCCGATTCGGCACGTTCTAGAGGCCGTTCTTCGCAGGCCGCCAAGCATTGCTGCCCCTGCTGCGTGACCGCAGCGCGGTCGGGGAGCAGGGGCATCGTCTCGCTGTAGGCGTACCTCTACGGTGTTAGACCCGTCCTGCGCGCCGCCGTCGCACGACGACGGCGCCCGTTGCTGCCGCCGCACCAAATCCTGCCAGCCCCGCGAGAAGGGCAAGGTTCGCCGGATCGGTGGCACCGGCGTCGTGCGCTGCTGTCTGGATATTCAAGCCACGCTGCTGCTGGGGGGCGGCTGCGCGGACCACAGGAGCCTGCACTGCCGAAGCGGAGCACATCGCAACCGCGTCATCCGCGAGGGCGATGAGCTGCTCAGGGTCGGTTCCGTCAGTCAGCCCCAGCCGGGTGAAGGCGTCCTCCAGGGATATTGAGACGGTCTCGATCTGCTGTTCGAGCGCGACAATCTCCGGTGTACCGAGTGCAGCATCTGTGGCAGTTTGAAGGGCTGCATCCGCGACAGCCACGGCTTCTGTTGCTTTCTCTTGCTCTGCCAGCGCATCCGCCAATTCCAACTCCGCCGCAGCTACTGCGTCGGAATCCGCGGGGTCTGCGGTATTTGCCTCCAGCGCAATCTCCGCAGCTGCAACACGAGCGTCCGCATCTGCTTCGGCTGCCCAGGCCAGCTCCAGTGTGGCCCACTCGTCTTCGAGGGTCAGCTCTGCTTCAAACACGAGCGGATCGAGCTGCGCGAAGAGCGCGTCGAAAGCCGCGAGCCCGTCACGAAGCTGATTCGCCAGGCTGATATCGACCGATGCGACGCCGAGCTGAGTCTTCAGGGCGCTCTGCGCAGCGACACATCCAGCCGATCCGGGAGCGGCGGATGCCGGCGCAGCGGTAACAACCGTACCTGTGGCGAGAAGTGCTGAGACACCAACAGTAAGCAGGCAGGAGCGAGTATTCATCTGTATTTTTGACTTTCGTGAGAAGCCCCCAAGTCCCCCTTGAGCGGCGCGCGCCGCTTGCACTTCGCTGACGCGGCTGCTTTTCGGCTGCACTTATTTGACCATGCGGAACCTGTTTCTGCCAGTGGATTAGAGTGTTTCTTCATGAGTCGAATCATCGCCGGCGCCGCAGGAGGAACTCCCCTCGCCAGCGTTCCTGGCAATGCGACGCGGCCCACCACGGACAGGGTGAAGGAAGCACTGTTCTCACGGCTCGACGCATACAACGTCCTGAACGGTGCGCACGTGCTCGACCTGTTCTCCGGGTCAGGGTCACTAGGAGTGGAAGCGGCGAGCCGGGGCGCAGCAACTGTCGACCTGGTGGAGTCCGCGGACCGCGCAGCCGCGGTCTGCAAAGCCAACGCCGATGCCATGAACCGGGTCCTGGGATGGACGTGCGTGCGTGTGCACCGATCCAAGGTTGAGACCTACGTGAACCGGGTCCCGGATGATGCCCTCTGGGACGTCGTGCTCATGGACCCGCCCTACCCGCTGGGTGATGCACCGCTGATGACGATCCTCTCTGCCCTGCTTCCGCATCTTGCGGAGGGCGCCGTCGTCGTACTGGAACGCTCGTCCCGCTCCGGGGAGCCGGCCTGGCCGGACGGGCTTGAGCGCTTCGCGGAGAAGAAATACGGCGAGACCCGGCTCTGGTACCTGGAACCGCTCTGACGCTTCCGAAAGCGTAGCCGGCGCCGGCCCGACCACCCGAGCTCATCTAACTCTCATCTCCAGTTCATCTGCGCCCCACCCAGCGTCCGTACCGTGTCTGCAGAACACGGAAATATCGGAGCAAGGGGCTTTCATTATGCGGTTGTCTGTCATCGGATGCGGCTACCTCGGAGCAGTGCACGCAGCCTGCATGGCAAAGCTGGGACACGAGGTGGTGGGCATCGATGTTGACGGCGCGAAGGTCGCCGCCCTCAACTCAGCGGAGGCTCCCTTCTTTGAACCGGGACTGCCCGAGTTGCTCGCGGACGCACTCGGGACCGGCCGCCTCCGCTTCTCGACCAATATCGCCGACGCTGCCGGTTCGACCGTGCACTTCATCGCGGTCGGAACGCCGCAGAAGCGCAGCGAGAACGGCGCCGACCTGAGTTACGTGTACGCGAGCGTCGACTCGCTCCTGCCGCATCTACGCGCCGGGGATGTCGTGGTGGGAAAATCCACCGTTCCTGTCGGCACTGCCCGCGACATCTCGGCCAGGATCAGAGAGGTATGTCCCTCAGCGACTTTGGCCTGGAATCCGGAATTCCTAAGGGAGGGTTTCGCGCTGAAGGACACCCTCGAGCCTGACCGCCTCGTCTATGGACTGGGGAATACGGACAGCGGAGCCCAGCTGATTCTCGACGAGGTGTACGCGCAGGCGCTTGCCGAGGGTCGTCCGCGCCTGGTGATGGACTATGAAACGGCTGAGCTGGTGAAGGTATCAGCGAACGCATTCCTTGCTACGAAGATTTCCTTCATCAATGCCATGGCGGAGGTCTGCGAGGCGACCGGTGCCGATGTGTCCATGCTTGCGGATGCTATGGGGCACGACGCGCGTATCGGCCGGAAGTTCCTCAATGCCGGGCTTGGTTTTGGTGGAGGCTGCCTTCCCAAGGACATCCGCGCATTCATGGCCCGTGCCGGCGAGCTCGGTGCTGATCAGGCGCTGACCTTCCTGCGCGAGGTGGACTCCATCAACATGAGGCGGCGCTCCCGCATGGTGGACCTGGCACGCGAGGTCTGTGGCGGATCACTGCTCGGGCAACGGATCGCCGTACTCGGTTTGGCTTTCAAGCCCAATTCCGACGACGTCCGCGATTCGCCCGCGCTCAGCGTCGCCGCCCAGCTTCAGCTTCAAGGGGCTGCGGTTACGGCCAGCGATCCGCAAGCGGTCCCAAACGCATCCCGTCGGTTTCCCGACCTTGCCTACGCGGCCTCAGTCGAAGAAGCAGCGCAAAACGCCGACGCCGTCCTGGTGCTCACCGAGTGGGAGCAGTACCGCACGCTGGACCCGAGGGTGCTCGGTGAACTGGTGGCACGTCCGGCCATTGTGGATGGCCGTAACTGCCTGGACCCGGCCACCTGGCGCGACGCCGGCTGGACCTACCGTGCACTCGGGCGTCCACACGCGGCGCTGTTCCCGACCGCTAACCGGCCGAAGGGGCTGCCGCTATTGGTCCCGTCCGGACCTGCGGTTCATGCGGCGGGCGAGATCGACGACAGCGCCGCCTCCCAGCACGATTGAGCCTGCCACCGCAGCGAGAATCAGGTAAAGCCACACCACGCTACCCACTGCGTTCTCAGGAACGCTGAGCATCTCAAACCATTCCAAGGACCCCCCGATCCAGAAAACCGCGACTCCGAGCAAAACGATCACTGCGGGTGCACAATCCCAACGCAGTATCCGACGCACTTTTGCCCTGACTGTCTCTTCGAACTGCTGCGTGCCCATGCACTCAGTATTGAACAGCTTGCTGACCATTACTGCATGTGTCGTCGTGTCGTTAGCTAATCGGGACAGGTCCGTTACCGCTGGTTAACCTTCCCGTTGGGAGGACTTCATTTCACCCCGCAGAGTGGAACCGACCGTCCGGATTCCTCAATGCAAGAACGAGCGCCCATCCTGCCTGCAGAGACAATTGCAGGCAGGATGGGCGCCTCGTGGATTCAGCGTCTGAAGGCAGTGACCCTACCGCGGATCGTAGGAAAGGCAGTCTGCGAGGTCGGAGCCAGATCCGATCTTCACATCGTGTTTGTTGCACATGAGATGGCTGTTGTGTACGCACTCGTTACGCTGGCAGGCTCCAACGTGCGCAAGGATCATCGGCAGGCCGCCCGTTTCCGACGTGTCGATAAAGGTGGCACAGGATGCGTGATCGGGACTGCCGCTGACCGTGATCGCGTACGCGGTGCAGCCGTCGTGATTGAAGGCGCAACTGTGAACACTGCAATCGGATACTTCTGTAATTTCCGCAGTCATGATTCCTCCGTCAGTGGTGATTCGGAAACTGTTTCATCCGTGCTGTAGTTCAACGGTACTGCGGGTGCCGGCCGATGACACGGGTTCAATAGCGCATGATATTTGCGCGTAAATCAGAGCCCGGGATGGGCGAAATCGTCGTAGCCAGAGCCGGTGAGGACCGCCGCGGGATGCGGTCCTGCAGCTACCAGAGCAGGTTCCCAGTCGGGATTCCAGCGCGAGGTCGCAGCGAGCACAATATTGCCTGCGTGCTGCCCGGTGAACATGGCAACCTCACCCAGGCCGGCGACGTCGTATCCGGTGTCCTGCAGTAGGCGCGCCTGCGCGCGGGCGAAAGCAAGCGGGGGATCATCGCCGACGTTGACGAGCACCACGCCTCCCGGCGCGACCGCCCGGGTGAGCAGCCCATAAACCTCCGGCGCGGCTAGTTCCGTGGCTCCATCGATGCCGGAGAAAACATCCAGAACGACGGCGTCGAAGGAACCTGGGGTGCAGGCAGCGAGTGTGTCGTGCGCATCTTCCACGAGCAGCGTGCAATCGGTGCCCGGCGGTAGCGGCAGGTGTTCCACAACGAAGGCAAGCAATTCCCGTTCCCGCTCGACCGCGACCTGGGGGGAACCGGGGCGGGTGGCCTGGACATAACGAGCAAGTGTCAGCGCACCTGCTCCAAGATGCAGGACGCGAATCGGCTCGGCCCCGGGTCTGAAGACGTCGAGGACGTTCGCGATCCTGCGGAGGTACTCGTAGAACACGTTCCGGGGATTGGCGAGATCGACATGGGATTGCTGAGCTCCGCCGATGCTCAGGATGAAAGCGCCGTCGTTGAAGGCGTCCTGGTCGATTTCGGCATGAGCTCCCGCCGCCCGAAGGTAACGCGACGGAACGGTCATAACCGGTCCTGGAGCTCGGCCAGGCGACGGGCAGCGTCGGCCAGCACCTCCTCCTTCTTGCAGAAGGCAAAACGCAGTAGTGATCGCGTCCGGCGTGCGCCGTCCTCGTGGCAGAAGACGGGGACGGGGATGGCCGCCACTCCGATCAGCTCCGGCAACCGCCTCGCCAGCACCGTGGCGTCCGTGATGCCGAGGGGAGCTGCGTCGACCACGGTGAAGTAGGTTGCCTGAGGCGTAAAAACCTCAAAACCGGCGGCGCGAAGGCCGACACCGAGCACATCCCGCTTGTGGCGAAGTGAATCGGCAATGGAGCGGTAGAACCCGTCCTCCAGACCCAGCCCCAGTGCCACAGCTCCCTGGAACGGTGTGCCGGAGCTGTAGGTGAGGAAGGACTTCACGCTGCGCACAGCATCCACGAGGGCTGACGGCCCGGTCAACCAGCCGATCTTCCAGCCGGTCACGGAGAAGGTCTTACCCGCCGATGAAATCGAGACCGTGCGTTCCCGGGCGCCGGGCAGCGTCGCTACGGGAATGTGTGCCGCGTCGAACGTCAGGTGTTCGTACACCTCGTCGGTCACAATGATGGCGTTGAACCGCTCCGCCAACTCGACGACGCGTTCGAGTGACTCCCTTGAGAAGACCGTGCCCATAGGGTTGTGCGGGTTGTTGACCACGATCACCCGGGTCCGCTCGCTCATGGCGTCTTCAAGTGCATCCAGGTCCGGCTGGAAGTCGGGTCCGAGCAGCGGCGCGGTGGTGTGCCGGGCTCCGCTGAGTCCAATGATGGCGCCGTAGGAGTCGTAGAACGGTTCGAATGTCAGCACTTCATCTCCGGGTCCGGCGAAGGCGAGGATTGACGCAGCGATGGCCTCGGTGGCGCCGGTGGAGACCACAACCTCCCGCTCGGCGTCGACCGGAAGTCCGTAAAAGCGTTGCTGGTGGGCCGCAATCGCTTCCCGTAACGCTGGGAGCCCGCGCCCGGGCGCGTACTGGTTCAGGCCCGAGGCGATGTTCTCCCGGGCGCTGTTCAGGAGGACGTCCGGCCCGTCCTCGTCCGGGTAGCCCTGGCCGAGGTTGATCGCACGGTGCTGCGCCGCGAGCGCCGTAATCTCCTCGAAGATGACGGTGCCAAGGCGGCCGTCGGGGGAGAGGAGGTTCGCACCCTGCGCGGTGCGCTGCCAGCCGGAAAGCCGGGCTGTGGCGACGGGTTGGTTCGATTCCATGTCATCCAGTATGTCGAATGCGCTTGGCGCCATGCAGTTCGGCGGCGGAAGGGCCGGTGAGCGAGAGGGAACAGCGAAAGCGAACAACGAAGGGAACAAAAGGGTACATTCGTTGTATGCGTCGCGCCGTCTGCCCCGGGTCCTTCGATCCCATTCATAACGGCCATCTCGAGGTCATAGCCCGTGCCGCCAGTCTCTTTGACGAAGTGATCGTGGCTGTCTCAACGAACTACGCGAAGAAGTACCGGTTCGAACTCGAGGATCGGCTGGACATCGCCAACGAGACCCTCACTTACCTCCGCGGCGTCTCGGTGCTGCCCATGGGGGATGGGCTGCTTGCTGAGTTCTGTCGCGAAAACGGAGCGAACCTGATCGTCAAGGGGCTTCGTTCCAGCGCCGACTTCGAGTACGAGCTGCCCATGGCCACCATGAACCGCCAACTGGGCGGCATTGAGACTGTATTCATTCCGGCGGAGGCAAGCTATTCCCACCTGTCGTCAACCCTCCTGAAGGAAGTCGCCGCTCTTGGCGGTGACATTTCGCCGTTCGTCCCGAAGGCGGTGCTCAAAAGACTCCGGGAGACCACCTCCTGAAACTGGGGCTGCGCCAGTACAATCAAGATTTCCGAGGCAGGCGAACAGAGGGGGCAGCATTGAGCAAGAGTCGAATCAAGCCGGAGGACTCCTTTCCTGAGAACCTGAATCAGTTGGAGGACGATCAGGTCGAGATCCTGAACAGCAAGGTCCACCGTCAGCTCGAGGTCGAGTATGTCGAGGAGGGCCTTCCTCATCCCGAGACCGAGAACCGACAGGAAGAGATCAACGAGGAACTCGATGATCGGGACCTCCTGTCGGAAGTTTCGATCAGGCCTTCTGTCGAAACATCCTCGGACGACTACAACGACGACGGCGGAGGAGCGGCAGTGCCCGAAGCATCAGCGCCCGAAGCCTCAGTGCCGGAACTTGCCCCGGAGCGCAATCCTGATCGACGCTACTGATCAGCGCAGGTAGATACTCACCTCAGCCGACTTCACACCGAAGAACACCTCCGCGCCGGGCAGCAGGTCCAGTTCTGCTGCGGCCGCAGTGGTAATTTCCGCGCTCAGGTGGCCTGCCCGCACGGTTGTTCGTCCTCCGTGCTGTTCAAGGTCTGTGATGGTCACGGCCAGCACGTTGCGCGGACTGCCTGTCGGTCGAACCCGATGCACGGCGACGGCGCGCGGACTGAAGATGGCGGCTGCTTCCTCTCCCGCCGGAAGTTCCTGATCCGTCAGGGCTGCCACGTGCATCCCGGATGACGTGAGCAGGCCTCCAGGGGTCGTGGTGCCGGTCATCAGGTTCACACCCGCGAGCCCCGCTGCGAAGGAGCTCCGGGGCTGCTCAAGGACCAGCCGGGTCGGTCCGTCCTCAACGATCCGTCCGCCGTCGACAACCATCACCCGATCGGCGAGCAGCAACGCGTCGACGATGTCGTGCGTGACAATGATCGCGCTGCGCCCCTCAAGCACCCGCCGAAGGGTCCTGCGCAGCATCGGCGCCACTGAAATATCGAGGGCTGCCAGCGGCTCATCCAGCAGCAGGAGCGCAGGCTCAGCGGCGAGTGCCCGCGCCACTGCCACCCGCTGCGCCTGCCCTCCGGACAGGCTCGTTGGTCGACGGTCTGCGAGGTCCACGGCGTCGACTTCACGAAGCCAACGGCGCGCTGCTTCCCTGGCATTGGTGCGCGGGACGCCGGCGCACCGCGGCCCGAAGGCCACGTTATCGAGAACCGATAAGTGGGGGAACAGCAGCGCATCCTGGGCCAGCAGCGCGATGCCACGGGCATGCGGCGGCAACCACGTGCCGTCGTCGTACAGGGTTTGTCCATCGAGGGTCGCAGTGCCGTGGTCGGGACGAACCAGGCCCGCCAGCACGCCCAGCACAGTGGATTTTCCGGCGCCGTTCGGGCCCATGAGCGCTACCGTTTCCCCGGCTGAGAGGGAGAACCGCACATCGACGTTCCGTGCGGCAAGCTGCGCGCTGCATTCAAGGCTCACGGCGCAGAGCCTTCGTGGATCCGGTGGGCGAGGGCAACCACGAGGACGGCAACCGCGACAAGCACGAGCGACAGTGCGACGGCAGCGTCCGGATCCGTCTCCCTCTGCAGATAGATCTCCAGCGGCAGCGTCCGGGTGACACCCTGCAGGCTGCCGGCAAACGTCAGTGTCGCCCCGAACTCGCCCAGGGCCCGGGCGAAGGACAGCACGGCGCCGGAGACAATGCCCGGCCCCACAAGCGGAAGACTCACCCGTCGGAGAACAGTGGTGGGTCGTGCTCCCAGCGTCGCAGCGACGGTCTCATACCGTGTGCCCGCTGACCGCAGCGCCCCTTCGAGGCTCAACACGAGGAACGGCAGGGCGACGAAAGTCTGCGCGAGCACGACGGCGGCCGTCGAGAAAGCGATATCCAGGCCGATAACTTGGAGCGACTCCCCGAGTAGTCCCTGACGCCCGAAGGTGTACAGCAGGGCGATGCCGCCGACAACCGGCGGTAGCACCAGCGGCAGCAGCACGAGCGCGCGGAGCAGCCGCTGTCCCCTGAACCGGGTCCGCGCAAGGGCGAAGGCCATGGGAACACCGAGCAGTACGCACAGCACCGTACTCGTTCCCGACGTCTGGAGGCTCAGTATCAGCGCGGCGCGGGACGAGTCGGAGGTGATCAGTTCACCGAACCGGGGCCAGTCGACACGAAGCACAATGGCAAGCAGCGGAAGGACCAGAAACACGGCTCCTGTTGCGGCGACTGCGAGCAGCCATCGCGGGATCCCGGAGTAGGTCCCGGTCACTGGTCTGAACCCCCGAACCCGTGACCAGAGAGAATCTGCCGGCCTCGCGGGCCGACAACGAGGTCGACGAAGTCTGCAGCCAGGGCGCCGCCCGAACCGGTCGCCGCAATGGGGTAGGCATTCCGGGCCTGTGCGGCAGCATCGAGGGGCACACCGTCGACGGCGCCGCCTGCCGCCTGTACATCTGTCACGTAGACAAGGCCTGCGTCGGCTTGCCCCGAGGAAACCTTGCCGAGGACGTCCGTGACCGAACCTTCCTCGCTGACAGGTTCGATGGAAACGCCGGCGGCTTGCTGGACCTTCATGGCCGCTTCGCCGCACGGCACCTGCGCCGCGCACAACACCACCGAAATAGCCGGGTCAGCGAGCGACTCCATCGAGTCAATGCCAAGCGGGTTCCCCTCTGCCACTGCGATCGTCAGGACGTTGGTGGCGAAGGTCCGGGATCCGGACGCCAGCAGCCCTTCAGCGGCAACCTTCTCCATCGTTGCAGTATTGGCCGATGCGAACACGTCGGCGGGTGCGCCCGCGATGATCTGCGTTGCGAGGTCGGAGGAGCCGGCAAAATTCAGCTGGACACTCACCCCGGGATGATCGGCTTCGAACTCCGAGGACATCTCCTCGAAGGGCGCCTGCAGTGAGGCCGCAGCGTATACATGGAGCGTGTCCTCCGCTGCAGGGCTCGTGCTGCCGCAGGCTGCCACGACAAGCACGACGACGGCCCCGTTCGCCGCACGGAGCAGCCGGTGCATCATCGCGGTCCGTCCGGAAGGCGCGTTGCCGGGGTGGTTTCGGCTGTGGCTGTCTCCACGATCACATTGGTCGCTTTGATGACGGCCACCGCGACCGTGCCGGGTTCTATCCCAAGCTCGCGCACGGCTTCGCTGCTCATGAGGGACACGACCCTGTGCGGCCCGCACTGGAGCTCCACCTGGGACATCACCCGGTCGCTGATCACTTCGGTAACCAGCCCGACGAAACGGTTGCGCGCAGAGGTGGCCACGCTGGACAGGTCCGAGGGAAGCACGGCACGATCCCGAGCCAACCGGGCCAGTCCCAGCCCGTCAACCGAGAGAACACCCGAGGATCGCGAGGCGGACAGTGTTCCGTCTTCTACCCAGCGACGCACCGTATCTGAGCTGACGCCGAGGAACTGTGCAGCATCCCGCACACGTATCTGAGTCATAATTCCAAACTTAGCGTGGTATTTGCGAGGATTGTTCTCCCGATGCCACAGATTTCCTATTCGCCAGGCGTGCGAGAGACCCACCGGTTTGGGGTGGGGCTTCGTTTCGGGCTAAGATGGTTCGTCGGTCACATGTTCTACAGGAGTTTTCATTAGAAGCGATCTCAGTTCGCCCCTGGTCTTCAGTGTCAGGGATCTCGGGCGCAGCCCGGGGAGCATGCGAACAGTCGAAGAACATGTGCCCGCACCGAAGGATTTTGGTGTGGCGCTCATCGGCGTTCAGGAAGGCTCCGAAGTGGAGTTGGACCTGAGGTTCGAGGCTGTACATGAGGGGATCCTGGTATCGGGAACCGTATACGTCGAAGTAACTGGCGAATGCGGCCGATGCCTTGACCCGCTCAGCTATGGCAGCAGTGTCGATGTGCAGGAACTCTTCTACTACGACGCCCCTGAGTCGGCGGAGGATGAAGAGGAGGACGTGCAGCGCCTGGTTGAGAACGACACCGTCGATCTTGAGCCGGTACTGCGGGATGCGGTAGTAACATCGTTGCCGTTCCAGCCGGTATGCCGGGAGGACTGCCAGGGTCTGTGTGCTGAATGCGGTGCACGCCTGGAAGAGGATCCCGGACACCAGCACGAGGTCCTCGACCCCCGCTGGGCTGCTCTGACAGGGTTGGCCGGCGCGGCCGCCGGCCCTGAGGCAGCGGAACCAGAAGTTAAGACAGAGTCAGACAAGAGAGAAGAGAGTTAGTCGTGGCTGTTCCCAAGCGGAAAATGTCCCGCTCGAATACGCGTGCACGCCGGTCCCAGTGGAAGGCTGTTGCTCCCAAGCTGGTGAAGACGGTGGAGAACGGTCGCGTCACCTACAGCCTTGCCCACCAGGCCAAGGTTGTCACCGACTCCGCCGGTACCGAGCTGTTCCTTGAGTACAAGGGCCGCAAGGTAGCCGACGTCTAAATGCTGACGGCACCGCTTCACGGTGCTGCCGGCAACGATCGCGAAAGCGTCGCCCGCGTGGAAAGTTCTGAAGATCTTTTGAAGCGTCTCGGTGTCAGTATTGACGCCGAGACGCTTCGTCTTGCCCTGACGCATCGCTCCTACGCGTATGAGCAGGGCGGCATCCCCACCAACGAACGGCTCGAGTTCCTGGGCGACGCAGTCCTTGGACTCTCGGTCACGGATGCCCTGTATCGGGACAATCCGGATCTGTCCGAGGGCGAGCTCGCCAAGAGGCGCTCCGCCGTCGTCAGTACCCGCGCCCTCGCCGAGATTGCCCGTGGTCTCGGCCTCGGGCAACACATCCTGCTGGGGCAGGGCGAAAAGCTCACCAACGGCTGGAACAAGTCGTCCATCCTTGCCGACACGATGGAAGCCATCATCGGCGCCACCTACCTCAGTAGTGGCATGGAGACGGCGAGGCGCCTGGTCATGCGCATCATCGGCCCTGTGTTGGAAGACGCTGCAGCGCTCGGTGCCGGAACGGACTGGAAAACCAGTATTCAGGAAATCGCCGCCGCGCAGCGGATGGGCGTCATCGACTACAAGGTCACCGGATTCGGTCCCGATCACGACCGCAGGTTTGAAGCGGTGCTTGTCATCGGCGGTACCAGTTATGGTTCCGGCTCCGGCCGCTCCAAAAAGGAAGCCGAGCAAGAGGCGGCGGCGGCCTCCTGGAAGCTGCTGCAGCTAGGGAACGTCGATGCGCACGCTGACGCGGAGGCACGTCAGTCCACGTGATCCCGGGAGCTTGTGATGCCTGAACTTCCCGAGGTGGAGGTTGTACGCCGGGGGCTCGCACGCTGGGTCAGCGGGCGCCGCATCGAGGCGGTAGACGTTCTCGACCCCCGCTCAATCCGCCGTCATGCCCTCGGCACTGAGGACTTCAGAGGCAACCTTGTCGGCGCCCGCGTCACAGATGCGGTACGCCGTGGGAAATTTCTCTGGTTGCCGCTCGCTACGGATGACGGCGACATCGGTGACCCTATGTCGTCGTACCCGCCGCCTCCGGCCGGCCTCACGGCCGGCACGGAACAGATAGCGCTGATGGCGCATCTAGGCATGAGCGGACAGCTTCTGGTCGAAGACCACACCCAGCCCGACGAAAAGCACCTGAAGGTACGGCTGCGGCTGTCCACAGTTTCCGGAGGCGAACCGCTACCGGAAGAGCTCCGCTTCGTTGATCAGCGAATCTTCGGTGGCCTCTTCGTTACTAGCATGGTGCCCACCTCGGACGGGCTTCCGGGTGGACTGGGGGAGTGTCCAGCGCCACTGGTGCCGCTCGAAGCGGCGCACATCGCGCGGGACCCGCTGGACCCGGCATTTTCCTTCGAGGAGTTCTACCGGAAGCTGCGCGCCCGGCGCACCGGTTTGAAGCGTGCACTGCTCGACCAGACTCTGGTTTCGGGAGTCGGCAACATTTACGCGGACGAGTCGCTGTGGGCTGCCAGACTGCACTATGCGCGTCCCACGGACACTCTCCGCCGGGCGGAAGCTGCCCGGCTGCTCACGTCCTGCCGCGACGTGATGGCTCGCGCGCTCGACGCAGGAGGCACGAGCTTCGATTCCCTCTACGTGAACGTCAACGGCGCCTCCGGTTACTTTGAACGCTCACTGAACGCCTATGGCAGGGAACGCGACCCTTGCCGGCGATGCTCGGCAGACGGTCTGGACTCGCGCATCCGGCGCGACACCTTCATGAACCGTTCCTCATATACCTGCCCACGATGCCAGCCGAGGCCCCGCAACGGACGGTGGTAAGTATCCCCTGACGTGACAAAAGTAAGTATGCTGATTAGATTCGATATCTCAGTATCCGACACGTCAGGAGTAACGCGATGAAGAACAAGTTGGTTTTTGCAGCAGGCATGGCGGCAGGCTACGTTCTGGGCGCCCGGGCCGGTCGTGCCAGCTATGAGCAGATCAAGGTCAAGGCCAACGAGCTGTGGAACAGTCCGAAGGTGCAGGGCAAGGTTTCCCAGGCGTCGGAGACCGTGAAAGCCAAAGCTCCCGAGGTTCAGGCGCAGGCTGAGCAGGCACTGAAGAAGGCCCAGTCGGCGATGCACCGTGGCGGCGATAACGAAGCTTCAAAAGACCCGAACGCCGAATACAAGATCTGACCGGATTCTGCGGCACGTGTGATCAGCCTCTCCGTGATCGAAACGTGACAATTCAATGAAAGGTATGTAACGTTATGGACACGCCGGGTTCAAAAGCCCGGCTTCCTTCTGGTGGATTGCCTAATCCTGCCGCCGCTGGAAGGTCCGTTCGCTACACACTGCGGCAGGAGCGGGGGAACCAGATTAGCGGACTTCTGTGAAGTCCTAGGGGTGAAGACGCACCGGCTCTGTGCCGGTCGTCCGGGTGGCTCCCATCCGAATCCGACAGCTAACTCCGCAGGCGTTGGGAGAGGCTATTTCCGTGTCCAAAAACCGTCATATCGCGCGCCACCGTGCAACTCCGCCCAGCACCATGCAGATCGTGTCCAAGGCAGTCAGCTCGCACGCTGGCACCGTTGGCCGCCCTGCAGCTGTAGTTGTAGCAGCCTCCGGCATCATGTTCGGAGCCGCCCTTCCGGCCAGCGCGGGAACCACCACCACTTCTGCCACCGTCCCGGCCGCTGAGGTAAGCGTGCAGGCAGCAGTGGCGCCCGTCGCCCCGGCCCCCGTTGTTCAGGCTCCGGCTGCTCCGGCACCTGCTGTGAACGCTCCGACCCACACCGTTCAGGCCGGAGACACCCTCGGCGCCATCGCCGGCAACTACGGTGTCAGCCTCGATGCCATCTTCGCTGCGAACGGCCTCGGCTGGGAGTCAATCATCTACCCGGGCCAGGTCATCAGCTTGTCCGGCAGCGCCGCAGCCGCTCCGGCTCCTGCCGCGGCTGCACCCGCTCCTGCTGCACCCGCTCCTGCTGCAGCCGCTCCGGCTCCTGCCGCGGCTGCACCCGCTCCGGCTCCTGCTGCACCCGCTCCGGCACCGGCTCCCGCACCTGCACCGCAGGTTCAGGCTGCTCCGGCACCGGCAGAGACCAGCACCATGAACATCACCACCGCGTCCTCCAAGATCACCGTGGCTGATGGTTCTTCAAGCGGCGCAGGCGCATCGATCCTCGCTTCTGCCCGGGCGCAGCTCGCCGGTGGCGCTGTTCAGGACTGCACCCGCCTCGTTGAGATCGCAATGGCTGCAGCCGGGAAGCCTGTCGGTGACCTCGGCCCCATGCAGTTCGCAGGCTACGGCGCGCAGGTAAGCACCCCGGCACCGGGTGACCTCGTCATCACCGGTGGCCACGTGGCTGTTTACGCTGGCGGTGGCCAGGTCATCAGCAGCGGCATGAATGGTGCAAACCTCACCATGCAGCACCCGCTGAGCGACCTCGCCGGCGCGTTCTTCGTGCGCGTCTAGTCTTCGGACTAGCCTTTCTCCCTGGGGAGGACCTGAAAAGGTCCTCCCCAGCGGTGTTTAAGCGCCGGTTACATCACTCGGAGGATTACGCAGAAGGACGGGTTGTCACTCTGCGGGTGCCGCTGCACCTCGGTATAGGCTGTGCTCCTCAGAGTGCGACGCGCGGGAGGTAATGCCCTGCCATGGAACCGGAACACGTCATCCGGGCTTCGCGCCTGGTCAAGAGATTCGGCTCGGTCATGGCGCTGACGGGGCTTGACCTGCGCGTCCGGGCCGGTGAAGTTCACGGGTTCCTCGGCCCCAACGGTGCCGGGAAGTCCACCACCCTCCGGCTGTTGCTTGGACTCATGCGTCCTACCAGCGGCTCCGTCCGGGTCCTGGGTCTGGACCCGTGGACTGAACCCATTCACGCGCGCCGGGACATTGCCTATGTGCCGGGTGATGTGAATCTTTGGCCGGACCTGAGTGGAGGTGAGGTGATTGATCTGATTACCGGCCTCCGCGGCGGCGCGGACGAGAGACTGCGCCGCGAGCTTATTGAGGAGTTCGACTTTGATCCCCGACGCCGGGCACGGACCTATTCAAAGGGCAACCGCCAGAAAGCTGCGCTGATCGCGGCGTTCGCGCGGCCCGCGCGCCTCTACCTGCTGGACGAGCCGAGCGCGGGTCTTGATCCCGTCATGGATGCTGTGTTCCGACGACAGGTGCAGCGCGTAAGCGCGGAGGGTGCAACTGTCCTGCTTTCCAGCCATATTCTGAGCGAGGTGGAGCAGCTTTGCGAGCGCATCACCATCATTCGTGCCGGGACAGTGGTTGAATCCGGCGCCCTGTCCGAACTTCGGCACCTCCGCCGCACTCGCTTTCTCGTGGCAGGGGCGCAGACAGCAGATGTTCTGGAAGGCCTCCCCGGTGTTTATGACCTGTATACGGTGCCCGGCGGCACCCAGTTCGACGCTGACCAGGCACACCTGCCGGCCGTGCTGGCCCACCTTTCACGGGCCGGACTGACTGGGATCACAGCAAACCCGCCGTCCCTCGAGGAACTGTTCCTTCGGCACTATACCGAGGCTGGCGACGCGTCTTCCACGGATCGATCACCCTAATGTTCGGGGTCCTGCTGATGCTGCGGATGCACCTGGTCCGCGATCGTTGGTTCCTCCCAAGTTGGATCGGGGGGATCAGTGCGCTCGGGCTACTTGCGGCCGTAGCAGTGTCCACCCAGTTCACCGGTACCGATGAGCGTGCGGCGATCGTGTCAATTGCCTCCGCCAGCCCGGCATTCCTGTTCCTGCGTGGGCTGCCGGACGGCACCGGCCTCGGCTCCGTAGTGTTCTTCCAGGGTTACGCCTTCACGGCTGTCCTGGCAGGACTCCTGGGAGTTTTACTCGTAAGCAGACACACTCGGGCGGAAGAGGAATCCGGTCGTAGTGAGATCCTTGAGTCCACTCCCATTTCCCGCGCAGCCGCACTGGCAGCGACCCTCCTGCTGAGCCTGCTGGCCTTTCTCGTCTTGACCGTTTCCACGGGGCTCGGGTTTGCCGCTGCAGGGCTGCCCCTTGCCGGTTCCATGCGGGCGGGTGCCGCAATAGGCGTCGTCGGGCTCTTCTTTGCAAGCGCTGCGTCGGTCATCGCTCAGCTCATGCCCACGGCCCGCGGCACCAACGGTGTTTCAGCGGCCCTCGTCGGCCTCGCCTACCTGATCAGGGGGATCGGCGACGCCTTGGGGGAGCCTGACGCTGGGCTCCTGAGAGTCGATCCGGCATGGCCATCCTGGTTCTCACCCATCGGATGGGGACAGCGGGTTCGGCCCTTCACGGAAGCCGACGCCCGGCCGTTGTTCATACTGGCCATCGCGGCCGGAGGTTTGTGGCTGATTGCGTTCCTGATCCGGAGTCGCCGGGATCTGGGGGCCAGCCTGCTCGGTGAACGGACGGCAAGGGAAAGGGCCGGGCGTGCAGGTCAATCTCTGGTCGGGCTGGCATGGCGGTTGCAGCGTGGAACCCTTGCGGGGTGGTGCACAGCCGGAGCGGTCCTCGGAGGTTTGGCCGGCGGTTTGGCTCCTGTGGTTACCAATGTGATTGCGGGCAACCCAACCATGCAGGACCTGTTTGGCCGACTGGCTCCCGGAACGGCCTCTGGGTCAGGAATTGTCGATCTCTTCCTCACTGCCCTGCTGGGTATCTCCTCGGTTCTTGCCGCTGCTGCCGGTGTGCAGGCAGTTCTACGGCTGAGGGCTGAGGAAGTGGAAGGACGGGCGGAGTTATTGCTGGCCACGCCCGCCACCGTAAGCCGATGGGTTGCCGCGAACCTCGTGGTGGCGGGTATATCGGTTCTTTCCGTCGCCGTCCTGGCGGGGTGCTCCGCGACAGCTGGGCTTGCGCTGTCAGGGTCTCTCGGCACACGGGGGATGTCCATTGTGGGCGCCAGCCTCGCGCACGCTCCGGCCGCGATCATATTTCCTGCCCTGGCGGCCCTTGCTTACGCTGTAATTCCGCGCGTGAGTATTGGTGCAGGATGGGGTTTCCTCACCGCCGCACTGATCCTGGGTCAGTTCGGCGGCCTCCTTGGATTTCCCGTCTGGGTGCAGGACCTGAGCCCGTTCCGCCACTCCTCGGCAATGCCCGTCGAACGCTTTGAACCAATCAGTGCCGCGCTGCTGATTGCTGCGGCCGTCAGCTTTGCGGGGGCCGCTGCCGCGTTGATCCAGCGCCGCGACATCACGGCCTGAGCCTTCGCGAAGACTCAGGGGACGGAGAGATGCCGGGGGGAACGGCTTCCGTAGTGGTCTGCCAGCCGGGCAAAGCCCTCGTCCAGGCCCACTTCAGGTGTCCAGCCGAGCAATGATCTGGTTTGCCGCTGGTCGAACCAGTGCGCGGTGGAAAGTTGCTCTGCAAGGAACCGAGTCATCGGCGGCTCACCGTCCGGGTTTGAGCCGCGCCACAGGGTCTCAACGGCGCTACCCGCAGCTCTGCCGAGCCATCCAGGGACCGACCTCCGCGGCTCCGGCACACCGCCGGCTGAGCAGATGCTCGCGAGGAGTTCGCCGATGGGTCTCGGTTCGCCGTTGGAGACAACCAGCGGCAGCCCGCGCACCCACTTCATGCGCTCCAGCGCGGCAGCGATGGCCGATGCGGCATTGTCCACATAGGTTGTGTCGACCAGAGCGGTGCCGCCGCTGAGTAGTGGCAACCGGCCCGCGCGGGCACGGTTGAGGACCCGCTCCACCAACTGGGTGTCGCCCGGGCCCCAGACGATGTGCGGCCGGACGACAGCGACGGACATGCGCTCGTTATTTGCGCTCAGGGCAAGGATTTCCGCCTGCGCCTTGGTGCGGGCGTAGTACCCCCTCGCGTGATCAGGGTCGGCAGGTTCGGCTCCGGCCCCGAACAGTGACCGTCCGGCGTGGGCCACCGATGGCGAGGAAACATGCACAAACCGCTCGACGCCGGCTGCCCTGGCGGTTTTCAGGAGATCATCTGTTCCGAGTACGTTGACCCGGTGGAACTCATCGGCATCTCCCGTGAAGGACACTTTGGCTGCCAGGTGGATGACGGCGTCAACCCCGGCTGCAGCGTGCGCTACGGCCGTGTGGTCAGTCAGCTGTCCGGATATGTCGACGACGCCGGGAACCCCGGAGGGGCGACGCTGGAAAGTTCGGACGGCATACCCATTCCGCACGAGCAGGGAGGCCACGGCGCTGCCAAGCATCCCGCTGGCACCGGTGACAAGAACCTTCACGGCTTCTTCCTCCTGTTCCCTTCCAGAACTTCCTCCGCCCAGCTCGCCACGGCTGCCCGATCGATTTTCGCGTTGTGACGGATGTCCGTGGGAAGGGACGGAAGGGTCAGCACGGCAGCGAGTTGTACTCCACTCGCCTGGAGCGCCTTCCTGATGCTCTTGGACAGACTGCTCGGGGCAAGGCCGGCGGCGCTCGTTCCGTCAGCAGTCACGACGACAGCGACCACAGCCTGCGTGCCCGATGGGCCAACACCGACAACGGCTGCCTGGCGGACCTCCGTGAGCTGTTCGATTGTCTGCTCGGGACCGACCGGCGTGACGACGCCGGTCGGGGACGTGATGATGTGCGCGAGCCGGCCTTCCACCCAGAGCCGCCCCTCCGTGTCCAAGTGCCCGACGTCGCCGGTACGGTGCCAGCCCGCGGTACGCGAGGATTCCCTTTCGGTAACCCATAACCGGTAGTAGCGGTCCTTGACGTGCGGGGCACGGACAAGAATCTCACCGGTGATGCCCGGTTCCGCCGAGGGTTCGCCTGAGGCCTGACCCTGATGGTCGAGTGCACTGACTCTGACCTCTGCCCCCGGCACGGACCTGCCCACACAGACGCCGTTCCCCGCTCCGGTTACGGATCCAGCGACAGCCTCCCGGAGCTGCTCCAGATGAATGTCCGTGACCGGAAGCGCCTCGGTCATTCCGTAGGGGGTGTGCAGCGAGGCATTCGGCACCAGTGGCTGCAGGTGCTCGAGGAGGGTTACCGGAATGGGCGCCCCTGCCGAGAGCAGAACCTTTATCCGCTGCAGTGCCTGTCTTCCCTGAGATGTGATCCCTGAGGCTGTGGCGAGGACATTGCGCAGCGCGGCAGGGGAGGCAAAGACCGTGGTGGCTTCGATAGCAGCGGCGGCATCGGAAAGAGCACGCGCTGTCAGCGTACGGGGTGCGGTGACGTCCATATCGGGAGTGACGGACGCGGCTCCCAGCGCGGGTCCGAGGAGGGCGAAAGGGGCAAAACCCGCAACCAGCGCGCTGCCGGGTACCAGATCCAGAGTGGCAGCGAGGGTATCGCGCATCGCGGACAACCGGCGGTGCGTGTACACGACGCCCTTCGCCGGTCCTGTTGATCCGGAGGTGAAGAGGATCGCCGCGTCCGAGTCAGGAGATGGATCGGTGCCCTCGTAGGTGATGCGCTGTGATGTAAGGTCCTCGAGGTGGTGGCTCACCCCGAGCAGGTGGGCACGCGCCGTCGGTACCTGTCCAACGCTGATGCGGACGCCCGGCCATCCGAAGACTCTTCCGGCGATCAGCGCCCGTTCAATGCCGACGAGGAAATCCGGCACGGTGCCGCGGACTGCCCGGCTAAGGCCTTTTGCGCCCAGTCCGGCGTCGGCAAGGACAATGACAGCGCCGAGACGGAGACAGGCGTAGATAAGGACGGTCAGCTCGATGCCCGGGGGGACCATCAGACTAACCCGGCTGCCGGTCGTCACTCCAATCCCGTTCAACGCCGCTGCGAGGCGACTGACCTGGGCGTCCAGGTCCCGCCAGGAGAGCGAGTTGGCCACCGCGCCATCGTGCCCCATGTCGGCGATAGCGAGGGTGTCCGCGGCCGGACCGCTGCTCCGTTCCCTGATCTGGTGCCACAGCGGCGTGAAGTTTCCGTCGGAACCACTTGCCGGTCCGGCGTCACGGCTCGTGGTGGGCTGATCGAGCCAGTCGAAAACCGGCGTGGCGATGTCGCGATCTTCAACAACCAAGTGGCTTGCGCCTTCGAACCGGTGGACATCCGCCTGGGGAAGGCGCCGGGCGAGGTCCTCCAGATAGGTGTCCGAGAAGATGGGATCGCCGGGGCCCCAGAGCATGAGTACTGGTACCTGAAGGGACCGTATGCCCTCGGCGATCCGGATCAGGTCCGCGTGGCTTGGGTGTTCCGGACCGACGGGGATGTCGGCAACGAATTGCTCAATGCCCCGGCGGCGGGCCGCCGTGCGGTAAGGCGCGCGATAGGCGGCACGTACATCACCGGAGAGGCGTGGGCGCGCCAGTGCCAGCGTTGTCTCGAGGAAAGCGGGTGTGGTCGATGTTCCCACCCGGTGGACAGCGCCATTGAGCGCAAGACGGAGCGGTGCTGGGATGGGGGAGCCCGGTTCCTGGTGGACTGCCGTATTGGTGAGCACGACGGCGGTCAGGTGGGCGCGGTTACGGTCGGCGAAACCGAGGCTGACAACGCCGCCCCAGTCGTGGCCGACGGTCACCAGCGGTCCGCTCAGTCCGAGCGAGGACACGAAGTCCTCAAGATCCCGTACGCGGTCGGCGAGCCGCCGCATCCGGCCCGTCCGCTCGGAGAAGCCCATCTCAAGCTGATCAACGGCGACGACGCGCCAGCCGTGCCGGACACCGGCGGCAAGCAGGGTGCGCCAGAGATAGGACCAGGTGGGATTTCCGTGCACGCACAGCAGCGTGCCGCGCGCCTCACCGTCCAGGGTGGGCAGGTTGTCCAAGTAATGCCAGCGGTTGACGGTCCCGTCCGGGTCCACACCAGCGGTCGACGGCACGTCGAGGTAGGCCGACCACGCAGGGTCGACGCCGGGAAGTTCTACCACTCAATCTCCAGCATCGCGGTGTTGAGGCCGGAGCCGACCCCCATGCACAGTACGCGGTCGCCTGTGATCAACGTCTGGGCCTCCGCGGCAAGCGTCATGGGCAGCGACGCGGGCCCAACGTTCCCCCATCGCTGGAAGGTCTGGGGGACCTTCTTCGGGTCGAGATCGACGGCGTCGATGATGGCGGCTGTATGGGTGGTGCTCACCTGGTGCGTAATGTACCGGTCCATGTCCGCCCACTGCCAGTCCTGCTGCGCCTCGTTCCAGGCCTCAACGACCAGCTGGAGGCCGCCATCGAGCAGCCCCTGCGCGTTGGTGTACATTCCGTCGATACCCCCGACGCACAGTTCATGATGTTCGGTCCCCGCACGCGCAACACCGCCGAGGATCCGGTGGGAACCCGGATGCAGGTCGGCAGGACCGAGAATTGCCGCAGCAGCGCCGGAGCCCAGGGTCAGGGTTGCGAACTCCTGCATGAAGCTCTCCCGCGTAGCGGTCGGTTCATTCAGACGGCGGAGCGTTGCTTCCTGCGTGGCCTGAGCGTCTTCGCCGTTGACGATCATGGCGTACTGAATCTGGCCCGCTTCGATCATGTTGGCGGCCAGGGTCATGCCGTTGACGAAACCGAGGCACGCATTGGCGACGTCAAAATTCATGGCGGAAGAGGGCAGCCCAAGCCCGTTATGAATCTTCACGGCGACGGACGGCTCAAGATTGGTGCGCGAAACCGATGTGTTGATCAGGAGACCGATTTGGGACGCTTCGATGCCGGAAGAAGCCAGCGCCTTTGCGCCTGCCTCGATCGCTCCGTCTTCGAAGCCTGTACCGGGGGCCCACCAACGCCGCTCGGTGATGCCGGCGACGCGCTGCAGAAGGCCCTTTGAGAGCCGCAGCCGTCTGAGAGCCGGAGAGAGTATGCGATCGAATTCTGAGGAGGTGATAATGACCGGTGCCTCAACACTTTCCACGCCGATGAGCGCGGTGTTGTGATGTCGGAAGTTAGAATTACCGGTCAAATTTCCTGCCTAGTGTTCCGCGGATTTATCCGCTGGTCCGCTGTTTGCTGCACCGGAACCGATAGCGCATTGCCGGCAGTGAATGCCAATCTGGAAATGATAAGCATACTTCGGTTACTAACGATCCTAAAGAAAGCCTAGTTCCTCCAGCAGATAACGGCATCTCGCCTCGCGGACGCGAGGGGCGCCCGTGCCGGGTGAAATGCCTCTGAAATAGCCGTGAACACAGTAGATTGTGGGGTAACAATCCCGATCGGAGAACCCGAGACCCGTGCATCTGAAAAGTCTGACCGTTCGAGGCTTCAAGTCTTTTGCCTCTGCAACGACCTTCGACTTTGAACCCGGAGTCACCGCCGTCGTCGGTCCCAACGGTTCCGGCAAGTCCAACGTCGTCGACGCTCTGGCGTGGGTAATGGGCGAGCAGGGGGCCAAGACTCTCCGCGGCGGAAAGATGGAGGACGTCATTTTCGCCGGCACCTCCGGCAGGCCCCCGCTGGGCCGGGCGCAGGTGTCGCTCACCATCGACAACTCCGACGGCGCACTGCCGATCGAGTATTCGGAGGTGACAATCTCCCGCACCCTTTTCCGGGCCGGCGGTTCCGAATACGCAATTAATGGGAACAACTGCCGTCTCCTTGACATCCAGGAGCTCCTTTCCGATTCCGGACTCGGGCGTGAGATGCACGTCATCGTGGGGCAAGGCCAGCTCGACCGCGTCCTGCATGCAACCCCGGAAGACCGGCGCGGTTTCATAGAGGAGGCAGCCGGCATCCTGAAACACCGTCGGCGCAAGGAAAAGACTGTCCGCAAGCTCGAGGCGATGCAGGCGAACCTCACCCGTCTCACCGATCTCACGGGGGAACTCCGACGGCAGTTGACGCCGCTCGGTAAGCAGGCAGACATTGCGCGCCGCGCCCAACAGGTGCAGTTCGAGGCACGCGATGCACGCGCCCGCCTGCTCGCTGACGACCTGGTTCAATTAATCACGACGTTCAAGCAGGAGATTGCCGACGAAACGGCCCTGAAACAACGCCGGGCGGAGGTTGAAGCTCTCCTGGAGTCCGGGCGCTCCCGGCAGGCTGAACTTGAGCGCCTCGCGGCGGAGGCAACACCGCGGCTGAACGCAGCACGCGATGCCTGGTACCGCCTCTCATCCACCCGCGAGCGCTTCCGCTCCCTCGGCAGCCTCGCCGAGGAACGGCGTCGTCTGCTGGGGTCGGCGGATACGGCAGCGGAGAGTGGACGGGACCCTGATGAGCTGGACCGGCAGGCCGCACTCGTCCGGGCAGAGGAGGCCGAGCTGGAGGAACATATCGCTGAGCGTTCCGACATGCTCGAGGATGCGCTGGAACAGCGTGCGGAAGCCGAAGACGCGGCGGCCGCCGAGGAGCAGCGCCTCGCGTCCCGCCTGAGAGCGGCTGCCGACCGGCGCGAGGGGCTTGCGAAGCTGTCCGGCCAGGTCGGGGCAGCGCGGTCCCGGGTTGAGGCGGCAGAGGCGGAGCTGGGAAGGCTCCGGGACTCCGTCGTCGAAGTGGCGGATCGCCGTCGGCATGCGCAGAGCGAGTTCACGGCACTGGAAACCCAGGTAGCGGGCGCCGAAGAGGGGGAGGAAAGCCTCGACGCCGACTATGAAGCGGCCAGCGCTGCCCTCGACGCCGTGCTTGAGACCCTCGAGGAACTCCACGCCGAAGAGAGGACCGCCGAGAGGGAACGCGATGCGCTGCAGGCGCGTATCGAGGCGCTGCGGCTGGGGTTGGAGCGCAAGGACGGTTCACGCACGCTGCTGGATGCCGGCATGGACGGGGTACTCGGTCCTGTCGCTGAACTGTTGACTGTGGAGTCCGGTTATGAGGCCGCCATTGCGGCAGCGCTCGGCACGGTGGCAGAAGGCGTAGCGGTCGATTCTCTCGAGGCAGCGGGTGCCGCCCTTCGCCGGATGAAGGACGACGAAGCCGGCCGGGTCGAGCTACTGGTCGTGTCTGCAGATTCGGTCGCCGCCGAGGCGGGCGCTCAGAGCGCTCTGGCAAGCGGCGGCCTGCCCGACGGCGCCCGTGCGGCTTCCTCGCTTGTCTCGACCCAGGGGGCACTGGAAGGTGCCGTGCGAACGATGCTTTCCGCCGCCGTCGTCGTTGATTCTCTGGCCGACGCCGCCGATCTGGTGCAGCGGCACCCCCTACTGACTGCGGTGACCCGAGAGGGAGATGTCTACACGGCCGTGTCGGTGCGGGGAGGAACCGCCGCAGCTCCCGGGACCATTGAGGTCCAGGCTGCCGTCGACGAGGCTGCCGAAGCCCTTCGTATGGTCACTGAACGGTACGAGCGGGCCCGATTCGGTATTTCGGCGGCCACCGCCCAACGTGAGGAGGCACAGGAACGGACAGATGGCGCGCTTGAGCGGCTTCACGAGTCGGACGCGCGGCTTGCAGCAGTCGCCGAGAAGCTCGGCCAGCTTGGCTCCGTGTTGCGTTCGGCATCGGGCGAAGCGGAGCGCCTGGCCCGGCTGGCTGAGGCCGCGGAGGGAAACCTCGCTGCGGAGCAGGAGCGCCTTCAGGAAATCACCCAGCGGCTTGCCCAGGCCCAGGAGGCCCCGGCGGACGTTGAACCCGACACCCGGACGCGCGACATGCTCGCGCTCGCCGCCACCTCCGCCCGCCAGGCGGAGATGGAGGCTCGCCTCGCGCTGCGCAGCGCGGAGGAGCAGCTCAGGGCAACTTCAAACCGGGCCGCCTCGCTGGAGCACGCCGCCCAGACAGAACGGAAAGCCCGCGAGCAGGCTGCGGAACGGGCTCGGATCCGAAGGCTTCAGGCGGCCAAGGCCGCTGCAGTCGCGAAGGCAGTGAGTCAGGCGCTCGCCTTCATTGATGTCTCAGTTGACCGCGCCGGCCGGGCACGGGACGCTGCAGAAGAGGTGCGATCAGCCTGGGAGACCGAGCTTGCCGCCGTCCGCAGCGGCAATGAGTCGCTGATGACCGAGCTGGCAGAGCTTACCGACTCCGTTCACCGGGATGAACTGGCACGCGCTCAGCAGCGACTGAGGATCGAGGCGTTGGAGAACCGGTCCATTGACGAGCTCGGACTCACCGCGGACCACCTTGTCGCGGAGTACGGCCCGGACCAGCCCGTTCCCACGGCCGCCAAACCGGCGGACAAGTGGGCTGAATTGCGCGTGGCTGTGGACGACGACGGCAAACCGATCCGCGAAGGAGTGCCGTTTGTGCGTGAGGAGCAGGAAAAGCGGCTCAAGCGTGCCGAGCGGGACCTGTCAGCGCTGGGCAAGGTGAACCCGCTCGCACTCGAAGAGTTCGCGGCGCTCGAGGAACGGCACCAGTTCCTCAGCACGCAGCTTGAGGACCTAAAGGCCACGCGGAAGGATCTGCTGGACATCATCCGAGAGGTCGATGAGCGGGTGGAGCAGGTGTTCACCGCCGCCTACCGTGACACAGCCGAGCAGTTCGAGCGGGTCTTCGGGCGCCTGTTCCCGGGAGGTGAGGGCCGTCTCGTGCTGACCGACCCGGAGAACATGCTGACCACGGGCATTGAGGTCGAGGCGAGGCCCGCGGGCAAAAAGATCAAGCGGCTCTCACTGCTCTCCGGGGGCGAAAGGTCCCTGACCGCCGTCGCGCTGCTGGTGGCCATCTTCAAGGCTCGGCCGTCGCCCTTCTACGTGATGGACGAGGTTGAAGCGGCTCTGGATGACACCAACCTTGGGCGGCTCATCACCATTTTTGAAGAACTGCGGGAGTCCAGTCAGCTGATCGTCATCACCCACCAGAAGCGCACCATGGAAGTCGCGGACGCGCTCTATGGCGTGACCATGCGGGGCGACGGCGTGTCCACGGTGATCAGCCAGCGGCTGGTGGACGCGTGACGGACCGGCCCGGGTCGACCAGGGTTTCGCGTGCGGCCAGCCACATCATGAAAGCCGCGAGGGCCGTGACGCCGGTCAGCCCGAACGCCCAGCCATAGGAGAACGCATCCACCAGCAGGCCGGCCAGGATGGGACCGAAAATTGCTCCGGTGTCGGTGCTCATCTGGAACGCTGCCAGAACCTTGCCGCCGCTCCGATCGTTCCCGATGACGTCGGCAACCGCCGCCTGCTGGGCTGGGTTGAGGATTCCTGCACCGATGCCCGCAACCACCGAGACGACCAGGAACGTCACCACGTCACCGGTCAGGCCGAGGCACGCCATGGCGGCACCGTTCACTGCCAGCCCGGTTAGCACCAGAGGCTTTCGGCCCAGTGAATCGGCGAGTCTGCCCGAGACAGTGAGAGCGAGCGCGGTGCCTCCGGCGAAGAAGGCCAGGGAAATACCCGCCACTTCCGGGCCTGCTCCCAGTACGGCCGCCGCGAACAGCGGGACAAGGGCCATCCGGACCCCGAATGACGCCCAACCGTTGGCGAACCCGGAAACCAGCGCGGCGCGGTACGCCGAGTCTCGGACCGCCTCGCGGACTGTGAGCACCGGCTGCGCTGCGGCACCTCTCCGGCTGCCCAGCGTCGTGTCCTTGAGCTGGAAGAAGACGACGGCGGCCGCAACCAGCAAAGCTCCGGCATAGACCAGGAACGGAACCCGCAGGCCGAACCCGGCCAGCAGCCCGCCCAGGAACGGCCCGCCTATGCTTCCGAGAAGGAACGCCGACGCATAGGCGCCTGTGACACGCCCACGCATTCCTGCCGGTGCCATCCGGACAATCAGGCCCATCGCCGAAATGGTGAACATGGTCGAACCGATCCCCCCGAGTCCGCGGAAGATCAGCAACTGCCAGTAGTCGGCAGCGAATGCGGTGGCGGCCGTCGACAGCGCGACGATCAGCAGCCCCGTCACGTACACGGGGCGCTCACCGAGGCGCTCAACGAGCTTGCCGCCGGCGGGCGCGAAGACCAGCCGGGTGAACGCGAAAGCACTGACGATGACCGCCGCGGCGGTCGCCTCCACGCCGAAGCTCTGCGCAAACTGGGGGAGGACCGGGGCAACCAGCCCGAAGCCGATCGCAATGACAAACGCCGCGGCGATGAGGACCTTCAGTTCCCGCGGCAGGCGCGGGCGTTCTTCAGTATCCGGGTCCTGCTTGCCGCGCCGGAGAAAGTTTCGAGAAGCAACCACGATTCACGATTCTCCCAGCTTCTTGGCCCCCCGTCCGTCCGCCGGCCGTGTGAGAAGCTTGGGAGCGTGAATGAGATCCTCCCGATAGTAATTTACGTAGTCGTGGCACTGGCCCTTTTGGGGTCCCTTGCCGCCTTGTTCGTGCGCTCCCGCCGCACGCCGCCGGGCACCTATACCACCACGCGGGACGCCGACGACGACGGCGGTATCGCCGCGCGCCGCGTAGGCACTGACACGCTTGAGAGGCCCACGGACTTCGACACCGGGCCGGATGTAGTTGTCCCCGATGACCTGCGGGACCTCGAGGAAACCCAGATCGGTGTCGAGACCGTTCCGATCGAAACTCCGGACCCGGTACAGGGCCGCCTGGCCCGGTTGAGGGCGCGGCTCGCCAAGTCCAACAACGCACTAGGCAAGGGTCTTCTGGCCCTGCTCTCCCGTGACCGCATAGACGAAGACGTGTGGGACGAGATCGAGGAGACGCTGCTCCTTGCCGACCTCGGCACCGAACCGACGGGTGAACTCGTGGACGCCCTCCGTCACCGGGTCAGGATCGCCGGCAGCCGCAGCCCCGAAGAGGTCAAGGACATGCTCCGGGATGAGTTGATCAAGCTCGTTGACCCCACCATGGACCGTTCCCTCGCCACCCACCGCCACGCGGACCGCCCCGCCATCGTCATGGTGGTCGGCGTGAACGGCGTCGGCAAGACGACCACGGTCGGCAAGCTCGCGCGTGTCCTCGTGGCCGAAGACAAGGACGTGCTGCTCGGAGCAGCAGATACTTTCCGGGCCGCCGCTGCTGAGCAGCTGGCAACCTGGGGACAACGGGTCGGGGTGCCCACAGTGAAGTCCGACGTCGACGGCGCCGATCCTGCCTCCGTTGCCTTCGAGGCGGTCAGGGCCGGAATCGAAGGCGAGGTTGACGTCGTCATGATCGACACTGCTGGCCGTTTGCAGAACAAGGTTGGGCTGATGGACGAGCTCGGCAAGGTCAAGCGCGTCATCGAAAAGCAGGGCACCGTCGATGAGGTGCTGCTGGTCCTTGACGCGACAACCGGACAGAACGGTCTCAACCAGGCAAGGGTTTTCGCCGAGGTCGTCAATATCACCGGAATCGTCCTCACGAAGCTGGACGGCACAGCCAAGGGCGGCATCGTAGTGGCCATCCAGCGCTCGCTCGGTGTGCCGGTGAAGCTGATCGGCCTCGGTGAAGGTGCCGATGACCTGGCTCCGTTCGACGCAGAAGAATTTGTGGATGCGCTGCTGAACTGACATCAAAAGTCCCGGTGCACTCCGCAGTCAGCACCCGGTACGCCCCGCGAAGGAAGTGATCCTAACGCGGGGTGTACCCGTTTAACAGGCCCCGGAGCCGTTTCTGCAGCCCGGAAACACGAAGGAAACATGACTGATATGCACTCTTTACGTCAGTGAAGCGCTCGTAACGTCCCGGCAACACAATTCCCAAGACGACGAAACACGCCATTGCGAGACTTTTCGACAGCGGGAAGTGCCCGCCACTCGCGAGAGGACGTAAAGATGGATCTGACAGCAGGTCACGTCTGGGTCATGGTTTCCGCCGCCCTGGTATTGCTCATGACCCCCGGACTGGCATTTTTCTATGGGGGCATGACCCGTGCCAAGGCAGCCCTGAACATGATGATGATGAGCTTCATCGCTGTGGGCCTGGTAGGCATCGTGTGGGTGCTCTGGGGCTACTCGATGACAGGCGGCGACGGCGTCGCCCAGCTCTTCGGAAATCCCTTCGCCTCATTCGGGCTTGAAGGACTCATCGGGACGGAAGACATGATCGGCGCCGGGTACGGCGTAACGTTCGCGATCATCACAGTTGCACTCATCAGCGGTGCCATCGCAGACCGGGCCAAGTTCGGTGCCTGGTCGCTCTTCGTGCCCATCTGGGTCACCGCCGTTTACTGCCCACTCGCATTCATGGTGTGGGGAGGCGGCCTGCTCAGCGCCGAAGGCGCCATCGGCAGTGCGGTCGGTGAGGCTATCGACTTCGCCGGAGGAACCGTCGTCCACATCAGCGCAGGCGTTGCCGCCCTGGTCCTCGCGATCATCCTCGGCAAGCGTCAGGGCTTCGGCAAGGACCCGGCACACCGCCCCCACAACGTTCCCCTGGTCATGCTTGGCGCAGCACTGCTGTGGTTCGGCTGGTTCGGTTTCAACGGCGGTGCCGCGGGTACTGCCGAGGAAGCCGGCTTGATCTGGGTCAACACCATGGCAGCACCGGCAGCGGCGATGGTCGGTTGGCTCGTCACTGAACGCTTCCGCGATGGCCGCCCCACCTCCCTCGGTGCAGCCTCCGGTATCGTCGCCGGTCTCGTTGCGATCACACCGGCCTGTGCAAGCGTCAGCCCTATCGGCGCAATCGGACTTGGACTGGTGTCCGGCGCAGTATGCGCGCTGGCCGTGAGCCTGAAGTACAAGCTCGGCTTTGACGACTCGCTCGATGTGGTGGCCGTGCACCTGGTGGCCGGCACACTGGGAACCATCGCCATCGGCTTCATCGCAATGCCGGTTGATGGCGAAGGCGGCGGCCTGTTCTATGGCGGCGGTGCCGGTCAGCTGGTCGCACAGATCGTCTCCGTGCTCGTAGCGGTCACGCTGTCCGCGGTGATGACGGCTCTGATCGGTCTGGCAATCCACAAGACCATTGGTTTCCGGGTCACTCCTGACAACGAGGTATCGGGCGTTGACCTCTCCGAACACGCAGAAACCGCCTACGAATTCGGTGGGCTGGGCGTTGGAGGACAGTTCCACCCGTTCCACGCAACCAGTCAGGCTCCCGTCGCCGATCAGGCCGAGCAGAAGGTGAACTCATGAAACTAGTTACAGCGATCGTTCGTCCTGACAAGTTGGATAGTGTTCGCGGAGCCCTCGAGAACTACGGAGTCCAGGGCCTCACCGTCAGCCAGGCGAGCGGCTATGGCCGCCAGCGTGGGCACACGGAGGTCTACCGCGGCGCGGAATACACCGTTGACCTGCTGCAGAAGGCCCGGGTCGAGGTACTGGTTTCGGACTCCTCGGTCACCGACATCGTGGACGTGCTCGTCTCGACAGCCAACACAGGCCGCGCCGGGGACGGCAAAGTCTGGGTCCTGCCCGTTGAGGACGCAGTCCGCGTCCGCACGGGCGAAAGAGGCGAAGCAGCCCTCTGATAAACCGTACTCAAAGGTCAGGCCACGTGTTCAGCACGTGGCCTGACCTTTGTTGCTGCACAGGGGCGCAGCGCAACCGATGAGTCGCTGCTTACCAGTTCGGTGGGCCGTCGGACCCGGCAGGATACTCGTCCATCGGAACCTCGTTTGCGTCCCAGGCAGCGAGTACCGGCTCCACAATGCGCCAGCAGTCCTCAGCGGTATCCCCACGAACGGATAGCGTGGGGTCACCCGAGAGTACGCTGTCCAGAACCTCTCCGTAGGGGAGGAGGTCTGAGGCGTTCAACTCTGCCTGCAAAGTTGCCCGGTCCAGGCAGAACACGTCACCGGGTCCGTTCACGTCGATGTCCAGCTCGAGCGTGTCCGGTCCGAATCCGATCCGGAGCCGGGTGGGGGAGCCAACCCCGGTGAAGCCATCGGGGAGGTGGTTGACCGGCTTGAAAGTGATCACTGCTTCCTTGCGGGTCCGGCCGAGCGACTTTCCTGACCGCAACCGGAACGGCACCCCGGCCCAACGGTCGTTGTTGATGGACACCACTATTTCAGCGAGCGTCTCGGTTCCGCGGGACGGGTCGACGCCGTCTTCGTCCACGTAGTTCGGGACGTCGCGTCCATCGATGCTTCCGGCGGTGTAACGGGCACGCCGGGTACTGGCCCGGAAGTCCGGATGCACCGAGCTGGCCCTCAGCACGGAACCGATATGATCCCGCAGGTCCCGTTCGTGCAGGGTCGACGGCGCATTCATAGCGAGAAGGGCCATCACCTGCAAGAGGTGGCTCTGGATCATGTCTCGCAGGGCGCCGGCGCCGTCGTAGTAGCGTGCACGGTTCTCTAGCGTCAGCTTCTCGTCGAACACAATGTCCACTGAATCGATGTGGAGACTGTTCCACACCGGTTCCAACAGCCGGTTCGCGAAGCGGAGGCCGAGGATATTCAGCACCGTGGCTTTGCCGAGAAAGTGGTCAACACGGTGGATATGGTCCTCAGGTACCAGCCGGCTCAGGATTGTGTTCAGCCGGGTTGCCGATTCCGTGTCCGTGCCGAACGGTTTCTCCATCACCAGGCGGGAGCCGTCCGGGAGATCTTCCGGCTCGAGCGTGGCGCAGGCTCTTTCACTGACAGCCGGCGGCAGTGCGAAATAGATTGCTACCGGGGGCTCCAACCCGGCGATGAGCTCCGCCAGCGCACCCTTCGCTGTGACGTCGACCTGATGATAGGTACTGGCGGCGCAAATCTGCTGCAGGGCTCCGCCGTCGTCCCGTGTGCCGGAGTCTGGCGATGCAGCGGCGAATGACGTGGCCAGTCGCTCCTGCCAGTCTTCCGCGTTCCAGACATCGGATCCTGCTCCCACCAGGGCCAGGCCTTCGGCCTTTCCGTGCCTGACCAGCCGGGCAAGCCCGGGCAGCAGCAGCCGGCCCGTCAGGTCGCCTGAGGCCCCAAGAATCAGCAGTGTACGAATTGTCTGCCCCCGGAACTGTTGCCCGGATGCCTTTTCGTCAATCGCATGAGTAGTCACCCTTACACCCTGCCACTGCCAGGGGGTGGCTGTCTGCTGCCCGTGGGAGCGAACCCAGTTGATACCCTAGAAGTTGAATCCACTCCGTTCGAGGAAAGCAGTTCACGCACCGTGTTCAATTCACTCTCAGACCGGTTGACAGCGACCTTCAAAAACCTTCGCGGCAAGGGCCGTCTGTCGGAGGCCGACGTCGACGCAACGGTCCGCGAGATCCGTCGCGCGCTGCTCGACGCGGATGTCGCCGTACCGGTGGTGCGCGCCTTCGCCGCGCAGGTCAAGGAACGCGCCCTCGGACTGGAAGTCTCCCAGGCGCTGAATCCGGGGCAGCAGGTCGTCAAGATCGTGAACGAGGAGCTCGTCGGCATCCTCGGCGGCGAGACACGCCGGCTCCGCCTTGCCAAGAACCCGCCGACGGTCATCATGCTGGCCGGCCTGCAGGGTGCGGGTAAGACCACCCTCGCGGGAAAGCTCGCTAAATGGCTCAAGGGGCAGGGGCACAGCCCCCTGCTGGTGGCGTGTGACCTCCAGAGGCCCAACGCAGTCAAGCAGCTGGAGGTCAACGGGCAGCGCGCCGGCGTTCCTGTCTTCGCTCCCCATCCGGGTGTCAGCTCCGAGTTCGAGGCCGCCACCGGCAACCCCGTGGAGGTAGCCCGCCAGGGCGTTGCCGAGGCACGGACCAAACTCCACGACGTCGTCATCGTCGACACAGCCGGCCGCCTCGGCATCGATGCCGAGCTCATGCAGCAGGCATCCGATATCCGCGACGCCGTCAACCCGGACGAAGTGCTTTTCGTCATTGACGCAATGATCGGCCAGGACGCAGTGAACACTGCCCAGGCCTTCAACGAGGGCGTCAACTTCACGGGCGTCGTCCTGACCAAGCTCGACGGCGACGCCCGCGGCGGTGCCGCACTCTCGGTCGCATCCATCACGGGCAAGCCGGTCATGTTTGCCTCCACCGGCGAAGCACTGACGGACTTCGAGGTGTTCCACCCTGACCGCATGGCCTCGCGCATCCTCGACATGGGCGACATCCTCACCCTGATCGAGCAGGCGGAGCAGGCGTGGGACAAGGACGAGGCTGCCCGGATGGCGAAGAAATTCGCCGATCAGGAAGACTTCACCCTCGACGACTTCCTCGCGCAGATGCAGCAGATCCGCAACATGGGCTCCATGAAGAAAATGCTCATGATGATGCCCGGTGCCGCCAACATGCGGCAGCAGCTGGAGAACTTCGACGAGCGCGAGATTGACCGTGTCGAGGCAATCGTCCGCTCCATGACCCCGCATGAGCGGGTTGCTCCAAAAATTATCAACGGCTCACGGCGCGCCCGTATCGCGCGCGGCTCCGGTGTCCACGTCTCCGAGGTGAACGGCCTGTTGGAGCGTTTCGGTCAGGCGCAGAAGATGATGCGCAAGATGGCTGCCGGTGGCGGCATTCCCGGTATGCCGGGTGTACCGGGCCCGGGTGGCTTCAATGGTGGTGCAAGGAAGGGCAAGGCGAACGCCAAGGGGAAGAAGAAGCCGCGCTCGGGCAATCCCGCGAAGGCCGCTCAGGAGGCTGCTGCCGCGGAGGCTCGCCGGAACGGTCAGCGTGCGTCCGTTCCCACCGGTGCAGCCTTCGGCCAGCAGAACGACTTCGACCCGGCGTCATTGAACCTTCCGAAGGGGTTCGAGAAGTTTCTCGGGAAATAGACCGTCCCGACGGTCGTGACGCCGGCCGGCCAGGTATGTCCGGCGCGGCAGCTAGGTTGAGGTCATGAAAGGCGATCGCGTTACCTTCGTGCATGGCGCGGGAACCTTCGGTGCGGCGGCCTGGCCGAGGCAACACGGAATGGCGCTCGAGTTTGACTGCCTCTTCGTGCGGCGCCACGGTTTTGATCCCGTTGCGGCTCCGCTCCCAACAGACTTCTCAGCGGACCTGCGAATCCTCGAGGACGCACTGGGGGAGGGCGGTCATCTTGTGGCGGCGTCGCAGGGCGCTGTTTCTGCGATGATGCTTGCGGTTGAGCGGCCAGTGCTGGTGCGGTCGCTCATTCTTGCGGAACCCGCGTGCCTGTCCCTTACAGAGGAGTTGCCTGCAACAGCGGCGCACCGTGCCCGGGTGGAGCCTTTGTTCGCCCGTGCAGCGGACCTGACTGATGAGGAATTTCACCGCGAGTTCGCGCGGGCGGTCTTCGATTCGGAACCGCAGCCGATCAATACCGCCGAAGACCGTCACCGTGCCCGGCGTCTCCGGCTCCAGACACCGCCCTGGACGGCGCCGCTGACGATTGTTCCCGGTGTGCCCACTCTCGTGCTGACCGGTGGCTGGGAGCCGCTCTATGAAGAGGTGGCGGAGTACCTCGCGGGGACCGGTGCCGTCCACAGGGTTGTTGGAGGCGGACATCGTCCGCAGGATACGGATGAGGGCAATGCCCTCATCCGTGAGTTCGTCACCAGCCATTGATATTCCGGGGTCAACGGGAATAAGTTTAATCTTCAAGTAGTTGTGGTAAATGAACCACATGCTTGGAGGACACCATGAATGCACAAGACCTGATGCCGGCGGAGACCGCTATGAGCACCGTGATGCTCAAAGTTGGAAATCTCGACCGTATGGCCGCCTACTACCGAAGCGCGCTCGGCCTCATTGATATTGCCGAATCCGACGGCGGCCTTTACCTCGGCCGCGGAAACGAGCGGTTGATTCATCTGGCTCCCGCAGCCGGGCTGAGGCTGCCAGCACCCACGGAGGCCGGCCTCTTCCACACCGCGCTGTTGTTCGCCGACCGTGCCGACCTTGCAGCTACGGTGGCGTCCGCCGCACAGGCAGCACAGTCCGCCGAAGGGCGGTATGTGGGAAGTGCGGACCACCTCGTGAGTGAAGCATTCTATTTCTCGGATCCGGAAGGAAACGGGATCGAACTGTACTTCGACAAGCCGCGTGACACCTGGGACTGGACCATCAGCGAGGGCCGGCGCACCGTCGTCATGGACAACGCGCCGCTCCCGCCAAGGCAATACCTCGAAAGCAACCTCACTGAAGAGTCCGTGGCGCATCAGCAGCAGGCGGCTGCCGGCGTCGGGCATGTTCATCTGCAGGTAGGTGACGTACAGACCGCGGAACAGTTCTACGTCAACACACTCGGATTCGAGCGGACTGCCGGCTGGCACGGCCAGGCATTGTTCGTCTCCGCCGGCGGGTACCACCACCACATGGCAATGAACGTGTGGAACAGCCGCGGTGCCGGCCCCCGCAAGGACACCCTCGGGCTCGGGGAAGTCCTCATCCGGGTGCCCCACACCGATGAGGTCGAGGCGCTTGCCGAGCGCCTGAAGGGCGCCGGTATCGGGCACCACCACACCGGTCTGGAGCTGCGCTTCGAAGACCCGTGGCGGAACAAGCTCCGCGTAGCTGTGCGGTAAGACGCGACCGATACTGCGCGAAGTCGCCACTATGCATGAACTTCTGGCACAATGGATCCGTACCCAATCCGCGCAGCCCCTCTCTCTGCGCGCATTGTGTCCTCTAGGACTCCAAAATGTATGGCCCGCCCCACGGGAGCAGAAACCGGAGTTCGCCCTTTTGATCAACAAGGAGTGACCACACAAGTGGCCGTAAAGATTCGCCTGAAGCGCTTCGGTAAGATGCGCGCACCGTACTACCGCATTGTCGTCATGGACTCCCGCGCAAAGCGCGATGGACGCGCCATCGAGGAAATCGGCAAGTACCATCCCACCGAGGAGCCCTCGTTCATCGAGGTCAAGTCGGACCGTGCACAGTACTGGCTTGGCGTCGGTGCACAGCCCTCAGAGCAGGTTGCCGCGATCCTGAAGATCACCGGTGACTGGCAGAAGTACAAGGGCATCGAGGGCCAGGAAGGCACCCTGAAGACCAAGGCTCCCAAGGAGTCCTTCACGGCTCCTGAGAAGGGCTCAGTCATTGTGCCTGAGGCCATCACCCCGAAGAGCAAGAAGGCTGACGAGTCCGAGGCTGAAGCTACCGAGGCCGAGTAAGTTGCTCGCTGAAGCGCTGGAGCACCTAGTCCGCGGAATCGTGGACAGCCCTGATGATGTGCAGGTTTCCTCCAAGTCGAACCGTCGTGGTGAGACCCTCGAGGTGCGCGTCCATCAGGAAGACCTCGGCCGCGTGATCGGCCGTCAGGGTCGAACGGCACGCGCATTGCGCACCGTCATTTCCGCCCTCGCGGATGGCGAGCCGGTGCGGGTCGATGTCGTGGACACTGACCGCCGCCGCTGATCAGCAGCACAAATTCCTGAAGTCCGGCCCCACCACGCAGGTGTTGGGGCCGGACTTTTTTACTGTTTTGACACGCCACCTATACACCGGAGAACCCATGGATCTGCAGGTCGCCCGTATCGGAAAGCCCCACGGCATTCGGGGTGAAGTAACCGTCCAGCTCTTCACAGACGCACCCGAGGAGCGCTTCGAACCCGGAGCTGTCTTCCGTGTCGAGCCGGCAGCGCATGGGCCGCTTACCGTCTCAAGCGCACGATGGAACAAGGAAATTCTCGTTCTTGGCTTTGAGGAAGTTGCTGACCGAAATGCGGCCGAGGTGCTGCGGGGCGCGAAGCTCTTCATCGAGTCCGATGAGACTGCCGACGACGAAGATGACGCCTGGTACGAGCACGAGCTGGTGGGGCTCGAGGCTCGCGTTGGAAACGAGGTCGTCGGCAGGGTCAGCGCGCTGCGCACCATGACGGTCCAGGATCTGCTCATCATTGAGCGGTCCGACGGCGAGGAGATCCTGGTGCCCTTCGTCGAGGAAATTGTTCCCGAGGTCGACGTCGAGGGCGGCTTCGTGCTCCTGACCCCGCCGGAGGGCCTGCTGGAGCTGAACCTTCCCGGGTCCAACCAGGCAGACGCCGAAGAGGCAAACTCCGATCAGGAAGAGCACAATCAGGAAGAGCACAATCAGGAAGAGCTCGATCAGGAAGAGGGTATCAGCGATGAGCAGAAGGCTGACGGCAGCTAGTGCGTATCGACGTCGTCAGTATCTTTCCGGAGTACCTCGCCGCCCTGGATCTCTCGCTAATCGGGAAGGCTCGGCAGGACGGGCTGCTCACCCTCTCCGTTCATAATCTCCGGAACTTCACGACCGACAGGCACCGCACGGTCGATGACACTCCGTACGGCGGCGGCGCAGGGATGGTCATGAAGCCGGAGCCGTGGGCTCAGGCACTCGAGAGCGTGCGCGGAGAGTCGCGCCCGGTCCTGGTGGTTCCCTCACCGGCTGGAGCAGTTTTCACTCAGGCGATGGCGCACGAACTGGCCCGGGAAGAACATCTGGTGTTTGCGTGCGGTCGTTATGAGGGCATCGATGAACGGGTGATCGAGTGGGCCGAAGAATCGTTCGATGTGCGTCCACTCAGTCTGGGTGACTATGTTCTGAACGGCGGTGAGGTGGCGGTCCTTGCAATGGTCGAGGCGGTGGCGCGGCTGCTTCCCGGAGTGGTCGGTAACCCGGAGTCCCTCGTCGAGGAGTCGCACTCCGACGGCCTGCTGGAATATCCCGTCTACACCAAGCCCTCGTCCTGGCGGGACCTGGACATCCCGGATGTGCTCCTCAGCGGCAACCATGCCCGTATAGCGCGGTACCGCAGGGATGAGCAGTTGCGCAGGACGGCAAACCGCCGGCCGGATCTTCTGGAAAAGCTCGGCGCCGGCACGTTGGATGCTGCCGACCTGAGAGTCCTCTCCGAGGAGGGTTACGCGCTCGTCGAAGGAAAGGTGCGGCCGGCTGCACCGCCGTCGTCCGATTCCAGGTGAAGCGCTGCCTGTGGCATAATTGAAGCTCGTGCCAACTGGTACGCACCTGCCACAGGGGGAGCGTAGCCAACAGGAAGGCACACCGGCATTCGCCAAAGGGCGCGCCGGTACTAATCTTCAACGGCAATTGCCTGCGTGCAGGTCTTCGTCGTTGTGACCAACGTGAATGACCTGTGGCGTTCACCAGGAGCAATCAAATGCATATTCTCGACAATGTGGATGCAGCATCGCTGCGCAGCGACGTCCCCGATTTCCGTGCGGGCGACACCCTCAAGGTTCACGTGAACATCATTGAAGGCAAGAACACCCGTGTTCAGGTTTTCCAGGGCTTCGTTCTTGGCCGCCAGGGTGACGGCGTTCGCGAGACCTTCACGGTCCGCAAGGTCAGCTTCGGTGTCGGTGTTGAGCGTACCTTCCCGGTGCACTCTCCGGTGATCGACAAGATCGAGGTTGTCAGCAAGGGTGACGTACGTCGCGCGAAGCTTTACTACATGCGTGATCTTCGCGGCAAGGCTGCAAAGATCAAGGAAAAGCGCGATCCGAAGACCGCCAAGTAACTCTTTTCCTTTCTCATGCCTGAATTTTCCGTTGCACGGAAAGCACCCAGGCAGCCGTCGAAGCGCTGGCCCGGTATTGCGGGTTGGCGCTTCGCCTTCTTTACCGTGGCTTTCGTGTGTGTCGCCATCATTGCCGTCCGTGCGCTCCTGGCTGACGTGTTCTACATCCCGTCCGGGTCGATGGAACCACTGCTCGAGGAAGACGACCGGGTCCTTGTCTCGCGCACCGACTATGCGTTCGGCGACATCAGGCGGGGCGACGTCGTCGTCTTCGATGGCAGGGGATCATTCGCACCGCTCGGTCACGGCGGACTCGGGCAGAGGCTGACAGATACGGCCCGCTTCTTTGGCCTGGGGTCCTCCGAGACCACATATGTGAAACGGGTAATCGGAATGGGCGGTGACACGGTCGCATGCTGTGATTCCAGCGGAAGGCTGACCGTCAATGGGAACGCCTTCGAGGAGCCCTACGTTTTCCCCATGGACACTGCCAGCGAAACGGAGTTCGAGGTCGTGGTCCCAGAGGGTAAGTTGTGGCTCATGGGCGATCACCGATCGGAGTCCTTCGACTCACGAGGCCTGCTCGGCGCACCGGGCGGTGGCCTCGTCTCCGAGGAACGGGTCATCGGCCGCGCCACCCACGTGATCTGGCCTCTTGACCGCTCCACCATAGTCCCGCGCCCCGCTGATCGGTCACCCTCGGCCGGTCCTACACCGAACGTACAGCAGAGGAACCACACATAATGGCTAAAGCCCACTCCGGGACCCCGAACGACGGCGCGGAAGATCCCGCAGGCGCGCCGCGTTTCGATGGTGCCGCCGAGGAGGCGTCCTCTCGCAGGTCCGCGGTCCGCAGCCTGGGCAGCTGGGCCAAGGAAATCGTCATCATTGTCGCGGTCGCGCTGCTGCTTTCCTTCCTCATCAAAACGTTCCTCTTCCGGGCGTTTTTCATTCCCTCGGGTTCCATGGAGAACACCCTCGAGGTCGATGACCGTATCTTCGTCAACCAGCTGGTTCCCCAACCGTTCGAGCTGAAGCGCGGCGACATCGTTGTCTTTCGCGATGCCGAGGGCTGGCTCCCCGAGTCAGCGGCCGCAACTGCGACAAGCAACTGGTTCAAGGACGCCGTCATATTCGTCGGGCTCCTGCCGGATGAGTCCCAGCAGCATCTCGTCAAGCGGGTCATCGGTCTCGAAGGTGACCGGGTGATATGTTGCGACGCCGAGAGCCGACTCACCGTCAATGGTGAGCCCCTCGATGAGCCGTACCTGTTCCCGGGCGCCAACCCCTCGGACACGCCTTTCGATGTGACCGTGCCCGAAGGAAAGATCTGGGTCATGGGCGACCACCGGAATGCCTCGGCGGACTCCCGAGCGAACACCGGCAAGTCCGGTGGGGGATTCATCGACGTGGATGAGATCGAGGGCAAGGCAGCCGTCATCGCATGGCCCCTGAACCGCATGGGCTTCCTGGGCAACTACCCTGACGTCTTCGCCGACGTTCCTGATGCTCCCCAGAGCAGCACCGGACGGGATCAGTCGACGCCGTGACCGGAAAAGCCCCAACGCTGCGCTATGAACGCTCCTTCCTTGATGAGGGGCTCCGTTTCCTCGCAGGTTGTGACGAGGTGGGGAGGGGCGCACTCTCAGGACCGGTTACTGTCGGCCTCGTAGTCGTTGACCTCGCAGCAGTGAAAGGCCTGCGCGGGGTCCGGGACAGCAAGCTGCTCAGTGCGCCGGATCGGGAAGCGCTGGTGCCGAGAATACAGCGGTGGGCAGTGGCCTATGGCGTGGGTCACGCGACCGCTGCGGAGATCGACGCCGTCGGCCTCATGGCGGCGCTGCGGTCCGCCGGGAACCGTGCATGGGCACAGGCCACACGGGTAGTCCGGCCGGATGCGGTCATCCTGGACGGTAACCACAATTGGCTGGCACCCACTTCCCAGGGTTCACTGTTCGACGACGTCGATATCCAAGAAGCCAGCTGCGATGCCCCCGTTCATACCCGGATCAAGGCTGATATGCAGTGCCTGAGCGTTGCCGCGGCCAGTGTCCTGGCGAAAGTGGAACGGGACCGGCTCATGGTGGAATTCGCAGAGAAGTATCCCGGGTATGGCTGGGAAGTGAACAAAGGTTATGCAACCGCTGCCCACCGGGCTGCAATTGACGGGCTCGGACCCTGCGTCGAACATCGGCGGACCTGGCGCCTTGGCAGCATGAGCGCGGATACCGGCATGACTGCCGCAGAAATTGGGGGATGATGGGTTCATGAGCGCCGAAGATCTCGAAAACTATGAAACCGACATGGAGCTGCAGCTCTACCGTGAGTATCGCGACGTCGTCAGCCTTTTCAACTACGTGGTCGAAACGGAGCGGCGGTTCTACCTCGCCAACCACGTTGACCTGCAGGCGCGCTCGGCGGACGGCGAAATCTACTTCGATCTCACGTTGAATGACGCCTGGGTGTGGGACGTGTACCGCTCCGCCCGCTTCGTCAAGACGGTGCGCGTCATAACTTTCAAGGATGTGAACGTCGAGGAACTGGCGAAGAGCGATGACATCCCGCTTCCCAAGGACGGCTCGCTGGGCAGCTGACTGCCGCTCCACAACCCGGTGGCTTTCCTGCAGTTTCCCACATAGACCCCAAACTCCGGCACCTCCGGTACCAGTTGCAACACGCTGGTACCGGAGGTGTTTTTATGAGAACCAAGGATGAGCTGGGTAAGCGGGGCGAGGACCTTGCGGCCCGTTACCTGGAGGACGGCGGGCTCCGGATCATCGACCGCAACTGGCGGTGCTCGATCGGCGAGATTGACCTTGTAGCGCTTGAGGGCGCCACGCTGGTCGTCGTTGAAGTCAAGACGCGGTCCTCCGAGGCATTCGGTCACCCGCTGGAAGCGATCACGCCCGGGAAACTGGAACGGCTGTATCTGTTGGCATCACGCTGGGCGCGGGCACATGATCTCCGGTTCTCCGGGTTTCGCGTGGACGCAGTCGCCATCGTGGATGACGGCACCGGTCAACCTGCCATCGAGCACCTGCGGGCGGTGAGCTGATGCCACTTGGACGCACCTACGCCGTTTCACTGGTGGGATTGAACGGCTACATCGTTGAGGTCGAGTCGGACATCGGGCAAACTCTCCCCGCCTTTGTCCTCCTCGGGCTGCCCGACGCTTCGCTTTCCGAGGCAAAGGAGCGAATCAGGGCAGCGGCGAGAAACGCAGGGCTCCCACTCACACGCCGGAAGATCACGGTGAACCTGGTTCCAGCGTCGTTGCCCAAGAGAGGTTCGGGCTTCGACCTTGCCATCGTTATGTCTGCTTTGGCAGCGGCGGGAGACGTCCGCAACTGCGGCCGTACCGTTTTCCTTGCCGAGCTGGGTCTGGACGGGCGCCTCAGGCCCATCCGCGGGGTGCTTCCAGCAGTGATGGCTGCGGTGGCGGCCGGTTTCACCAGCGTGGTCGTTGCCGGCGGGAACGCGGCGGAAGCGGCTCTCGTACCGAGCGCTGAGGTGAGAAGCTATGACTCCCTTGCCGAAGTGGCGTTGGCGTTCGGAGCGGATCCAGCCTCCGTCGATCTTCCTGTACCGCAGGCGTCGGAGCTTTCGTCAGGGTCTCGTGTGAGTGCTGCTCTCGTCCCCAAGGACATGTCTGATGTGGCGGGCCAGTCGGAGGCACGATTCGCAGTGGAGGTAGCCGCCGCTGGAGCACACAACCTGATGATGGTTGGTCCGCCCGGTGCGGGAAAGACCATGCTGGCGGAGCGCATGCCCGGGATACTTCCGGATCTCTCGGACAAGCAGGCGATGGAAGTGACAGCCATACACTCTCTCGGGAGCGCCGAATCGTGCCGGGAATTACGTCGTCGGCCGCCCTTTGAGAGCCCACACCATACCGCCAGCGCGGCATCGATCATCGGGGGCGGCAGCGGAATCCCCCGTCCGGGCGCAGCCTCACGTGCGCATCGTGGCGTCCTGTTCCTTGATGAGGCGCCGGAATACCAGCGCCGCATTCTCGATGCGCTCCGGGAACCCCTGGAGAGCGGGGAATTAGTGCTACACCGGGCAGCCGGAACGGCCACCTACCCCGCGCGGTTCCAGCTCGTGCTCGCGGCCAATCCCTGCCCGTGCGGGCTGGCCACCGGTAAGGGAATGGATTGCAGGTGTTCCGCGCAGCAGCGCCGGCGCTACTTCGACCGGCTGTCCGGGCCTCTCCTTGACCGGGTCGACCTGCAACTGGCAGTACACCGAGTGTCCCTCAAGGATTTCTCCGGGTCTGCCGCGGCAGAATCCAGCGCTGCGGTCGCAAAGCGCGTTGCCGCTGCCCGAGCGGCGCAGCACGAGCGGCTACGCCGCTGGGAACTGTCCACCAACGCCGAGATCCCCGCCCGACTTCTGCACAACGAACTCCGGCTTACCAGGAAGGCAACCGAATCCGTGGACAAGAAAATGGAGCAGGCTGCCATCACCAAACGCGGCTACGACAGGGTCCTGCGAGTCGCCTGGACAATCGCTGATCTGGCCGGAAGGGCCTCGCCCAACTGCGATGACGTCACAACAGCGCTGATCTTCCGCACCCAGGAGGACGCAGCATGAACGCTTCCGGGTGGAGCGAAGAGCAAGTGGCGCGTGCAGCTCTCGCGCGCCTGTTGGAACCATCCGACAATGTCGGGCTGGCGCTCGTGTCCGCTGCAGGTCCCGTTGAGGCCCTGAAGATAGCTACGGGCACCACAACCTGTGGTCCTCGGCTGCACCGGGCATTCCTCGACGTGCTGGCCGCGAACGGACACCGGATGAGAACAGACGCGCTCACACAGGCACTTGATCGATGGCGGACACGCGCCGAGACTCTTGCACCGCTCAGGGACCTCGAAACCGTGCGCCGGTTCGGCGGAACCCTGCTCACCCCCGAATCGGACTGGTGGCCTCAGGCTCTGAAGGATCTCCAGTTGGAAGAACCTCTGTGTTTGTGGGTTCGCGGGCAGAATGCCGTTGCCATCCCGTCACAGGAGCAGGTAGTGGCAGTGGTCGGTTCGCGGGATAGCACCAACTACGGAGCTTCCGTGACCGCCGAACTCGCCGCTGGCCTGATCGGGCGAGGCTACACCGTGTTGTCCGGCGGCGCTTACGGCATCGATGCGCAGGCACACCGGGGAGCGCTGGCAATAGCGGGGGAGCACCATCCATTGCCCACCTTGGCAGTTCTTGCCTGCGGCATCGACCGGTATTACCCGGCCGGGAACGAGGGACTTCTCCGGGAAATCGCCCAGCGCGGACTGCTGATCTCCGAGGTACCGCCAGGTTCATCACCTACGCGCTACAGGTTTCTTCAACGGAACCGGCTGATCGCCGCCCTCAGCTCAGTCACTGTGGTGGTTGAAGCGCGCTGGCGCTCGGGAGCACTCAGCACGGCACATCACGCGGCCAACCTGGGCCGGGCGGTCGGAGCGGTTCCCGGACCTGTCCAGTCACCCAATTCCGCTGGCTGTCATCGACTGCTTCGCGACGGCAGCGCGATCTGCGTCACTGACGTTGCTGAGGTCGTTGAACTCGCGGGTCCCCTCCTAGCGACGCCCGGTGAGGAGCGCCCCGAGCAGCGGGCGCCGCATGACGGCCTGACCGTGGAGGATTTGCTGCTTCTGGACGCGCTGCCTGTGCGTGCCTCCTCCACAGTCGACAAGCTCGCGGTGGTCGCTGGCCTCAGCGTGCCCGGTGTCCTTGCAGGCCTCGGCCGCCTGGAGACCGACGGCCTTGCGCAACGTACCGATGACGGCGGCTGGCGGAAGCATCCACGTTGATCCGCTCCCACCGGACACCCTTCACAGATTCAGCCGGAAGGATCCCTGCATTACCCGGCATGAAGAAAGGAACCACCTATGAATACGTTCAAGATTGTCGACAGCCCCTTAGGAGGACTGGTGCTTGTGGCCCGAAATGAAAAATTGGTCGGTCTTTACCATGAGTATCACTCGCCGGAGCCCTCTCCGGTTCTCCTCGGGCTGCCCTTTGCAGAAGGATCACAAAACACGTGCTTTCCGGAGGGCGGGTCGAATGATTCCCCAGCCCCTAACGAGGAGAGCGCATCCGAAGTATTCCGTGGGACGGGTGACTGGCTGCAGCGGTACTTCAGCGGAACCGTTGCCCAGCCGTTACCGTACGAGCTCGTGAATGGGACCGAGTTTCAGCACACCGTCTGGGAAGCGGTCGCGGCCATCCCGTACGGTGAGACCCGCACGTACAAGGACATCGCAGGCGCCCTGGGCAATGAATCGATGGGACGGGCTGTCGGTGCGGCGGTGCGCGCCAATCCACTATCGATCATCATCCCGGGGCATCGGGTGGTGGGTGCGGGCGGAGCAGTCACGGGCTACGCGGCTGGGGTCGCCGTGAAGCGTGCGTTGCTCGAGTTGGAAGCCGCGGTAACCGCTGGCGCCGCGGCGTGATCCTTTCCCAAGGCGCAAGTTTGTACGGCAGCATCGAAGGATCGGCGGTGCGCCTCCTTGATGGGCACCCCATCGTGACGCACAGTAGGTTCAGGCGCGTCAGCGGAAGAGTTGGGAGACAGGGAATGAGTGCAGCGCCCGGCAGCGGCCCTCCGTCCCTCTTCGTCCGCGAATCGGACGGATTCATCAGCTACCTCTCCCGAGAGCGGAACCGGTCCGCCAACACGGTGCGCGCCTATCGCGGTGACCTCGACGACTTTGCGTCCTTCTCGGGTGCCCACGGCATTTCGGCTCTTGCGGAAGTGGATCTGAGCTGTCTCAGGTCATGGCTGGCTTCCCTCGATCAGCAGGGACTATCTAGGGCGACTATCGCCAGACGTGCAGCGACCGTGCGGAATTTCCTGGCTTGGGCCACCCGCGAGGGATACATCGGTGACAACCCGTCGCTCAGGCTGAAGGCACCCCGTCGGCAGAACGGTCTTCCCGACGTCCTGTCAGAGTCGCAGCTCGAACCGTTGTTGGTAGCCACACAGAAAGCGGCGATAGGAGGCGATCCCGCGACGCTTCGTGCCCGGGCAGTGCTGGAATTGCTCTATGGTTCCGGGATACGCGTCGGTGAACTGGTCGGGTTGGACATCGACGATGTGGATCATGACCGCCGGACCATCCGTGTCCTGGGGAAGGGCAACAAGGAGCGTACTGTGCCATACGGTGTGCCTGCTGCTCAAGCCCTCAACGACTGGCTGGCCCGCGGCAGGAACCAATGGGCCAGGCCGGACAGCGGTGCCGCGCTCTTTCTGGGACCGCGGGGGCACCGCCTCGACCAGCGTCAGGCGAGGTCGATCGTCCAGAAACTCCTTCTAACAGTCGAGGGCACGGGCGCGAGCGGCCCGCATGCGTTGCGCCATACGGCAGCAACGCACCTGCTCGACGGCGGTGCGGATTTGCGTGCCGTACAGGAACTCCTGGGACACCGGAGCCTCGCAACCACCCAGCTCTATACCCATGTGTCCGTGGACCGGCTCCGCCGCAGTTATGAGCAGGCCCACCCCCGCGCCTGACCGTCGCGTCGGCTATCCGCAGTCGCGGAATACGGCGGGAGTAATTACAGTGGCGCCATTTGCGTTCATAGGGCAGAATAAGCGTAGTTCGAAATCTAAGGACTGAGCACACCGTACCCGAGCAACAACGGGACAGTACCACCAAGGGTTGAAGGTCGTTGGGGAAGACGTACCTACAGCTATGGAGGATGGAATGTCTGTTGTGATGGCGCGCGGTGTTTTGTATATTCACTCAGCCCCTTCTGCGTTGTGCCCTCATATCGAGTGGGCCGTGGGATCGGTCATTGACCAGCGTGTGGACCTGCAGTGGTCCCCGCAGCCTGCCGCGCCCGGAATGTTTCGCGCCGAGCTCTCCTGGGTAGCTGCACAGGGATCAGGGGCCAAGCTGGCATCCGCCTTGCGGGGCTGGGCACACCTGCGGTACGAGGTGACCGAGGAGCAGAGCGCGGGGGCCGATGGCGGCCGCTGGTCGCACACCCCGGAGTTGGGAATTTTCCACGCCACCACGGACGTTCACGGCAACGTCATGATTTCCGAAGACCGCATCAGGTACGCCTATGAGACCGGAGCCGGCGACCCGGCAGCGGTCTACCACGAGCTCTCCCTTGCCCTGGGCGAGTCTTGGGACGAGGAATTGGAGCCCTTCCGCCATGCAGGAGAGGGCGCACCCGTACGCTGGCTGCACCAGGTTGGCTAGAATCATCCACTGAACGCAAGAATGAGGCCCGGGTACCGACAGGTACCCGGGCCTCATTCACGGTCTGAAGGATGTCGGCAGGCTAGACGTTCTTCACCACGATGACCGCATTGTGGCCACCAAAACCGAACGAGTTGCTGAGCGCCACAATATCGCCCGAAGGAAGATCACGAGCCGACGTCACCACGTCAAGCGGAATCTGCGGATCCTGATTCTCAAGGTTGATGGTGAGCGGTGCCCGGCGGTCGTGGACCGCAAGAACAGTCATCACAGCCTCGACTGCACCCGACGCACCCAGCAGATGGCCGGTTTGCGACTTGGTAGCCGAAACGGCAACCGAGTCCAGTTGGTCACCCAGAGCGGTCTTCAGTGCCACATACTCAGGCTGGTCACCCACCGGCGTGGAGGTAGCGTGGGCATTGACATGGACGACGTCCGAGGGCTGCACCCGCGCATCGAACAGCGCGGCTTTCAGTGCCCGGGTTGCACCCAGACCCCCGGGATCAGGCGCCGTGATGTGATACGCGTCGGCGGTGACCGAGGTGCCCGCCAGCTCGCAATAAATCCGGGCGCCACGGGCGAGGGCGTGTTCCTCCGCCTCGATAAGCAGTGCTCCTGCACCCTCACCCATCACGAAGCCGTCGCGGTCAATGTCGTACGGGCGAGAGGCATGCTCGGGATCGTCATTGCGGCGCGACAGCGCCTGCATGGATGCAAAGGCAGCGATCGGCATCGGGTGGATGGCAGCTTCGGCGCCACCGCACATGACGACGTCGGCCTTGCCGGAACGGATCAATTCCAACCCCTGATGTAGGGCTTCGGTGCCGGATGCACACGCCGATACGGGCGTATGTGCACCAGCGCGCGCGCCGAGATCCAGGCTCACGGCAGCCGCAGGACCATTGGGCATGAGCATTGGAACCGTCATGGGCAACACGCGACGAGGCCCCTTCGCCTTCAGCGTGTCCCAGGCATCGAGCAGCGTCCAAACGCCGCCGATGCCGGTCGCAAACGCTACGGCGAAGCGGTCGTGATCCACCTCTTCGATTCCGGAATCGCGCCACGCCTCGCGGGCAGCAATCACGGCGAACTGGGTGGACGGGTCCATCCGCTTGGCTTCGACGCGGGTCAGAACCTCACTTGCCGGGGTCGAAACCTGAGCAGCGAAGGTTACGGGGAGCTCATACTCCGCCACCCAGTCGGCCTCGATCGTGCGTGCACCCGAGATGCCCTTCAATGCGTTCTCCCACATGGTGGGAACATCGCCGCCGATGGGTGTGGTGGCGCCCAAGCCGGTGATGACTACTTTGCGTGCCATGGTTCACTCTCTGATGCGTCGTTGTTTCCGTATGGAAGATGTGCCTGATGAGGCTGGAAGATGTGCCTGATGAGGCGGCGATGGCGGGATCAGCGTGCCATCGCCGCACGCCACTAGGACTGGGCGCTGGCGATGAAGTCCACTGCGTCGCCGACGGTCTTGAGGTTCTTGACTTCCTCGTCGGGGATGCGTACGCCGAACTTCTCCTCCGCGTTGACCACGATGGTCATCATGGAGATGGAGTCGATGTCGAGGTCGTCGGTGAAGGACTTGTCCATCTCGACGGACTCGGGGGCGAGGCCGGTCTCTTCGTTAACGATCTCAGCCAGTCCTGCGAGGATCTCTTCATTGTTAGCCATGATGGCTCCTTTTCTCTGTGTTCCGGTGCGTACCGGATCCGTTTGATCAGGCCGCGGGCTGCGGCCTGAAGTGGAAAACTAAGGGAGGACAACCACCTGGGCGCCGAATACCAATCCAGCACCGAAGCCAATCTGCAGGGCGAAACCACCGCTGAGGTTCGGATTCTCGGACAGGAGGCGATGCATCGCCAGCGGGATTGAGGCAGCGGAGGTGTTACCGGCGTCGACAATGTCACGCGCTACCGCCACGTGTTCGGGCAAGCCCAACTGCTTCACCATCTCGTCGATGATGCGGATATTCGCCTGGTGCGGTACGAACGCCACCAGGTCCTCGGCCTTGATGCCGGCAGCATCGAGCGCCTGCTGCGCAACCTTCGCCATTTCCCATACGGCCCACCGGAACACCGTGGGGCCGTCCTGGAGCATGGTGGGCCAAATTGCGGATTCGGCAGCGGTTGACAGCGCGTCCGGTCCGTCTGCAAGCGCTGCAAGCGAAAGGTCCCGCACATCGAGCAGCGAATGGGACATACGGATTGACTCGTGCTTGCTGCCGTCAGAACCCCAGACGGAGGGACCGATGCCGGGTGAATCGGACGGGCCGATGACGACGGCGCCCGCCCCGTCGCCGAGCAGGAAGGAAATGGTCCGTTCAGTGTTGTCAATGAAATCGGAGAGCTTCTCGACGCCGACCACGAGGACGTAGTCAGCGGTTCCCGCATGCACCAGGGCGTCGGCCTGGGCGATCCCATAGCAGTAGCCGGCACAGGCTGCCGAGATGTCGTAGGCAGGGGCCGGGGTGGCGCCGAGGCGGTCTGCCAGCTGCGCGGCGGCAGAGGGCGTGGCATACGGGTGCGTGACGGTGGAAACCAGCACAGCGCCCAGTTGCGACGCTTCAATGCCTGCGTCAGCGAGGGCCGCCCGCGCCGCCGCCTCACCCATGTCGATGACACTGGTGTCTTTGTCAGCGCGGTGTCGCGTCACAATGCCCGTGCGTTGGCGGATCCACTCATCCGAGGAATCGATCCACTGGCAGATGTCCTCGTTGGTGACGATTACCTCCGGACGGAAGATACCCATGCCGTGGATGCGGGTATGTTCCCGCAGCGGGGACTGTTGAAGAGTAGGAGTAGTCACGCGTTTCCTTCTGCAATTGCAATGGGTGCGTCGGCCGGGGGAGGGGTGCGGGAGTGTTCTGCCATGAAGTCCCGTGCCGCGCTCAGGTCCTCAGGGGTCTTTACTGCGAGGCTGGCTGTCCCGCGCATCCCGCGCTTGGCCAGCCCTGTCAGGGTACCCGCTGGAGGAAGCTCAAGCACACCCGAAACGCCCATGTCCTGAAGCCGCTGCATGCACAGGTCCCAACGGACGGGACGGGACACCTGGGCAATCAGGCTGTCGAGATTCAGGTCACCGGATGCCACCGGTTCACCGTCGTAGTTGGAGAGCAGTGTGGCGAGGGGCTCGGCCGGTGTGAGGGAAGGCCGTAGCTCCTCGAGTGCTTCCACAGCAGGCGCCATGTGGTGGGTGTGGAAGGCCCCGGCCACTTTCAACGGGATAACGCGGGCTTTCTGCGGCGGATCTGCAGCCAGCGCGGAGAGCTGCTCGATCGTACCCGCCGCAACGATCTGGCCACCGCCGTTTGCGTTCGCCGCGGTCAGCCCATGGCGTTCAAGGGTAGCGACGACGTCGTCCGGGTCTCCGCCCAGAACCGCGCTCATACCCGTCGGGGTGACCGCAGCCGCGGCAGCCATCGACTGCGCCCGTGTGCGCACAAGTGTGACGGCGTCCTGCTCGGTCAGGGCTCCGGCCACGGCCGACGCGGTCAGTTCGCCCACCGAGTGCCCGGCCACGACGGTTGCCGACGTGAGCGGCGTATCACCAAGGAGTACACGGGCAACGACCAATCCGGCGGCAACAATGAGCGGCTGCGCTACGGCGGTGTCACGAATTGTTTCCTCGTCGGAGACGGTGCCGTGATGCACCAGGTCGACGCCGGCGGCCTCGCTGAGGGCATCAAGATGCTCGCGTACGCCGGGAAGGTCAAGCCATGGGGTCAGGAATCCGGGGGACTGGGACCCTTGTCCAGGGCAGAGAATTGCAAGCACGTATCAAGCTTTCCAAATGGGCGGTCATTAGCAGGGTGTTCCGGTGCACCAAGCTCCCGAAGCCACTTTGTAGGAAGTCTACAACGAAGCAGTCCGATCCACCCTTGCCGATGACCGCTCTGCTGCGGCCTTGGGAGGGGGTGCCAGGCGTCCGATGACAAGCGCTGTCTGAAGTACAAAGGCCTCTCGGGGGAGCAGTGGATCCCATCCGGTGATGTCGCAAACGCGTCGCAGGCGGTAACGGACGGTGTTGGCATGGACGAAAAGTTCGCGGGACGTCGCTTCGAGGGAATGACCAAGTGCCAGGTACGCCGAAAGTGTTTCTTCCAGACCGTTCTGCGCGTTGGCGAGAGGACGGTAGATGTTGCGTAGCAGCGCCTTGCGGGCGGTATCGTCGCCGGAGATGACACGCTCCGGCCACAGATCGTCAGCGGCGACCGGACGGGGTGCGGAGGGCCAGGCTCGCGCTGCTGTGAGTCCGGCAAACGCCGCCTGGGCGGAACCGCTCGCCGCCACGAGTGAGGCTGATTCCGGTCCATAGACAACCGGACCCGGTCCGAACAGTTCGCTCAGCCTTGCATAGGAACTGTCGCGGTCCTGTACTCCTCCGAGGACGAGGATGAGGCGATCGCCCTGAATGCCGACGAGGGTGTCTTCAGCCAGTCTGCCGGTGGTACGGCGCAGGTCATTGAGGAACATTGCGTTCGACTCGGCTGGTGAGGTGCCCACCATGACCGTGATCGGCGCCTGGGATTTCCAGCCCACCGCTGCGATCCGGGACCGAAGAGCGTCAGAACTTTCTCCTCGCAGTATCGCATCCACCACCAGCGCTTCAAGACGCGTATCCCACGATCCACGGGTTTCAGCCGCGCGGGCATAGACGTCAGCTGCCGCGAAAGCCACCTCACGGGAATACCTGAGAACGGCCTCGCGGAGGAGCCCCTGGTCGGCGTCAGAGGCGAGATCAGGGACTTGGTCTTCAACCACCTGCACGACGACGCGGATGAGCTGGAGTGCCTTCTGCAGACTGATGGAGCGGGTAAGTTCCGTCGGAGCCGTTCCGAAAACATCGCTGAGGACCCAGGCTGGGGACACCGGCTTCTGGTACCAGTTAACAAAAGACGCGATGCCCTTCTGAGCGACCAGGCCAAGAGCGGATCTTTCATCCGGGCGCAGGCTGCGGTACCACGGCAGGGAGGAATCAAGCTGTTTCAGCGTGGTCGTCGAGAGGGCGCCGATCTGCGTCCTCAGCCGGTCCACCGTGGCCGGATCCGGAGCGGGCAGGGATGTCCCGCGAGGGGGGTTGGGCGATGCCATGAATCGAGCATACGGCTCCGGTACGTCTGGCTCCATTTTGTACGAAGGCTACAAAGGTGGGCTTAAACTCCGAGCAGGACCCGCCGGCTCATCTCGTGAGCCGGCGGGTCCTGCTACGGCGGTGTTGGTTAGGACTCCCCGCCCGTATTACCCGTCGTGCCTGCATTGACGTCGAGGAGGGAGTACTTCTCGATCGCCTGGCGTGGTGCGTCCTGGTCGACCTCTCCTCGTTTGGCGAGCAGTTCCAGGGTGCGTACGACGACGGAGTGTGAGTCGATCTTGAAGTAGCGGCGGGCGGCGGCGCGGGTGTCGGAGAAGCCGAAGCCGTCGGCGCCGAGGGTGGCGAAGTCCTGGGGGAGGAACTGCCGGATCTGGTCGGGTACGGCCTTCATGTAGTCCGTGACGGCGATGATCGGTCCGGGTGCTTCGCCCAGCTGCTGCGTGACGAACGGGACGTGGGTTTCTGCGCCGGGGTTGAGGAATGCCTCTTCCTCGGCGGCAAGGGCATCGCGACGAAGTTCATTCCAGGAGGTCACCGACCACACATCGGCAGATACTCCCCACTCGTCCGCGAGAATTTGCTGTGCTTCAAGCGCCCACGGCACAGCCACGCCCGAGGCGAGGATCTGCGACCTCGGAGTGTTCTCCGCCGCGTGTCCGTCCTTGAGCTTGTAGATGCCGCGAAGCAGTCCATCCACGTCGAGGTTCTCCGGCTCGGCGGGCTGGATGATGGGCTCGTTGTAGACGGTGATGTAGTACATGACGTTCGGGTCAGACCCGGATACAGCGTGGCCGTCCCCGTACATCCGCTCGAGGCCATCCTGAATAATGTGCCCGATCTCGTAGCCGTAGGCAGGGTCGTAGGTGATGACGGCAGGGTTGGTGGCGGCGAGGATGGGTGAGTGTCCGTCTGCGTGCTGCAGGCCTTCGCCGGTGAGGGTGGTGCGTCCGGCGGTGGCACCGATGATGAATCCGCGGGTCATCTGGTCACCGGCGGCCCAGAAGGAGTCACCGGTGCGCTGGAATCCGAACATCGAGTAGAAGACGTAGATCGGGATCAGCGGCTCACCCTGCGTCGCGTAGGCGGTGCCTGCGGCGGTGAAAGCTGCAACGGACCCTGCCTCGTTAATGCCGGCGTGGAGAATTTGGCCTTCAATGGATTCCTTGTAGGCGAGGACAAGGTCCCGGTCCACGGATAGGTAGTTCTGTCCGTTGGGGTTGTAGATCTTCGCCGTGGGGAAGAACGAGTCCATACCGAACGTGCGGGCCTCATCGGGAATGATGGGGACGATTCGCTTACCGAACTCCTTGTCCCGCATGAGGTCCTTGAGCAGACGCACGAAGGCCATGGTGGTGGCAGCCTGCTGCTTCCCGGATCCGCGCTTGGCAACCTCGTAAGTTTTATCCCCTGGGAGGGTTACCGCGGTGTGCTTGGAGCGTCGCTCCGGCAGGTAGCCGCCGAGCGCCTTGCGGCGTTCGTGCAGGTACTGGATCTCGGGTGCGTCCGGACCCGGGTGGTAGTACGGGGCGTTGTAGAGATCGGCGTCGATCTGCTCATCCGTGACGGGGATGCGGAGGTGGTCGCGGAAGGCCTTGAGGTCGGCGTTGGTCAGTTTCTTCATCTGGTGGGTCGCGTTGCGGCCCTCGAAATGCGGCCCGAGGCCGTAGCCCTTGACGGTCTTGGCCAGGATCACGGTGGGCTTGCCCTTGAACTCCGTGGCAGCCTTGTACGCCGCGTA